>DASWLZ010000001.1:0-20862 GCA_036399975.1 Allosphingosinicella sp.
CGAAGCGTCGTCACGGTGTCCTCGACGTCGAGGTCGAGGCGCATGTTGAGCTTGACGCGGCCGACGGCCGAGAGGTCGTAGCGCTCCGGATCGAAGAACAGGCCGCCGAACAAAGCCTCGGCGGTCTCCTTCGTCGGCGGCTCGCCCGGCCGCATGACCCGGTAGATGTCGGCGAGGGCCTGGTCGCGGTCCTCCGACTTGTCGGCCTTCAAGGTGTTGCGCATCCAGGCGCCGGTCGAGACATGGTCGATGTCGAGAAGCTCGATCCGGTCGATCCCGGCCTGGTCGAGGCGCTCGAGATTCTCGGAGCTGATCTCGTCGCCGGCCTCGACGTAGATCTCGCCGGTCTTGTCGTTGACGAGGTCGTAGGCGGAATAGCGGCCGAAAATCTCCTCGGTCGGGATGACGAGGTTCTTGAGGCCGTCCTTGGCCGCCTTGTTGGCGGCGCGCGGAGTGATCTTGGTTCCGGCCGAGAAGACGACCTCGCCGGTGTCGCCGTCGACGACGTCGTAGCTCGGCTTCTGGCCGCGCCAATTCTCCGGCACGAACGGGATCGCCCAGCCGTTCTTGCCGCGCACGAAGGTCACCCGGTCGTAGAAGGTGTTGAGGATCTCCTCGCTCGACATGTCGAGCGCGTGGAGCAGCGCCGTCACAGGAAGCTTGCGCTTGCGGTCGATGCGGACGTTGACGATGTCCTTGGCGTCGAACTCGAAGTCGAGCCAGGAGCCGCGATAGGGGATGACCCGCGCGGCGAAGAGATATTTGCCCGAGGCGTGGGTCTTGCCGCGGTCATGGTCGAAGAGGACGCCCGGCGAGCGGTGCATCTGCGAGACGATCACGCGCTCGGTGCCGTTGACGATGAACGTGCCGTTCTTCGTCATCAGCGGCATGTCGCCCATGTAGACGTCCTGCTCCTTGATATCGAGCACGGAGCGGGTCTCGGTATCGGGATCGACCTCGAAGACGATGAGGCGGAGCGTCACCCGCATCGGCGCCGCATAGGTCATTCCGCGCTGGCGGCACTCGTCGGTGTCGTATTTGGGCTCCTCGAGCTCGTAATGGACGAAGTCCAGCTCGGCGGTTCCGGCGAAATCGCGGATCGGGAAGACGGAGCGGAGGGTCTTCTCCAGGCCTGACACGTAGCTGTCCTGGGGGCGCGAGCGGAGGAACTGCTCGTAGCTCTCCCGCTGAACCTCGATGAGGTTCGGCATTTCGGAGACTTCGTGGATGTTGCCGAAGATCTTGCGGATTCGCTTGGATGCCATCGAGCGGTTTTCGGTGGCCCGGGGAGCGGTGGTCGCCATGAAGTTGTGTCTCGCCTTCCTGTGCCCCGGCGGGTGGCCGGGACCTGATCGTCATCCCGGACTTGATCCGGGATCCATTCCGGCCCGCCCGCCTCGCGAAAGCGAGGGCGTCAGCCCGATGCGGAACGCAGAAGACGCAAAAAGCCGCGAGTCCCTGCCTGTGGAACCGCAGCTTCAGCGTCTGAAAACCCCTTGCCGATCAATGCTTTGAACGCGCTGCGCGACGGCGCGTCCTGTTCCGATACGATGGGGTGTGAGCGCTAGATAAGGACGAGGGGCCGGGATGTCAAACCCGTCCGCCCTCAATCCCGGCTTTGGGTTCTCGCGGGGCCCGATTCAGAAATAGCGTTGAGCCCGCAGGTCCTGGGGGCGCCCGGCATCGTTCATGAAGGTGAATCGGTGGACCGGCCGCGCGCCGTCGAAGGTAAGGAGTCCGACATTGCTCTTGGTGAGGTTGCTGGCAAGGGGCCCCTGGGGCTCAAGCAGGTCGAACCTCACCTCCTCGCGCAGGATCGGGGGACCCCGGAGCAGAAGGGCGGCGCTCAGCGCGAGCGCGATCTGCGGCTGATCCATCTCGATGATCCAATAGGATCCCGGGATCGTCCCGCCGAAATAGAAGCGTCCCCATCCGGAGGGATTCAAGGATTCGTACAGTTTCATAAGGCTCTGCAGCACGCCGAGCGCGCCCATCAGGCCCGGCGGCTCGTTCTTCGCGGCGCTGGCGGTGACCTGCGCTATCTCAAGCTTGCCGCCTCCGAAGGCGAGCTCTCCGCGGGCGGAGAATGCGTAATGGACGTCGCCCGACAAGATGACGTGCCGGCTCACTCCGCTGCTCCGCAGCACCCCGAGCAGCGACATCAGGCTGTCCGGATTGGCGTGCCAATGCTCCAGATCGAACGCATAGGAGCCGGTCAGCCGAGCCAGCAGATCCTGCATCTCCTCGATGAGCTCGAAGCCGAGCACCGGGGCCGGTGCCACCGTGATCAGGGGCGAGCCCGCCCGGGCGACCCCGGAACGCATCCGCGCCGCCTCGCCCGCGCCTAGCAGGTTGCCGGGCCAGCTGTTCCGCGGCAAGTGCCTCGCGCGCGGGAGCACGTTGGCAATGGAGCGTGGGAATGGCGGCCGCGGGACCGGGAACGGATTCGCGCTCCGCACCCCGAGCGGGCCTCGCCAATGCCTCGAATCGACCGAGGCCCGGGGGGCGGAGCGGCCGGTGCGGGAGTCCATGAACCAGGTCGGCGGGGTGGTGGGGGCGAGGAACGACCAGGCGCCATGGTCCCACAGGGCGTCATCGAAGCCCGGGCCGGCGCCTTGCGGGTCGGTCAGCCCTCGCTCGATCGAATCGATCATCGCCCACGGATAATCGTCCCTGTTGTTCCCCCATCCCTGGAACGCCCAAAAAGCGGCGAGCGCGTTGGCCACGACCCGTTCGCCCAGGGGAAGCCGTCTCACGGCTCTCGTCCAGTCGGCGTTGAGATTCCAGTCGTCGGTGACTTCGTGATCGTCGAAGATCATGTAGGTCGGCACGTTGGCGAGCAGCCGGCGCATCGCGCGCGACCCGCGCCGGCCGCGAGCGACCGAAGCCGCCTGCTCGGCATGGCGCATCGCCCAATCCCCGACGCGAGGGCGAACCGACGGCCCGAAGGCCCGGTAGGTCTCCGCGAAGGAGGCCGGCGCATTGCCCCAGATGGAGTCGCTGCCGTTCCACGCCAGCAGGTAGGTCGCGGCGAACTCGCCGAAGGTCAGGAGATGGTTTGCGGCGTCGCTCGAGGTGAAGCCGGCGAAGTTGGAGACCAGATCCTGGCGATCCCCGAGACCGTAGGCGGCCAGCGGCCGCGTCAGGCCGGGCAAGGTTTCCACCCGTCCCTGCAGCTCGTGGCCCAGCGCCTGGATGCGCGGCGCCAGCACCTCGGCGACGTCATCGGCGTAGATCTGGTCCCCGGTCAGGAACAGCGCGTTGGCGCGGTGGGAGATGTCGAGGGCGCTTATCGCAAAGCGATTCAGGGCGGCCTCGGCGGCGTCGAAGCCGCCGCCGTGCAGCTTGCGGCACGACATGGTGAAGGCCCGCAGGTCCCGCCGCTTCGTGTCCTGCAGGATCAAGCAGGGCAGCGGCAGGCCGGCGAGGGTGACCTCGTCGATGGCGGTGAGCTGATCCAGGCGACGAAGCGTCGGGCGCGACCAGTCGCGGTTGCCCGCAAGCTCGGCGATATCGTAGGCGATCAGCTCGCCGACCGGGAAGCCGGGGGCGCCCCCGATCGGCCTTGCCTCGAGCAAGGTGACGAACAGCCGGTCGCCGAGTTTCACCGTTCGCAGCGGGACGCCTCGGCCGATCGGCGCTCCCCGGTCGACCCACGGCGATCTTGGCCGAGCGTTCACCCGGTAGAGCTCGATTCCCAGCGCGAGCCGGCGCGACGTCGCAAGCCAGACATGGACCGAAACCGCCGTCGCCCGGCGCACGATCGGACCGCACAATATGTCCGGCAAGGCCATGTCAGGTCGACACGGTCAGCCGGTCGTAGACGAATCCTTCGGTGGGCAGGGTAACGTCGAACTCGTCGATGATCGGAAACACGCCCTCGGGACTGGCGGGGTCGGCGGGGGCCCCGGGGGTCGAGATCACCTCGACATAGTCCGGCCCCTCCTGGCCCAGCCCGCTTTCGGCGGCGCGGCGCTTCTCGATCCCGCGAAGAAGGCCCCGGAGCGGATCGCGGCTCGGGTCGTAGCCGGCCTCGCCTTCGACATGCTCGGCCAGCCAGGCGATCGCGGCCCGTTCGTGGCCGGCTCGGATCGGCACGCACACTCGGACCCAGGGGCTGTTCAGGAACTCGCTGCGGCGGTCGTCGCCGTCCTCCTGCAGCAGCCAGCCGAGCGAGCTTCCGAGCGGAGCCGGCTCCGATTCGGCGGTGATCTCATAGGAACCGCGCCGCATCCCGACCGCGCTCCCGCTGAAGCGCGGCTTCCACCAGCTCGGATGGAGCCAGGTGAAGATGGCGTCGATGTCGAAATAGCGGTGGAAATATTCGATCTCGAGCGGCGACGGCTCGGAACCGTCGTCGCCCCGGGCGAAGAGGTGGCTGACCAGCCGGTTCATCACCTCGTAGCGTTCCTCGCGGCGCAGCTCGTTCGCAGGCCTCGCCTTGATCTTGGAACGCTGCGTGATGAGCGCCTTGTTCCGCTCGAACTGGCGCTGCAGGGCCTCCTCGGTGGCGGCGGCCTGACCCGCCGCCCGCTGGGCCTCCCAGCCGAGGATAGCGGCCTCCGTGGGCACCCATCGATAGGTATATTGGACCTCGACCCCGGTGCTGTCGCCGGGAAGGACCGCGATGAAGGCGGTGAAATTCCCGGTGTCAGGATCCCGATGCGATGGCCGCACCTCGATTTCATTGAGCGGCGCGGGTGCCCGATCCTCCTTGCCGCCCGCATCGAGGTCCTTCAACGAGTCGATGCGCACGGCTTCGATCCACCGGTCCGGCCCCGGAGTGATCGTTAGCACGACGAAATATTGCTCGCTGACAGCTCTGATGGCGCATTGGGCGGACCCGCTGTCGGTGCCACCGGCCGGCCGGGACGGCACGCCCGGCGGCAGGTCGGCCGCGGTTAGCGGGGCCGCCTCGCGGAAATGGACGAAGCGGCTGAGCGCGAGGCCGTCCCCCGGATTTCGAACGTAGGTCTGCCAGACGAGCCGCGGGCCGAGATCCTGGACCTTCACCCGCACCCGGCGCAGCACGCGTCGCAGCCCGTAGCTGACCGGCTCAGGCGAATCGTTGCGGATGACCCGCCGGGTCATCGACGTGTCGACCATCTCGGTCACGTCGCGCGTGGTCACGGTGAAGCTCTTGGTGATCCGCTCGGAGGCGCGCTTGGTCACCTCCTTCAGCCGCCGCGTCGAAAGCTCGCGGGCGCTTTGCGACGACAGCGACATGTCGCCGCTCGCGGTGGAGCTCGCGCTCCAGACGCCGACTCCTCCGGAGACGCTCGCCGACATCGCGGCGGAGGTGTCGGTCTGGATCATCGAGGACACCTTGTCGGAGACCTCGTCCAGATTCTTCTCCTCTATCGCCCCGTCGCTGACGACCTCGAGCCCCCTCTCGAGCACCTCCTCGTGGGTCTGCCGCCGGACCGTCTGGTACATGACCTCGAGGGTTTCGAGAGGGGCGATGGTAAAGGCCTGCTCGAGCGGCCCGACCCCCTCCTCGACATGGAAGTAGAGCTGCCGGAAATAATGGGCGATCCCGATCGGCGAGAGCTGCTCCTCGATCCGGGCTCCGCCGAGCCAGGGCAGATCCACCCCGCCTATCGTCAGATAGGGTTTCATCACCGTCCCGAGATACAGATCCGGGCCCTCGGCATAGGTTCGGGCGGCCTGCATCAGATCGCCGTACAAGCGCTCCCCGTCGCCCTCCCCGTTCGCGGAGAGCTGATCGCTGATGCCGTTGACCGTGATCGGAGTCGTCACCAGCTGCGGCTGCAGCCGCGGCGGTTCCGGCCAGCCGAACAGCCTGGCCAGCAGCCCACCGCCGCGAGGCTTCAAGGCGGCATATCCCGCGGGATCGATCTGGTTGACCCCTTTGTAATAAGTGGACCCGCCGTAGCTGAAGGCGTTGGGAAAGCCCGCGATCGGCTCCGGACGGAGTCCGGCGCCGCGGACCGGCTGCCCGCCGCGGGTCATAGGCTCGATCTCCGGCCGTTGCCCCGAAACCCCGGGCACGATCACCGGCAGCGGCCGACGGATGGTCTTGCTGAGCGCGATCGCGGTCGTCATGCCGTGACGATAGCCGGTAAACCGCGCCTTCGGGGCTCGCTTCACGATGATGTTGGACAGCAGAAGCAGGCTGTATCCCGACACCCAGCGCAGGATCAACGGCTCGTAGGTTGCGACGGTCATGGTCGCATAAGCGTCCGAGAATCGGGAGAGCATCGTCGCCATTCCAGTTACTCCTCATGGGGCGAGCAACGGGGTCTTGAACACAGCGCGCGGAGAAACGCCTACGCAGGCAAATCAAACACGAACGATGGATTGACGCGCTGACAGAACCGAAGCCGCGGTCCTTCAATTAGCTCAAGCGACGCGACTGACAATTTGAGTCGAGCTCAAGTCGACTCGGATATATTGAAATCGATGGAAGTACAACCAGAACGAAACTCTAAAACACAACTCGATTCTCTCCGCCCCCGGCGCTGAGGCCGCTTCCGCCGCGATGCCGTCTGCCACAATCGCAACAAAGTCGCCGCGGCAGCGACATCGTCTCGACTCATCTCGGCTCTATCTCTCACGGCAACACAAGGGAGATGTGAGATGCTGTGGATTGCCGCACTGGGCCTGATGATCGGGACGATGGTCACGCTCTCGGCGTTCGGCGCCGAGCTCAACTTCCGGCGCAGCCTCGACCCGACCCAGCGCTGAGGAGGAGCCCGTCATGCCGCCCGTCGCCTTTCTCGCCTTGCTCGCCATTGCCTTGCTGATGCTTTGCGGGCTCCGGCTCGAGCTGAACTTCCGCCGCGGCCTCAGGGCGAAGCCCGAAGCGTAAAGGCCCGGGCGAAATTCTCGGCCCGCGCCGCCTGCGCTTCGACGATCGCCCAGATGCGCTCGATGGCCGCCTCGTTCGCCCGCCATTTGCCCGGTCTCGGCGCCGACACGACAGAGGGGGACAGGGGCAAAGGGGAAGCCAGCGTCCGGTCCCAGCCCAGGCCCAGGGAGGCGCACAAAGCGGCGATCACCGCCTGGGGCTCGGCCACGAAGGCGTCGAATGACACCGCCCTCACCCGCTCCGGTGCCAGCGCCTCCAGATCCGCAACCAATGTGCCGCTGGTCGCCGCCCATTGCCGCGCCACCACCTCCTCCAGCCGCAGATCGCGCCATTCGCTCCACCCCGGGGTCAGTAACAGCGACCAGGCGCCGCCCGGCCAGCCCGGCAGGTTCGGATAGGTTCGGAAGCGGCCGGAGGCCCAGGCCTCCATCATGCTCGACAATGTCTCGCGGGGATGGCGGTGGAGGTAGACGAAGACGGCGTCCGGGAACACCGCCGCCAGGAACGGCACCCGAAGGCTGTTCTTCGGGGTCTTCTCGATCATCCGGACCGCCCCGCCGGCGGGCGGCCTTGAGTCGCGGTCGCGAAGGGCCGCCCGGAACCGGCGGTCGAGCTCCTCCACGACCTGCGGCGCCGCGTCGGCCGAGGTCAGGCGGTTCGACTCCCAGCCCCGGTTGCGGGGGTGAAGCGACGGCAGGGCCTCGATCAGGGCGTGGCTCTCGCCGCCGATGGTGAAGGCGCCCGGCGCCTGCATCAGGGTCCTGAACAGGAGCGAGGAGCCGGAGCGGGGCGGGCTGACGACGAAGACGGGCCGGTCCAGCCGGCACCCGGCGCTCATTGACCGGCGGGAAGGGCGACGTTGAAGATGAGCAGGGCGAGCTGCCGGTACAGGGAGACTCCGTTGCGAAGCCGGAGCTTGCCGCCGCCCAGGCCGTCGAGGTCCATCTGCACCTCGATGAGCAGCCGCCGATATTCGCCGAGACCGGCCTGAGACGGGCCATATTGCGCCCAGGCCGCCTCCCAGCCGGCCTCGAACCGCCCGAGCCGCTTCACCACCGCGTCGACCAGCGGCCCCGGCTCGGCCTCGGCGGCGATCAGGGCGACATGGCTCTTCACTTCCCACGGCGACATCAGGCCCGGCGAATTCACCTGCTCGAACCTGAGCGGCCCGGCACTCCCGCTCCCCGGCTCCAGCCGCCGCGGCGCCCGCTCAGGGTCGCGCGCCGATTCGATCAGCTCCCACAATTGCTCGCCGCCGACCGTGTCGAGAACCAGATGGACCCGCGTGGAGGGGCCGCCGTTGAGGACGTGGTGGGGCTTCCAGGTGTCGAACACCCAGCATTCCCCGGCCTTCATGTGCACCGTCTCGTCGCCGCAGGTGAACAGGACGTCGGGCGTGGTCGCGATCGGGATGTGCAGGCGAAGGTGAGTCCGCCAGTAATAATTGACGTCGACATGGGGCGGAACCACCGCGCCCGGGGCGAGCCGCATCAGCCGGCTCCGACCCCAGACGGCGCCGATCGAGGACATGATGGCCATCATATAGTCCGACGCCAGCAGATGAGGGGTCGGCGCCATCGGCCCGGCCACGGCATTGGTGTCCCGCCCCTCCGGAGTCACCAGAAGCACCGCCTCGTTCCCCGGCAGCTTGTCGGGATGCGGCTGCCAGGCCGATGGCGGCAAGGAGGCCACCTCACGCGCCAGAGCCTCGGCGTCGAAGGTCATCGGAAGCCTGACGAGGGGCCTGGGGAGCTTCATCAGCAACCCAATCCCCAATTAGCCCTTGCCGATCAAGCGGCGAATCCCGTCGCCCGGGGTCAGGCGCCGCGCGCCGGCTTGGCCTTGTAGCGCGGCTTCGGCGGCGGTCCCGCCCGCCGGTTCTGCTTCGCCGAATCGCGCGGCTTGCCCTGCACCGGCTCGATCCGGACGCCGCCCTCCCCGTCCTCGTCGGTGGCGGTTCGCTTGACCGCGGCCATGAAGCGGCCCGCAGCCGATCGCGGCACTTCGAACATCGTCTCGCCCGCGGCGATCCGGATCGCTCCGATTTCGGCCTTGGTGATGTGGCCGCGCCTGCAGAGCAGGGGCAGAAGCCAGCGCGGGTCGGCATTGTGGCGTCGGCCGATGTCCATCCGGAACCAGATCGTGTCCTCGAAGCCCGGCCGCGGGCCCTCCGGCCTCCGCGGCTCGGCGGCGATTCCGGAATCGACCAGCTCCTCGGGCGCCGGCATCCGCGACCGGTGGGCCCGGACCAGGGCGGCCGCAATCTCCTCGGCGGGCTTCGACTCCATCAGCCTCCGGGCCAGATCCCGATCCTCCTCCTCGATCTCGGCGGGCTCGAGCAAGGCCGCGAGCAGCCGGTCGTGGTCGCCCCGGCGAATGTCCTCGGGCGTTGGCGGCTTGATCCACTCGACCTCGATGCGGGCGCCGCGAAGCACCATTTCGACCCGCTTTCGGCGCGGATAGGGGACGACGAGGACGGCGATGCCCTTCCTGCCCGCCCGTCCGGTGCGCCCCGAGCGGTGCTGGAGAGTCTCGGCGTCGCGCGGAAGCTCCACATGGACGACGAGGCTGAGATTGGGCAGGTCGATCCCGCGCGCGGCGACGTCGGTTGCGACAAGCACCCGCGCACGCCCGTCCCTCAGCGCCTGGAGCGCCTGGTTCCGCTCGTTCTGGCTATGCTCGCCCGACAGCGCCACGGCGCTGAAGCCGCGCTCGACCAGCGAGCTGTGCAGGCGCCGCACATTCTCCCTGGTGGCGCAGAACAGCAGGGCGCTCTCCGCCTCGTGAAGCCGGAGCAGATTGACCACGGCATGCTCGATGTCCGCGGGCGCCACCGTCATCGCCTGATAGGCGATGTCGCCATGCCCCCGCTCCTCGCCGACTGTGGAGATCCGGAGCGCGTCCTTCTGGTAGCGCTTGGCAAGGGCCACGATCGGCCGGGGCATCGTCGCCGAGAAGAGCAGGGTCCGGCGCGCCGGCGGGGTCGCGTCGAGTATCTCCTCCAGATCCTCGCGAAAGCCCATGTCGAGCATCTCGTCCGCCTCGTCGAGGACGACGGCGCGGAGCTTCGACAGGTCAAGCGCGCCTCGCTCGAGATGGTCGCGGAGCCGGCCGGGGGTGCCGACGACGATATGGGTGCCGTGCTGGAGCGCCCGGCGCTCCTTCGAGGCGTCCATGCCGCCGACGCAGGTGGCGATTCGGGCGCCGGCCGGCGCGTAGAGCCAGGCGAGCTCGCGGCTGACCTGAAGCGCAAGCTCCCGGGTCGGGGCGATGATCAGCGCCAGCGGCTCTCGGGCGAAGCCGGCTCCGCCGTCGTCGCCGAGCAGCTGCGGCGCCATGGCGAGCCCGAACGCCACCGTCTTGCCAGAGCCGGTCTGCGCCGAGACGATCAGGTCCCGCCCCTCCGCCTCGCTTTCCAGCACTGCGGCCTGGACGGGCGTGGGAGTGGAGTAGCCGCGCGCGGACAGCGCCCCGGCGAGGCGCGGAGGGAGATTATCAAAAGGCATGCGGGCCATGTGGGTCTCGAAGGAGGCCGGGACAAGGCACGGGGGCTGACACAATCGTGACACTTCTCCCGCTCCCGCGGCATCCAACCGCCACTTGGGAAACCGATAGCGGCCTCATCAACTGGAGAAGTCCGATGAAGTCCGTGATCGCCGGTTTCCTGACCACCGCCCTGCTGCTGGCGCTCCACGTCGCCCCCCCGCCCGAGGCGCTGCAGGGTTATGCCAGCCCCACCGACCAGGCCTTCGCCGAGCGCCACAAGCACGAATCCAAGGAAGAGCTTCGAGCCGAGCTCGGCCTGGATCACTGAGCCCGCGGCCGACGCCGATCGCCCGCGTGACAACACCCGCGTGACAACAACAGCCCAGGGATGAATTCTCCGACGAGATTCATCGGTTTTGCGTCGGGAGGAGCTTGACTGCCTTGGCGGCGCCGATATTGACACTGGCTCTCAGGGAGAAAAATACATGCGTTTCAAATCCATCCTCGCCGGGATCGCCGCAGCCTCGATGGCCGCTGCGCCGGCCGTCGCAGGGCCGAAGCCGGCCCCCGTCGCAGCAACCGAGGTGACTCCGGCCGGCGAGACGGTCGAGGGCGAAGAGATCCGTGGCGGGTTCCTCCTGCCGCTGGCTGTCATCATTGCCATCATCATCGGAGTCATCCTGCTCACTGACGACGAAGAGCAGACCAGCCCCTAAGCGCAAGCCTGCGTTTCAGATCGTTCGCGGCCGCGACATTGTTCGCGGCCGCTTTCGTTTCGGCCGGCCGCCCCGGACGAAGCTGAATTTTAGCGCCCGCTAAAAGCGCTGGACGAGACCAGCACTACCCTCTCGTCAGGCAGCCGAGCGCTCGTCGCCCCCCTACGAATGGCCGCCCGTCTCGAGCCGCGAGCTCTCGATTTAGAATGCGTCTCACCGCTGCGGCGCCACGCTCCGCCTCGCTTCGTGAGGCGGAACGAGCCCGAACCGCCACGAGATTCATTGTTGCCCTGTTATGAAAAACCAGCCCACCCGCCTCGCCCGCGCCGCCGCGCTTCTCCTCGCCGCCGCCGCGCTCCCACTCACGCCCGGACTCGCGCAGGAGACGGCGCCCCCGGCCGACGCCCCCGCCGCGGAGACGACTGCGCCCCCCGACGCCACCACCTCGATCCCGCCGACCTCGGAATCGACCACTCCGGTGCAGACCGAAACCACTTCGCCGGACCCGGTGACCGAGGCCGAGGCCGCTCCGCCCGCGGCGCGCAGGGCACCTGCCGCCCGGCGGACGACGACCACCACCCGCACCGTCACCCGCGCTCCCGCCGCACCGCCTCCGGTCGTGATCGTCCCGGCGCCGGTGGGGGTCGCTCCGCCGAGTGCCACCCTGCCCCCGGTCGACGCCGCGCCGCTTCCCCCACCCGTGGCCCAGACCCCGCCGCTCGAGGTCCTGCCCGAGACTCCGCCCGCCCCGGTGACGACTACGGTCCAGACCGAAGACAGTCGGGACTCGTTCCTGCCCTGGCTGCTCGCGGGGCTTGTGCTGGTCGGCGCCCTCGCCTTCTTCGGGCTTCGCCGGCGGCGGCGGACCGCCGTCTATGACGACGTTCGCGAGGAGGTTTACGAGCCGGCGCCCGCGCCCGTGACCGTTGCCCCGGTGGCCGCGGCAACGCCCATCGTCATGCCCGGCGAAACGGCGGTTCCCGCCGGCCGGCCCGAGCTCGACCTGGCGATGCGCCCGGTCCGCGCCGGGGTGAGCGGCGACGACGCCCGGGTAGAGTTCGAGCTGACCGTCCACAATCGCGGCCCGGTCGCGGCCGAGGACGTCCGGATCTCCACCTGGATGCTCGCCGCCGGCTCCTCCGAGGCGGAGAGCGCCCTGATCGTGCCTCGCGACCATGCCGACACGCCTGCGGTGACGATCGGTGCCGGCGAATCCCGCACCATGGCGGCGTCCGTCGGCCTGTCGACGGACCAGGTGGAGGGCGATGCGGTCCTTCCGGTGGTCGTCGCCGACGCCCGCTACCGCCTCGCCGGCGGCGGCGAGGGCCGCACCTCCGCCTCGTTCGCGGTCGGGGTTCCCGACGGCGAGGAGCTTGCCCATTTCGGGATCGACAACCCTTCGGGTCTCCACGAAGGCGTCATCGCCCGCCCGCTCCGCGAGCCTGAACGGGTCTGAGCCTCGGGCAAAGGAAAGGGGCGGCTCCCGCGAGGAAGCCGCCCCTTCTTTTTGCTCGTCGTCACGGCAGGGCCGGGATCCAGCGGGTGAAGGCGTAGCGCCATTCACCCTGGGACCCCAGCCTGCGCTGGGGCGACGATTACTTCACTTCGACGGTCGCGCCGGCTTCCTCGAGGCGCTTGCGGAGATCCTCCGCCTCGGCCTTGGAGATGCCTTCCTTGACGGCCTTGGGCGCACCTTCGACCAGGGCCTTGGCTTCGCCGAGGCCGAGCTGGGTGATCGCGCGCACTTCCTTGATCACGTTGATCTTCTTGCCGCCGTCGTTGACGAGGATGACGTCGAACTCGGTCTTCTCTTCCTCGGCCGGAGCCGCGGCGCCGCCGCCGCCCGCCGGAGCCGCCGCAACGGCCGCGGCCGCCGAGACGCCCCACTTCTCCTCGAGCGCCTTCGCGAGGTCGGCGGCTTCGAGAACCGTCAGCTCGCTGAGCTGGTCGACGAGGGAATTGATGTCAGCCATTTTAAGTCTCCATATTCGCGGGCGCATCCGCCCTTGGGGTTCAGGTCAAATTCGAAAAAACTACGCGTCTTCTTTGGCCGCATAGGCGCCGATCACCCGGGCCAGCATCGCGCCGGGCTCGTTGATCGTGCGGGCGATCTTGCTCGCCGGCGCCTGGATGAGGCCGATGATCCTCGCACGCAGCTCGTCGAGCGACGGCAGCTCGGCCAACGCCCGGACTCCGGAAGCGTCGAGGAGCGTGTCGCCCATCGCTCCGCCGACGATCTCGAAGCGGTCGGTCGTCTTCGCGAAATCCACCGCGACCTTGGCGGCAGCGACGGGATCGGACGAGGTGGCCAGCGCCGTCGGGCCGGTCAGCATGTCGCCGATCGGTGCGTAGGTGCTGCCCTCGAGCGCGATCAGGGTAAGCGTGTTCTTGGTCACCTTGTAGCTGGCGCCGGCGTCGCGCATCCGGTTCCGGAGCGCGGTGGACTGGGCCACCGTCAGGCCGAGATTGCGGGTGACGACCACCACGCTCGTCTCCGCGAACGTCTGCTTCAGCTGGGCGACCTGCTCGGACTTCTGAGCTCGATCCATCTTACTCTCCAAATTCGCCCGGCGGACTATCCGCCGGACGCAGTTCAAGCGCCCAGCGAAGCTGAGCGCCGATGTCCGTGATGGGGAGAGTGAGCGCCCGGAGCCTCGGCTTCGGGCTGTCGGCACGCAGCGCGGCCGAAATCTCTTTCCCCGTCTAGGCTGGAGATTAAGCCCCGGGGGGCACCAGCTGTCTCGGACGGTACGCCCTGCCGCGGAGCAGCAAGAGCGGAGCCGGGCCTCTACGGGGTGAAGCCCGCAAAATCAACCTCTTGTTGAGCCGCTCAGCGAGCATCGCGCGCGAAGTCGCCGCCGATCGCCCGGAAGAGGGCGAGCTGAGCGTCCGCCGCTTCCGAATCGGCGGCGGCGAGCTGGTCGCGGGTGCGGTTCACGGTCCGCTCCGACTCAAGGACCCCGAGATAATCGGTGAGGCCGGAGCGATATTGCTTTCGCGCGATCTCGACCGTCTCGGCGGCGGCATCGAGCTGACGGACCAGGGCCAGCCGCTGCCGCTGGCGGGCGTCGACCGCGGCGAGGCTGGTCTCGACCTCCGCGAACGCTCGAAGGACGGTGCCTCGGTAGGCCGCGACCGCCTCCCGGGCCTGGGCGCGGGCCAGATCGGCGCGGGCGCGGTTTCGGCCGAAGTCGAGGATCGAGCCGGCCAGGCCAGGCCCGGCCGACGCGGTCAAAGCGTCGAGCGAGAAGATGTCGCCGAGGGCCGCGGCGACGAGCCCGATCGCCCCGGTGATGGTCAGTCGGGGATAGCGGGCGGCGATCGCCGAGGCGGTGGCCGCATCGGCGGCGGCGACCCGGGTCAAAGCGGCGGAGATGTCCGGCCGGCGAAGCAGCAGGTCGGACGGCACGCCCGCCGCCGGAGTCTCGAAGCGAGGCGTCCGCGGCGACTGAGCGACCAGGGGCTCGATCTCGGCGGGCGCAAGGCCGGTGAGCGCCGCGAGCGCCGCCACCCGCGCCGATCGCTCGGCCTGGATCGGGGGCAGAGCGGCCGCCGTCTCGGCGAGCAGGGTCTCCGCCCGGCTGCGGTCGATCCCCGCCACCAGCCCGGCCCGTGCCCGCTCCGCGGCCAGCTCGCGGCCGAGGCGCGCCGACTCCATCGTCTCCCGGGCTATGCGCTCGCGCGCCAGCGCCGACCGGCCGGCGACGAGGTTGCGGGCGACGTCCGTGACCAGCGCAAGCCGAACCGCCGATGCGTCGAAGCCGGCCGCGTCGAGCCGGGCCCGCGCCGCCCGCTCGTCGGAGCGAAGCCGCCCGAACAAGTCCGCGTCCCAGCTCCCCTCGATCCCGGCGCGGTAGAGGACCCGCTCACGGTCGATCCGCGGCCCGCCGGCCCCGCCCGCCGGGGCCTCGAAGCCGAATTCGTTGGCCGAGCTTCGGTTGTAGGTCACGCCCGCCGACCCGCTGAGCAGGGGCATGCGCTCCGCCTCGCTCGCCTTCAGCCCCGCCCTCGCCTGCTCGATCCGGGCCGCGGCGGCGGCGAGATCGGGCGAGTTGGCAAGTGCCGCGTCGACGAGACGCGCGAGCGCCGGATCCGACAGCCGCCGCCGCCACCATTCGGCGGCGGGCAGGCCCTCGCGAGCCGCGGCATTGAAATCGCCCGGGAGGGGCTGCTCCGCCTGGCTTCGCGGCTGCGGCGTGGCGCAGGCGGCGACGGCGAGAGCCAGGATGATCGCCGCGCGCTTCACGATGCCGCCCTTGCCGGCACATAGGCCTCGACCTGCTGGCCGACGAAGAAGGCGGCGGCGTCGGGCGGAAGCGCGTATATGATCTGGAGCACCCGCACGTCGACCCGTTCCTGTGAGCTGTTGGTAAGGCTTCGCTTGGGCGTGACGAGCGGCTCGGCCCGGACGAAGGAGGCGCGGACCCGGCGGCGCGCATTGCCCCGCGGCGACACCACCGCCGCCTGACCCAGCGCCACGCGGTCGATCTCGTTCTCGTCTATGTCGACCCGGACGTGGAGCGGGTTGGTCTCGCCGAGCACGATCAACGGATCCTGGCTCCCGGGCCCTGGCCCCGCGGTCGCATATTGCCCCTCCCGAGTGTTGACCTGAAGCACGGTCGCGCTCCGCGGCGCCCGCACTTCCAGCAGGCCGAGCGTCGTCCGGGCGCTCGCTGCCTGCGCCTGCGCCTGGCGAAGCTCGGCCCTGGCCACCTCGAGCCGCGCCGCCGCTCCGTCGCGAGCGTTTCGCCGGTCGATCACCTGCTGCTCGGCGACGGCCCGGGGATCGCGGACATTGGCGTAGAGCCGGTAGAGGCGCTGCGCCGACGCATAATCCACCGCCGCCGACTCCACCCTCTCCCGCGCGAGCTGAACCGAGGCGGTGCGCTCGCCGAGCTGGGCCTGGACATCCCGGGCGTCGATGGTGAAGAGCAGCTGCCCCTTCGACACGCGTTCGCCCGGCGACACGTAGAGCCGGGTGACGATCCCGGGCCTCTGGGCGCCGACCTCGATCAGCTCGCTCGACGGCTCGATCACGCCCGCTCCGGAGACTGTCCGCCCCGCCTGCGCCTGCGGCACCGTCGGCGGGGTCTTGCCCGGAGTGGTCGTGCGGCGGTCGGGCTGAGTGAAGGCGACCACCGCAACGGCGAGCAGCAGCGTGAACAAGCCGACAAAAGGCAGGATGTGGCGAGGCATGGCAATTCGGGGCATCAGTGCTGGAGCTCCTGCTGCAAGGGCTTCGCCTTGTCGGGACGGCGATCGCTGACGATCCGCCCGTCCTCCATGTCGAGGATCCGGTCGGCGAGGTCGAAGACCCGGTTGTCGTGGGTGACGATGATCACCGCCCGGTCCGGCTGGATCGCGACCTCCCGAAGCAGGTCCATCACCCGCCGGCCCGACGACGCGTCGAGCGCCGCGGTGGGCTCGTCGCAGACAATGAGCCTTGGATCGTGGACCAGCGCCCTCGCGATCGCGACCCGCTGCTGCTGCCCGCCGGACATCTGCCTCGGCAGGCGCTCGGCGAGTTGGCCGATATTGAGCTTGTCCAGGGTCGAGCGCGCCCGCTCCACCGCTTCGGCCCGCTTCACCCCCGCCGCGACGAGCGGAACGCTGGCATTCTCCGCCGCCGTCAGGGTCGGGATGAGGTTATACTGCTGGAAGATGAAGCCGATGTTCGACAGCCGGAACAGGACCAGAGCGTTCTTGCTCAGATCGTAGATCTCGCTTCCGAAGACCCGGACATGGCCTTCGGTGGGGTAGAGGATTCCGGCGATGATCGAGATGAGGGTCGTCTTGCCTGAGCCGCTTTCGCCGACGAGATAGGTGAGCTCGCCCGGGAGGACGTCTATGTCGATCCCGTGCAGGGCGCGCACGCGAGTGTCGCCGGAGCCGAAATCCTTGACGATGCCGCGGACCGAGATGGCGGGCTGGGCCGTCACCGGAAGACCTCCGCGGGCTCCGTCCGGAGCACCTTCACGAGCGCGAGGAAGCCGGTGCCGAAAACCATCAGGAGGACGGCGATGCCGACCCCCACAAGAACCTGCCAGGGCACGTAGAAGCCCTTGAACGTGTCGGAATTGTTGCCGCCGATGACGATGAAGGCGGTCGCCAGCCCGATTCCGATGCCGTAGCCGATGAAGCCGATCCAGCCGGCCTGGAGCGCGACCATGCCGCGGATCTTGGAGTTGGTCACGCCTATCGCCTTGAGGGCGCCGAACTGCTTGATGTTGTCGCGGATGAAGAGGCTGAAGGTGAGCCCGACGATCGCCACCCCGACGACGAAGCCGAGCAGGACCGTCAGGCCGAAATTGATCGGGATGCCGGTGTTGGCCGCGACATAGTAAATGGAATCGCGGGCGAACTCTCGCTGGGTCCGCGCCTTGAGCCCCGTCGCCGCCTCGATCCGCCGGGCGGTCGCCACCGGATCCTGGCCGTCGGCGGCTCGCGCCAGGACGAAGGTCATCCGGTTACGGGTTCCGGGCACATAGTTCAGGGCGTTGGAATATTGCGTGTAGAGGAGCACGCCCGAGGTGAAGCTCGGATTGGCGTCGACCACCCCCCGGATCACCGCGCGCCGGTCGTTGAGCTCGATCTCCTGCCCCACCGGGTCGACGTCGGGGAACAGCTTGCGAGATCCGACATCGTCGATGAACAGGCTGTCGGGGGCGGAGAGATCGCCGAGGCTCCCGCGCAGGATCCGCCGCGGAAGCCCGATCAGGGTGGAATCGTCGAGGCCGATCACGCTCACCTGCTCGAGCTCCCCGCCCGCGGTTCGCACGGTGGCGCCCTGCCGAAGGTTCGGAACCGCCCAGGCGACGCCCGGCACCCCGCGGACCCGGTAGAGATCGGTGGAGGGAAGCGGCTTGGTCCCGTCGATGAACTCTGCTCGGCTGTCCATCACCCAGATGTCGGCGTCGGTGACGTCCCAGATCGCCGCCGACGCGCGAAGCATGAGGTTGACGAAGAGGGTCGATTGCTGGGCGATCAGCAAGGTCGAGAAGGCGATGCCGAAGATCAGGCCGTAATATTTGACCTTGTCCCCGGTCAGCATCCTAAGTGCGATCCAGCCCAAGAGGAGGCTCCCTGCTGCGGCTATTGACGCTTACTGACTGACCGGTCATTAACGACCGTTCGTTACGGAGGCAAGCGCGTTTTGAACGGAAACTCACCGAAGCGGCGCAGGCGCAAGGACGCCCGGCCCGCCGAAATCGTCGAGGCGGCCCGCAAGTGCTTTGTCCTGAACGGGTTCGCAGCCACCCGGATCGAGGATGTGGCGAAGCAGGCCGAGGTCTCCAAGGGCACGGTCTATCTATATTTCGAGACCAAGGAGGCCCTTTTCGAGGCGGTCGTGCGGGCCAATGTGCTTCCGGTGATCGACTCGGTGATCCAGGCGATTCGCGCCGATGAGACGACTCCCGCTCCGCGGCAGCTCGAGTTCATCGCGCGCACCATGTACCGCGAAATCGTCGGCACGGAGCGCCGCCGCCTCCTCCACCTCGTGATCGCCGAGGGTCCCCGTTTCCCCTGGCTGACGGAATTCTACTATCGCGAGGTCCTGGGTAAGGGCCTCGAGACGATCCGCCTGGTCATCGAGCGTGGCGAGGCGCGAGGCGAGCTCAGGGGCAACGGCCTGGATCGAAACCCGCAGATGCTGATGGCGCCGGTCGTGATCGCCGCTCTCTTCTCGCTCCTCTTCGAGCCGCAGGCAGCGGTCGACCTGGAGGATTATATCGACACTCACATCGCCATGGGCTTGCGGGCGCTCGAAGCGGCGCCGGCCCGGGGAGCCGTCTAGCGCGCCTGGATCTCGGCCAGGTTCAGCCGCCGCGCCTCGCGCTCGTAATGGCTGGCGAGCTGCTGAAGCCCGCGTCGGGCATGCTCGTTCTCCGCGGCGACCGCGGCGGCACGGCACTTCTCGGCCTGCTGGTGGAAGAAACGCACGTCGTCCATGGAGGCGGGAAAAGCCTCAAGACAGGCAAGGTTCCCCTGAAGCGACGGCTGGGCAGCTGCGGAGACGCCGATCTTCGCTTCTATTTCCGCCGCTTCGGTGGCGGCCCGGTCCTCGCGTACAGGCGCGCCGACCAGACGCAGGTGTCCAAAGCGCAGTCGGTCATGGCGACTCGGAGCCGGTAGGTCCCCGGCGCCGTCGGAGCGGCTTCGAGCTTCGGCATCTCGACCAGCGGCCGCGGCTCGCCGACACGCGCTCCGGCCGGATCCATGAGCTCGACGTCGCCCGCCCCGCAATCCGCCTCGCACACGACGACGAAGCGATAGGTCGTCCCTGCCGTCAGCGGATATTCCAGCCGTTCCTCGGCGCCGCTCGCGAGCCGGCCCGGCCGGGCCGCTCCTTGTGGAATCCAGCCGTCCCTGGCCTGGATGTCATCCCACTCGCTCAATATCCGCGCCACCCACGTCGCCGGATCGGTCTTCGCCCACGCCGCCGCCGGCGCCGCGATCAGCGCCGATGCGGTCGCCGCTCCGATCAGTCCCTTACGCATACAAGTCTCTCCATGGCCTGGTTCCGCCATGCCCGATAGTTGCGCGACCGCATAGTGCGGCGACGGCTTGCGCCTTGCCCTCGTCGCCGCCGCTCCGGCTTTGGTCGCAAAAGCGTGGCGAGGCAGCGGAATCGTGCGGAGCATTCAAAACCATGATATCCTGCTCGTCGTCTACACAGGAGAAAGGCTTCAGGATCGTCGAAACCAGCGGCTGGAGGTGGCTATGAAGAACGACTCACCCGTTCATCGCTTCGGTCTTTCACTCGGGACGCGGGGCCGACCGCTCGCCGTCCTGGGCTTTGCTCTCGCCCTCGCCGCCGCGCAGGCGCCGCCCGCGGATCCCGCCGGCCAGTCCATCACCATCGGCGCCCGGCTCCCCGAGAGGGCGGCTCGCGACCAGGCGGTCCGCTTCGTCCGCGCGACGGGCGTCGCCGCCGGGGAAACGCCCGCCGCCCGCTGGGTCTCGCCGATCTGCCCCGAAGTGCTGGGCCTAGAGGACATCGGCAAGCGCGCGGCCGAGGCGAAGATCCGCCGCGTCGCGGCCGCAGTCGGCGCGGCCGTCGCTCCGGAGGGCTGCCGCCGCAACATCGTGGTCAGCTTCGCCTCGGACGGGGGAGCCCTCGCCCGCGAGGTGGTGGAGCGCGAGCCGCGGCGAGTGGCCAATCTCGCGCCGCGCGCCAAGTCGGCGGTGCTCAGCGGCTCGGCCCCGGTGCGCTGGCTCTATACGACCGAAGTGCAGGGCCGGCACGGCGGCAGCGAGACCACCTCCGGCAACGCCGCCCAGTCGATGCCCGCCACCCATGCCGGCTCCGGCGCCGGTTCCTCGATCGGCGGCGACATGCCCGGGCTGATGCATTACGAAAGCAGCGTCCTCAGCACGCTCACCAATCGAGTCCTGACCAGCGCGATCGTCATCGTCGACACGGACGAGGCGATGGGGCGGCGGCTCGACACCCTCGCCGCTTATGCGGCCCTCGTCGCTTTGGCCGAGATCAGGAACGCCGACGCAAGGCCGGAAGGCTCGATCCTGAGCCTGTTCGACGCCTCGGCCCCGCCGCGCGACCTCACCGCCCAGGACCTCGCCTTCCTGCGCGCGCTCTACCGCCTCCCGCTCGACCGGCAGGCGATGCAGCACAGGGGGCAGCTCGTGAGCGGGATCACCGGCGCTCTGACCGCCAGCAACTGAGCCCTAGAGCACCGTGCCTGAAAAGTGAATCGGGGGGATTCCCCTGAGGACCGCTTTGTGATTCACCGTGTGTGGAGGTGGATCATGGGCAAGCCTTATTCGGGTGATCTTCGCGAGCGTATTTACGGCGAGATATCGGGCGGC
>DASWLZ010000002.1:0-19350 GCA_036399975.1 Allosphingosinicella sp.
GGAATTCAAGGCCGATCCTGCGGCCGAGACGCCGGAGCTGTTCATCCATCTCGACGTCGAGGGCCTGGCCGCGCTTTTGAAGGCGATCGAGGCGGCGATGCGGAGCGGCCATGGCGTGCTGAGCTCCGACGCCTGCAGCCCCCACGGCACCATCGTCGGCACCGGCTCGCCCCACGCCTTCGACAAGGTCAACATCAGTTTCGACCGCCCCGGCCCCGGCCGCGGCGGCAAGATGCCCAATTAGGGGGCTCGGGATCAGGGCGGGCGCGAGGGGCTCGGCGACGGAGTCTCGGAGTCTCGGAGGCATGGGGCCTCGGGGCCTCGGGGCCCCGCGCCGGGCGGCGCTCGTGACGCGCCCGGCCGGCCAGCAGGCCCGCCCCGTCCCCGGCGGCCTCGCGCAGGGGCGGCCCCGGCTGCTATATTCGCCGCGACTCGACCTTCCCCCCGGGGATCAGGAGGGTCACCCGGTTGAACTTCGCCCGGACGGCCCCGGCGACCCTGGGAGGCATGGAGCGTAGACCTGGCCTGGAGCAACGCACCTTTATCGAGCTCGCTGGCGGACCCGAACGGGTCGAACGCGGCCGTCGCGGCCGTCCAGTGGCTTCAGGGCACCGTGCTCGGCACCGCGGCGACGAGCGTTGCGGTGGTCAGCGTCGCGGCCGTCGGGCTGATGATGCTGTCGGGAAGGATCGACGTCCGGAGGGCCGCGACGGTGATCGTCGGCTGCTTCGTCATCTTCGGCGCGGCCGGCATAGCGGGTGGGATCCAGTCCGCCGCCGGCGGCGGGCCGTCCTCTTATGCCGCACCCGCGATCCCCTCGTCGGCCTGGTCCCAGCCCGCGACGGGACCGTCGGTCGAGCCGTGGCTCCCGGCCCAGGCGCTTCCGGCCCAGGCTTCGCCGCCGAGGCCGGCGCCTGCGCCCGGCCCGTATAACGGCGATCCCTTCGCCGGCGCCGCGGTGCCCAGCCGCTGACGGCCGGGCGGCGCCATGGGCGCCGCTACCGCCCCTTCTTCTGGCGGTGCTTGTCGAGGTCGAGGACCATGTTGCTGTCGCCCTCGGGCATCAGGCCGAGGCGGCGGGCCACTTCCTGATAGGCTTCGGCCTCGCCGCCGAGGTCACGGCGGAAGCGGTCCTTGTCGAGCTTCTCGTTGGTGGCCATGTCCCACAGGCGGCAGCCGTCGGGGCTGATCTCGTCGGCGAGGATGACCCGGGGATATTCATTCTCCCAGATCCGGCCGAACTCGAGCTTGAAGTCGACGAGGCGGATCCCGATCCCGGCGAACAGGCCGCACAGGAAGTCGTTCACCCGGACCGCCATGTCGGCGATGTCGTTCATCTCCTCCTGGCTCGCCCAGCCGAAGCAGGCGATATGCTCGTCCGCGATCATCGGATCGCCCAGAGCGTCGTCCTTGTAGAAATATTCGAGGATGGCTCGGGGGAGCTGGGTCCCTTCCTCGATCCCCAGGCGGGTGGAGAGGGTTCCGGCCGCGACGTTCCGTACGACGACCTCGATCGGGATGATCTCGACCTGGCGGATGAGCTGCTCGCGCATGTTCAGGCGGCGGATGAAATGGTGGGGGATGCCGATCTGGCCGAGCAGGGTGAAGACATGCTCGGAGATCCGGTTGTTGAGGACTCCCTTGCCGGAAATGGTGCCGCGCTTCTGGGCGTTGAAGGCGGTCGCGTCGTCCTTGAAATATTGGATGAGCGTGCCCGGCTCCGGGCCCTCGTAGAGGATCTTGGCCTTGCCTTCGTAAATCTGGCGGCGGCGAGACATAGGGTTGGGCGCCCTCCAGGGACTGAGAAAAAATCGGCCCCGGAAGCGTCGTCGGCGGACGGGCACCCAGGGCGTCCGGCGGCCCATAGCTGAACGTCCCCCTTTGTGCAATGTGGCCGGGGCCGCGAGGAGGGACGGATGACGGGAGAGAGTGAGGAGTTCGCGACGATCGACGCGCTGATGACGGCGCTCTACAGCTCCGTCTCAGGCCCGCCGGGGGGCCAGGATTTCGGGCTGATGAGGCGGGTCTGGCACCCGGACGTCCGGCTGGTCAGGACCCGGCTCGACGAGTCGGGAAGGCCGGTCGCCCACTCCTTCTCGGCGGACCAGTATCAGGCCAACGCCCGGTCGCTCCTCGCCGATCTGCCCTTCTACGAGATCGAGACGGAGCGCCGGACGGTGCGCTTCGGCAACGTCGCCCAGGTCTTCTCCGCCTACGAAGCCCGGACCGCCCCGCAAGGCGGCGAGCTGATCAAGCGCGGGATGAACTGCGCCCATCTGTTCAACGACGGCAGGCGCTGGTGGCTGATGCATCTCATCTGGGACGACGAGCGCGAGGGGGTGGAGGTGCCGCGGGCGGTGTTCGAGGATTGGCGGGACGTGGGGGTCTAGCATTTCCCACTGTCGAGGGCGAGGCAGCTTAAGTGACTTTCCCCCGCACCGCGAATTTCGGGTCGCGCCAGGAGCCGCTGTCCAGGATCCACCGCATCCGTTCCACCGCCTCCCACACATCCTCGAAGCCGAGGTAGAGCGGGGTGAGGCCGAAGCGCACCACGTCCGGCGCCCGGAAGTCGCCGATGACTCCGTCGGCGATCAGCGCCTGGCAGAGCTCGAAGGCGTGGGGGTGGCGGAAGCTGATATGGCTTCCTCGGCGCTCCGGCTCGCTCGGCGAGATGCAGTCGAGCTCCGGGCAACCGGCCTCGACGAGGCCGGCGAACAGATCGAACAGAGCGACCGACTTGGCCCAGAGCGAACCCATGCCGGCGCCCTCGAAGCTCTCCACCCCGCTCTCCAGCGCGGCCAGGCTCAGCATCGGTGGAGTCCCGACCAGGAAGCGGTCCATTCCCGGTGCCGGGCGGTAGTCGTCGGTGAAGGCGAAGGGCTCGGCATGGCCCATCCAGCCGCGAAGCGGGGAAAGAAGCCGGTCGTGGAGATGCTCGGCGACGTAGAGGAAGGCGGGCGCCCCGGGCCCGCCGTTGAGATATTTGTAGCCACAGCCCACGGCGAGCTCGGCGCCGTCGCGATTGAGGTCGAGCGGCACCGCCCCGGCGCTGTGGCTGAGGTCCCATAAGGTCGTCGCGCCCGCCGCTTTGGCGCGCGCGGTGACCTCCGCCATGTCGAAGCGGAAGCCGGCCTTGAAATGGACGTGGGTGAGCAGGAGGAGGTTCGTCTCGGGGCCGATCGCTTGGTCGAGCGCCTCCCGGGCGACGACGTCGAGCCTGAGGCCGGCGAGCTCCGCGGCGCCGGCGGCGATGTGGAGGTCGGTATGGAAGTTGCCGGCCTCGGACAGGAGCTGCGGCCTGTCGGGGGCGAGCGCGGCCGCGGCGACGATCAGCTTGAACAGGTTCACCGAGGTCGAATCGGCGACGATCACCTCGTTCGGCCTGGCGCCGATGAGCGGCGCGATCCTCGCCCCGATCCGTTGCGGGGCCTCGATCCAGCCGCGCGTGTTCCAGCTTCGGATCAGCTCGGAGCCCCATTCCTCCTCGACCACGGCCTGCTGCCGGGCCACCGCCGCCTTCGGGAGCGCGCCGAGCGAATTGCCGTCGAGGTAGACGATCCCGTCGGGGAGGAAGAAGCGGTCTCGGAAGGGTCGGAGGGGATCGGCCGCGTCGAGCGCCCGGACCTGCTCGAGACTCGGGCTCATCTCTGCTCCTCCCCGGGACGGGGAGGGGGACCGCACGAAGTGCGGTGGAGGGGGCCCACCTCACCGCCGCTCCAGCGCTGGGCCCCCTCCACCATGCTGCGCATGGTTCCCCCCCCCATCCCGGGGAGGAGCTTAGCGGCCGAGCTCATTCTGAATCTCCTCGACCGTGGCTGCCCAGGCCGCGGTCTCCGGGGCGATCAGCTCGACATGGCCGGTGCGGTCGATCATCCGCACCTTCACCTTGTCCCCGGCCGCACGCATCGTCCTGGCATAAGCCTCCGCATAAGCGGTCGGGATGATCCGGTCCTGGAGCCCGTTGATCAGCACCTGCCTGGCGCCGAGGGGGGCGAGGCGGGGGACGGACGTGTCGGCGTAGACGTTTCGGCTGCTGAGGGTCGGCGGCCCGACCAGCTTCTCGATCACTTCCGTGCCGCAGCCGCTGCCGGGAGGAGTCGCGGCGAGCTCGAGGTCGGGGAGCCCGCCGAGGCTGACGACGGCGTCGATGGCGATCGGGTTGCCGCCGGTCAGCGGGCTGCCGCTCGGTATGAGGGGGCCGGGCGACCGGGCAGCGGCCGAACGCCGGGCGGCCAGCCAGAGCGCGAGGTGCCCTCCCGCCGAGTGGCCGACGGCGACCAGCGGCGAGATGTCCAGCCGGAGCCGGGAGGCATGGACGCGCAAGGCGTCGGCAGCGGCTGCGGCGTCGGCGAAGGTGCCGGGATAGCCGCCGCCCGCGCGGTCGACTCCGCGATAGTCAATGTTCCAGACCGCGATCCCGCGCTTCCTGAGGTCGTCGGCGATCCAGTCCATGATCCGCCGGTCGGCGATCTCGGTCTGCCAGCAGCCGCCATGGACCATCAGAACCGTCGGGTGCGGGCCGCGCCCGGTAGGGAGCCACAGGTCGACCTTCTGCATCGGGTCTTGACCATAGGCGATGGTGGAATGCGGCTCGGGCCGGGCCCGCTCGAGCAGGGCGGGCCATTTCATCAGCTCGGGCTGCGAAGGCGTCTGCACCTGGGGCGGGGAGGCGGGGGGCTCGGTCACCGAGCACCCGGCTAGCGCCGCGACGAGGGCAAGGGCAAGGGCGGGACGCATGGCGGCGGAGTAGCGGTAGGCGCCCGGGCTGGCAAATCCGCTATGCCCCCGGCGGGAAAGCAACGAAGAGCGCCGGGGGGAGAGGGCACCCCCGGCGCTCGCCGGCGGCTGCGCTCAGGTGTAGCAGCCGAACGGGGTGATCGGGTGGGCGAGGGTCGGGGCGGACCCGGTGGCTCCCAGGGTCACGCCCGAGACGGTCAGGGCGAGGGCGAGAAGGATCGCTGCGAGCTTGGGGGCGAAATGGCTCATGTCACGTTTCCTTCGGTCGTTCGAATGTTCAGGCCTGCCCCGGCCCGCGGATGTCGCGCTTCCACGGCGCGTCGAACTGGATCTGATTGAGGCGCCTGAACCCACCCCCGATATTGGCGAAGAGCTTCGCCAGATCCTCGGAGAAGCGGTGGCCGTGCTCGTTCCAGATGCGGCTGTCGATCTCGTCGCGCATTTATCACTCCTTCAATCGATGGCCGCCCAGTGCGGCGCGTCGTAGGAGGTAAATAGGAGCAGAGCTGCTGATCCGTCCAACTAAACGCTGGACGCAAGTGATAAGTCTGGCTTATCATCTTTGTTGATGCGCCACCTCCCGCCACTGCCCTCGGTCCGGGTTTTCGAGGCGGCCGCCCGGCACGAGAATTTCACCCTCGCCGCGGGCGAGCTGGGGATGACCCAGGCGGCGGTCAGCTATCAGATCCGGCTGCTCGAGGAGCGGCTGGGAGTGCCCCTGTTCGTCCGGTCCAAGCGCCGGGTGACTCTGAGCGAGGCGGGCCGCCGTCTGGCCCCGGTCGTGTCGGACGCGTTTGATCGGCTCAGTGAGGGCTTCTCCGACCTTGTCGTCGAGGACGAGAGCGTGCTCACCATAAGCACGGCTCAGACCTTTGCCTCCAACTGGCTCTCGTTCCGCCTTGGCGGCTTCCAGATCGCCCGGCCGGAGCTCGCGGTGCGTCTGCTCACCTCCAACGCCATGGCCGATTTCGCCGGCGACGATGTCGACGTTGCCGTCCGGATGGGGCGCGGTCCCTGGCCGGGGCTCAGGCAGCATTTCCTCTTCTGTCTCTCCTCGACTCCGCTCTGCACCCCGGAATTCCGGGACCGCCACCGGCTCGAGCGGCCCGGGGACCTGCTTCGGGTCCCCCGGCTTAACGCCCACGATTGGTGGTGGAAGCAGTGGCTCGATGAGGCCGGGGTCGTCCTGGAGGACGAGGCCCCTAGGCAGGGCATCCGCCTCGATTCGCAGGCGCTCGAGGGCAATGCCGCCCTTGCCGGCCACGGCGTCGGGCTGCTCACTCCTCTCTACTGGCGCGGCGACCTCGCCGCGGGGCGTCTCGTCCAGCCTTTCGACCTGGTCGTGGTCAGCGGCCCGGCCCTGTGGCTGGTCTATCCCGAGCACAAGAAGGGCCGGGCCAAGATCCGGGCCTTCCGCGACTGGCTGCTCGCCGAGATCGCCGCGGAAGCCGCTTTGGGCCCGGCCGAGGCGTTCAGCCCTCCTGCGCCCTAGGCTCGATCGGTGCGATCGGCTCGCGCGGCTCGGGATAGCGGCCGGTGAGACCGAAGCGCCGGTTGAGCCAGCGCCACAGCAGCCAGAGCAGGAGCAGGAGGACGAGCCAGGGCAGCAGCGTCACCAGAACGATCAGGGCGGTGATCCCGGCGCCGGTGAAATTGTCCGCCGCGTCGGCGATCGCGCGCTCGAGCCGGCCGCCGGTCTTGCCGGCCCTGTAGTCGAAGGTGACCGGGGTATTCGCCAGCAGCTGGCGCCGCCCGGTCTGCTCGGACTGGCCCGCGCGGATCGAGTCGCGGAGCGCCTGGAGCTGCTGCTGGAGTTCCACCCGCTCCCCGGAGCTCAGGCCCGGGCGGGCGAGCTGCTGCTCGATCCGGCGGACCTCGTCGGCCTGCTGGGACTGGATCCGGGTCGCGGCCGCGATCTCGCTGCCGACGTCGGTCCCGGTGATGGCGGCCTGGAGAAGCTCCCCCTGGGCACGGGTGACGGCGCTGATCCCGTCCCGGCCGAAGGCGCGGGCGAGAGCCGGGTCGAGCTTGAAGGCGAGCTGGGCGTCGACGTGGCGTTCGCCGTCGTCTCGATAGTTCATCGCCGTGATCCGGCAGCGCTCGACGCCCAGCTTCTCGCAGGCCTGGGCATGCTCCTCCTGGACTCGGCCGATATTCTCGGCGGGCAGGCGGAAGGCATAGCGATAGTTGAAGGCGACGCCGGGAGCCGCGGTGGGAGCGACCCCGGGCGGGCGAGGCGACCTGCCGGCGGC
The DNA here is from genome assembly GCA_036399975.1 of Allosphingosinicella sp. Lineage (GTDB taxonomy): Bacteria > Pseudomonadota > Alphaproteobacteria > Sphingomonadales > Sphingomonadaceae > Allosphingosinicella. The sequence goes on from DASWLZ010000002.1 coordinate 6,990, forward strand.
CGAGTCCGCCGAGACCGGCGCGCTCTCGCTGGCGTCCATGGTCTGCATGTCTTCCCGCACGGTCGGGCTGCCGCTCTCTTCGCTGCCGCCTTGGCCGCAGGCGGCGGTGGCCAGCAGGAGACTCAAACAGATTGCCTTACGCATCCTTCTCTCCTCTGATTTCGGGGCCGGTCTTCCGCCGGCTGATGTAACATTATCTTATTGGTAGAGAAGCTGCAACACGGATGTCGCGTCCGATGAATCCCGCTGCTATCGGTCCGCCATGTCCGACGCCGTCAACGATATCGATCCGATCCAGAACCACCGTTTCGAGGACGCGCTCTCGCAGCGCTACCTGGTCTACGCCCTGTCGACGATCACCGCCCGATCGCTCCCCGACGTCCGCGACGGGCTGAAGCCGGTCCACCGCCGCCTCTTATGGGGCATGCGGCTGCTCCGCCTTGACCCCGCCGGCAGCTACAAGAAATGCGCCCGCGTAGTCGGCGACGTCATGGGCAAATATCACCCGCATGGCGACCAGTCGATCTACGACGCCATGGTCCGCCTCGCGCAGGACTTCTCGCTGCGCTATCCGCTCGTCGACGGCCAGGGTAATTTCGGCAATATCGACGGCGATAACGCGGCGGCGATGCGCTACACCGAGGCCCGGCTGACGCCGGCCGCGTTCGAGCTGATGGCCGGGCTCGATGAGGGTACGGTCGACTACCGCCCGACCTACAATGGCGAGGAGGAGGAGCCGGAGGTCTTTCCGGGCCTGTTCCCGAACCTGCTCGCCAATGGCGCCAGCGGGATCGCCGTCGGGATGGCGACCTCGATACCGCCCCACAATCTGGCCGAGATCGTCGACGCGGCAATCCACCTTGTCGACAATCCCCGCGCCGAGCCTTCCGCCCTGATGGACTTCGTCTCGGGCCCCGACTTTCCGACCGGCGGAGTCGTCGTCGACAGCGGCGCCGCCATCGCCGCGGCCTACGAGAGCGGCCGCGGCTCCTTCAGGCTGCGCGGGCGCTGGACCGTCGAGGACCAGGGCCGGGGCACCTGGGTCGCGATCATCTCCGAAATCCCCTACCAGGTGCCCAAGTCGAAGCTGATCGAGCAGATCGCCGCGCTGATCGCCGACAAGAAGCTTCCGATCCTGGCCGACGTCCGCGACGAATCCGATGCCGAGGTCCGGATCGTCGTCGAGCCGCGCAGCCGGACGGTCGAGCCGGCCCTGCTGATGGAGAGCCTGTTCCGGCTCACCGATCTCGAGGTTCGGGTGCCGCTCAACATGAACGTGCTCGACGCCCGCCATACCCCCCGGGTGATGGGCCTGAAGGACGTCCTGTCCGCCTGGCTCGCCCACCAGTTCGAGGTTCTGGTCCGCCGGGCCCAGCACCGGATCGCGAAGATCGACGACCGGCTCGAGCTGCTCGAAGGCTATCTGATCGCCTTCCTGAACCTCGACCGGGTGATCGAGATCATCCGGACCGAGGACGAGCCCAAGCCGGTGATGATCGCCGAGTTCGGCCTGACCGACCGCCAGGCCGAGGCGATCCTCAACATGCGGCTTCGCTCGCTTCGCCGCCTTGAGGAAATGCAGCTGAAAAAGGAGCGCGACGCTTTGACCGGCGAGCGCGGCGAGCTTGCCAGGCTGGTCGAATCCACCGCTCGCCAGCGCACCCGGCTGAAAAAGGATCTGACCGCGCTTCGCGACCGCTACGGCGAGGCGACCGAGCTCGGCCGCCGCCGCACCCTGATCGAGGAGGCCGCGGCGGCGCGGGAGATTCCGCTGGAGGCGATGATCGAGCGGGAGGCGATTACGGTCATCATGTCGCAGCGCGGCTGGATCCGGGCGATGAAAGGCCATGTCGATCCGGGCGAGGCCGACGCGCTCAAGTTCAAGGAGGGCGACGGCAAGCGCTTCTTCTTCCACGCCCACACCACAGACAAACTGCTCCTCGCCGCGGCCGACGGCCGCTTCTACACCCTGGCGGCCGACCGGCTCCCGGGCGGGCGCGGCTTCGGCGAGCCGGTCAAGCTGATGGTCGACATCGAGGGCGAGGCGAATATCCTGGCCCTGTTCAGGGCCGGAGCCGCCGCCAGGCTCCTGCTGGCAACCACGGACGGGCGTGGCTTCGTCACGCCCACGGCGGGGACCATCGCCGAGACCCGAAAAGGCAAGCAGGTGGTCAACCTGAAGCCCGGCGCCCGGTTGAAGATCGTCCGTCCGATCGGCGAGGCCGACGATTATGTCGGAGTGATCGGCGAGAACCGGAAGATGGTCGTCTATCCGCTTACCGAGCTGCCCGAAATGGGCCGAGGCTCCGGAGTCCAGCTTCAGCGCTATCGCGACGGCGGCCTCGCCGCCGCCACCAGCTTCCGCTTCGCCGACGGGCTGAGCTGGCCGATGGGCGGAGACAGCGGGCGGATCCGGACGGAGAGCGACCTGAACCCGTGGCGCGCCGCGCGCGGCGCGGCGGGCAGGATGCCGCCGACCGGCTTCCCGAAGGAAAATCCGTTCGGCTAAACCTTCCTGAATTCCTCCCCGAGCTTGCTCGGGGAGGGGGCCAAGCGAAGCTTGGTGGAGGGGCGAGTCTGAATTTCCCCTCCACCACGACGCTTCGCGTCGCGGTCCCCCTCCCCCAGCAAGCTGGGGGAGGAGTTGAAGGGCGCCCTAGCCCGGCTCCCGCAGCGCGGCCTCGACGTGGCGGCGGGCCATCGCTCTCTGTGTCGGCGCTTCCGGCGGAAAGCCCGCTTCCGCCCATTCGCGCTCTAGCGCCTGAAGGGTGCGGGCCACGGCCGGGCCGGGGGCGAGGCCCATGGCGATGAGGTCGCCGCCGCCGAGGCGCAGGCGCGGCCGCTGCCATCCGGCGAGGCTCGCCGCCACGGCCGGATCGCCCTCGCCGAGCAGGATCCGATCGACCGCCTCCTCGGCGCCGATGGCGTAGGCGAGCACCTCCGGGTCGCCGGGATCGCCCAGGCGGCGGCCGGCCGCCGCCGCGAGCCGCTTGGCGGACCGGTTCGACAGACGAAGCCGGGCGGCGACGGAGGCGGCCGTTTCAGCTTCGGCTGGGAGCAGGGCCGCCAGCCGCCGCAGCGGGTGAGGCTCGACGGGGCCCTCGGCCTCGCGCCGCACGAGGATCGCCAGCCGCTCCACCCCGTCCGGCCCGATCTCCGGAAGCACCGGCCTCAATATTCCCCGCTCGACCATCAGCGCGACGGCCGGGATCGGCTCCGGCAAGGCGAGCAGCTTGGTCAGCTCGTCGGCGATCCGCTCGCGCGACAGCGCCATCAGATCGTTGGCCCGCGCCGTGCACGCGTCGAGCCCGGCGGAGTCCGGCTCTCCCCTGCCGAAGCGGGCGTAGAAGCGGAAGAACCTCAGGATCCGAAGATGATCCTCGGCGATCCGGGTCAGGGGGTCGCCGATGAAGCGCACCCGCCGCTCCGCCAGGTCCGCCTCGCCGCCGAAATAATCGTGGACCTCGCGGGTCAGCGGGTCGGCCAGCAGCGCGTTGATCGTGAAGTCTCGGCGGGCGGCGTCCTCCCGCCAGTCGTCGGTATAGGCGATGGTGGCGCGGCGGCCGTCCGTGGCGACGTCTCGCCTCAGAGTGGTCACCTCGACCGGCTTGCCGGCCACCACGGCGGTGACCGTGCCGTGGGCGAGCCCGGTCGGAACCGCCTTGATCCTGCCCCTCGCCAGCCTCTCCATCACCTCCTGCGGCGCGAGGCGGGTGGCGAGGTCGACGTCGCTGACCGGCAGCCCCAGCAGAGTGTCGCGGACGCAGCCGCCGACATAGCGGGTGTCGCCGTCCTTGGCGCCAAGCGTCGCCAGCAGGGCCTTCATTCCCTCCCGGCGCTGCCAGGGCGCGGTGGGCAGCTTCATTCCGCAAGCTCCAGCCGGCGCGACAGGTTGACGATCATCGCCGCGGTCGCGCCCCAGATCCGGCGGCCCTCCCATTCTATCTCGTAAAAGCTGCGCTCCCGGCCCTGCCACTCGGCCGTCCGGACCACCTGATGGCGAGGATCGAGCAGATAATGCAGCGGTGCCTCGAACATCGCCGCCACCTCGCCCGGCTGCGGCTTGAGGGGGAGGCCGGGCGGGACCACTCCGACCACCGGGGTCACCTCGAACCCCGTGACGGTGCGGTAGAGGTCGGCGATGCCGATCACCTCGACGCAGTCGCGGGGAAGGGCGATCTCCTCCTCCGCCTCGCGAAGCGCGGCGGCGACCGGGCCGTCATCCTCCGGGTCGATCCGCCCGCCCGGGAAGCTGATCTGGCCGGGGTGCCTGCGCATCGTCTTGGGGCGCTCGGTCAGAATGACCGTGGGGGAGGGGCGGTCTACCACCGCCACCAGCACCGCCGCCGGGAGGAGATCGCCCTCCGCGCCTTCGAGCACGTCGCCTTCGAGCAGGATGGGCCGGCGCCGGCGGCCGAGTTCCAGCGCCTCGCGCAGCCGGGCCGCGAGGCTCACGGTGCCGCGGCCATGGGGAAGAAGGCGCCGTTGCTCCACAGGCCCGGCGGGTCGCCGCCGGCGAGGGCGATCTCCGCCAGCTCGTAATAGACGGAGCGGGCGATCAGGGCGTCGAGCCCGCCGCGGACCCGCAGATAGGGGTGGGGCCCGTCCGGGCCGGCTTCGAAGCGGAGCGGGTGGCCGGGACCGGCAATGACGATTTCGCCGGTGTTGAGCCGGAAAGCCAGCGACAGCTTTTCGCCTTCCCCCTCGGCCTTGAGCTCGACCCCGACGAACGGCGCGTCCTCGACCTCGATATCGAGCTTCTCGACCGGAGTGACCAGAACGAAGCGGCCGTCGGGCTCGCGCCTCAGGATGGTCGAGAAAAGGCGGACCATGGCCTGCCGGCCGATCGGGCTGCCCTGATGATACCAGGTGCCGTCGCGGGCGATGCGCATCTCGCTGTCGCCGCAGTGGGAGGGGTTCCACTTGTCGACCGGCGGCAGCTTCTTCTCCTCGGCCAGGCGGGCGATTTCGGCCAGCGAGAGTCCGGCAAGGTCGTCGGGAGGCGGGGGCATGGGCATGGTGCCGCGACTCTGGCGGGGCGAAGGCCATGCCGCAAGCCTTGCCGCCTTCCCCGCTCCATCCTATCCGGCGCCATGGCCAGCGAGTTCGAAGGCGCGCGCACGGCGATCGTCACCGGCGGCGCGAGGCGGATCGGCGCCGCGCTGTGCCGGGCGCTGGCCGAGGACGGCTGGCATCTCCTCATCCATTTCAACCGCTCGGCCGGCGAGGCCGAGGCCCTCGCGAGCGAGCTCGGCGATTCGGCCGTGGTCGGCGCCGACCTCGAGTCGAGCGATGCCGCGCAGCGGGTGATGGCGGCGCTCGACGGGCTTCCCCCGGCGCGGCTGCTGGTGAACAACGCCTCCCGCTTCGCCTATGACGGCGCCGACGACTTCACGATCGAAGGCTGGGAGGCGCATCTCTCGACCAACTTGCGGGCGCCGGCTTTCCTCTCCCAGGCCTTCGCCGCCCGGGCGCAGGGCGGCGGCCTGATCGTCAACCTGCTCGACGCCAAGCTGGCCCAGCCGAATCCCGATTTCTTCAGCTATACCGTGTCCAAGTTCGGCCTCGCCGGCCTCACCGAGCTTTGCGCCCGCGCCTGGGCGGGGCGCGGCATCCGGGTCTGCGGCATCGCTCCGTCGGTGACCCTGGTCTCCGGCGCACAGCAGAATTTCGAAGCCGTGCACGGGCTCAACGCCCTCGGGCGGGGCGTGGAGGTCGAGCAGATCGTCGCGGCGCTCCGCTTCATCATTGCCACGCCGACCCTCACCGGTCAGACGGTCACGCTCGACGGCGGCCAGCGCTTCCTCGGCCTTGCGCGCGACGTCCAATTCCTGGAGCCCGAAAATGAATGAGCATGTGAAGCTCGACGGCCTGGTGCCCGAGCGGCTGGCGCCGAAGAGCCGAAAGATCGTGCTCGACGATTATTGCGTCGCGGCCGACATCGGCTTTCACGATTTCGAGGTCGGCACGCCGCAGCGGCTGCTCGTCACCGTCGAGGTCTGGGTGGACGAAGCCAGCTTCCCCGCCGACGATCGTCCGGTCGGAGCCTGGGACTATGATTTCCTCCGCACCGAGATCGGAGCGCTGATCGGGGGCCGCCGCTTCAACCTCCAGGAGACGGTGGCGCGGGAGATATACGAGCTCGTCGCGGCCCGGCGCGGGGTGACGGGGCTTCGGGTCGCGACCCGCAAGCCGGACATCTATCCGGACTGCGCCGGAGTGGGCGTGGAGCTCACGTCCTACTGAGACCCGTCACCCGAACTTGTTTCAGGGTCCAGTTCACCACCCGCTAGGCGGCTCGTGGCTTGATGCTGAAACAAGTTCAGCATGACGGCTCAGGAGGAGCGACGGCTCCTTACGCATGGCCCGAGCCGCTCCAGCACCAGCCTGTAGTCGGCCTGGATCGCCGGCCCCCCCTGGGCATCGGCCTCGGCCAGGCTTTGCCTCGGCAGAGCGCGCGGAAGGCCGCAGGCGAGGCGGTACCAGAGCAGGGTGCCGGGGGCCGGCGGGGCCGCCGCCTCGTCGACGATCTCGCTCAGGGCCACCGCCCACAAGGGGGTCTCCCCCGGCCGGCGAAGCACGGTCAGCGACACCGGAGTTCCTTCCGCCGTCTGCAGGAAGATCTGGGTCTCGCTCTCGCCGCGGACCGCGCCGGGAACGTGGAAGGCCCGGCCGATGCCCGCAATTCGCGGCGGCGGAGTCGCCGAGCTCGCCTCCCGGATGATCGAGCGCAAGGTGGCGGCGTGCTCGGGGGCGAAGGGGATCTGGGCGTCGGGCGCGACCAGCCGGAGCTCGCCGGGCCGGCCCGCGACGGGCGCGGCGAGGAGCAGGAACTCGCTGCCCTTGCGCAGCCTGGGCGGCTTGCCCTTCGAATCGAGCGGCAGGTCCACCACGTAGCTCAGGCGCGCCGGCAGCGACTGAGGCGAGCGGATCAGGGACACGAGCGCCGCCTCCACGTAGAAGCGCGCCATCCCAGGCTTGAGCCCCGGCGCCCGATCGGCCTTGAGCGCCACCGCCTCGGTGACCCGGACCTGGGCGGCGACCGGCGCCGGCAGCGCGAGATCGGCGAGATCGGCATAGGTCGGGGAGGGCGCCGTCGCCGGCCTCGCCTGTGATTCGGCCGGAGCCGTCGCCGCGGCCATCAGCGCCGCCACCAGCACCCGTTTACAAAAAGTTAGCGATGCCGCCACCGTTCCGCCTCCGAAAGTTTATGCCCAGTTTCCCATAAGCTTAGCCCGATGAACGGCGGATTTCGGCCGTTTTAGGCGCAACCGCCTTGCATTGACAGGAGGATTGCGTCCTCCTTTGTCTCACGATAGAGGAACCCGGTCCGGCCGATGATATGTTGATACATCGCATTTCGGATGGAGCCGTTGGGGATCAGCCGCGTTGTTGGTGACGCGCAAGGTCCCCGGCTAGAGGGACGAAGAGAGGGAGTGTGGCTGATTAATGGCATATGCTGACAACAGGATGAGCCGGAGCCGCATGGGCGCGATCTTCATCGTCGCCCTGCTCCACGCTCTCCTTGGCTACGCGCTGATCACCGGCCTGGCCTATAATGTGGTCAAGAAGGTCGCGGCCGACCTCAAGACGTTCAACGTCGAGGAAGAGCCGCCGCCCCCCGAGGAGAAGCCGCCGCCCCCGCCGCCGGACCAGCCGCAGACTCCGCCGCCGGTCGTGACCCCGCCGCCGATCGTGCGGACCAACACGCCGCCTCCGCCGATGGTGACGACGAACATCGCACCGCCGCCGCAGATGACCTATACGGCGCCTCCGGCTCCGCCCGCTCCGCCGGCGCCGGCTCCGCCGCCGCCGCCGCCGCCGCCGCCGAAGAAGGTGACTCCGGCCCGGGCGAAGGCGAATCTCGCGTCGCTCTTCTCCGACGAGGACTATCCGGCTTCGGCCGTCCGCGCTGGAGAATCGGGTGCCACGGGCTTCCGGCTCGAGGTGGGTGCCAACGGCCGAGTCACCAACTGCACGGTGACGTCGTCGAGCGGCTCCTCGGCGCTGGATTCGACGACTTGCCGGCTGCTTAGGTCGCGGGCCCGCTTCACGCCCGCCACCGACAGTTCCGGCGGGTCGACGAGCGACTCGGTGAGCGGCCGAATCGTCTGGCGCCTGCCGGCCGACTGAGGACCGATCGACCGGCAACCACGATTTTCAAAATTCATCTGAGAGGAAAGTAGAGACCATGGCAGCTCCAGCACCCGGCACACCGCCTGCCGAAAATCCTTATGGCCTCATGGCCGCACTCGAAGAGGGCGGAGCGATCGCCTGGGCGACCTTCATCATCCTCGTGATCATGTCGGCCGGTTCCTGGTACGTCCTGTTCGTCAAGCTGTTCGAGCAGCAGAAGATCATCAACCAGGGCCGCCGCGCCCGGACGACCTTCTGGCAATCGGCCAATCTGCGCGAGGGCGCCTCGAAGCTCGAGAAGAACAGCGCCTATCGGCAGATCGTCGACGACGGCATCCTCGCCCTCGAGCAGCATGACAAGCTGACCGACCCGATCGATCAGCACGACTGGATGCTGAACTCGCTGGCGCGCAGCCAGGGCGCGATCAGCTCGCGCCTGTCGAGCGGCCTCGCCTTCCTCGCCACCGTCGGCTCGACCGCTCCGTTCGTCGGACTGTTCGGAACCGTCGTCGGCATCTACCGCGCCCTCGTGAAGATCGGCGCGGCCGGCCAGGCCTCGATCGACACCGTCGCGGGCCCGGTCGGCGAGGCTCTGATCATGACCGCGCTCGGCCTCGTCGTCGCGGTTCCGGCGGTGCTCGCCTACAACTGGCTGATTCGCCGCAACAAGGCGATCGTCGAGGAGCTGGCGCGTTTCTCCAACGAGCTTCACGGCTACATGATGTCGGGCGGAGCGGTCCGTCCTGTCATCGCCAACCGTGCCGCCGGCGGCGGCGCTACGGGCGGAGCGACTGGCGGCGCCACCGGCGCCGGCGCGGCCAAGGGCCCCGGAGCGGCCTCGCCGGGCGGCACCACCGCCACGGGAAGCGCCATCGGCGCCCCCCATGGCGGCCCGAAGAAAGTCTGACGAAAGGCGGCGGCGGAGCCGGAAGGCTTCGTCGCCGGCTCCTGCGGCACTCGAGCTAGATAGGAATACCGACCATGGCCATGAATGTCGGCCAAGAGAGTGAAGAAGGCGAAGAATCGCCGATGTCCGACATCAACACGACGCCGCTCGTCGACGTCATGCTGGTGCTCCTCATCATCTTCCTGATCACGGTTCCGGTCGTCATCCAGACGATCCCGATGAAGCTGCCCAAGGTCGATTTCGAGCCGACCACGACCAAGCCGGAGAACGTCTCCCTCTCCGTCGTCGGCGGGCCGGGCGGCAGCTGCGAGGTCTATTGGGGCCTGCGGCGGATGAACTCGGAAGAATTGCTCACCCGGGCCGTCAAGAAGCTCGAGGACGAGATCGCGAAGGTTGGCGGAGTCGACAATCTGACCGAGGAGAACATGCCGGAGGCGCATATCCGGGCGGACGTCAACACGCCTTACAAATGCGTCGGCGGCGCCATCTACACGATGCAGCGGGCCGGCTTCGCCCGCGTCGGCTTCATTTCCGAGCCGCCTCCGCGGGGCGGCGGCGCCCGCATGTAGCAGGCGCAGAACTGCAGGTTTTTAGGAGTAGAAGACAATGTCAATGGCAGTCGGGGGTTCTGACGACGAACCCATGATGGACATCAATACGACGCCGCTCATCGACGTCATGCTGGTGCTGCTCATCATGTTCATCATCACCATCCCGCTCCAGACCCACGCGGTGAAGCTGGACCTCCCGCAGGACCAGCCCAACCAGCAGCCGCCGCCCATCGATCCGGTCAAGAACAAGATCGTGATCACGCCCCAGGACGCGATCATGTGGAACGGCGCCCCGATCAACCAGGAGACGCTGCGGCAGTATCTCGACTCCACCCAGATGATGAACCCGGTTCCCGAGCTTCACCTCCAGCCGGACCCCAATGCCCGCTACGAGCTGGTCGACGAGGTCCTCGCCGTCACCAAGCGCGCCCGGGTCGAGAAGATGGGCTTCGTCGGCAACGAGGCCTACGGGACCTTCTAGGCGCGGCCTTCTCTCCGTTTCCTCTTCGAGGCGGCCTTCGGGCCGCCTCTTTTTTGCCTCCCCATCGCCAGATGGGGAGGGGGACCATGCGCAGCATGGTGGAGGGGTGACCTGTCGTTGAAGCTGAGGATCGAGCGCCGGATGGCCGAAGGCCTCGCCCGGTCCTCCACCACCTTCGGCGGTCCCCCTCCCCATGCTCCGCATGGGGAGGCAAAAGGGCTAGCGGAACTCCCTGACCACCTCGATCGGGCCGACGAGCGCCGCGTTGAACGCCTCCAGCGCCTCGGCCGGGATCCAATATTCGAGGTGCGCCCGACCGCCGGCCTCCTGCACCCGATAGGCGTCGAGGAAGGATTTCAGCACCTCGAAGCGGGTCACGAAGCCTGAGCCGCTCGCCGGCACGTTCCAGTCGCGGGCGATCTTCACCGCATAGGCCTCGCTGAGCACGGGATAGAAGATCGGCTGCTCGGCAAGCCGCGGCGGAAAGGCGCGCATCCCGCTCGCCTCGATCAGGGCGAGCTCGGCCGGCCCGACCGGCCGCCAAAGCGTCACCGTCGGCTCCCGCTCCATCGCCCTATGCCGCCAGCCCGTCGAACTGGAGCCGCGCCAGACGGGCATAGAGTCCGCCGCCGGCGCGAAGGCTGGAGTCGGTGCCCTCCTCGACGATCCGGCCCTGGTCCATCACCACGATCCTGTCCGCCGCCCGCACCGTCGCGAGGCGGTGGGCGATGACGATGGTCGTGCGATCCTTCATCAGCCGCTCGAGCGAGGCCTGGACCAGCCGCTCCGATTCCGCATCGAGGGCGGAGGTCGCCTCGTCGAGAAGGAGCAAAGGCGCGTCGCGAAGCACGGCCCTGGCGATCGCGAGCCGCTGGCGCTGGCCCCCCGAAAGGCGGGCCCCGCCTTCGCCCATGAAGGTGTCGAGCCCTTCGGGCAGCTTGCGAAGGAACTCGGCGGCGTTGGCCGCCTCCGCCGCCGCCCACAATTCCTCGTCCGAGGCGTCCCAGCGCCCGTAGCGGAGATTGTCGCGGGCCGAGGCGGCGAAGATCACCGTCTCCTGCGGAACCACAGCGATGCGCGAGCGCACCTCCGCCGGGTCCGCCTCGGGCAGAGGCACTCCGTCGAGCAGCACCGCGCCGGATTCCGGATCGTAGAAGCGCTGGGCGAGCTGGAAGAGGGTCGACTTGCCGGCGCCCGACGGCCCGACCACCGCGAGCGTCTCCCCCGGCGCCACGTTCAGCGACAGCTCGTGAAGGGCGCTGACCTCGCGCCGGGTCGGGTAGCGGAAGGTGACCGAGCGGAATTCGAGGCCGCCGCGCCCGGCAGAGGGCAGCGCCCTCGGCCGCTCGGGAGCGCGGATGGCCGGCTCCTCGCGAAGCAGCTCGGCCAGCCGCCCGGCCGCCCCGGCGCCGCGAAGCAGGTCGCCATAGACTTCGGTGAGCGCGCCGAACGCCCCGGCGACGATGCCGCCGGTGAGCACGAAGGCGGCGATGGTGCCGCCGCTGATCCGGCCGGACTGGACGTCGATCGCCCCCTGCCACATCACCATGGTGATCGAGCCGAAGATGAGGGCGATGACTCCGGCGGTCATCACCGCCCTCAAGGTGATCCGCCGCCGGGCCGTCTGGAAGACCCGCTCGACCGCGTCCGCGAATCGGATGGCCTCGCGTTCTTCCTGGCCGAAGCCCTGGACGATCTTCATCGCGCCGAGCACTTCGTCGACCATGGCGCCGACTTCCGCGATCCGATCCTGGCCGAAGCGCGAGACGTTGCGGATCCGGCGGCCGAGGAAGACGATCGGAAGCGTCACGACCGGAATTCCGAGCAGTAGCATCGCCGTCAGCTTCGGAGCGAGAGCGAGCAGGTAGACGATCCCGCCCAGGCCCATCACGATGTTGCGAAGCGCCACCGAAATGGTCGTGCCGACGACCTGCTCGATGATGGTGGTGTCGGCGGTGAGGCGGGAGGCGATCTCCGACGGCCGGTTCTCCTCGAAGAAGGAGGGCGCGAGCCGGAGAAGGTTGCGCTGCACCGCCTCGCGGACGTCGGCGACCACGCGCTCGCCGAGCCAGGAAACGAAATAGAAGCGCGTCGCGGTGGCGAGCGCCATGACGACGACGATCAGGAGCAGGTACTGGAACCATCGCCCGATATCGCCGCCCGTGCCGGTGAAGCCCCGGTCGATGATCAGCTTGAACGCGGCTGGTATGGCGAGGGTCGCCAGAGCCGCGACGAGAAGGGCGAGGAGGGCGCCGGCGACATGGCCCTTGTAGCGCGCCGTGAAGC
>DASWLZ010000003.1:0-3879 GCA_036399975.1 Allosphingosinicella sp.
GACGATGCAGAGCGCGACCCAGACGGAGAGGTAGCGTTCGAAAATGGTCATGCCCGGCCGGGCGGCCGGGGCGGTGTCGGAGGCAGTGGCCAAGGTTTCAGGCTTTCTGTTGTGCGTCGGCTTGCGTGCCGATCGTCCGGAGCTTGGACTGGAGGCTCATCTTGTCGATCGACTCGAGTGGCAGGGCCAGGAAGAGTGAGATTCGGCGCTGGAGCTGATGGTAGGCCTGAAGGAAAGCGCTGCGCTGGCCGGGGCCTTCGACGGCCGCCGGATCCTCGATGCCCCAGTGAGCCGTCATCGGGTGCCCGGGCCAGATCGGGCAGGTTTCGCCAGCCGCGTTGTCGCAGACGGTGAAGATGAAGTCGATTTCGGGTGCGCCCGGGCGAGCGAACTCGTCCCAGCTCTTCGAGCGGAAGTCGTCAGTCGGATAGCCGAGGCCCTGCAGTACCTCGACCGCCATCGGGTGAACCTCGCCTTTGGGAAAGCTCCCGGCCGAGAAGGCGCGGAAGCGTCCTTTGCCTTCCCGGTTCAGGATTGCTTCGGCGAGGATCGAGCGCGCCGAGTTGCCGGTGCAGAGGAAAAGGACGTTTTGCACGCGCTCGGTCATAACCTCACCCGCAGCAAGCGACCCGCGCGGCTTCGTCCGCGGGCATGGCCGGGGCGCAGCAGGTGGTGTCGGAGGCGTTGTCGGAAAGGGCGCCGAGGGTGGGGCTATGGCCGTAGACCGTGGCCTCGTCGTTGGTGAGGAAGGCTTCCCAGACGATCCCGTCCGGATCGGCGATCCAGCTCTTCTCGGACTTGGCGTAGCAGCAGGTGGTGGCGCCTTCCTCGAGCACCGGCCGGTCGGCGGATTTGAGGCGCCCGTAGACTTCGGCGAGCTCGTCGCTGCTCTCCACCTGGATGCCGAGATGCTCGATGCCCTTCTCGGCGTGCTGGCCGGTGGAGATGGCAAAATTGACCCGCGGATCGTCGAGCATCCATTTGGCATAGTCGACCTTAGTGACCGTGGGCTCAGCACCGAAGAGGGTGGAGTAGAATGCAACCGAACGGTCGAGGTCTTCGACGCCGACATGGACGTGGAGGCGCTTCATGCGGACTTCCTTTGCCGTGGGGGGGTGGAGGCTGAGGTGGTGCAGAATGCTTCGGGGGCGCAGTCGGCGCCGGCGCAGCAATTCTCAAGGAGATAGCCGACGAGCGTGTTCATAGCTTCGTAGTCGGCCCTGTAGATGATCGAGCGGTGCTGCCTTTCCTGCCGGACGAGGCCGGCGCGGTAGAGCTGGCCGAGGTGGAAGGAGAGAGAGGAGTTAGGAACGCCCAGTGCCTCGGCGATCGCGCCGGCGGGCATTCCGTCTTCGCCGGCCTGCACGAGGAGACGAAAGAGGGCCAAGCGGTGTTCCTGCGCAAGCGCCGCGAGAGCGGCGATGGCGGATGCCGAATCGATCTTGCTACTCGTTTCCATAAAACTGGAAATAAGTGCTGGTTGGGCCGGCTGTCAATCCTTATTTCGAGGATGTTCGAAGAAAGAGATGGCGACGGTCTGAAAGGGAAAGGGCGCCCGGCCTTTCGGCCGGACGCCCTCCCTTGGTCTAGCCTGGTGCCGTTACGGGCAGCAGGGAAGGCCGCAAGATTCGAGGAACGCGTGCACCGCCCCCGGAGCCGCGGCATAGGCCGCGGATCCGGCGAACAGGAGCAGCGCGGTCGCTGCGATGATCTTCTTCATTATCGGTACTCCGTTAAGTTTCGAATTCGTCTGAGCCTATGCCGATCGCGGTGGCGGCGGCTCGGGTCCCGTGACTGGGGATTCCAGCGCTGGGGTCTCACCCCAGACGGGTGCCGCCTCGAGGCTTGCGTTGTTTGGCGTCGCGGCGGCGCTGGGAGCAACGGCGTGGCAGATTGCTGTGCAGGTGAGGAGGACGCAATCCTCCTGCTCGCCGGTGCCGCAGCAGTCGGAATGGTCCGTGACTGCGACATAGGTGGTGGGGCAAGCCAAGGCGGCCGTGAACGAGCCGAAGCCGAACAGCAGGAGGCTGGTGGCTAGGAGAGCAAAGAGGGCGCGTCGCAGGGCGGCCATAGGACTCTTATAGCGGATGTGGATGAGCATTGCCACGGCCGGGGGGATGGATCTTCGGTCAGGGGTGACCGACCAGATCTCGAAGCGAGGCGCCCGAGTTGCTTGCCTCGGACGCCTCTCAACGACAGCGAATCGAGAAACGCTGCTGCCGGGGTGATGCCAAAGGCGACCTCGCCCTCCAATTCGGGAAACTACTGGGGTGAGGTTGTTGCGGGCTGCGTTGAAGACTTGAGCTTGTAGCCAGCCCAAGCGCTTGGGTCGCCTCCAGGCTCATGGTTGATGGCATCCTTCGTTTGCCTTAGCGGCCAAAAACTCGGAGATTCAACGATACATGCCTGCTGGCCGACGTCTTCCTAAGCACCTGCGTGACAACGATGCTCTCTTGGCACGCTTTCGCGTCAAGTTGGCGGAAGCGGCTGTTGCGCGGCTCGATATAAGCGAGTGGCGGAAGTTCGTTGTCCTTTACCAGCTCGAGGGCTGGGTTGATCATCAGCACAGGTTCTTCCGCAGCATTGAATGGGGCGATCCCGATGCGGAAGAGAACGTCCTGAGTCTGATTTCACATATGGTGGAAACGGGGGATGACGAGGCGCTCCTCAACCTTTTTGAGCGGTCCTCGGTGCAGCGATGGTTCAAGCAGAACGACCCCGGTCTCCTGGAGCGTTGGAAAGGCGAGAAGGATCCATTGCTCGAGGCGCTCGGCCATGGTTTCGCCGAAGTCGAGGAAGTCAACGATGTCGTAGATCTCGAGGAGTATACGTCGCGGCTCCGCGCCGCTCTCCCGGGCGATCCACAACTGGCGATCGGCACAACCAAGGATCTACTCGAGGCGACGATGAGGACGATCCTACAGCGCCGCGGGTTTAAGAGCGTGGAAACTTTGACATTCCCGGATCTCGCGACGCGCTGTCTGACGGAGTTGGGGTTGGCTGGGACTACCCCGCCAGCGACCAAGCGGGAGCGCGCCCTCCGGAAGATCGCAAGCAGCGCACGCACTATGATCGACACGGCGAACGAGCTTCGGAATGCAGCGGGGACTGGGCACGGAAAAGTAATTGGTGAAGAGGAACCCATTAGTGCCGATGATGCAGGCCTGGTCGCGTCCAGCGGTTTAATCCTCGCCGCATGGCTCATTAGACACAGTAGGGAGCCATAGGCGAGGCGGCTGATCGCCCTTGTCCGCTGTCGGCCAATCCCGACGTTCGGCCTGTAATCGCTGCGCCCTTTGCAGTAAGGCACCCTCGGCGCGCGTCTTGCTTCATCACCGTCGTTTCCGGCTCAAGGGGATCGTGGTGATCGCCGTATGGCCTGCTTGTCGGTTAGGAACGCGCTTGTCAGCCTCACACGGTCAAGCTTGACAAGCAGTTGTCACTTCGACAGCTGGTCTGATGACATCTCCCCTCGACACGTCCGAATTGCTCTTTTCAATGCTCCGGCTGAACAAGTCGCTGACTGACGGTCTCGACATCGTCTTTTCGAACATCGATCTCCTTGGCACCCAGTGGAGGGTCCTTCGACTGATCGGCGCATCTCCGGACGGACTGCCCGTCCCGCACATTGCCAGGAAACTCGGGATGACGAGACAAGGCGTGCAGCGCTTGGCCGAGCGAATGCAAGGTCGCGGCTTCATCGCCTTCGGCGACAATGAACACCACGCCAAATCTCCGCGCGCGGTCCTGACGCAGAAGGGACGCGATGCCTTCCGCGACGGGCGAGCCATGGAAATGGAGCTTGGACGACGGATGATGAACGTACTCAGCGACGAGGAGGTTCGCTCGACCGGCCGCGTGCTGGAAAAGCTCGTCGCG
>DASWLZ010000004.1:0-104026 GCA_036399975.1 Allosphingosinicella sp.
TTTGCGTAATCGCAGTGGGCCGCCATCGGAAGATGAGCAAAGGGAAACGGGAACGGTGATCCCGATCGGACGCTGATTGGATCATGGAGTCTGCCCGGGGGCTGGTTGCCACCGTGTTGAGCATCCTTTGTCTGCGGGAAGCGCGTTCTCCGATAATCCGACCCCCGTTCGGGCTCAAAGTTGCCAATCCCCCACAAACCCCTATCTCCCCCACACCCACTCACCCGCACAGGAGCCCGCCAGTGCCCGCCCCAGCCCCCATGTCCTGCCCCCATTGCTCCGTCCCGCTCGTGATGAGCGAGCGCGCGGGGGTCGAGATCGACTATTGCCCGACCTGCCGCGGCATCTGGCTCGATCGCGGCGAGCTCGACAAGATCCTCGAGCGCGCCGCCGCCGAGATGGCACCGCAGGCGCCCCAGGCCCCGATGCCGCCCCAGTCGCCGATGGCCCCTCAGGCTCCCTACCCGCCCCAGGCCCCCTACCCGCCCCAGGGCGGCTACGACCCCCGCTACGACCAGCGCGGCCACGACCCCCGCTACCGCCACCACAAGCGCAAGAAATCCTGGCTCGAGGAAATCTTCGACTGACAGGCGGCGCTGTCCCGCCTGCCTTTCGTCACCCTGAACTCGTTTCGCAGGTCCAGCTCGTCGCCCGCCCGGACGTCGGGCTGCGGGACCAACGCTGCACCTGCCCGCCGGCCCCTTGGCGCCCGTTTTTCAAAGAGACGACGCGTCGACGCGACGAAGAGAGTCCCTGCTCTACGTTGCACCGTTGCGCGTCTCTCAAGGAATCCAGGGCCTGCCGCCCGTGGAAGATGCGCGGGATGCGATGGTGGCAGACCGCGGAGCGGCTCTAGCCTGGATCCTGAAACAAGTTCAGGATGACGGACCAGGGAAGCTCAATCCTCCCCCTCCTTCCCACGAAACGCCTCCCGCTCCTCCGCCACGCGCGACGCGGCCCCCTGGGCCTCGGCCACGCTCCGCCGCATCTCGCCCACCATCCTGACGTGGATTCGAAGCACATCGTCGATGCGCGCCTGCCAGCCGGGCCCGGTCGAGCGGAAATAGTCCAGCACCTCGGGCGACAGCCGAAGCGACTGCTGAACCTTGGCCGCATCTCCCAGCGGCGGCCGGCCGCGCTTGGTCAGCGTCCCGTTCGCCTCGCGGAGGATGTGGCCTTTGAAGCTGACCTGCGCGCGGTCGAACATCTCGTCCGTCCATTCCGGCGCGTCGTCGGGGTCAACCCACTCGGGCGAGGTATCGTCTCTTTTCGCGCTCATTCGCCTTCCTCATCGAGATCATATGCCGGGCCTCGCCCCGCGGCGTCCAGACCACCGCCACCACCCTGTCGCCGAGCAGGCCGAAGGTCGTGAAGCGGGTTTCGCCATAATCCCGGCGCTCGTCCTCGAACGTGAACAGCGGACTCTCGAACACCGCGGACGCATCCTCGAAATCCAGCCCGCGATGCTCGAGCGTCCATTCGCGCTTCGCCGGGTCGAAGCTGATTTGCACCCGCTTTAAATATCAGCGACCGGACGCCGCGGCAATTATGTAGCAGCAGAAATCCGAAATTGCTATACGGCCGTCTGCCGTAAGCGCATGTTCACCCGCCGCGCCTAAGTTGCGCTTTCACCGCAAAATCCTATTTATGGCGGGAACATACCGAACGAACGGTACTCGCTGGGCTCCCTCCTGCATGGGACCTGTGTGATCTACCACTTTCATGGGAAGCTTATGTCCGACCAGAACCCCCGCAAGCCCGACAAGGATCCCTCCAACCCGTGGATGAAGAGCCTCTTCATCTGGGCTGGGATCCTGCTCGCTCTGATCCTGTTCGTCCAGATCGTCGACGGCGGGGCCTCGCGGACCGCTGGCTCGTCCATGGCCTATTCGGAGTTCCTGAACCGGGTCGACGAGGGCTCCGTCAAGGAGGTGTCGATCGGCAAGGAGGTGATCTCCGGCAAGCTGACCAATGGCGACGCCTTCCGGACCAACTTCATCCCCGATCCGCAGCTCACCTCGCGGCTTCGCGAGAAGGGCGTCGCCTTCCAGGGCGAGCCGGAGGCTCAGACCAGCGTGTGGCTGATCCTGCTCTACCAGTCGCTGCCCTTCCTGCTCATCCTGGGGATCGCCTTCTTCATCATGCGGCAGATGCAGAAGAACGCCGGCTCCGGGGCGATGGGGTTCGGGCGGTCCAAGGCCAAGCTGCTGACCGAGAAATCGGGGCGGGTGACGTTCGACGACGTCGCCGGGATCGACGAATCGCGCGAGGAGCTGCAGGAGATCGTCGACTTCCTGAAGGACCCGACCAAGTTCGCCCGGCTGGGCGGCAAGATCCCCAAGGGCGCCCTGCTGGTCGGCGCGCCCGGCACCGGCAAGACCCTCCTCGCCCGCGCCGTCGCCGGCGAGGCCAACGTGCCCTTCTTCACCATCTCGGGCTCCGACTTCGTCGAGATGTTCGTCGGCGTGGGCGCGTCGCGCGTTCGGGATATGTTTGAACAAGCGAAGAAAAACGCCCCCTGCATCGTGTTTATCGACGAGATCGACGCGGTCGGGCGGCATCGCGGCGCGGGGCTGGGCAACGGCAATGACGAGCGCGAGCAGACCTTGAACCAGCTGCTCGTCGAGATGGACGGCTTCGAGGCCAATGAGGGCATCATCATCATCGCCGCGACCAACCGGCCCGACGTGCTCGACCCGGCGCTGCTCCGCCCGGGCCGATTCGACCGCCAGGTCGTCGTGCCCAGGCCCGACATCGAGGGCCGCGAGAAGATCCTCGCCGTCCACATGAAGAAGGTGCCGCTGGCGCCCGACGTCGACCCGCGGACCATCGCCCGCGGAACGCCGGGCTTCTCCGGCGCCGACCTCGCCAACCTCGTCAACGAGGCCGCGCTTCTCGCCGCCCGCAAGGGCAAGCGCCTGGTCGCGATGAGTGAGTTCGAATTAGCCAAAGACAAAGTCATGATGGGCGCCGAACGCAAGTCAATGGTGATGACCGAGGATGAGAAGAAGGCGACCGCTTATCATGAAGCTGGCCATGCTTTAGTTTCCCTTCATGTTCCGGGTTGCGATCCTCTTCATAAGGTTACTATCATCCCCCGCGGCCGAGCCCTGGGCGTGACATGGAACCTGCCCGAGCGCGACCGTTACTCGATGTCGATGAAGCAGATGAAGGCGCGGCTCGCGCTCTGCTTCGGCGGCCGGATCGCCGAGCAGCTCATCTACGGCCAGGACGAATTGAACACCGGCGCCTCCAACGACATCCAGCAGGCGACCGACATGGCCCGCTCGATGGTCATGGAATATGGCATGTCCGAGAAGCTCGGCTGGCTTCGCTACCGCGATAATCAGGAGGAGGTGTTCCTCGGCCACAGCGTCGCCCGCAGCCAGAGCGTCTCCGAGGAGACCGCCCGGCTGATCGACAGCGAGGTGCGCCGGCTGATCGAGGAAGCCGAGGCGGCCGCCCGCAGGGTCCTCACCGACAATCTCGACGAGCTCCACCGTCTTGCGGGCGCCCTCCTGGAATTCGAGACTCTGAACGGCGAGGAGGCGAAGAAGGCGATCAAGGGCGAGGATATCGGCCGCGAGGACCCGAACAACCGCAGCCCGCTCATCCCCGCCTCGGGCACTTCCATTCCGACCACCCGCCGCCCGCGCGGCGGCGGCATCGGCGGACCGGCGCCCCAGGGCGCCTGAGCTTCGCCTCCCCTTGCGGACCATGGCGAGGCGGAGGCGCGTTCAAGCCGCGTTCAGCCGCCGGGCGCTCCGTTGCGCCGGCCAGACGAGAGGGATTTCGACGTGAAGAAGAAGCTCCTGGCCGCCCTCCTGGCGGCCGCCCCCTTGAGCGCTGCGAGCGCGATGGACGTCGCCACCTTCCTCACCAAGGCGGAGGCCCTTAAGAAGAAGGGCATGCTGGCGATGATGTCGAGCGACTATGAGCTTCTCAAGCGCCAGATCCAGGTCGACAGCCGGGCGCTGTACGGGGAGCGGATGGCTGCGGAGCGGGCGGGGCGCAAGCCCGCCTATTGCCCGCCGGGCAAGCAGTGGGTCGCCCCTGAAGAGCTCCTGGCGTCCTTCCGCACCATCCCAGCCGCGCAGCGGCCGCGGGTCCAGGTCAAGGACGGCCTGCGCGCCCTGCTGGCGCGCAAATATCCCTGTCGGGGCTAACCGAGCACGCCCAGGCCGAGCAGGAGCGTGAAGAACAGGGTAGCCGCGATGAAGGCGAAGTTGATCAGGGCGACGGTCCGCCACAAGGCGCTCCACCAGGGCAGCTCATAGGCGCCGCGAAGCTGCCGATAGATGTGGACGGGCGGCACGAACAGCATCGCGAAGCCGGCGAACACGTCCGGAGCGCCGAGCAGGCGAAGGACGCTCAGCGCGATCAGCCCGAGGCTCATGAAGGAGATGGAATAAGTGACGAAGACCGTGTGATCGTAGGCCCTGTAGCCGCGGTAGCGGCGCCGGTGCAGGAAGAGCAGCCACAGGAACGGCACCGAGATCGGGATCAGCGCCCACGAGAACTTATAGGCGTTGGTCTGGAGCTTGTAAGCCAGAAGCTTCGGGTTTTCCTTCGCTTTGCGATAGACTTTGCGGTACCATTCGTTGAGCGAGTTAGGCCCGGCAACGACCGTAAAGTCGTCGGAGGCGGCGATATCGGCCGATTTTCCGGCCGTCGCGGCGCCGGCCTCCCCGGCGGCTTTCGCGTCTCCAGAGCCGCTGTCGGCGGCGCCCTCGAGCAGCGCCATGGCCTGGTTGAACAGTCGCTCCTTGCCGGCGAGCTGCGCCTCGCGCCGCCGGATCCGGGCGTCCAGCTCGGTTGTCGGCCGCTTCGCCTGCGCCAGCCGGGCCCGCTCCGCCCGCAACCCGTCCAATTCCCGCAGGGCTTCGGCGCGCTGCCGGGCGAAATCCTGCCGGATTTCGGCCCGCTCCTCGGCGGATGCCTGCTCCTTCCTGCTCGAGGATCCGCTGCCGACGGGGCCGCCGATGGTTGAGAAGATCGCGAACATCAGGAATATCGAGAATAAGAACAGGGCCATGGGCGACACGAAGCTGGCCCGCTGCCCGGCGACGTAGCGCCGGGTCAGCTCCCCGGGCCGCCAGGCGAGCAGAGGAAGGGTTCGCCACAGCTTGCCGTCGAAATGGAGGACGCTGTGGGCGAGATCGTGCCCGAAGGCGGTGAGGGTGCGGTGGACATGGCCCTTCTGCCCGCATTGGTGGCAATGGGGGCCGGCGAGCGCCGTGCCGCAATTGAGGCAGGCGCCGCCGCCCTCCGCGCTCCCCTCCCCGGCTTCAGGCTCGATGACGCGCGCGGCATGGCCGCCGGTGACCGCCTCGCCGATATTGTCCAGGCCCCCCGAGATCATCCCCGCAACATGGCTGACCCCGGAGCGCGCGTCGAGACCGTATCAAAGCAGGATTCTCCAAGTCCAACCGAGCGAGCGAAGGAACATCCGCTCGGCTGCGCAGGTTTGTCCCACGGCTCAGGGAAGTGTCGCCGGTAAGCACGAGGCTTGCGCCCGGCTTCCCTGCGCGCGCACCCGCGAGGAGACGATCATGTCCAAGGAGAGCAAGGTCCAGTTCAAAGCCCACGCCCAAGCCGACAGCGCCACCACGAGCGAGAACCAGTTCGTCGTCATTGACGTCCTCGCCAATGATCGCGGCTCGGCGGATACGATCTATTCGCTCGACCAGCAGGATCCGACCAATGAATTCAGAAGCGCGATACTGCCCTCGGGCGCGACCGTGCAGACCACCGGCATTCAGCACATGGTCGTCTACAAGCCGGGAAACGGGTTCGACTATCTGGCCGAGGGCGAGACGGCGACCGACAGCTTCACCTACACGATCCGGCTCGCCGACGGCAGCTTCAGCACGGCGACCATCGAAATCCTCATCACCGGCACGAACGACCCGGCCGTGATCCCCAGCACCTTCGTCGAGCTGTACGAAGGCGACACGGCCGAGGACCTCTCGACCTCAGGCACGCTCACCATCTCCGACGTCGACAGCCCGGAGCTGTTCGTCGCCGGCACCCAGGAAGGCAGCTTCGGCACCTTCACGATCGAGGAGGACGGCGACTGGACCTATACGGCCTCTAGCGCCCATGACGAGTTCCAGGACACCAACGCCTACGGCGAGGTCTTCTACGTCCACAGCGTCGATGGAACGAGCAGCTACGTCCAGATCCATCTCATGGGCACCGGCAACGAACCCGAGCTGATGTCGGCGAAGGCGAACCCGGACCTGGCGTTCGCCTGACCGGGCCTTCGCGGCCTTCCGGAACCGGCTCGCGAAAGCAGCGTGGGCGCCACGTCCAAATGGCTGGCACTGCCCAGCCGCGGCCACGCAGTTCCCCGCCTGTCGTACACGGGCAGCGGAATCTCGGCGACGTCCAGGGCACTCAACGCCGGGAAGCGATTTGCAAACTTTCCGCGGGTAGGATCGTCCCGGTGAGAGGGGAAATATCGTGCCCGAACCGAGGAGCTGGATCGCTGCAGGCGCTCTGGCCGCGCTCTGCGCCTGCGTCGGCGGCTCGGGCGTCGGCTGCTCGGCGGCGAAGGGCCGCGGAGGCGTGAGCGGCGCGAAGCCGGTGCGCGCCGCACCGCCGGCTTTGGCTCCCGAACAGGCCTTCCGTCTCTACGAACGTGCCCAGCAAAGCTCGGCGGATGCCGTCGCGGACGCCATGGCCGCCGCCGATCGCGGCGAGTTCGGAATGATCCTCACCGGAAACCGCAGCGCCCGCGCCATCGGGCTGGCCTGCTTCACGCCCGCCGGCCTCCCACCCCATATCCTCGCCGCGCTTCCGCATGGCGATGTCATCGACGAGTCGGTGTCGCGATGGACCGCTTATGCCCGCGCCTACAATCGCACCCTCGTCGATCATCCCGCTTATCCCGATTCCGACCTCTGCCGAGCCGCCACCCGGGACGAGCAGCGCAGCGGCTTCAAGGCGGGGCCCGATCGCGACGCCCGCCCGGTCTCGGCCCCGGTCCGAACCCTCCACCAGGCGGCCCGCCGCGGCGACCGCCGGGATCTCGCGCGGCTGCTCCGTTCGGCCGAGGTCGATTCGGCCGACAGCCTCGGAATGACTCCGCTCGCCTGGGCCGTGGCCCGCGGCAACAGGGCCGCGATCGATGCCCTGCTCGCCGCGGACGCCGATCCCTGGGCGGGCAATCCGGGGGAGCGGACAGGGGCGGTCTATTGGGCCGTCGCACTCGGCAGGCTCGCCGACTTCCAGCGCCTGGCTCGCCTGCCGGGCCGGCCCTTCACGCAATGGCCGGCGCTCCTCCAGGCCGCGGCCGTGTCGTCGGGCGAGGTCGCGATCGTGAAGCACATGCTCGCCGAGCCGCACGATCCGTTCCGGCTCGAATTGGTGCATGCCAACCCGCTGCCCGCGGCGCAGATGTTCGAGCCGGTGTTGAGCGCGAATCGCGCGCTCGCCGATCGGCTGCTGGCGCGCTCCGTCGATCACGAGCGCCGAGCCGACCTCGTCCGGCTCGCCCTCGAGCATGGCGCAGATCCCAATGCCGTAGCCGCATACGACACTCCGCTCGGGCTCGTCGCCAACGGGCTCGGAGAGCAGAGCGTCGAGATTGTCGACCTGCTGCTCCGCGCCGGCGCCGATCCCAATCGAGTCTCGCACCGCACCCATCCGGTCTGGACGGCCGCCACCGCGTTGCGCATCGGCCGCGAGCGCGGCGAATGGACCGACCGCGCGCGGACCATCTTCCTGCGCCTCGTCGCGGCGGGAGCCCGCCTCGATCTGCCCGACGACCAGGGCCGTCCGCCAATCTCCTTCCTGCTGTTCCCGGCGCGCTGGGGTCATTGGGAGCTCGACCGCAGCATTCCTCCCGAGCTGATCGAGCTGCTCGTCTCACACGGCCTAGACGTCAACGCGACCTGGGAGGGAAAGCGAATGCTCTCCGCGGTCGAGCGGCAGGCCGGCCGCGAGTCCCCGCTCGCCGTGACCCTGCGCCGCCTCGGCGCCCGCCACTGAGCCGTCGCCTGTCCATGAGGAGGGAAACTGGCGCACCCAAGAGGATTCGAACCTCTGGCCTCTGCCTTCGGAGGGCAGCGCTCTATCCAGCTGAGCTATGGGTGCGTGGAAGCGGCGCTTAGCAAAGGGGCGGGCGGCTCGCCAGCCTTTATCGGTAGGGGCGGAGCGGAGGCTCGTCGCCCGGTGGCGGGGTCTTCGCCTCATAGCGGCAGATGTCGGCGATGGTGCAGCGCCAGCATTCCGGCTTCCTCGCCTTGCAGACGTAACGGCCGTGGAGGATGAGCAGATGGTGGGCGTCGCGGCGCCAGGGCGGCGGAGTGACCCGGTCAAGCTCGCGCTCCACCTCCAGAACGTCCTTGCCGGGCGCGAGGGCGGTCCGGTTCGAGACCCGGAAGACATGGGTGTCGACGGCGAAGGTCTCGGCCCCGAAGGCGCAGTTCATCACCACATTGGCCGTCTTTCGCCCCACTCCGGGAAGCGCCTGCAGAGCCTCGAAATCCTCGGGCACCTCGCCGCCGTGCCGCTCGATCAGGGCCTGGGAGAGGGCGATGACGTTCTTCGCCTTGGTGTTGAACAGGCCGATCGTCCGGATATGCTGCTTCAGCCCTTCCTCGCCGAGCGCCACCATCGCCTCGGGCGTGCTCACCGAAGCGAAGAGGTCGCGGGTCGCGAGGTTGACGCTCGCATCCGTCGCCTGCGCCGACAGCACGACGGCGACGAGCAGCGTATAATGGTTCACGAACTCGAGTTCCGTCTCCGGGTTCGGAGTGCGGTCGTGCAGCCGGCTGTATAATGTCGCGATCTCGGCGGGAGTCACTTCAGCCCCAGCACGTCCGCCATCGAGTAGCGCCCGGCCGGCTTGCCGACGAGCCACAGGGCCGCCTCGATGGCGCCCCGGGCGAAGATCGCCCGGCTTTCGGCGCGATGGCCGAGCTCGAGCCGCTCGCCCTCGGCCGCGAAGATGGCGAGATGCTCTCCTGCGACCGAGCCGCCGCGGAGCGAGGCGAAGCCGATCCGGCCCGGCTCGCGCGGGCCGGTGATCCCGTCGCGGCCCCGCTCGGCCACGGAGCCCAGCTCGACCCCCCGCCCGTCCGCCGCCGCCCCGCCGAGCATCAGCGCCGTGCCCGAAGGCGAATCGGCCTTCATCCGGTGGTGCATCTCGACGATCTCGAGATCCCAATCCTCCCCCAGCCGAGCCGACGTCTCCCGAACGAGATGGGCGAGCAGATTGACCCCGAGCGAGGTGTTGGCGGCCTGGATGAGCGCTATCTCCGCCGCCGCCGACTCGATCAGCCGCTCATGCTCCGGAGCAAGGCCGGTGGTCCCGATCAGGATCGGCTTGCCCGAACCGCGCGCCTGAGCGAGATGCTCCTCGACCGCCTCCGGCGCCGAAAAATCGACGAACACGTCCGGATGATGGGCGGAGATGCGGACGTCGTCGCGAAGCGCCGCCGCCTCGGCGATCGCCTGCCCCATCCGCCCGCCGGCGCCGAAGATCGAGATGCCCGTCATCGCAAGTCGTTCCATGGGGTACCGGCCGGAGCGGCGCAAGCGGCACAGGCGGAGCAGCGAGCGGCCGGATGCATGTTAGTCACCTGAATGCTGATCCAGATGTTAGCCCCCCCCCGCAAAGCGTAGAGACACCGGATCGTCCGCTCGTTCCGTGGCTCAGGACGACAGAGAGACTTGATCGCGCTCCCGCCGGCAAGGAGCGCCTTTTATGCCTCGCTATTTTCTTCACCTCAGGGACGGCACGGACGAAGTACTCGACGAGGAAGGGATCGAGCTGACTCCCGACGCGATCGCGGGCGCGGCGCTTCTCGCCGCTCGCGCCTGCATGACCGCGGACGTGAGGATGGGCCGCCTGGACCTCAACCACCGGGTCGACGTCCACGACGAGAGCGGCGAGGTCGCGCTGAGCCTCGTCTTCGCCGATGCCCTTGAGATTATTCCCCGCAAATAGGGGCAAATCCCCTTACACCCCTTAGCGGGCGGCCACATTGCCCGCTAAGGCTCGCCCATGCGCGACATTGCCAACATCGTCATCCTCACCGGCGCCGGAATCTCCGCCGAGAGCGGCCTCGCCACCTTTCGCGGGCCGGACGGGCTCTGGGAGGGTCACCGGGTCGAGGACGTGGCGACGCCCGACGCCTTCCGCCGAGACGCCGATCTGGTCCAGGCCTTTTACGACGCCCGGCGCTCGAAGCTCTCGTCGGTCGAGCCGAACCCCGCCCACCGCGCGCTGGCCCGGCTCGACCAGCAATGGCCGGGCGAGCTGCTCATCGTCACCCAGAATGTCGACGACCTGCACGAGCGCGCCGGCGCTCGGCGGCTCCTCCACATGCACGGCGAGCTGAAGTCCGCCTGGTGCCTTGCGTGCGACTCGAGGATGCCCTGGGAGGGGCAATTGTCGAGCGGCCCCGCCTGCCCGGGCTGCGGCGAGCCCGGCCGGCTCAGGCCCGACATCGTCTGGTTCGGCGAGATGCCCTACGAGATGGAGCGGATCGACCGAGCGCTGCTCGACGCCGACCTGTTCGTCTCGATCGGCACGTCCGGCGCCGTCTATCCCGCCGCCGGCTTCGTCCAGACCGCCCGCTATGCCGGCGCCCGGACTCTGGAGATGAACCTCGAGCCGAGCCTGGGAAGCGTCTGGTTCGAAGAAGCGCGGACGGGGCCGGCAGGACAGCTGGTGCCGGAGTGGGTCGAGGAGATGCTCGGCACTTGAGTGACTTCGTCATGCTGAACTTGTTTCAGCATCCAGTGCGGAAGCGGCAAAGCGTCGGGACCTCGACCTTAAGCCCAGTTCAGGGTGATGGCAGCGGTCGTGCCGCACGCTTGTCACTCCACCCAGTCGAGCCCGATCTCCCGGTAGAGCCCCCGGTCCTCCTCCCAGTCCGGCTTGACCTTGACGTGGAGGAAGAGGTGGACCTTGCGGCCCATCAACGCCTCCAGCTCCTTCCTCGCCGCCTCGCCGATCGCCTTGATCCGGGTTCCGCCCTTGCCGAGGACGATGGCGCGCTGGGTGGGGCGGCCGACGAGGATCTGCTGGTGGATGGCGACGGAGCCGTCCCTGCGCTCCTCATATTTCTCGGTCTCGACCGCGCTCGCATAGGGAAGCTCGGCGTGGAGCTGGAGGTAGAGCTGCTCCCGGGTCACCTCGGACGCGGCGAGCCGCTCGCTGGCGTCGGAGACCTGCTCCTCCGGGAAATGCCACGGCCCTTCCGGCACCCGAGCGGCCAAAGCCCCTTTGAGGTCCGCCACTCCGTCGCCGCTTGTTGCCGAGACCATGTAGATGTCCTCGAACTCGAGCCGCTCGCCGAGCCGGGTGGCGAGGTCCAGGAGCACCTCCTTCTTCACCAGGTCGACCTTGTTCAGGACCAGTATCTTGGGCTCGCGGCGGTTCTTGAGCGTGTCGAGCATCTCCTCGAGCCGCCGGAAGAAGCCGGTCTTGGCATCGACCACGAGGGCGATCAGGTCCGCATCCGCCGTCCCGGCCCAGGCCGCCGCCACCATCGCCCGGTCGAGGCGGCGCTTCGGCTCGAAGATCCCGGGCGTGTCGAGCAGCAGGATCTGCGCCTCGCCCTGGATGGCGATGCCCATCAGCCGGGTTCGGGTGGTCTGCGCCTTGGGGCTGACAATCGCCACCTTCTGCCCGACCAGCGCATTGACCAGGGTGGACTTGCCCGCATTGGGAGCGCCCACGACGGCGACGAGGCCGCATTTCCCGGTCATCCGCTTAACTCCGTTCGCGTCGAGCGAAGTGGAGACATCCCGCCGAGCAAAGCCGAGGCGTGACGGTCCAGCGATCCTCGGCTCCGCTCGAAGGGGCCCCTCGACTTCGCTCGGGGCGAAGGGAGTGCGAGAAACCTCATGTCAGCTGCTCCAGAAGCTTCAGGGCGGCGGCAGTCTCCGCCTCCTGCTTCGACGCCCCTTCCGCGGTCGCGGAGCCGACGCCCTTGATCTCCACCTCGACGACGAAGGTCGGCGCGTGCTGGGGGCCGCTTCGCTCGGCGAGGCGGTAGGCGGGGGGCTTGCGCTCCTTCGCCGCCGCCCATTCCTGAAGCGCCGACTTGGGGTGCTGCGGCGCCTTGTCGCGGGTGCTCACCCGGTCGCCCCAGGCCGATCGAACGAAGGTCTCCGCGGCTTCGAGGCCGAAATCGAGGAAGATCGCCCCGATCAGGGCCTCGACGGCGTCGCCGATGACATTGTCGCTGTCCGACGCCCCGTCCTCGCGCGCCTGCTTGCCGAGGCGGATCCGCTCCCCCACCCCGAGCACCCGGCCGACCTCCGCGCACGTCTCGCGGGCGACGAGCGCGTTGAGGCGCTTCGAGAGCTGGCCCTCCGGCTCGTCCGGGAAAAGCTCGTAGAGCCAGGCGGCGACGGCGAGGCCGAGCACCCGGTCGCCGAGGAACTCGAGCCTTTCATATTGCGCCTCGCCGAAGCTGGCGTGGGTCAGCGCCCGCTCGAACAGGGCGGCATCGCCGGGGCGGCGGCCAAGCATCTCCTCAAGCCATTCCCGCGTCGGCTTGTCCATCAGAAGGTCCTCCCGACCCGCTCCCAGCGGGCGGCCGAAACCCAGGTCCAGGGCTTCAGCCATTCGGCCGAGCCGTCCGTCGAGAAGAAGGCAATCATCGCCCGGCCGGTGACGTAATCGCCCGGCAGCAGGCCGACCCCATTCTGGTCCCGGCCGAAGCGGCTGTCGGCGCTGTCGTCGCGATTATCGCCCATCATGAAAAAATGGCCGGCGGGGACGGTGTAGACGCCGGTGTCGTCGCCGGCGGCCTCGATCTGGTCGAGCACCTCGTAGGAGCGCCCGCCCGGCAGGGTCTCGCGGAAGCGCGGATAGCGGCAGAAGCGCCCCTCCGCCTCGACGACGGGGGTTCGGACCTCGCCGCCGTACCGGCAGGGGCTGTTGGCGGTGACCGGCATCATCCAGTCGGCGACCCGAACCTTGGGGACCGCCCTGCCGTTGAGGAAGAGCTGGCCGCCGCGCATCTGCACCTTGTCGCCGGGGAGGCCGATCAGCCGCTTCACCCAATCGTCCTCCGTGCCGGGATAGCGGAAGACGACCACGTCGCCGCGCTTCGGCTCGCCGCCCCAGATCCGACCGGAGAAGGAGGCGAGGCCGAAGGGGACCGAATGGCGGGAATAGCCGTAGGGCCATTTGGCGACGAACAGATAATCGCCGATCCTGAGCTCCGGCATCATCGATCCCGACGGGATCACGAAAGGCGCCAGGACGAAGGTCCTGAGAAGGATCGCGAACAGGAAGAAAAGCAGCAGGAACCGGGTCGTTTCGACCAGCCCGCCCTTCTTTTTCTTTGCTTTAGCCTGTGCCGCGCCGCTCGCCATGGCGCCGCTTTCGCTTGGGGCGGAGGTGCGGTCAAGCGCTCCGTCGCCCCAGCGGAGGCCGAGACCCGGGGGATGAAAGGCTCGGCGCTCTTCACCCGCCGGGGCCCCGGCCTCACCCGGGGCGACGGTGGCTAGGCATCCCCTGTCGCGCTCACTAAGAGCCGCGGAATGGACGAAGACCAAGCCTGGGCGGCGATCGAGGCCGCCGACCGCCTCACCCTCGCCGAGCTGTTCGAGGCCGAGCCCGACCGACTTTCCCGCCTCGCCCTCGACCTGCCGGGTCTCCGCTTCGATTTCTCGAAGACCCACCTCGGCGCGCCCCTGCTCGCCGCCTTCCAGGCGCTGGCCGAGGCCCGGGGCCTCGCCGGAGCTCGCGACACGCTCTTCGCGGGCGGGATCGTCAACCCCACCGAGGGCCGCGCCGCGGAGCATAGCGCCGAGCGCGGCCAGGGCGCGCCCGAAAGCGTCGCCCGGGCCTCCGGGTTTAGGGCCCGGATGCGCGCCCTGGTCGACGCGATCGAGGCCGAGGCTTTCGGCCCGATCCGCCACATCCTCCATATCGGAATCGGCGGCTCGGCGCTCGGGCCCGACTTCGTGATCGACGCGCTCGGCCGCGATTCCGGCCGCTACGACACCGCCGTCGTCTCGAACGTCGACGGCGCCGCGCTCGAGGAAGCGGTGGCCCAGTTCGATCCGAATACCACCCTGCTCGTGGTGGCCTCCAAGACCTTCACCACATTGGAGACCCTGCTCAACACCCGCTCCGCCCTCGCCTGGCTGGAGCAAAGCGGGGTGGCCGATCCCTATGGCCGGATCGTCGCCCTGACCGCGGCGCCGGAGCGGGCGGTGGAGTTCGGGGTGGACGAGACCCGGATCCTGCCCTTCGCCGAGAGCGTCGGCGGCCGCTATTCGCTCTGGTCGTCGATCGGCTTCCCCATCGCCCTCGCCCTCGGCTGGGACGCGTTCGAGACCCTGCTCGAAGGCGCGGCGGCCATGGACCGCCACTTCCGGCTGGCGCCGCTGGAGGCGAACGCGCCCGTCATCGCCGCCTTCGCGGACCGCTATTACGCCAATGCCCGAGGCAGCCAGACCCGGGCGGTCTTCGCCTATGACGAGCGGCTCCGCCTACTGCCCCCCTATCTCCAGCAGCTCGAGATGGAATCGAACGGCAAGTCGGTGAGGCTCGACGGCTCGCCGGGCGGGCCGGCGACCTCGCCGGTCACCTGGGGCGGGGTCGGAACCGACGCCCAGCACGCCGTCTTCCAGCTTCTCCACCAGGGCACCCATCTCGTTCCGGTCGAGTTCGTCGCCAGCGTCGAGCCCGGCCACGCCCTCGACGAGGAGCATCACCGCCAGCTCCTCATCAACTGCTTCGCCCAGGGCGCGGCCCTGATGTCGGGCAAAAGGAGCGACGATCCGCATCGCCATTATCCGGGCGACCGCCCCTCGACGACGATCCTCCTCGACCGGCTCGACCCGGCCACGCTCGGCGCCCTCATCGCCTTCTACGAGCACCGCACCTTCGTGAACGCCGTGCTTCTAGGCATCAACCCGTTCGACCAGTTCGGGGTCGAGCTCGGCAAGTCGATGGCGAAGGCGATCGACGAGGGCGAAGAGCTGGATTTCGACCCCTCGACCCGGGCGCTCATCGATCGCGCGCTCGGAGGCGAAACCTGATCGTCGCCCCAGCGCAGGCTGGGGCCCCGGCGGGTGAAGGCCGCCAAGCTTTTCACCCCCTGGGGTCCCAGCCTAGGCTGGGCCGACGTGCATTG
Source organism: Allosphingosinicella sp. (assembly GCA_036399975.1). Taxonomy (GTDB): domain Bacteria; phylum Pseudomonadota; class Alphaproteobacteria; order Sphingomonadales; family Sphingomonadaceae; genus Allosphingosinicella. The sequence continues at coordinate 15,120 of DASWLZ010000004.1, forward strand.
AAGGAACGACGATGCTGATTCTCATCTATCTCTTCGACGGCGTCACCGCGCTCGACGCCGTCGGTCCCTACGAGTCGCTGAGCCGGCTGCCGGGCGTGAAGATACGCTTCGTCGGCCGCCGTGCAGGGCCGGTGCGCACCGGCGACGGCTTCCTGACGCTCGTCGCCGAGACCGGAATCAACGACGAGATGGAGGCCGACATGCTGATCGTCCCCGGCGGCAAACGCGCCGGCGTCCAGCGCGAGCTGAACGAGGACAGGGCGCTGGGATGGATGGCCGTGCTCGACCAGGTCACTACCTGGACCTGCTCGGTCTGCACCGGCTCGCTCATCCTCGGAGCCGCCGGCCTGCTCGAAGGCCGGCGGGCCTCGACCCATTGGGGCGCCCGCAACAATCTGCACCTTTTCAATGCCACTTACTCCCCCGAGCGGATCACAGAGGACGGCAAGTATCTGACCAGTGCCGGGGTCTCGGCCGGGATCGACCTCGGCCTTCGCCTCTGCGCCGAGATCGCCGGCCGAGAGATGGCCGAAGCGGTCCAGCTCAGCATGGAATACGACCCCGCCCCTCCCTTCGACGCCGGCAGTTTCCGGGACGCGACGCCGGAGCGGCTGGCCCTGGTCGCGAAGCTGAACATCTGAGATCCTCCCCATGCGGGGCATTGGGAGGGGGACACCGACGGGTGGTGGAGGGGAGCTGGCGAGGCCTCCGCGATTACCCCTCCAAAATGCTTCGCATGGTCCCCCTCCCCCCTCGTCTCCGACGATGGGGAGGATGAATTGCGTCAACGTGCGCGCCTCGCCATATGGCGTCCAACTCTCCTGACGAAAGCGCGCCCATGCCCCAGAGCCACGACTACGATCTCTTCGTCATCGGCGCCGGATCGGGCGGGGTTCGGGCCGCCCGGGTCTCCTCCGCCCATGGCGCCAAGGTGGCTATCGCGGAGGAGCATAAGGTCGGCGGCACCTGCGTCATCCGCGGCTGCGTCCCCAAGAAGCTGCTCGTCTACGGCGCCCATTTCGCCGAGGACCTGCAGGACGCCCGCCGCTTCGGCTGGGAGGTGCCGGCCTGCAACTTCCACTGGCCGACTCTGCGCGACAACGTCCTCGCCGAGGTGGAGCGGCTCGAGGCCGCCTATACCGAGACCCTGACCAACCATAAGGTCGACATCGTCAAGGAGCGAGCGGTCGTCGCCGGTCCCCACGAAGTCCGCCTGGCCGGCGGCCGAACCGTCACCGCCAAGGTCATCCTCATCGCCACCGGCGCCCGACCCGTCGTCCCGGATTTCCCGGGCAGCGAGCTCGGCATCACGTCAAACGAGACCTTTCATTTGCCCCAGCTGCCCAGGAGGGTGGTGATCGCCGGAGCCGGCTACATCGCCAACGAGTTCGCCGGCATCTTCCACAATCTCGGGAGCCACGTCAGCCTGGTCAACCGGACCGACATCATCCTTCGCGGCTATGACGAGACGATCCGCGACCGGCTGCTCACCATCTCGATGATGAAGGGGATCGAGTTCAAGTTCCACGTCGCCTTCGAGCGGGTGGAGCGGCAGGAGGACGGAAGCCTGCTCGTCCACATGTCCGGCACCGACCCGCTCCAGGCCGACGTCCTGCTCTACGCCATGGGCCGGCAGCCCAATACGGAAGGGCTCGGGCTGGAAAGCGCCGGAGTCGAGATAGACGACAAGGGCGCCGTGGTGGTCGATCCCGACAACAGGTCGAGCTGCGACAGCGTCTATGCGGTCGGCGACGTCACCAACCGGGTCCAGCTCACCCCGGTGGCGATCCGCGAGGGCCAGGCGTTCGCCGACACCATCTTCGGGAACAAGCCGACCAGGGTCGACTATGAGAACATCCCCTCGGCGGTCTTCAGCCACCCGCCGCTCGCCGGGGTCGGGATGACCGAAGGCGAGGCGCGCAACAAGCTCGGGTCGGTCAAGACCTATACGTCCGACTTCCGGGCGATGAAGAACGTCCTGGCCGGCCGCAACGAGCGCGCCCTCTACAAGCTCGTCGTCAATTCGGAGACGGACGAGGTGGTCGGCCTGCACATGATCGGCCCCGACGCCCCCGAAATCCTTCAGGCCGCGGCGATCGCGGTGAAGGCCAAGCTCAAGAAGGAGGATTTCGACGCGGTGGTCGCGCTTCATCCGACCATGGCGGAAGAGCTGGTGCTGATGCGCTGAGGCCGCCGGGCGCCGCGTCCCGTGCGGACAAGCCGACGATCGCCCGGCAGCAGAGGCGGCGCCTTAGCGCCCACGCTCTCACTTGGCGGGGAGTCGGTGCGCAGCAAACATCGCGATGCTTTCGGAGGTGGGGGGATCGCGATTGGCGAGGACGACCACCGTCACTCCGCTTTTCAGGAAGTGCTGCAGCTGACCGCTCATTCCCGGCGCGCCGCCGCCATGCCCGATGAAACGCCCGGCGTCGGGCACTGTTTCGCCGAAATCGAAGCCGGCGAACTTCCCGTCGGCAGTTTTCACGCCGCCGTCGATCAGCTTTTGAAGCGTTTCCGCGCGCAACAGCCGGTGGGACACCAGGCCCCGGACGAACCGATTGAAATCGCCGACCGTGGCGTAGCCGCCGCCGGCGGCGGTGCCGTTCAGGGGAAGCGTATCCTCCGCGCTCTTCAGCTGCGCGCCCGACCCCGTATAGCTGACGGCGCGGTGCCGTAGAGCTTCGCTCTCCGGCTGGTTTCCGGTCGAAGCCATGCCGAGAGGCTTAAAGATGTTCCGCCCGATATAATCGTCATATCCGATGCCGGATACTTCCTCCACGATTCGTCCAAGGAGAATGAAGCCGTAGTTGCTGTACGATTGGCGGCTTGCCGGCGCGAATTCAGGGGCGCGGGCGCCGTAGAGGTCGACATAGTCCTTGGTGCTCCGCAGCGACGCCCTTTTGCGGTCGAAATCCGGTCCGAAGATGTTGCCCGTCCCTCCGGTATGGCTGAGCAGGTGGGCAACGGTCACTTTGGTCGCAATGTCCCGCTCCGGGTAATTTGCGAGGTAGCGTCCGATCGGCGCCTGCAGGTCGATCTTGCCCCGTTCGACCAATTGCATGATCGCGACCGCGGTGAACATCTTTCCCATCGAGCCGAACCGAAACTGCGTTCCGAGCGTGTTCGGCCGGCGGCGAGCGCGATCCGCCAGCCCATAGGCCTTCTCGAACAGCACGCGACCGCCTTGCGCCACCAGGATCGCGCCCGAGAATTGATCCTTGGCCGCCCGGCTCGCCGCGCGCGCGTCGATCGCCTCGATCAAGGCGGGCAGCGCCAGCTTCGGCGGCCGGGCGGCGCCGGGCGGAACCTCGTCGGTAAACGATCCGCCCGCGAACCTGATCTTGTCGGCGCCGGTCGCGCCCGATTCGAATCGCCAGATGCCGTAGGAATCGAGGTTGGGATCGAACACCCACAGCTCCACGGCGCCGGCGTTGGCGGATTTGACCCCGCAATATTCCATGCCGCGTAGAAAGTCGCGGAACTCCAGCCACTGCTTCCGGTCGTTGCCCCGCTGCACCGGACCGCGTTCTTCCACGAAGCGGAGATAGGCGGGATCATCCGCCGAGTTGATCGCTTGGACCCAATCCTTCACCAGTCCTACCAAAGCTGCCGCCGACGGCAGCTGCGATCCATCCGGGGGCGTTGCGTTCCCGCAAACGCCGGCTGCCGGCGACGATGCCGCCGCCGCCGGTGCCGCGCCTCTACCTGATGGGATAGCGCCTGCGGGGGACGCGGCGATTTCTGCTTCGGTGGCGGAGGGAGCGTCGGGCCGAGGCTGCCGGGCCACGGCGGCGGGCCCGAACTGCTGCGCCGCGGCCGGAGGAGACGAGGAGACGGCGCACAAAGCGGCCGCAAGCGACAAGATCGAAATACCCATCCGACTCTCCTCAGTTGGTGTTATATTATCACTTGGGGACGGCGGCGTTTTGAGGCAAAAGCCATGGTCGGCTTGCCAGTTTCTGGCAAAAGTGGAGGAGCAGAGCCTGTTGGGCGTCAGTTTGGATAGACTCGATTTGCTGCTGCTGGACCGACTGCAGGAGAACAATCTTCAAACGGCGGACCAGCTTGCCGAGCGGATCGGGCGTTCGCCCTCGGCGATCGCCCGGCGGCTGAGGCGATTGCGTCCGGCGCCGTCGCCGCGGACATCTCGCTGATCTCGGAAGAGGCGGCGGGTCACCCGCTGTTCGCTTTGGTCCAAGTCCAGCTCGAGCGCCACGAGCCGCAAGCCGCCGATCTGCTCCGCCGACGGCTTGCCGCAAGCCCCCATGTGCAGCTTTACCTCGAAATCTCCGGCGCGTTCGACATCCTGTTGCTGGTCGCCGTGCGGGATATGGAGTCCTACAACGGCTTCGCCGATTCGATGCTCGAGGAGGACGCGGGCGTCCGCCGCTTCGAGACGAGCTTCGTCAAGAAGCGGATCAAGGCGTCGCTCGCCTTGCCCCTGGAGGCGCTGACGCGCAGCCGCTGACAAGCGCCGTCCGAGGCGCTAGGGGACGTCATGGCTGCCCAGAATTACCTCTCCGGCTTCGGCAACCACTTTGCCACGGAGGCGGTGCCCGGCGCTCTGCCCGAAGGCCGCAATTCCCCCCAGAAGCCCGCCTTCGGCCTCTATGCCGAGCAGCTCTCCGGCACCGCCTTCACCGCGCCGCGCCACGAGAACCGCCGCTCCTGGCTCTACCGCCTTCGCCCAAGCGCCGAGCATCCGCCCTACCGACCCTATGAATCGGCCCCGCTTTTCACCGCCGCCTCGCTCCATGACCCGCTCCCGCCCAACCGGCTGCGCTGGGACCCGCTCCCGCTCGAGGGCGAGGGGGTCGACCTGATCGACGGGATGGCGACGATGATGGCCAACGGCGGGCCGGAAGCGCTCTCCGGAGCCGCCGTCCACGTCTACCGGGCCAGCGCCGGAATGGAGCGGCGCGCCTTCTTCAATGCCGACGGCGAGATGCTCTTCATCCCCGAGCAGGGGCGGATCGAGCTGCTCACCGAGATGGGGCGGATCGAGGTCTCCCCCGGCGAGGTGGCTCTGGTCCCGCGCGGAGTCCGCTTTCGTGCCCAACTCCCCGACGGCCGCGCCCGCGGCTATGTCGCGGAAAATCACGGCGCCCTCTTCCGCCTGCCCGACCTCGGGCCGATCGGCTCCAACGGCCTCGCCAATCCGCGCGACTTCCTGACGCCCGTGGCCGCCTACGAGGACGAGGAAGGCGAGGTCGAGCTGGTCCAGAAATATCTCGGCCGGCTTTGGACCACCACGCTCGACCACAGCCCCCTCGATGTGGTCGCCTGGCACGGCAATCTCGCGCCCTGGAAATATGATCTCGCCCGCTTCAACACGATCGGGACGGTGAGCTTCGACCATCCCGACCCGTCCATCTTCACCGTCCTCACCAGCCCGTCGGAGACGCCCGGCCGCGCCAACGCCGATTTCGTCATCTTCCCGCCGCGCTGGATGGTGGCCGAGGACACGTTCCGCCCGCCCTGGTTCCACCGCAACGCGATGAGCGAGTGCATGGGCCTGATCCACGGCGCCTACGACGCCAAGGCGGAGGGCTTCGCCCCCGGCGGGCTCAGCCTGCACAATCTGATGTCCGGGCACGGCCCCGACGTCGCGAGCTGGAAGGCCGCCTCCGAGGCCGAGCTCAGGCCGCACAAGATCGAGGACACCCTCGCCTTCATGGTCGAGAGCTGCTGGCCCTTCCGCCCCACCGGCTTCGCCATGTCGGCCGAGGGCGGCCTCCAGGCCGATTACGACCGGGCCTGGGGCGGCTTCCCCAAGGCGCGGCCGCTGGGCTGAGCATGGCCGCGATCCCGCCGCGGCCGCTGCCGCCCTGCCACCAATATCGCGACTTCCTCGACCCGGGGGAGCATCAGGCTCTGCTCGAATGGGCGATCGCCGGGCGGGAGCGGTTCAAGCCGGCGCGGCTCACCGGCCACGTCCTGGACCCGGAGCGGCGGATCGCCGAGCGGCTCAACGACCTCGGGCCGCACCGGCCGATGTTCGAGCGCCGGCTGAACGCGATTCTGCCCGACATTTTCCGACGGGCCGGCACGAAGCCCTTCGACATCGAATATTTCGAGCTGGAGGTCGCCGCCCATGGCGACGGGGCCTTCTTCATGCACCATAGCGACATTCCGGTCGGCAAGGGCCGCAAGCCGCTAGGCGGAGACGAGAGCGGCAAGCAGGACAGGCTGATCAGCGCCGTCTATTATTTCCACCGGGAGCCGAAGCGCTTCTCGGGCGGGAAGCTTCGCCTCTACCGGCTCGGCGACCATGACGCGTCCGGGGATTTCGTCGAGTTCGAGCCGGAGCAGAACAGCCTGGTCGTCTTCCCCTCCTGGGTCCGCCACGAAGTGATCCGGGTGAGCTGCCCCGAGTGCCGCTTCGAGGATTATCGCTTCGCCGTGAACGCCTGGCTGTGCCGGACGCTGCCGCCGAGGCCTCCCCTGGGGGAGGACTGATCCCCGTCGCCGCAGCGAAGGCCGGGGGCCCGGGGGGTGAAAGACTGGGCGCACTTCACCCCCTGGGGCTCCAGCCTTCGCTGGGAGGACGCGCCTCATTTGCCCCGCTCCCAGCCCTTGCTGTAGGTCCCACCCATGCCCTCCCCCGAAACCGACGTCCTCATCATCGGCGCCGGCCATAACGGCCTCGTCTGCGCATATTATCTCGCGGCGAAGGGGCTCAAGGTCACCATCTTGGAGCGCCGCCACGTCGTCGGCGGGGCGGCGGTGACCGAGGAGTTCCACCCGGGGTTCCGCAATTCCACCGCCGCCTACACGGTGAGCCTCCTCAACCCGAAGGTGATCGACGACATGCGGCTCTACGAGCATGGCCTGAAGGTCGTGCTCCGCAAGGTCGACAACTTCCTCCCGACGCTCGGCCCCCACCATCTCCTCTCCGGGGGCGGCGGCCTCACCCGGCGCGAGATCGCCCGCCATTCGGCCAAGGATGCCGAAGGCTATGAGGCTTATTCGGCCGCTCTGGAATCGGTGGTCGCGATCCTCCGCGACTGGATCCTTCGCGCCCCGCCCAATGCCGGCGGCGGCCTCGCGGACGTGCTGGCGGCGCTGAAGCTCGGCAACGGCGTCCGCGGCATGAGCGCGGAGGAGCGGCGCAACCTGCTCGATTTCTTCACAAAGTCCGCCGCGGATATCCTGGAGCGTTATTTCAGCACCGACATCGTCCAGGCCCTGTTCGGCTTCGACTCGGTCGTCGGCAATTATGCCAGCCCCTACGATCCCGGCTCCGCCTACGTCCTCCTCCACCATCTGTTCGGCGAGGCGGCGGGGGTGCCGGGCGCCTGGGGCCATGCCGTCGGCGGAATGGGCGCGATCACCCAGGCCATGGCCAAAGCGGCTCGGGAGAAGGGCGTGGAGATCGTCCTCGACTCGCCCGTCGAGGAGATCATCGTCGAGCACGGCCGGGCCGCGGGCGCCGTGGCGGGCGGCAAGGCCTGGCGGGCGAAGGCGGTGGCGGCCAACGTCAACCCGCGCTTCCTCTTCGCAAGCCTGCTTCCCGAGGGCGCCGTCGACCGCGACATCTCACGCCGGATGGCCGGCTGGGGGGCTGAATCGGCCACCTTCCGGATGAACCTGGCGCTGTCGCGGCTTCCCCGCTTCACCAGCCTGCCGGAGCCGGGCGACCATCTCACCGCCGGGATCATCATCGCCCCTTCGCTCCGCTACATGGACCGCGCCTACACCAGCGCCCGGACCGAAGGCTGGGCGCGCGAGCCGATCGTCGAGATGCTGATCCCCTCGACCCTCGACGACAGCCTCGCGCCGTCCGGGAGCCATGTCGCGAGCCTGTTCTGCCAGCATTTCCCCTACGAGGTGGACGGCGGCTGGGAAGCCCGCCTCGACGAAGCCGCCGACCATATCGTCGCCCATGTCGACCGCTACGCCCCCGGCTTCGAGGCCTCGGTGACCGGCCGCCTCGCCCTCTCGCCCTGGCACCTCGAGCAGCGTTTCGGAGTCCCGCGCGGCGACATCTTCCACGGCAAGATGGGCCTCGACCAGCTCTTCTCCGCCCGGCCGATGCTCGGCCATGCGGATTACCGGATGCCGCTGGCGGGGCTGTACCTGTGCGGTTCCGGCGCGCATCCGGGCGGAGGGGTGACAGGCGCGCCGGGGCACAATGCGGCGAAGGCGATTTGGGCGGATCGAAGGAAGTGGCGCCGCTGACTCCCCTCCCTGGAAGGGAGGGGCTGGGGTGGGTAGGCGAGCGTAGCGAGACTTTACGGAGTCCGAGTTTCGGCCGCCTTCGGCGGACCCACCCCCGGCCCCTCCCTTCCAGGGAGGGGAGGTTCAGCCTTCGCCGAGCACCTTTCCGCCGGCACCGGCGCCGGATTCTGGTCGGCCTCGATCAAGTAGAGGATGGGCCGCTCGACATCGATCACCGCGCGATGCTCCTTGAGCACGTCCTGGCCGATGATTCCGTGGACGGCACCCCCCGAGAGCGGCGCCAGAGCGTCGCCGATCGCACCCAAATCGGTTACGACCATCCGCCGCTGCCGAACCTTCACCCCGCCCAGGGCCAGGGTGGAGATCGATACCTGGCGGGCGGCATTGGACCCGCCGAGGCCGGTCGCTCCGCCCGGGCGCCCCCTGGCCGCACCGAGGCCGAACAACGCCGCGTGGTCGACGTCGATCACCGAGAGGTTGGCACCGGTGTCCAGGACGAACACGCCCTCCTTGCCGTTGACCGCGGCGGCGACGAGGTGGTGGCCGGTGCCGCGCGACTCCCTCAAGGGAATGGCGGTAAAGCCGAGCAGGCACAGGGCATGGTCGACCGTCCCCGCCTCCTCCGGCCGATACTCCACCTCGGGCGCCTGAGGGACGGGCGGCGCGACCATGTCGCAGGCGCCGAGCGCCAGGGCCGAGGCGGCGGCAAGGACGATCTTCATCCCCGGGCAAATGCGGTCTAAGGGCCTTCGTTCCGCAAAGGAGAGAGGCATGAAGACCCGCGCCGCGATCGCCGTCGCACCGAACCGTCCGCTCGAGATCCACGAGGTCGATCTGGAGGGTCCACGCGCGGGCGAGGTCCTCGTCGAGATCATGGCGACCGGCGTCTGCCACACCGACGCCTATACGCTCGAGGGCAAGGACAGCGAGGGCATCTTCCCGTCGATCCTCGGCCATGAAGGCGCCGGGATCGTCCGCGAGGTCGGCGAAGGAGTCACCTCGATCGCGGTCGGCGACCATGTCATCCCGCTCTACACCCCGGAATGCCGCCAGTGTAAGTCGTGCCTCAGCCGCAAGACCAACCTTTGCACCGCCATCCGCGGCACCCAGGGCAAGGGCCTGATGCCGGACGGCACCAGCCGCTTCCGGCTCGGCTCCGAGACCATCCACCATTATATGGGCTGCTCGACCTTCTCGAACTTCACCGTGATGCCCGAGATCGCGGTGGCGAAGGTCCGCGAGGACGCGCCGTTCGACAAGATTTGCTACATCGGCTGCGGGGTCACCACCGGGGTGGGGGCGGTGATCTGGACGGCGGGCGTGGAACCCGGCGCCAACGTCGTCGTCTTCGGCCTCGGCGGCATCGGGCTCAACGTCATCCAGGGCGCCAGGGTGGTCGGCGCCGACCGGATCGTCGGAATCGACGTCAACCCGGCGAAGCGCGTCATGGCCGAGAAGTTCGGCATGACCCACTTCATCAATCCCAACGAGGTCGGCTTCGACAAGGTGGTCCAGGCCGTCCTCGACGTCACCGACGGGGGCGCCGACTACAGCTTCGACTGCACCGGCAACACCGACGTGATGCGCCAGGCGCTCGAATGCTGCCACCGCGGCTGGGGCAAGAGCGTCATCATCGGAGTCGCCGAAGCGGGGCGGGAGATCGCCACCCGCCCGTTCCAGCTCGTCACCGGGCGGGTCTGGACCGGCTCCGCCTTCGGCGGCGCCCGCGGCCGGACCGACGTGCCCCGGATCGTCGACTGGTACATGGACGGCAAGATCGAGATCGACCCGCTGATCACCCACACGATGCCGCTCGACGACATCAACAAGGCGTTCGACCTGATGCATGCGGGGGAGAGCATCCGAAGCGTCGTGCTTTATTGATCCGTCGTCCCAGCGAAGGCTGGGACCCCGGCGGGTGAAGAATGCCGCGCTCTTTACCCGACGGGGCCCCAGCCTTCGCTGGGGCGACGATGGAGAACAGAATGACCCTCGATACCCTTTCGGTGACCCGCGCCCATGGCGGCACTCAGCATGTGGTGAAGCACGCGAGCCGCGCCACGGGCACGGAGATGACTTTCTCCGTCTTCATTCCTCCCGCGGCCGACGAAGGCGCACTCTGCCCGGTCGTCTGGTATCTGTCGGGCCTCACCTGCACCCACGCCAATGTCACCGAGAAGGGCGAATATCGCCGCGCCTGCGCCGAGCTGGGCTTGGTCTTCGTCGCCCCGGACACCAGCCCCCGCGGCGAAGGCGTCCCGGACGATCCGGCCGGCGCCTACGATTTCGGCCTCGGCGCCGGCTTCTACGTCGACGCCACCCAGCCGCCCTTCGACCGGCACTATCGAATGGAAAGCTATGTGGCGGACGAGCTCCCTGAAGTCGTCGCCTCGGCCTTTCCGATCGACCTAGACCGGCAGGCGATCACCGGCCATTCGATGGGCGGCCACGGCGCCCTCACCCTCGCGCTTCGCAATCCCGGCCGCTACCGGAGCGTCTCCGCCTTCGCGCCGATCGTCGCTCCGTCGCAGGTGCCGTGGGGCGAGAAGGCGCTCGGCAATTACCTCGGCGCCGACCGCTCCGCCTGGCGGGCCCACGACGCGGTCGCCCTGATCGAGGACGGCGCCCGGGTGCCGGAGATCCTCCTCGACCAGGGCGGCGCCGACTCCTTCCTCGAGCGCGAGCTCAGGCCCGGGCTTCTCGAAGCCGCCTGCCGCGATGCCGGAATCCCGCTGACGCTGAGGATGCAGGAGGGCTACGACCACAGCTACTTCTTCATCTCCACCTTCATGGAGGATCACCTGCGCTGGCATTTCGAGCGGCTCTCGGCATGAGCCTCCTCCCCATCCTGATCGACGCCGCGCTCGCCGCGGGGGCGGAGATCGAGCGGATCTACCTCGAAGGCTGCGAGGTCGTGGAGAAGGAGGACGGCTCCCCCGTCACCATCGCCGACCGCCAGGCCGAGGCGATCATCCTCGAGCGCCTCGCCGCCGCCTTCCCCGAAATCCCCGTCCTGGCCGAGGAGGAAGCCGCCGCCGGGCGGATCCCGGAGCTCGGCGCGCGCTTCTTCTGCGTCGACCCGCTCGACGGCACCCGCGGCTTCGTCCAGCGCAACGGCGAGTTCACCGTCAATATCGGCCTGATCGAGGACGGGGCGCCCGTCGCTGGGGTGATCTACGCGCCGGACTCGAAGCTGCTCTATTACGGCGCCCGCGGGGAGGGAGCCTTTCGAAGTCGCGGCGGCGCCGGAGCCGAGCCGATCCGCCCCCGCCCCCGCCCCGCCTCGGGCCTCACCGCCGTCGGAAGCCGAAGCCACGCCTCCCACGGAACGGCGGAGAAAGGCGCCCATCTCGGAATCGCCGAGTTCGTCGCCTCGAGCTCGTCCCTGAAATTCTGCCTGGTCGCGGAGGGAACGGCCGACGTCTACCCGCGCCACGGCCAGACCGCGGAATGGGACACGGCCGCCGGCCAGGCGATCCTCGAGGCGGCCGGCGGCCGGGTGCTGGCGCTGGACGAGCAGGGGCTCGAGACCGGCCCGCTCACCTACGGCAAGGTCGAGCGCCGCTTCCTCAACCCCCCCTTCATCGCCTGGGGCGACGTCGCCCCAGCGTAGGCTGGGGCCCCAGGGGGTGAAAGGCGCCGAGGTCTTCACCCGCCGGGGTCCCAGCCTTCGCTGGGACGACGAGCCTAGCCGAAGCTGTGCTTCACCCCGATCGAGGGGATGATGTGCTTGTTGCGGTACCTGAACTCATATTCGTCCGGGAAGGGGCTGCGGCGGTCCGGCGAGAAGAAGGTCCGGCTTCGGAAGGTCGGGCCGTCCAGGGCGTTGTCGAGGCTGAAGATGACCGTCGTCTTCGGGCTCGGCCGATATTCGACGAAGGCGGTCACATAGGGCTGGCGCCCGTAGGGCCGGTCGATCTCCTCCTGCCGGAAGAAGAAGGTCGGCTCGTTGTAGTAGAAGGTCGCGCCATAGGCCCATTTGCCGAGGTCCTGACGGAAGCTCGCATCGGCCGAAAAGAGGTTGAAGCCGGAGAATTGCCGCTTCCGGAAGGTATAGGGATCCTCCACCGACGTGTCGATCAGCGAGCTGTTCACGGTCAGCCGACCGCCCCTGATCCCGAGCCTGGCCAGCGGCGCGTCGATCGTGCTCTTGAGGATCAGCATCCGCCCGTTGCCGAGATTGCCCGGCGCGTCGAAGCCCTCCGGAGTGGGGATCCGGTCCTGGACCAGGGCGATTCGGTTGTAGCCGGCCTGGATCTTCACCACCCCGTCGCCGAGGATCGGCTGCTCCAGAGTCGCCAGTATCTCCCACGCCCGCTGCGGCACGAGATCGGCATTGCCGCCGTTGACGCGGTCGTTGGTCAGCTCGGCGGTGCTGATGAAGTCGTCGAAATTGAGCTGGGCGACGGTCCGGGCGACCGAAAGCTGGGCGTGCCAGCCCGACGGGTCGCGATAGTCGAGGCTCGCCTTGGGCTTGAGGAACTTGAGCACCCGCTCGGCGTCCGCGTCGCCGGTCACGGTAAGCCGCGAGGCCTCGTAGGTGAGGCCGAGGTCCATCCTCAGGGTCTTGGACAGCGGCCGCCCGGCGTTGACGAAAGCCTCGCCGCGATATTCCGTCACTACCGCCTGGTCGACCGGGAGGTCGATCCTCGTCTGCCCGCCGCCGGCCGCCAGCCGGTAGAAATTGACGTCGCTGTCGAGCCTGTTCAGCACGCCCTCGGCGCCGGCCTCGACGCTCCAGCCGCGCAGGTTAGAGCGGTTCCAGACCAGCCGCAGCACCCGCTCGTCGCGCACGTTGTCGATGTCCTGGATGGATCCGCCGGTCACCTCTCCGAGCACCCGGTTGAGCGACGTGTCGACGTCGCGCCGCTGGCGCCGGGTGGCGAGCCCGATCAGCTTGATCCCGCCTCCCCACAGCGGCCGGGTCACGTCGCCGCCCAGCTCGTAGTCGCGCCGATCGTAATCCTGGGTGAGCCGATCGTCGCGGATCGGCCCGACGGCGGGGAAGACGTCGTTCGTCTGCTTGAGGTCGAACCAGCTCTGCGCGACCCGGAAGTTGAGGTGGGCGGTTCGGTTGTCGCCGCCATTATGCTCCCAGGCGCCGGAGAGGAAAGCGGTTCGGTCCGAGATTCGGTTCACCTTCTCGCGATATTCCTTGAGGGCGCCGCTCGGAAGGAAGGTGATCCGGTCGAATCCCGCCTCGGTGGTCGGGATGGCCTGGTAGCCGACCGAGGCGTTGAAGCTCGACCTGCCGCGCCGAAGCAGAGCGGAAACGGTCGCGTCCGGCTCGACCCGGCCGGTGTAGGTGCGCCTGAGCTGCCCGTTGAGCGTCCCGGCCAGACCGCCGGCCCCGGTCGTGACGACATTGACGACCTGGGGCCTGCCGGCGAATTCGGAGCCGAACAGGTCCCCCGGCCCGACCTCGACCCGCGCCACCCGGCTCGCCGGGATTCGCGCCAGGACCGTCTCCAGCGTATCGCTCTTCGAGCTCGGCCGCTGGCCGTTGATGACGACGTTGCCGGCCGCCTGGCCGAAGCCGCGCACCTCCTGATCACCGAGCTCGAGCGTGAACCCAGGGACTCGCTGGACGATCTGGAGCGCGTTCGAGGGGGCGAATTGCGCGAAATAGGCCGCCTCGTAGACCGTCCGCCCGTTGGCGGCCGCGGCCTGCACCGCCCAGGCGGGCGCCGCGGCGCAGCAGAGCAAGGCCGCCGCCGCCAATCCAGCCCAACGCACCTTCCCAGCCACCCGCATTCCTTTCGACGATTACAAACGTCATCGTCTGCAAGAAGCGAGCCATGCCCCTCTGCCTAGATGTGAGCGACGAACCCGCTCGACAGGTCGACAAACGACGTGTTTCCCTGTCCGATGCCGGACAGACCTTGTCCGCAATCGGACGTCATCCGCCCGGCAGGCTCTTCTTCCTGCCCTTCCACGCAGCGACCGCGAGGTAGAGGAGCAGTCCGTGCGGCCCGATCATCATCGTCGTGAACAGGCAGAGCAGCAGAACGGGGTACGGCACGCCCGCCGGCCCGGAATGCTCGGCCTCCCAGCTTCCGACGAAGAGATCGAGGACAAGATAATGAATCCAGCCGGCCAGAAGCAGCCCCGGCCGGTCGAACGCCTGAGAAACGGCGGCCAGGGTGTAGCCGGCGTCGGTCGGGATCGCCTTCAGATGGGTGAGCAGGAAAAGGAGATAGAGCAGGCAGAGCGGAACAGTCGCCCATCGCGCCGCCAGGACGGCGCGGCGGCGGCCGATCCACGGCAGCGCGAACAACGCGGCCCAGCCCACGAAAGCGACGGCATGCGCCGCGACGAACCAGGTCTCCAGCGTCAGCATGGGTCCCTCCCGCCACCCCGGGAGCGTCCCAGGGTCAGTTCTCCGCCTGCGAGATTATGACCGGCGCGCGCCCGAGACAAGCTCGGGGCCACGACGCGGCGCGGCCGGCCGGCCGGCCGGCCTTAGATGATCGGGTGACGCTCCCAGTTCGGCTTGTCCACCCTTTTGCCCAGCTTGGCATTGAGCTCGCGCACCGTGTCGCTCCCGGACCGCTCGCACAGGAACGGGAAGACCGCATGGACCAGGCAGCCGAGGCCGCCCGCGATCATCCGCAGACCGAACCGCGTCGCCACGGAGAAATGCTCGGGGTAGGTTTCGCCCGCCTCGTGCGGATGCCTGGTGAAGGGATTGTCGGCCATCGCCGCCCCTTACCGCGGCCCGGCCCCCGCCGCCAGCGAATAGACTGACCTTCCCGCCACTGCGACCGCCGGGGGCAGGCGTGCCGTCAGCGAATCCTCCTGTGAGCGGTGCGCGCGTCGAACCGATACCCGAATAAATCTATTCCTCTTTTGTTCTCTTTGTGTTCTATAGCCAGAACAGAAGGTGATTCGCTGCCCAGCGCAGAGGAGAGGGGCAGCATCCCACCTTGTCCGATTCCGTCTCGCTTCGCCATCGGCGGCGTGGATGGACGAGATGAGCCTTTTGCATAGGAGGGTCGCCCTTGAAGACATGCTGATCCCTTTAGTGGCAATGACGCGGCCGCTGCCAGTCTCGCTCGTCGGGACGACTTCTCAATCCAGACGGCTGGCGGGAATTCCCGGTTTATCTGAAGGATGTGGGGCAAAATGTCACCGGAGCTGAAGACAAAAGCGGATGTATTTTCGAATGGTCATTGGCTGTGATTTCCACAGCAAGCTCTGATGCGGTCGATCAAACCGGTCCAGCAGCGCTCTATAGGTGCATCCCGTCCGTCACTGTCATGAAAATCAAAACGACGACCAGTAAGACTCTGCCAGTTTGCTCTCTCCTCTGCCTAGCTACGCAGAATTAGCGACGCGTAGCAATGAATCGAGTCAGCGGCCTTGCCGGAGGGCAAGCATCGGCGTAGTTCCGAATCGCGCTCCCAATCTTGATCGTGATGGGGCGCCCGCACTCGCGCGGCGAACACAGGCACCGGCTTCGGTCGGGTGGCCTGCGGAATAAAAGACCTTCGGGGAACACGCAGGGCGCGGTTCCCTGTGTTCACGCGCGATCAACCGCCCGGCTTGTCGGGCGTAGCGGTGACGCAGGGGAAGCTATATGCAAAATCAGGGCAAGGAGCCCGAGCAGCCCACCACCAAAACCAGGTTTTCCAGCGCCACGCGCGCTGAGATCCTGCTCGTCGGCGTTGCATGGGCGCTGTTTCTTTTCGCGCTTCTGGCGGGATTGCGGATCTGGTTCGGCCCGCATCAATAGCTCTGCTACCCCCGCCGGAGAGCAGGATGGCTTCCTCTGCGAGGCGGGGGCGGGGGCCGGAGCGTAGGACCACGGGCGTTCCGGCCCCCACAATCCCGCTGGCCATGCGGCTCTTGCTTTTGTCGCAATGGAGCCGGGAGACCGGCCTGGCCGTCGTCATTGCTGGAGGCGCTGTAGGGAAGCAGCCGCTTGGCTGCGGGGACGATCCGGCCCGGACACGCTCCCCGGAGGGAGGGTCCCAATGCCCTTCGCCCGGCAAAAGGAGCGGCCTGCAGAGAAATCCGGACTGTGGAAGCTGGATGCCCGACGAGGATTCGAACCTCGATTGACGGAGTCAGAGTCCGTAGTCTTACCATTAGACGATCGGGCAGTGCGGGCCGCGAGATAGGACCCGCTCTCCCGTCGGTCAAGGCTACTCGGCGGGCAGGGCGGCCGGCGCGGGCCTTCGCGAGAGCCGCCGGAGGAGGCGCGGCAGCGGCGCGTTCCTCTCCATCCACTCGGCATATTCGCGATAGGTGGGGTCGGCCGAGAGGTGACGCTCCTCCGTCCGCGCCCGCCAGTAATAGACGCCGGCGACCACGGCCATGATGAAGGAGTTGCGGATCATGTCGGTCATGTTGCCCGTGGTAGCGAGGAAAGGCAGGGTCGCGATCCACCAGAACAGGTTCTTCGAGACATAGGCCGGATGCTTGGTCCAGGCATAGGGGCCGTGGGTCAGGATGCCACGATGGGTGAGGTTCGAGAAGCGGATCCCGAAGGCGACCGTCGCCCAGGCGTAGATCGCGGTCAGCGCCACCATGAGGAAGCCGACGAAGGTCATCAGCAGCGGGTAGCCGTCGAGCCAGTAGCTCCAGCCGTTCTCGCCCAGCGTGCCCGGATGGTAGTCGAGCGGGCCGCCGGGTCCCATCAGGACGAAGGGCGGGTAGCAGATCAGGGCCGCGGTCCAGCCGGCCGCATAGGGATTGGCCGAGCGGATATGGGCGTCGAGCGGCTTCATCGTCAGCGCATAGCCGACGGTGGCGAACACCGTGTCGATCATGAACATCGCGGTGATCAGCCAGCGGGTCAGGCTCACCAGGTTGGCCGTGATCTCGTCGCCGGCCGGAGTCACGGTGCCCATCCAATTGCCGGGGACGATCGCGATCATGAAAGCCATGAAGAAGCCTTTGACCGCCCAGCTGCGCAGATGCTCGTAGACCATCTCGCGCTCGACGAGGCTCGATTTCCCGACCAGCAGCTGCCCGAAATGCCAGGCGCCGTCGCGCGGCTCGACGAGTCGGCGGTCGAGCCAGATGACATAGGGGACGGACAGGGCGAGCAGCGGCGCCGCGGCCAGGCCCAGCACCTCCATCGAGAAGAGATAGATGCCGTCCCAATACCAGCGGCCGACGCAATAGAGGAAGCCGATGCCGGCCCAGGTCGCCCACAGGCCCGCGATCTTGACCAGGCTGAAATCGAGCGCCTGGGACAGCGGCCGCGGCGGCGAGTCCCAGTCGATCCCGGTGCTCGGCCGGCGATGGACCTTGTCGACGAGGAGCGACCACAGGACCATCGGAACGCCGCAGGCGAGCAGTGCGAGAAGCGCCCCGGTCTCGCCCGAAAGCCCGAAGGTCCGGGCCGCCGCCGCCCAGGCGAACAGCCCCGCCAGCCCGGCAAGGCCGACTCCCGTGCTGACTGCTGAGCGTGGCCTCGGATCGTGCCTCAGCTCGCTTGCGATTTGGACTTCGGCGTTCATCGTCCCGGGCTTAAGCCGGAATGGTAAGCAAGCGGTGAACGATTGCCCGGGAGCCGTCATCCCGGCCAAGCGCGGAGTTCATGAGCGCGGCTCCACGAATACTTGGCTCCCGCCATATTCATCGGTCCCGGATCAAATCCGGCCTGACGATTACCTCCAATCCGGCGCCATTTCACGCCTCGTCGTAAGAGGTTCTTAAACGTCTGGGCCGCTATGGCTTTTCGCGTGGACCAAGTGGGGACGCGGCCGTCTGAAGAGCGGTGGCCGGGAGGGACGATGCTGTCGAACGAATGTCACGAGGAGACGATCTTCTCCTTCTCGCGAACGGCGCCTCAGCCGCCGGAGCGTCGGCGCGCGGCCCGGCATCTCACCATCCTGCGGGTGGGCGCGCTGATCGGCCCGGGCGGCCGCGAGCTCTGCCTCATCCGCAACATCTCCGCCGGCGGCCTCATGGCCCATGTCTATTCGAACCACGCTCTCGGAGCGGCGGTGGCGATCGAGCTGAAGAGCAACCAGCCGGTGCCGGGCATCGTGGTCTGGACGGAGCAGTCCAATATCGGGATCGAGTTCGACTCTCCCATCGACGTCGAGGACATGCTGTCCAGCCAAGCGGCGCTCGAGCATGGCTGGCGCCCCCGGCTGCCCCGGGTCGAGGTCGACAGGCTGGCGACGCTTCGCTGCGGCGCCCGCCTCTATGGGGTCAACACGCGCGACATCAGCCAGGGTGGAGTCAAGGTCGAGACCGATCAGCCCTTGGAGGTAGGCCGCGAGGTCGTCCTGACGATGGAGAGGTTCCGCCCGGTGACGGGCGTGGTGCGCTGGTGCAACGAAGGCCTGGCCGGGATCGCCTTCAACCACCTCATCCCCTTCCATGAGCTGATGGAATGGCTCCGCCCTGAGGGCGCGGCGAAGCGCTGACCCGCGCCGGCGGCGTTGACAGCCCCCACCCCTTTCGCCAATGGGACGCCCTCCCCAACTGGGTGCCTCCTGGACAGGTGGCCGAGTGGTTAAAGGCAGCAGACTGTAAATCTGCCCGGGTTTCCCGTACGCTGGTTCGAATCCAGCCCTGTCCACCACCCTGCTTCGCTAAAGCTACGCAGGGCAGGCCCTTCGCGCTAAAGGCTCGGGCGCAGTGCATTACGTCTACCTGATCGAAGGACGGGACGGCGCGCGCTACGTTGGCTGCACCAAGGATCTGAAGCTTCGCCTCGGGCAGCACAATGCCGGCGAATCTCCGCACACGAGCAAGTTTCGACCTTGGACGTTGAGCGCCTACATTGCTCTTCCCACCGAAGAGCAGGCGCTCGCCTTCGAAAAATACCTGAAGCAGGGCTCCGGCCACGCCTTCGCCCAACGACACTTCTGGACAAAACGTCGGGAGTGAGGCACTGCGCCCTCGGCGTCGCTTCGCCGGCAGGGCCTGCCCTGCGTAGCCTTGGCGAAGCAGGGCGGGTGTAGCTCAATGGTAGAGCAGAAGCCTTCCAAGCTTACGACGAGGGTTCGATTCCCTTCACCCGCTCCAGCCATCAGACATCCGGGGGATGTCTGATCGATGAGCGCGCCAGGCCCGAGGCGGAGCCGGGCGACAGCGCCCCTTCAGCCCCCCTGCCTTTTCGCCCTGGCCACCAGATAGGCGTGGAGCGCGTCGATCTCGGCGTCGGTAAGATGGCTGAAATCGTTCCTCGCCACCTCCGCCATCAGGCCGAGGTTCTTGCCGCTCGGCGGGCGGCCGGTCTTCATGAGGGTTCTGAACTGGGCCGAATCGTAGCCGGCCGCGACGCTCAGGTCCGGCGCCTTCTCGTCGGGACCGGCCGATCCGCCCATCAGCGCCGGCCCGTGGCATTCGGCGCAGTTGGTGGCGGCCATGTGCCGGGCGGGCTCGTGCTCGGGGCCCAGCGCGATCGGCACCTTGGTGCGAAATTCGGCCACGCCCTCGGGGCCGGGCCTGAACGAGCCGATCACCAGGCCGAGGCGGCCTATCGGCCCTGTGCTGAGGCCCTTCGTCTGCCCCTCGGCCCGGGGCAGGGTCCGAATCCAGCCCACCAGTGCGGCCGTCTCCTTGTCGGTGAGTCGCGAATACATCGGCGAGGGCATGATGAAGAGGCCCCTGCCGTCATGGCCGATGCCCTGGCGGAGGCCCGCCGCCAGCTGCTGGTCCGTCGAATTCGCCGCGACCTCGGTGATGTTGGGCGCGAACACCCTGGCGACGCCGGGAGCGTCGAACATCAGCTTCCCTCTCAGCCCCTCGCCGTGACAGCTCAGGCAGCCCAGCACCCGCGCCAGCCTCGGCGCCTCCGCCTTTTCCGCAGCGCTCAGGGCCGGCAGTATCTCGGGCGCGGCCGCATAGTCGCGACGAAGGATCATCTCGGACCAGACGAAGATCACGATCGCCGCCAGGATCAGCAGTGCGATCAGCCCCCCAAGGCCAATCCCGGCCCACCGCAGCGCTTTCCTCATCTGGCGACTCCCCCGAACCCCGGCTGATTGGTCTCACGAAGCGGGGTCTTCGGCAAGGGGTGGAACCAAGCCCTCTTCATCGGCCGTTCACGCGCTGAAAGGCGAGGTTCAGCTTGGCGGGACGGTCGGAGGGCGCAAACCGGCGAAGCGTGCTTTCGCAGGCGGAACGAGGGCGGGAACCCAGCCGTTCCTTCTCCTGAACCATTGGAGTCTCGTCATGCGTAACCTCATCCTGCTCGCCGGCACCGCAGCGCTCGCCATCGCCGTGCCCGCCCTGGCGGAAAAGGGCGGCAAGGGCGGCGGTCATGGCGGCGGCGGCCACGGTGGCGGCAAGCCCGCGAAGATGGAGCGTGGCGGCGGCCACGGCGGCGGCCATGCGATGCGCGCCGCCAAGCCGCACAAGGCGGAGCGCCAGGCCTTCCGCGCCGAAAGGAAGGCCGAGCGTCACGTCGCCAAGCCCGAGCGCCGCGCCTTCCGCGAGGAGCGGCGCGCGATCCGCGACGAGCGGCGCCAGGACCATTTCGTCCGCCGCGGCGGCGAGGAGCGCCGCGACTTCCGGCGTGTCGGCCGCGACGTCCGCCCTTATCAGGATTACGGAAGGGAGGCGCCGCGCTTCGCCGGCTACGACCGCGCATGTCCTCCGGGGCTAGCCAAGAAGGGCAACGGCTGCCTGCCGCCGGGCCAGGCAAAGAAGATTTTCGCCCGCGGCCAGCGCATCCAGCGCGACTGGTTCGAGGGCTATCGCGTTCCCGTCGCCTATCGGAGCTTCTATCAGGACACGCCGGATTATTATTACAATTATGACGACAGCGGCTACATCTACCGCGCCGACCGCGGCAGCGACATGATCAGCGCGATCATTCCCTTGCTCGGCGGCGGCTTTGGGATCGGCCAGCCGCTTCCGGCGGGCTACGACGCCTACAACGTGCCCTATCAGTATCGCGACGATTATTACGACACCGACGAGTCGCTCTACCGCTACGGCGACAACGCCATCTACGAGGTCGACCCGCAGTCGGGGATGATCGAGGGCATCGTCGCCCTGCTCGCCGGCGACCTCAACGTCGGCCAGTCGCTTCCCGAGGGTTACGACGCCTACAACCTGCCGATGGACTATCGCGACGACTATCAGGACAGCGACGAATCCCTCTATCGTTACGCCGACGGAAATATCTATGAGGTCGACGCCAAGACCCAGATGATCCAGGCGATCGTGGAGATGCTGGTCTGAGGGAGTTCCCGCCGATGAAGAGACTGCTGCTCGCGACCGCCGCCCTCCTTTCCGCCTGCGGCCAGGACGGCGGCGGCAGCACCGCGACGGCCGAATCGAACGCCGCCGCCTCGGCACCGGCGCGGGCGGCGAAGGGGGAGCAGCCGGAGACCAACCTCCTGCAGGCGCTGAGCGGCTCCGCCGATCACAAGACCCTCGCCAGCGCGGTCCAGGCGGCGGGCCTTAGCCAGACGCTTTCCGGGGCTCAGCCTTATACCCTGTTCGCACCGACCGAAGCGGCGTTCCAGAAGCTGTCGCCGGGCGCGGCGAATGACCTGCTGGCGCCGGAAGCCAAGGGCCGGCTCGTCGCCCTGATCAGCGGCCACATCGTCCCCGGAATTGTCACTTCGGCCGATCTCGGCCGCGCCATCGAGCGCGGCAAGGGCAAGGCCGAGCTCGCCACCATGGGGGGCGGCAACCTGAGCTTCAGCCGTTCGGGCGACACTATCGTCGTCGCGGGACCGGGGGGCGGCCAGGCGACTGTCACCGGTGCGGAGCGGCTTGCATCGAACGGCGTCGTCCACAGCGTCGACTCGGTAATGAGCGGCCGCTGACCTCCTCGTCGCCCCAGCGAAGGCTGGGGCCCCGGCGGGTGAAGACTGCCAGAGCCTTTCACCCCACGGGATGCCGGCCTTCGCTGGCATGACGGCGCTCCTGCACCGAATCTGCACGGCCTCCACGCAACGAACTGAAACTCGACTCATCACCACTCGACGCTCCGGGTCCATTCCGCTCCTCGTCCGAACAAGGGGTGCCCGATGGAACTCACCATGCCCGCCGCGAGCGCTCAGCGCCGCCCTCGCCGCTTCAGCTTCGTCCACAAGGTGCTGCTCGCGGCGGCTCTGGTCGCCCTGGCCGACCACCTCTTCTTCCTGCAGAGGGCGGGCTCGACCGCCGGCCTGTTCGCCGCGGCGCTTCTCATCGCGATCCTGGTCGCGACTCCGGCGATCGGCCGAAGCCGGCCCGCGGTCGCGGCGGCAGCCTCGGCCTTGGTCTTCGCGGCGCTGCTGGGCTTCGACCCCTCGCCGCTCGCCGTCTTCCTGTTCCTCGCCTCGGCCGCCCTGGCCGTGCTCCTCCCCCGCACCGCCGCCTTCGACGACGGCTGGCGCTGGGCGAAGCGCCTTGTCCTCCACGCCTTCCTCGCCCCGATCGCTCCGGCGCTCGACTGGGCCCGGCTTCGCGCGGCCCGGCGCCGGCGCGGCCCCGCCCGCCTGGCCGCGGCGATTCCGCTCCTCGCCTTGCCGGTCCTCGGCACGATCCTCTTCCTCGCCCTGTTCAGCGCCGCCAACCCACTCATCTCCAACGCCTTCGGGCGAATCGACCTGCTGGTGCTGGCGGGCGGCTTCTCGCTCACCCGGCTCCTTTTCTGGATACTGGTGCTGTTGCTGGTCTGGAGCCTGCTTCGGCCGCCCCGCTGGACGCTCGCGCCTCGCCGCATCCGCGACGGCGAGCTCCGCCTTCCGGGCGTGAGCCCGGCCTCGATCGCTCTGTCCCTCGCCGCCTTCAACCTCGTCTTCGCGCTTCAGAACGGGCTCGACATCGCCTTCCTGTGGAGCGGAGCGCCGCTGCCGGGCGACATGGGCCTCGCCGACTACGCCCATCGCGGCGCCTATCCGCTGATCGCCACCGCCCTGCTCGCCGGCCTGTTCGTCCTCGTCACCCTCCGCCCCGGAACGCCCACCGCGGAGAGCCCGCTGGTGCGCCGGCTGGTCTATGTCTGGATCGCCCAGAACGTCGTCCTCGTCGCCTCCACCATGTTTCGGACCTTCGACTATATCGAGGCCTATTCCCTCACGCGCTTGCGCATTGCGGCGCTGGTGTGGATGGCGCTGGTCGCGGTCGGGCTGGTGCTCGTCTGCGTCCGCCTGTGGCGCCGGAAGAGCGGGCCCTGGCTGATCAACGCCAACCTCGCCGCCGCCGTCGCGGCCCTCTCGGCCTGCTCCGTCGCGGATCTCGGGGCCGCGGCGGCCGCGTGGAACGTGCGCCACTCGCAGGAGGTCGGAGGCCGGGGAGTCCCGCTCGACCTGTGCTATCTGAACGGTCTCGGCCCTTCCGCCCTGCTGCCGCTGGTCGAGCTGGAGAGCCGCCCGATCGGCCCGCGCTTCCGCGAGCGGGTGAGCTGGACCCGTAACCTGATCATGGACCGGCTCGCCACCTCCCAAGGCGACTGGCACGGCTGGACCTTCCGCAACTCGCGCCGGATGGCGGAGGCGAACCGGCGGATCGCCGAGCGCCGCCTGCCGCGCTTCTCCGCCGACGTCCGCGGCTGCGACGGCCGCAGGATCGTCTCCACCTCAGACTTTGACACCACCCGCAGAGGGATGTGACATGTACGCGATGAGCCACAAGATCCTCCTGGTCGACGACGACGCCCATATCCGCCAGCTGCTCGCCTTCGCGCTCGGCAAGGCGGGGATGAAGACGAGCGAGGCCGGCGACGGCGAAGAGGCGCTTCGGGAAGTGGAGCGCGAGCGGCCGGACCTCGTCGTCCTCGACATCAACATGCCGAGGATGGACGGGCTCGAGGTCTGCCGCCGGCTTCGCGCCGAAGGCGACCTTCCGATCCTCTTCCTCTCCTCGCGCGACGACGAGATCGACCGGGTGCTCGGGCTGGAGCTGGGCGGCGACGATTATGTGGTGAAGCCCTTCTCCCCGCGCGAGGTCGTCGCCCGGGTCAGCGCCATATTGAAGCGCGGCGGCCGCGCCCTCGCCGAGGCCGGGCCGAAGACCGCGCTCGTCCACAACCGGCTCCGGCTCGATCCGGAAGCCTGGGAAGCGGATTGGGACTCGGTCCAGGTGCCGGTCACCGTCACCGAGTTCCAGCTGCTTCAGCTGCTCGCCAGCCTCCCTTCCAAGGTATTCACCCGCGATGCCATCATCGACAGGCTCCATGGCCCGGGCTTCGCCATCACGGACCGGACCATCGACAGCCACATCCGCAACCTCAGGGCCAAGTTCGCGGCGCTGGGCGGCGGCGACCTGATCGAGACTCGCCCCGGGATCGGCTACCGGATCGGCCGCTGCCTCGGCGAGGGCTCCGCTTGATCCAGCCGCTGAAGGAGTTCGCCAAGCGCCACTGGCCGGCGCTCAGGCTCCGGACCCTGCTCTTCCTTACCTTGCTGTTCGTGGCCGCTCTGCCCGGGATCGGCGCCGTCTTCCTGCGGGTCTATGAGAATACGCTCGTCCAGCAGACGGAAGCGGAGCTGATCGCTCAGGGCGCCGTGCTTGCCGGCGCCTATCGCGCCGCCTGGCCGGAGCCCTTCACCGACCCGCCGGCCGGCCCGCTCCGCCCAGAGCGGCCGACGATCGACCTTCGCTCCATGCCGGTGCTTCCCGAGCAGCCGGACGCCCGGCCGTCGGGCCGGACCGCCGAACCCGGCGCCATGCGGGTGGCCTCGGCGCTGAAACCCGTCGTGATCGACACCGCCCGCACCACCTTGGCCGCGGTCCGGCTGATGGACCGCCGCGGCACCGTGGTGCTGGGACGGGGCGACGTCGGCCTGAGCTATCTCCATTTGCCCGAGGTCGCCCCCGCCGCGACCGGGCAGACTCGCACCGTGCTTCGCCGGCGCGGCGATTACCAGCCGCGCTACGCGCTCGAATGGCTCAGCCGCGCCTCCAACATCCGGGTCCATTACGTCCGTCCCGTCGTCGCCGGCGGCGAGGTCGTCGGGCTGCTGATGCTCAGCCGCTCGCCGAGAGGCCTGTTCCTCGGCATCTACCAGGACCGAGGCAAGATCGCGCTCGGGGTCGCGCTCATCTTCCTCACCCTGCTGCTGCTCGCGGGCCTGCTCTCGCGCGGCATTTCGCGGCCGATCGAGGCACTCAGCGAGGCTACCCAGAACGTCGCCCGGGGCGCCGTCGCGGTTCCGGAGCCGCCGCCCACCGCGGCGATCGAGATCCGCAACCTCTACGTCAATTTCGCGCTCATGGCGGACCGGATCGAGCGCCGCTCCCGCTACCTCAAGGACTTCGCCGCCGCGGTCAGCCACGAGCTTAAGACCCCGATCGCCGGGATCAAGGGCGCTCTGGAGCTGCTCGCCGAGCATCCGGAGATGAGCGACGAGGAACGCCGCCGCTTCCTCGGCAATGCCGGCGCCGACGCCGACCGGCTTTCGTATCTGCTTCGCCGGCTGCTCGACCTCGCCCGAGCCGACATGGCCATCGCTCCGGAGCATTCGGCAACGTCGCCGCAGGGCCCTGCGCTGAAGGTTGCCGATGCGCATCGGGTCGCCGGCTTCTCGGTCGACGTCGCCCTGGCCGGCCTGCCTGACGTCGCGGCCCCGGCGGAGCTGCTCGAGTCGGTCTTGGAAACGCTGGTCGAGAACAGCCGTCAGGCGGGCGCCGCCCAAGTGGCCATTTCCGGCCTGGTCCAGGGAGAGAAGGTCAGGATCCTCGTCGCCGACGACGGCCAGGGGATAGCCGAGGCGGACCGGGAGCGGATATTCGAGCCGTTCCACACCAGCCGGCGCGGCGAAGGCGGATCCGGCCTCGGCCTGTCGATCGCCCGCTCCCTCCTCTCCGCCTGCGGGGGGGCCATCGCCGCCCACCCGAGCGAGTCCGGCGCGCGCTTCGAGCTCTGCCTGCCGGTGGCGGCTAAGCCGGCCTGAAATCCTCCCCCGGATTTCCGGGGGAGGATTTCCAGCGCCGACGCCCCGCTTCCCCGCTCGACTTGTCGCCCATCCCATCCGATACTCGCCTCTCGAATCGGGGGGTTTATGTCTATTCGTCGCAATCTCTGCCTCGCGCTGGGCGCGATGGCCCTGCTCGGCGGCTGCGCCGCCGCTCCGCGCGCGCCCGCCACCAGCCTCGCCGCGGCGGGAGTCAAGGCGACCGCCAGCTTCAGCGCGGAAGTGCGCGAGACCCAGGCGCAGCTCGGGAGCGTCGAAGTGGGCGACGCCTTCACCTCCACGCTCCGCCAATGCTCGAACCCGAAGCTGACCTGCAGGGAGATCGTCGAGCCGTCGGAGCTGTCGGAGGCGAGGCGCAGGCTGGCCACGGTCGTCGGCCTGAGGGCCCGGGCGCTCGACTCGCTCGGTGCCGCCTATGCCGCGCTCCAGACCGAGGCGGCCTACGACCAGGGTGCCGACCTGTCGGGCGCCGCCGGCGACGCCGTGACCGCGGCCGATGCCTTCGCCGC
This sequence comes from Allosphingosinicella sp., assembly GCA_036399975.1. GTDB lineage: Bacteria > Pseudomonadota > Alphaproteobacteria > Sphingomonadales > Sphingomonadaceae > Allosphingosinicella. Next base: position 41,638 of record DASWLZ010000004.1, read on the forward strand.
CGAGGCGGCCCGGCTCGACCGGGGCGCCACCCCCTCCGCCCTTCCGACCAGCATCGCCGGCCTCGCCGATTTCGGCTTCGGAATGCTGGGCGAGCAGCTCCAGCGCAAGCGGCTCCTCAAGGCGAGCCGGGAGATCGCCCGGGCGACCCTGATGATCCGCAACGGGATGGTCGCCGAGGCTGCCTCGTTCGACCGTCTGACCGACTATCTGGTCGGTGAACGGACCACGGCCCGAATCACTTTGATGAAGTCCGGCTATCTCTCGAGCGAGGACGTCTTCAAGGAGATCGCCGAGCAGCTCAATCTCACCCTCACCGTCCCCGATCCCACGGCGGAGAGCTATCGAATGGCCGTCCAGGCCTCGATGCGGGTCCTCGCTCAGCAGGAGGTGATCGAGACTCAGGAGCGCTACCGCGCCGGTATCGCCGCTCTGGGCGCGCTTCTCCAGAGCCATGCCCAGCTCGAGAAGGGCAAGCCGATCTCGATCGCCAGCATCGAGGCCGTCCTCACCCGGCTCGACGCCTCGATCGCCGCCCCGGCGCCGCCGGGCCCGCCTCCGCCCCCGCCGCAAGGCCAATAGGAGCCCAGATGGACAGCACCCCCGAAGATCGCCTGGCCGTGATCCTCAAGGCCTATTCGATCGCCCGCGACCAGCAGGACAACGACATCGCGCAGGCGGAGTCCGATGAGGAAGCCGACGCCATCCGGTCCAACCTGGCCTCGCTGCAGCTCGCCTATCTGAGGGCGGAGAGGTCGCAGCTGGAGTCGAACGGCGCCGCGGTCGAAACCGCCTACCAGGCGGCGCAGGCGGCGACCGACGAGGTCGCCAAGGCCTACAAGTCCGGCGCCGCCCTGGCGAATCGGATCCGAGCGGTGTCGGGGGCGGTGACGGCGGTGGCGAGCCTCGCCGCGAAGGCATCGGCTTTGGCGTAGTTCGTCGCCCCAGCGAAGGCTGGGGCCCCAGGGGGAGAAAGGCTCGGCGCTTTTCACCCGCCGGGATCCCAGCCGTCGCTGGGATGACGGAGCTATTCGAACTCCAGGATCACCGCGTCGACCGCCAGGCTGTCCCCGGGCTTGGCGGAGACCGTCTTCACCGTCCCCGCTTTCTCGGCCCTGAGGATATTCTCCATCTTCATCGCCTCGACGACGGCGAGCGGCTGGCCCGCCTCGACCCGCTCCCCTTCGCCGACGTTGAGCGCGGTCAGAAGGCCCGGCATCGGGCAGAGCAGATATTTGGAAAGGTCCGGCGGCACCTTCTCGATCATGTAACGGCCGAGCACGGCGACATGGGCCGGAAGCACCTCGACGATGTGGGACGCACCCCGGGTCGTCAGCCGCCACTGCCGGCCTCGGCGGGCCACCTGGACGATCCGGCTGCGGCCGTCGATCGTGCCCTTGAAGAGGCGCTGGCCTGGCTCCCAACGGCCGATCAGCTCACGGCCCTCGCCCTCGTCGAGATAGGCGAGAAGCCCCCCCTCGAAGCCGTCGAAGCGGATCGAGAAGCGATGCTCTCCCAGCCGGACCACCTGCTCGTCGGGAGGCAGGACGGGAGCGCCGAGCTGGCCGCTCACCGAGCAGGCGCGGGCGTCGGTCTCCATGCCCACGAAGGCGGCGATCGCCGCCAGATCCTCGATCAGCGCATCGTCCGCGGGCGCGCCCTCGAAGCCCCCGGGATATTCCTCGGCGATGAAGCCGGTGGTGAGCCGCCCCTCTCTGAAGCGCGGGTGCTGCATCAGCGCGGAGAGGAAGTCGACATTGTGACCGATGCCCTCGACCACGAAGGAATCGAGCGCGTCCACCTGGCGGTCGATCGCCGCCTCGCGGGTCGGGGCCCAGGTGATCAGCTTGGCGATCATCGGGTCGTAGAACATCGAGACCTCGCCCCCTTCCTCGACTCCGTCGTCGATCCGGGTGACGCCTCCTTCCGAGGAAGCGGCAGGGGTCCGGTAGCGGACCAGCCGCCCCGTCGAGGGCAGGAACCCCCGATAAGGATCTTCGGCATAGACCCGGTTCTCGATCGCCCAGCCGTTCAGCTTCACGTCCTCCTGAGCGAACGGCAGCGCCTCGCCCGCGGCGACCCGGATCATCAGCTCGACGAGATCGAGTCCGGTCACCTCCTCTGTGACCGGATGCTCGACCTGGAGCCGGGTGTTCATCTCAAGGAAGTAGAAGCTGCGGTCAGCGCCGGCGATGAACTCGACCGTGCCGGCGCTGAAATAGCCGACGGCCCTCGCCAGCGCGACCGCCTGCTCGCCCATCGCCTTGCGCATCTCGGGCGTGACGAAGGGCGAGGGCGCTTCCTCGACGACCTTCTGGTGCCGCCGCTGGACCGAGCATTCCCGCTCGCCCAGATAGAGGAGGTTGCCGGCCTTGTCCCCGATCAGCTGGATCTCGATGTGGCGGGGATTCTCGACGAACTTCTCGATGAACACCCGGTCGTCGCCGAAGCTGGCCAGCCCCTCGCGCTTGGTCGCCTCGAAGCCTTCGCGGACATCGGTTTCTGACCAGGCCAGGCGCATGCCCTTGCCGCCCCCGCCGGCGGACGCCTTCATCATCACCGGATAGCCGATCTCGCCGGCGATCCTCACCGCGTGCTCGGTATCCTCGATCTCGCCGACGAAGCCCGGCACGACGCTGACCCCCGCCTCGAGCGCAAGCTTCTTCGATTCGATCTTGTCGCCCATCGCCGCGATTGCCCCCGGCGGCGGCCCGATGAAGGCGATCCCGGCCTCTTCCAGGGCACGGGCGAAGCTCTCGCGCTCGGAGAGGAAGCCGTAGCCCGGGTGGACCGCCTCCGCGCCAGTCTCCCGGCAGGCGGTGATGATGAGCTCGGCGTCGAGGTAGCTCTCGCTTGCCGGCGGCGGTCCGAGCCGCACCGACTGGTCGGCGAGCTTCACGTGCGGCGCCCGAGCATCGGCGTCCGAATAGACCGCGACGGTGGCGATGCCCATCTTCCGGGCGGTGCGTATCACGCGGCAGGCGATCTCGCCGCGGTTGGCGATCAGGATCTTGGAGAACATCAGAACATCACGTCCACGAACAAGGCGATGAACGCCCCTACACCGATCAGGAAAGGCGCCGGAGCGATTTTCGCCAGCCGGTGGGTGGTCTTGCTCACCTCCTGCCGTGCCGTCTTTGCCCTGACCATTTCCGAGGCGCCCGAAAAGGCCATCAAAGTGGAGGCGGCAACCGGCGCCATGATCATCAGCAGGGTGTGCTGCTTGAGCTCGCCCGGCCCGGCCATCTGGGCGACCGTCAGCACCCCGCCCAAAGTCAGCAGCGACACGGACGTCATATATTTGAAGAAATCGTACAGATATTCGTCGCCGTCCCGAGCAGCGTGCCGGAGGGCCAGGCCCTCATCCTCGTCCGTCATTCCGCGGCTTCCTCCAGCGGGGGCATGTTGTGGCCGAGGAGCTTGAGCACTTCGCCCGCCGCGTCAACCAGGTTGGTGCCGGGGCCGAAGATGGCCTGAACCCCGGCCTCGCGGAGCATGTCGTAATCCTGCGCCGGGATCACCCCGCCGACGACCACCTTGATGTCCGGCCGCCCCATCTCCCTCAGCTGGCCGATCAGCTCCGGCACCAGCGTCTTGTGGCCCGCCGCGAGGCTGGAGGCGCCGACCACGTCGACGTCCTTCTCGACCGCCATCCGGGCGCTTTCCTCCGGAGTCTGGAAGAGCGGGCCGGGGACCACTTCGAAGCCGAGATCGGCGAAGGCGGAGGCGACGAGGTTGGCGCCGCGATCGTGGCCGTCCTGGCCCATTTTCGCGACCAGCATCCTCGGCTTTCGCCCGAGCCGCCGCTCGACGGCCGAAACGCCGGCGCCCGCGCGGGCCCAGCGCGGGTCGTCCCCGTAGGCGCCGCCGTAGATGCCGGTCACCGGCTCCGGGGTCGTGCCGTAGCGGCCGAACGCCTCCTCCAGCGCCTGGCTGATCTCGCCCAGCGTCGCGCGCGCCCTCGCCGCCTCGACCGACAGCTGGAGAAGGTTGGAATCGCCCCAGGCGCCTTCGCGGAGCGCGTCGAGCGCCGCCTTCGTCGCGGCCTCGTTCCGCTCCGAACGCACTTTTTCCAGCCTCGCGACCTGACCGGCGCGGACCTTGTCGTTGTCGATCTGGAGGATGTCGAGATGGGCCTCGTCCTCGAGCCGGTAGCGGTTGACCCCGACGATCACCGTCTCGCCCCTGTCGACCCTCGCCGCCTGCGCCGCCGCCGCTTCCTCGATCCGCCGCTTCGGCAGCCCTTCGGCGACCGCCGCCGTCATCCCGCCCATCGCCTCGACCTCCTGGATGAGCGCCCAGACCTTGTCGGCCAGCTCCTTTGTCAGGCTCTCGACGAACCAGGACCCGCCGAGCGGGTCGGCGACATTGGTGATCCCGCTCTCCTCGGCGAGGATCAGCTGGGTGTTGCGGGCGATCCGCGCAGAGAAATCGGTTGGAAGCGCGATCGCCTCGTCGAAGCTGTTGGTGTGGAGCGACTGGGTCCCGCCCAGCACCCCCGCCATCGCCTCGATCGTCGTCCGGACGAGGTTGTTGTAGGGATCCTGCTCGGTCAGCGAGACGCCCGACGTCTGGCAGTGGGTGCGGAGCATCAGCGACTTGGGGCTCTTCGCCCCGAACCCCTGCATGATCCGGTGCCAGAGCGTGCGCGCGGCGCGAAGCTTGGCGATCTCCATGAAGAAGTTCATGCCGATGCCGAAGAAGAAGCTGAGCCGAGGCGCGAAGGCGTCGACGTCGAGGCCCTTCGCCCGGGCGGCTCGGACATATTCCATGCCGTCGGCGAGCGTGAAGGCGAGCTCCTGCACCGCCGTCGCCCCCGCCTCGAGCATGTGATAGCCGCTGATCGAGATCGAGTTGAAGCGCGGCATGTGCTCGGAGGTGTAGGCGATGATGTCGGCGACGATCCGCATCGAGGGCGCGGGCGGGTAGATGTAGGTGTTTCGGACCGCGAACTCCTTGAGGATGTCGTTCTGGATGGTGCCCGAGAGCTGCGCCTGGGCGACCCCCTGCTCCTCGGCCGCGACGATATAGAAGGCCATCACGGGAAGCACTGCCCCGTTCATCGTCATCGACACCGACATGCTATCGAGCGGGATTCCGTCGAACAGGATCTTCATGTCCTCGAGCGTGTCGATCGCCACTCCGGCCTTGCCGACGTCGCCGGTCACCCGCGGATGGTCGCTGTCGTAGCCGCGGTGGGTGGCGAGATCGAACGCGACGCTGAGCCCCTTCTGACCCGCCGCGAGGTTGCGCCGGTAGAAGGCGTTCGAATCCTCCGCCGTCGAGAAGCCGGCATATTGGCGGATGGTCCAGGGCCGGCCCGTATACATCGAGGCATAGGGGCCCCGCGTGTAGGGGGCGAAACCGGGCAGGCCGGGATCGATGCCTTCGACATCCTCGCCGCTATAGAGCGGCCTGACATCGATCCCTTCCGGCGTGTGCCAGACGATGTCCTTGCCCTTCACCTCCTTCGAGGCGGCGGCTTGCCAGTCGGAACGGGTGGGTTTGTCTGCCGTCATTGAACTTCCCGGGTGCTCTGAACGCGCATGATCTCGATTGCTGCGGCCATAACCCGGTAGTCGATCACATATTGGATGTCAGCCACCGATACCCGCCGGACTTCTCCACGGGTGTAGGATCGACCCGATAAAGGGGCTGATGCCAGTGACCAAATCCGCTCGAGTAGCCTGCGCTCCACCCGGTCCGCCCAGGCGAGGCTCCGCTCGACGTTGAACCTGTAAATGCGCTGAAAATCCTCCTCGGCCTCGGCCGAAAGATAGAAGCGCACTATTCTGCAGCTTCAGACCGGAACCTGCGGCGCCGCTCCGCCAACCGTGCCTCGACTTCCTCAAGGGGGTAGAACGGGCCTTTCATTCGCTCGTCCAGATCGGCATGATCGGCCCGAACTGCAGCCATATACCGATGCAACGCTTGGAGAAGCAGCGCCTCAACGGTCTCTTCGCTGTTGGCCGCCCATTCGCGGAGCACGGCCAGGTCGGCTTCGCTGATCTCGATCGTCACTTTCTCGCTCATCGAGCCAGTCTACTCCTGCCGGTAAGCAAACCCAAATTCGCTTATGGCGCCGCTTTCGGGCTTTCCATGATTTCGGTAAGAACGCCTCCCATTTCTCTTGGATGCACGAAGAAGACCAGCGTCCCGTGGGCGCCGATGCGCGGCTCGCCGAGCACCGTCGCGCCCTTGCTCTCGAACCAGGCCTTGGCCTCGGCGATGTCGGGGACCTCGTAGCACAGGTGATGCTGCCCTCCCGCCGGGTTCTTGGCCAGGAACGCCCGGATCGGGCTCGTCTCGCCGAGCGGCTCGATCAGCTCGATCTGCACGTTGGGCGTGTCGACGAAGCAGACCCTCACGCCCTGCTCCGGAAGGTCGAAGGCCTTGTGGACCACCTCCGCGCCCATCACCCCTGTGTAGAAGGCGATCGACCGCTTGATCGAATGCGTCGCTATGCCGACATGGTTGAGCCGCCCGAGCTTCATAATATCTCCTTCAAACCCAGCTGGAAAATGAGGTCGGCCGCGATGACGGCGACCAGGACGAAGCTCAGCGCATGCAAGGCGAGCAGAAGCCCGAACTTGCTCCCCGCCTCTTCGCGCCCGACGTAGGTCCGGTAGAGCGGCAGCCGCCCCTCCCTGAGACCGCGCCGGACCCGCCAGGCGATCATCGGGAGCAAGGCCAGAGCGATCAGGCCGGCCAGCAGGTCCTCGCCGGCGGGCATCAGCACGTCTCCATGATCGGCTTGCCGCCGGCGACGGCATAGCCGCGGGGCCCTCGCACATAATGCTCGCTGAACGCGCGCGAGCCCGAATAGACGACGTCGAACGACTGGCCTTTGACGATGTTGAGGATCTTGCCCTCGATCGACCTTCCCGTTCCATCCTCGCTGGCGCCCGTATCGTCGTAGACGAGCGGGACTTCGGCGACCCTGGCGGGGCCGTCCGGCCGAAGCTCGGTCAGCGTGAGCGAGGAGCAGGTATAGCCCTGCCCGGTCCCGCCGCCCTCCGCGGCGATCACCGGCCAGTCCGAGAAGCGCGGGTTGAGGTGCCAGCGGGCGACCTTCCCGTTCGATCCGGTGGCGACGGCGGCCGGAAAGGCGCGAACCACCTCGAACCGGTCGCCGGACGGCTTGAGATAATGGACCGCGATCTTGCCGGCGCTGACATGGGCCGGGTCCTGCACCTTGCCTTCGCTGATCAGCACCGGCCCGAACGGCGCCCAGACCAATCGTCCCGGGACATAGCGCACGTCCTCGTCCAGGCCTTCGCCGGCGACCGACAGCGCCGCCTCGCCCCGGCTTCCGAACGCCGCCTCGAAGGCCCGGGCGAGCTGCTCCTCGCCCGGCAGGGCGCGAACGTTCGGGGCGGCCCTGGGCTCGACGAGGTTCGACTCCGCCACCTCATTCTCCGTGGGCAAGGGAAGATCGATAATTCCGTCGTCACCGGCCGAGCTCCTTCCGAAATACAGCGCGGCAATGACGGCGATGACGAGTGCCGCGACCCCGAGCAGGATCCACAGCCTGCGCCGCGAAGATATCCCCGGCGTCACGGCCGCCGCCTCTTCCGTCGGCGCGATCGTCTCATGGCCGAGCAGGCGCCGCTTCTCGAGCTGGAACTCCTCGTCGGTCAGAGCCCCGCTCTCCCGAAGACGCTGCAGCCGCTCGAGCTCCTCGTAGCGCGAGCTCACGACCGTCCCGCCTGAAGCTTGATCTGCCGCGCCAGAGGAAGCGCATGGCGGCGAGTGAGCGGGGCGAGAGGCAATTCCGGCTCGACGTCGGGATCGATCCACCGGACCTCCTCGATTTCCGAATCGAGCCGGATCTCGCCCGAGAGCCTGGCGGAGAAAAGCTCCGCCTCGACCGTCCAGCCCGGCTCGTTGGCCGCCGGCGCGCTGAAGCGGCCCAGGGGCCGGCAGGAGCCCGCCTCGAGTCCGCAGCCGAGCTCCTCGAAGATCTCGCGCTCGAGCGCGCGGACTTGCGCTTCGTCCCGATCGGGCTTCCCGCCGGGCTGCATGAAAGCGGCCGTTCCGCGCTTGCGGACCAGAAGCGTGTCGCCGGCCTCGTTCACTATCACGGCCGCGACGATGCTGACGACCTTGCCGCCCTCAGCTTCAGAGCGGGATATTGTCATGCTTCTTCCAAGGGTTCTCGAGCTGCTTGTCGCGAAGCTTCCTGAGGCCCAGCGCGATCCGCCGCCGGGTCGAATGGGGCATGATCACCTCGTCGATGAAGCCCTTCGACGCCGCCACGAACGGGTTGGCGAAGCGGGCCTCGTAGTCGCGGGTGCGCTCGGCGATCTTGCCGGGGTCGCCGATGTCCTTGCGGAAGATGATCTCGACCGCGCCCTTGGCGCCCATCACCGCGATCTCGGCGGTGGGCCAGGCATAATTCAGGTCGCCGCGCAGGTGCTTGGACGCCATGACGTCATAGGCGCCGCCATAGGCCTTGCGTGTGATCACCGTGATCTTGGGCACGGTCGCCTCGGCATAGGCGAAGAGCAATTTGGCGCCGTTCTTGATGATCCCGCCATGCTCCTGGGCGACCCCCGGAAGAAAGCCGGGCACGTCGACGAAGGTCAGGATCGGGATGTCGAAGGCGTCGCAGAAGCGGACGAAGCGCCCCGCCTTCTTTGAGCTGGCGATGTCGAGCACTCCCGCCAGAACCATCGGCTGGTTCGCCACCACCCCGACCGTGCGCCCCTCCACCCGGCCGAAGCCGACGATGATGTTGGCCGCGTGATTCGGCTGGATCTCGAAGAAATCGCCCTCATCCAGCACTTTGCGGATCAGCTCGTGCATGTCGTAGGGCCTGGCGGCGCTGTCCGGGATGAGCGTGTCGAGGCTGGGCTCGCTCCGGTCCCAGGGGTCGGCGGTCGGCCGCTCCGGCCCGGTATGACGGTTGGAGAGAGGCAGGAAGTCGAAGAAGTCGCGGGTTGCCAGCAGCGCCTCGATGTCGTTCTCGAAAGCGACGTCGGCAACCCCCGATTTGGTCGTATGGGTCACGGCGCCGCCCAGCTCCTCCTGGGTCACCACTTCGTTGGTCACCGTCTTCACCACGTCCGGGCCGGTGACGAACATGTAGCTCGAATCCTTCACCATGAAGATGAAGTCGGTCATCGCCGGCGAATAGACCGCGCCGCCCGCGCACGGCCCCATGATCAGGCTGACCTGCGGGACGACGCCGGAGGCTAGCACGTTGCGCTGGAACACCTCGGCATAGCCGGCGAGGCTGGCGACGCCTTCCTGGATCCGCGCCCCGCCGCTGTCGTTGAGGCCGATGACGGGGGCGCCGACCTTCATCGCCATGTCCATCACCTTGCAGATCTTCTGCGCGTGCCGCTCGCTCAGCGATCCGCCGAAGACGGTGAAATCCTGGGCGAAGACGAAGACCAGGCGGCCGTTGATCGTGCCCGATCCGGTGACGACCCCGTCGCCGGGGAACTTCTGGCTCTCCATCCCAAAGTCGGCGCAATTATGCTCGACGAACATGTCATATTCTTCGAAGCTGCCCTGATCGAGAAGGACGGTGAGCCGCTCCCGCGCCGTCAGGCGACCCTTCTTATGCTGCGCAGCAATCCTCGCTTCGCCTCCGCCCAGCTCCGCGCGCCGCCGCCGCGCCTCGAGTTCGTCGATCATGGTGGCCATGGAGGATCCGCTACCCTGTTGCAGAGGAGAAATTCCTTAGGCCGCCGAAGTCGGAGACGCAATTCTCCCCTCCTGGAAGGGAGGGGCTGGGGGTGGGTAGGCGAGCGAAGCGAGGCTATTGCCGAGTCCGAGTTTCGGCCGCCTTCGGCGGACCCACCCCTAACCCCTCCCTTCCAGGGAGGGGAGTCAGCGTCCTTCGAACCGCGGCTGCCTCTTCTGCATGAACGCCACCACCGCGCCGCGGAAATCCTCGGTCTCCCCCGCCTCGCGCTGCGCCACCCGCTCCGCCGCGAGGGCATCGCTCAGCGGCACATGCCCAGCCTCCCGGGCGAGCTTGCGGATCAGGCCCAGCGCCACCGTGGGCCCCTGCGCCAGCCGAGTCGCGAGCAGCACCGCCTCCGATTCCAGATGCTCGTCCTCCACCACTCGCGAGATCAGCCCCCATTCCAGCGCCTGCTCCGCGGGCACCCGCTCGCCGAGCATCATCATCTCGATCGCCCGCGCCCGGCCGGCCAGCCGCGGCAGAAGCCAGGTGGCGCCGGCGTCGGGGATCAGGCCGATATTGACGAAGGCCTGGAGGAAGTAGGCGGAGCGCGCCGCGATCACGATATCGGCGGCCAAAGCGAGCGAGCAGCCCGCGCCGGCACAAGGCCCGTTGACGGCCGCGACCACCGGAATCGGCAGGTCGGCCATCGCTTCGATCAGCGGGTTGAAATGTTTCTCCAGGGCGGCGCCCGCATCTTGGGGCAGGCCGCCCGAGCCGGCGAGATCGGCGCCGCTCGAAAAGCCCCTTCCTTCTCCAGTCAGAAGCAGGCAGCGTGCGCCCGACCGGCCCGCCTCCTCCACCGCTGCGCGCAACTCGTCCACCGTCTGCCCCGAAAGCGCGTTCAGCCTGTCCGGCCGAGCGATCGTGATCTTCGTCACGGCGTCGGTGCGATCGACGCGTATATGTGCGAACGTCATTCTGCCTCGCTGGCCTCCCCCGAACGCTCTTCCTTAGGGTCGCGGGGCCAGTTACTCAATGGAGGCACCAAACGGGGGAACGTTCGATGTGGAGCGCAGCAACCATCCGGAAGCGGGACGTGGCGATCGCTGTCCTCCCGGCCCTGGTCTTCCTGATCAGCCAGTTGGTCCTTCGTGAATATGCCGAACCGTTCAATGTGCCGCCGGAGCGGCTGGCCAAGTTCGACGTGTACAAGGAGGGCGCCGCCCGGATCAGCACGCTGGCGGCGTTCATGCTCTTCGTCGGAGGCGCATCGGCGGCCCTTCTCTTTTTCGCCTACACGCTCAAGATGTTCAACTGGCTCGGCCGAGGGCTGATGGCCGCGGCGATGGTCGCCCTTGCACTCTCGGCTGTCATAGCCGGAGAGTGGATTCACGGGCGGAGCGCTGAACAATATATCGGCACGAGCTTCGCCTGCCTGGCCAGCAACTATTCCAAGGCCCAGAGCGACGCTGCCGGCTCCAGGGAAGAAGCCGTAGCGAAGGCCGAGGCTGCGAAGAAAAAGGCCGAAGCGAAGGCGGAGGCCGAGGCTGCGAAGAAAAAGGCCGAAGCGGAAGCGGCGGCACGGCCCCGGACGGCGGCGCAGGGAGAGCGGCCGCGCGACGCCGAAGCCGCGCCACGGGCGGCATCCGCAACAGGGGCGAAGCCGGCGGCCGAGCCGAAGATGCTGCCGGGGGTGCCGGTGAAGTACCTTCCCGCCGTTCCGAAGAAATGTTCGGGAAAGGGCATCGAGCGGATGCGGTCGCTCGAGTGGTGGCAGGCGTTCGCCGTCGTGTTCGCTTTCTCGGCGCTGGTCTTCGGAGCGATCTGCTGCCTTGCGACGCCGGCCCGCGCGTCTGGCGACGCGGGCGAGGCGGAAGCCGCCAGGGATCAGCGGCTGGCCGATCCAGAGCGTGACCCGGCGTCGCCGGCACTCCCGCGGACCGACCCGGAGCCCGAGCCCGGGCATTGGGAAGCCCAGTCGGAATGGCTGAACACGTATCTGTATCTGTCGGCGCTCCTGCTCGGGACGGTGCTCATCTTTCTCAATGCCTATCTGCGCTGGCCTGCTTTCGCGCTGGTGGACCCCAAGCCCTACGAGACCTATGCGTCCGCGCTGCTCGCCTTTTACGGCTTCACTTTCACGGTGATGCTCGCGGCCTTCTACATTCCCGTGGCCGTCCTGCTGTCGAGGAAGGTGAAGAAGCAGTCGCAGACCGGAGCCCCGGGAGCCCCCGATGCGTTCAAGGGCCCCGTGCAGCTCATCAAGATCCTCCTGGGCCTCTTCTCGCCCGCGCTCGCCGGAATGCTGCCGAACATATTGGACAAGATCGTCTGAGCCGCCGACGTCGGCGCCCGGCCGCTTACACCTCGAACGGCCCTTCCTCCGGCGCGTGGAGGCGCAGTCGGGTGACCCGGCGGGTGTCGCTCTCCGTCACCTCGAGCCTCCAGCCCGAGGGATGCTCGATGATCTCGCCGGCCTGCGGGACATGGCCGGCAAGCACCGTCGCCAGGCCCCCCAGCGTGTCCACGTCCTCCTCGACCGCGCCCAGCCGGGCGTCGATCATCTCGGCGACGTCCTCGAGCTCCGCCCGGGCGTCGGCGTCCCAGATCCCGTCCTCGAGCGCGATCAGCATTCCGGGGGCTTCCTCGTCATGCTCGTCCTCGATCTCCCCGACGATCTCCTCGACCACGTCCTCGATGGTGACGAGGCCTTCGGTGCCGCCGAACTCGTCGACGACGATGGCGAGGTGGACCCGCTCGGCGCGCATCCGGGCGAGCAGGTCGAGGACGCCCATCGACTCGGGGACGTAGAGCGGCTTGCGAAGCAAAGTGGCGATGTCCTCCGGCGGCTCGGCGCCGGAGACCTCGACAGTGAAGACGTCCTTGATGTGAGCCATGCCGATGACGCTGTCGAGGCTCTCCTCATAGACCGGGAGCCGGCTGTGCCCCGCTTCCGCGAAGGCGGCGACGAGGCCGTGGAAGGTGATCGTCGAGGGCACGGCGATGATGTCCCCGCGCGGAACGGCGATGTCGGCGACGGTGCTTTCGCCGAAATGGAGCAGGTTGCGGAGCATCTGCCGCTCGATCGGCGAAAGGTCGCCGACGATCGGCGCCTCGCCCTCGTGGCTCTCGATCGCCTCCTCGATCTCCTCGCGGAGCGTCGCCTCGCCGTCGTCGCCGAACAGCATCGCCCGGATTCCGCGCCAGATGCTGCGCTCGCCGTTGCCGTCGTCAGCCATCAGTGGTGGATCTCGTAGGGGTCGGCGATCCCGAGCGCTGCCAGCGAGCGCCGCTCGGCATCTTCCATCGTCTCGGCCTCGTCGTCGCCGAGCTCATGGTCGAAGCCGAGCAGGTGAAGCGTGCCGTGGACCACGAGGTGGGCGGCGTGGGTGCAGACCTGAAGGCCCTTTTCCGCCGCCTCCGCGGAGCAGACGCCGTGAGCGAGGACGATGTCGCCGAGCAGCGCCTCGCCGCCGTCGGCGCGGGCGAGCGCACCGAGCTGATCCGGCTCGGCCATCGGGAAGGACAGGACGTTGGTGGCCTTGTCCTTGCCCCGCCAGTCGGAGTTCAGGCCTTTCACCTCGTCGTCGGAGGTGAAGCGGACCGAGATTTCGGCGGCGGGGCCGCTTTCCAGGAGGCCCGCCACGGCGCTTTGCGCCACCGCCGCGCGAACCGCGGCTTGCGCGAGCCGCGCCCAGTCGGTGCTACTGTCCCACTCTTCCGAGACGTCGGCTTCGACGAGGATCATAATCCGTCGCCCAAGCGAAGGCTGGGGCCCCGGCGGGTGATGAACGCAGGCGCCTTTCGCCCCCTGGGGTCCCAGCCTTCGCTGCGACGACGTTTTGAAACGCCCATCACGTCGACTTCCCCTCATAGGCTTCGACGATCCGCCCGACCAGCGGGTGGCGGACGACGTCGCCCGAGCCGAAGCGGATGGTCGCGATCTTGGGGATGCCCTCGACCTTCGCGACCGCGTCGGCGAGGCCGGACTTGCCGGGCTCCGGGAGGTCGACCTGGAGCGGATCGCCGCAGATCACCATCCGGCTCCGCATCCCGAAGCGGGTGAGGAACATCTTCATCTGCGCCGGGGTCGTGTTCTGGGCCTCGTCGAGGATGATGAAGGCGTCGTTCAGGGTGCGGCCGCGCATGAAGGCGATCGGGGCGATCTCGATCTCGCCGGACGCGATCCGCCGCTCGACCTGCTCGGCCGGGAGCATGTCGTAGAGCGCGTCGTAGAGCGGGCGGAGATAGGGGTCGACCTTCTCCTTCATGTCGCCGGGGAGGAAGCCGAGCCGCTCGCCCGCCTCGACCGCCGGCCTCGACAGGATCAGCCGGTCGACCGATCCTCCGATCAGCTGCTGCACGGCCTGGGCGACGGCCAGATAGGTCTTGCCGGTGCCCGCCGGGCCGAGCGCGAAGATCATGTCGTCGCGCCCCAGGGCCTCCATGTAAACGGCCTGCATCTTGGAACGCGGGACGATCGTTTTCTTGCGGGTCCGGATCATCACCTTGGGCGGTTCGGCCACTTCCTTGGTGATGATCCCGTCCAGCGTCGGCTGGCCCGACATGGCGATGATCGCGTCGACCATCCCCGCATCGATGTCCTGACCCTCGTCGAGCCGGTTGTAGAGGCCGAGAAGGACGTCGCGGGCGCGGGCCGCATCCTCGGGCTCGCCCTCGATCTGAACCTTGGCGCCGCGCGCCGCGATATAGACGCCGAGCCGGTCCTCGACGGCGACGAGGTTCCGGTCGAACTCGCCGAACAGGGGGCCAAGCAAATGCGGCTGCTCGAACTCGAGCTCGAGCCGGGCGCGCGGCGCGGCGGCGGCGGCGGAGTCGGGGGCTTTCTTGGGGGGCATTACAGCATCGTCCCAGCGCAGGCTGGGGCCCCGGCGGGTGAAGAATGCAGGTGCCTTTCACCCGCTGGGATGCCAGCCTTCGCTGGGACGACGATCCCGGCGAGACTGTTCGGCCCAGCCGAGACCAGCTCCACGTCCACCATCTCCCCGATCACCGCTTCCGTCTCGAGGTGAACCGACTGAAGCCAGGGCGACTTGCCGATCATCTGGCCGGGCTTCTTGCCTGGCCGCTCCAGAAGCACCTCGGTGCGACGTCCGACGCTGCCGCGATTGAACGCAAGCTGCTGGTCGTTGAGCAAGGCCTGCAGCCGCTGCAGCCTCTCGTCCATCACGTCCCGGGGCAGTTGATCCTCCATGGCCGCCGCGGGGGTGCCCGGGCGCGGCGAATATTTGAACGAGTAAGCCTGAGCGTAGTTCACCGCCCGGACGATTTCGAGGGTCGCCTCGAACTCCGGATCGCTTTCGCCCGGGAAGCCGACGATGAAATCGCCCGAGATCGCGATGTCCGGCCGGGCCGCCCGCACCCGCTCGATGATGCGCAAATAGCTTTCGGTCGTGTGGCTGCGGTTCATGGCCTTGAGCACCCGGTCGCTCCCCGACTGGACCGGCAGGTGGAGGAAGGGCATCAGCGCCCCGACCTCGGCATGAGCCCGGATCAGGCCTTCGGTCATGTCGTTGGGGTGGCTGGTCGTGTAGCGGATCCGTTCCAGCCCCGGCAGCCGGTCGAGCGCCCGAACAAGGCCGTCCAGCCCGTGCGGGCGGCCGGCCTCGTCCTCGCCCGCCCAGGCGTTGACGTTCTGCCCGAGCAGGGTGATCTCGCGGGCGCCGCCGTCGACCAGCGTCCGGGCCTCGTCCATGACCGCCGCCCAGGGCCTCGAGACCTCCGCGCCGCGGGTGTAGGGGACGACGCAATAGGTGCAGAATTTGTCGCAGCCCTCCTGCACCGTGAGGAAGGCGGTCGGGCCTGTCCTTCGCCGCGCCGGCAGCGCGTCGAACTTGGAATCGAAGGGCATGTCGGTGTCGATCCCGCGCCCGCCGAGCGACGCCTTCGCGACCAGCCCCGGCAGCCGGTGATAGGCCTGGGGCCCGACGACGATGTCGACGCTCGGCGCCCGGCGCGGGATCTCGGCGCCTTCGGCCTGGGCGACGCAGCCGGCGACCGCGATCATCGGCCTGGACCCGTCCTCGCGCTTCAGGCGGCCGATGTCGGAATAGACTTTCTCGGCCGCTTTCTCGCGGATGTGGCAGGTGTTGAGCACGACGAGATCGGCCTCGCCCATATCCCCGGCGGCGACCATGCCCTCGCCTTCCAGCAGGCCGGCCATGCGCTCGCCGTCATAGACGTTCATCTGGCAGCCGAACGACTTGATCTGGAAGGTTTTCGGAGGGGTTCTGGTCATCGCCGCGCGCCTATAGGCGATCCGCCCCGCCGCCGGAAGGGGCGAGGGGCCCGCCGAGCACCTGGACGATCTCGTCTCGGGCGGCGCTCGCCAGGGTCTTGCGATCGCCGCCCGAGGGATCGACGGGGGCGAGGAACCGGACGGTGACGGGGGTGGTGCCGCGGCGGCTCAGGACTTTCCGAACGTTGTCGAGCCCCGGCTCGTCTCCGACCCAGGCGAGATCATGGGCCGCCGGGCCGTAGTCGAGCGCGACCGGCTGAACCATGACGCCCGGCAGCGGCGGGAAGAGCGAAGCGAGCAGGCTCGCCCGGAAAGGCAGGATTTCGGCCCCGCCGTCGGTCGTTCCTTCAGGGAAGAGAGCGACCGGCTGCCCGCTGGCGAGCGCGTTGCGCAGCGCGTCGGCCTGTCCGCGCACTCCGCTGCGTTCCGCCCGAGCGACGAAAACGGTGTTGTTGAGCCCCGCCAGCCAGCCGACCACCGGCACTTCGCCCACTTCCGCCTTGGAGACGAACGCCGTCCCGCTCGCTCCGGCGAGGACGAGGATGTCGAGCCAGCTCAGATGATTGGCGAGGAACAGCACGTCGCGCCGGAGCGGAGCGCCGACCACCCGAACCCGCATCCCGGCCGCCCGCGCCACCCAGCCGAGGAACCGGCGCGGCCAGGGCGACGGGCGGCGCAGGAGCTTCCACAGATAATGGAGCGGCAGGCAGACCAGCAGTGCCGCGACGATGGCGAGGGTTCGAAAGGTGAGACGGAGCATCGGGGCGGCCGGTCTAGAGCAAGGCGACGGCGCGGCCAACGGCTGCCTCACGCCGGCTCCGAATCCCATTTCTGCACGAACGATGCATCGGTGACGGACATCCCCTCACCGCGACTCGGCTGCCCGTGGGGAAGGCGCGTCGGCTTTCCTGCGGCACTCGAAGCAGAAAAGCAGCCGAGCATGGCAATCATCCGCTATATCGTCGAGCGCCCCTTGGGCCAAAATCGGGACTAGATCGTCAACATGCCGAGTTCTCAGACCGGGCCGACGCCGACGCTTCACGCCCGCGAGCGGCCTCCCACTTATTCTTTCCGACCCAGCGCCACGCCGTAGAGCTCCATCCGGTGGTCGACGAGGCGGAAGCCGAGCTTCTCCGCGATACGCCGCTGAAGCGCCTCGAGCTCCTCGTCGACGAACTCGATGACCTTCCCGGTCTCGACGTCGATAAGATGGTCGTGATGGGTGGCGTCCGCCGCCTCGTAGCGGGCCCGGCCGTCGCCGAAATCGTGGCGCTCGAGAATCCCGGCCTCCTCGAACAGGCGGACGGTCCGGTAGACGGTGGCGATCGAGATCCCGGCGTCGATCGCGGACGCCCGCGCGTGCAGCGCCTCCACGTCGGGATGGTCTTCGGCTTCGGAAAGGACGCGGGCAATGATCCGCCGCTGCTCGGTGATGCGCAGCCCCTTCTCCGCGCACAGCGCTTCGATGTCGATCCTGCGGGTCATTCGAACCCGCTTTAGCCGAATCGGCGTGGGGGTAAAGGCCGCCGGGGCTCAAAGCCCCGGCGGCCTGTCGCTTACTTCGCTGGCCGGCCGGTCCGGCGGCGCTTGGTGCCGAGGCCGATCTTCTTCGCCAGCGTCCGGCGCTGCTCGGCATAATTGGGGGCTACCATCGGATAATCGCCGTTGAGGCCCCACTTCTGCCGATATTCGTCCGGGGTCATCTGGTAATGGGTCATCAGATGCCGCTTCAGCATCTTCAGCTTCTTACCGTCCTCCAGGCAGACGATGTAATCCGGCTTGATCGAGGAGCGCACCGACACTGCCGGCTCGGGCCGAGCCGGCGCTTCCTCCGGCTTCGCACCGAGCGCGTTGAGCGCGTTGTGCACGTTCGCGATCAGCTGCGGCAGGTCATTGACCGCCACGCTGTTGTTGCTGACATGAGCGGACACGATGTCCGCGGTGAGGGTAATGAGGGTTTCGTTGAGTTCGTTGCCTTCAGCCATGCTTTCGCCTGCAAAACTTTCTACCCACGGAAGGTTGTTCCCTTTGCCCCCCGAACCGCGAATGATCCGTTCTGGTGCTTTTTACAAGGGAAAATTACGACAAATACAAATTGCGTTTACGTTAACCCGTATTTGGCGAGGGTAAGGGCGTCGAAAAGCTGCCCGTCGCGTCCGTTGTAATAATTCCGGCGGCGCCCGACCTCGCGATAGCCGTTTCGGCTGTAGAGGCTAACCGCATGATTTCCTTCGCGCACTTCCAGGTGGAGTTGTTCAGCTCCTTTACTGGTGGCAACGACCCCAAAGCGTTCCAGGAGCATCTGCCCGACGCCTTTGCCTTGCGAAGAGCGGCCGACGGCGAGCAGCAGCAACTCGGCTTCGTCGCCGACGATCCGCGCGAGCGCGAAGCCCACCACCTCGTCCCCGCGCCGGGCCAGCGACAGCCACACGCCCGCCATCGGCAGAAGCCCGGCGCATTGCGGAGCCGTCCAGGCTTCGCCGAACGCCGGGTCGAAGCTGTCCTCCATGACCCGCATCACGGCGTCGAGGTCCGCCGCCCCGCCTTCGGAAACGAGCAGGCGGTCGCTCACGGCATAGGTCCTTCGACGCCGCCTGCGACGTCGCTCAGGACCGGCTTCGCGTCGGGGTCGCGCCCGTAGATCGGCCGGGGCGGGAGGGAGCGCAAGGCCGCGGGCAGAAGCCGAGCGTCCGCGGCCGTGGGAAGCGCCGCGATCGCCTCGCCCCGGCCGCGCTCCGCGACCAAAGCGGCGGCCCCGGAGCCGGCCACCCGGAAGGCGCCGGTCGCCGCCGCCGCCTGGGCCGGCGGCAGGGAGCGAAGGGTGTCGAGCGGCCGCATCGGATCCTCGCTGAAAGTCTGGACGAAAAGCTGCCCGTGTCCGCCCTCGAGCGCAACCGCGATCTCGCCGCCGGCGGCCGCCGCGGCCGCGACGGCGGCGGTCGAGGAATAGCCGGCGATCGGCACGCCCCAGCCGATCGCGAGCCCGTGCGCCGCGGCGAGCCCCACGCGCAGCCCGGTGAAGCTTCCCGGACCGCAATCGACGAGGATCGAATCAGGCCGCCGGCCGCCGAGCAGCGCCTCGATCATCGGCACCAGCCGCTCGGCATGGCCCCGGCCGACCAGCTCGTGGCGCTCGTCGACCAGCCGGTCGCCCTCGATCAGTGCGGCCGAGCAAGCGGCGGTGGCGGTGTCGATGACGAGGATCATTGGGAATCGCAGCCGTTGGTCAGAGTCGAGTTCGTCACCCTGAACTTGTTTCAGGGTCCAGGTCTCCACCCCGCACCGCTGCTCGAAACCGGATGCTGAAACAAGTTCAGCACGGCGAGGATGCGGGAATGACGGTGGACGTCACACCGCCTCGACCGACTCGACCTCCGGGACATAATGTTTGAGCAGGCTCTCGATCCCCTGTTTGAGGGTCATGGTCGAGGACGGGCAGCCCGAGCAGGCGCCGTGAAGCGCGAGATAGACCGTGCCGTTGCGGAAACCCCGGTAGACGATGTCGCCGCCGTCCTGGGCGACCGCCGGCCGGACGCGGGTCTCGATCAGCTCGCGGATCTCGGCGACGAGCGGAGCATCGGCCGGGTCCTCTCCATAATCCTCGTCCCCCGCCACCTCGATCCCGGCCGCCGAAGCCGCCCGGAACAAGGGTGCGTCGCTCGAGAAATGGTCGAGCAGGACGCTCAATATCTCGGGCTTGAGGTCGCGCCACTCGACCCCCGGAGCGGCGGTGACGGAGACGAAGTCGCGGCCGAAGAACACGCCTGTCACCTCGCCCGTGGAGAAGATGGCCTGGGCGAGCGGCGAGGCTTCGGCATCCTCGGGCGTCGCGAAGTCGCGGGTCCCCGCCTCCATCACCCGCCGGCCGGGCAGGAATTTGAGGGTCGAGGGATTGGGCGTGGTTTCGGTCTGGATCAGCATGAGGAGGATGTGGGCCGATGGGCGCGGGCGATCAAGTGCTCGCGGGCTTCTAAAATCCTCCCCGGCATTGCCGGGGAGGGGGACCAGGCGAAGCCTGGTGGAGGGGTTCTTTCAGGCCGAAAAACCCCCTCCACCAGGCTTCGCGCGGTCCCCCTCCCCCGGAAATCCGGGTGAGGATTTGAGAGCTAATAAGCCGCCGCCCGCAGCGGCAATCTCAGCACGGGGCGATGCCGCTCGTCCTCCACCTCGACCCAGCCGTCGTCGGAAAGCTCCTCGGCGCGAAGCCTTTTCTGGAGCACGGCGCTCGCCACCCTCATCGCCCCGCTCAGCGCAGCAACGTCGTTCGGGCAGCATTCCCCGACGACGTCGGTCGATTCGTAGCCGTTGCAGGACACGTTGAAATAATAGCGCGGCATGGGCGCTAAACGCTCGAGCGGCGCGGGAGGAACCGGATCCGGGGGGTCATCTCGACTCGCCCGGGGCATTGTTCGCCGCGCGCCCGCGCGCGACCCCCGGGGAGAGCGGAAAGGCAGTGGTGCCCTTGACCAGCTCCATGGCGAATCGGGACGTCACGTTCTTCATCGGCAGCTCTGCGATCAGTCGGCGGTAGAAATCGTCATAGGCGCCCATGTTCGCGACCGCCACACGCAGAAGATAATCGACGTCGCCGGCCATCCGATGGACCTCCATGACCTCCGGCATCTCGAGCACGGAGGCGGCGAATCGGTCCAGCCAGTCCTTGTTGTGATCGCCGGTCTCTATCTCCACGAAGACCGTGAGGCCGAGGCCGATCGCGTTCGGGTCGAGCAGCGCCACCCGCCGCCGGATCACCCCGCTCTCCTCGAGCCGCTGGATCCGGCGCCAGCAGGGCGTCTGCGACAGCCCCACCCGGTTGGCGATCTCGCCGACCGACACGGAGGCGTCCTCCTGAAGGATCGCCAGGATTTTGAGGTCGGTGCCGTCCATCTAAACTTCGCCGTGAAATGAGTATATTATTCTAATAACGCGATCTGCCCGGCAATAATAGCGTCTTTTGCTCGCGGCCATTGAAGCCCCGCTTTTTGGCGGATACCTTGGCTTTTTCGAGAGCAGGCGAAGCAAAACCAAGCCTGGAAGGAAGTTGCGGCGCCTCCGCCCGGATTAGAAGGATGTTCTAATTGTGATCGAATCGGGAGCCTTTATGTCCAACCGGCGCCAGGCCGGGGCGTGAACGCCTTCGCGCCCCTCACCGCTCAAGCCGCCCTGGCGGATCCGGGCGAGCGACTCGAGGCCTTGAGGCTGTCGACGGCGGGCCGGATCGTCTTCACCACCAGCTTCGGCCTCGAGGACCAGGCCCTCGCCCACATCATCTTCAGCCGCAAGCTCGACATCGAAGTTGCAACTCTCGACACCGGCCGGCTCTTCCCCTCGACCTACAAGCTGTGGGAGCAGACGGAGCGGCGCTACGGGGTGCGGATCCGCTCCTGGCACCCCGATCAGGCCGCCCTGGCCGAGTTCGTCGCGGCGGCTGGGATCAACGGCTTCTACGATTCGAAGGAGGCCAGGCTCGGCTGCTGCAGCGTTCGGAAGGTCGAGCCGCTTGGCCGGGCGCTGGCCGGAGCCTCGGCCTGGGTGACCGGGCTTCGCTCCGACCAGTCCGACGGCCGGGGAGGAGTCGAGCTCGCCGCCTGGGACGAGGCTCGCGGCCTCGTCAAATTCGCGCCGTTGTTCGACTGGTCGCGAGAGCGCGTGGCGGAGTTCTGCGCCGCGCAGGACGTGCCGGTGAACGAGCTCCACGCCCGCGGCTTCCCGTCGATCGGCTGCGAGCCCTGCACCCGCGCCGTGGCGCCCGGCGAGCCCGAGCGGGCCGGCCGCTGGTGGTGGGAGAATGACGAGGCGCGCGAATGCGGCCTCCACGTCGGGCCGGACGGCCGGCTGGTGCGAAGGAAAGCGGCATGAGCCGGGCGCTCGAGGTTACTCCGGCACGGATCGCTCCGCTCGCCAACCTGCCGCTCTTTCACCGGCTCGAAGGGCGCAAGGCGGTCGTCGCCGGGGCCTCGGAGGGCGCTCTGTGGAAGGCCGAGCTGCTGGCCGCCGCCGGCGCCGACGTGCGGGTGTTCACCGGCGAGGGCGCGGACACGGAAAGGTTCGAGGCGCTCGGCTCGCTCACCGTGCTTCGCCGCGGCTGGACCGCGGCCGACCTCGCGGGCGCTGCCCTAGCCGTCGCGGATCCGCGGAACCGCGAGGAGGCGCTTCGCTTCGTAGCGGCGGCCCGGGCGGCGGGCGCGCCGGTCAACGTGATCGACCAGACCGACCTGTGCGACGTCCAGTTCGGAACCATCGTCAACCGCTCGCCCATCGTCCTCGCCATCTCGACCGGGGGCGCCGCGCCGATGCTCGGCCAGTCGATCCGGGCCAGGGTTGAGAGCGTTCTTCCGCTGAATCTCTCCGCCTGGGCGAAGGCGGCACAGGCGCTCCGGCCCCGCCTCAAGGCGCGCGTGAAGAGCTTTCGCGACCGGCGGGCCTTCTGGGAAGGCTTCGTCGAGCGCGCCTGGGCAGGCGGAACGCCCGACGAGACCGAAACTCTGTTCGAGCCTCACGGCCGCGAGGGCCGGGTCACGCTGGTGGGAGCCGGCCCGGGGGATCCCGAGCTGCTCACCCTCAAGGCGGTTCGGGCGCTCCAGAGCGCGACCGTCATTCTTTACGACGACCTGGTCGGCCCCGAGATCCTCGAGCTGGCGAGGCGCGAGGCGAAGCGTGTCGCCGTCGGCAAGACCGGCCGCGGGCCCTCCTGCCGCCAGTCCGACATCAACGCCCGGATGGTCGAGCTCGCCCTCGCCGGCGAGAGCGTCGTCCGGCTGAAGGGCGGGGATCCCCTCGTCTTCGGCCGCGCCACCGAAGAGCTGGAGGCCTGCCGGGACGCGGGGATCGAGGTGACCATCGTTCCGGGAATCTCCGCGGCGCAGGGCGCCGCCGCGTCGCTGGGCTTCTCGCTGACCGAGCGCCGGGAGGCGCGCCGGATCCAGTTCGTCACCGGCCACGGCTCCGACGGCCGGTTGCCGGGCGACATCGACTGGAAGGCCATTGCCGATCCGGCCGCGACCACCATCGTCTACATGCCCCGCGCGACGCTCGGCGACTTCGCCCGCTCGGCCATGACGGCCGGCCTGTCACCGGACTCTCCCGCCATTGCGATCGCGTCCGCCACCCTGCCCGCACAGGTGCAGGTCGGCGGAACCGTCGCGACCATCGCAAGCCTCGCGGCCACCCTGCCCGCCAAGGCTCCGGTGACGGTGATTATCGGCAAAGTGGCCCGCGAACGCGACGTCGCGGTCCAGCTCCGGGAGGCCGCATGAACGCCCCCGCCACCTTCCGCAGCCGCGGCCTCACCCATCTCGAGCAGCTTGAGGCGGAGAGCATCCACATCATGCGCGAGGTCCTGGCCGAGGCCGAGCGGCCGGTGATGCTCTATTCGATCGGCAAGGACAGCGCGGTGATGCTCCACCTCGCGCGCAAGGCTTTCTTCCCGGCCCCGCCGCCCTTCCCGCTCCTGCATGTCGACACGACCTGGAAGTTCCGCGACATGTACGCGCTTCGCGAGCGCGCCGCGCGCGAGGCCGGAATGGAGCTGATCGTCCACCGCAACCCGGAGGCCGAGCGGCTCGGCATTAACCCCTTCGACCACGGCAGCCTCCATACCGACCTGTGGAAGACCCAGGGCCTTCGCCAGGCGCTCGACCAGCACGGCTTCGACGCGGCCTTCGGCGGCGCCCGCCGCGACGAGGACAAGAGCCGCGCCAAGGAACGGATCTTCAGCTTCCGCTCCGCCCACCACCGCTGGGACCCGAAGAACCAGCGGCCCGAGCTCTGGTCGCTCTACAACGCCCGCAAGTCGCGCGGCGAGACGATGCGGGTCTTCCCGCTGTCCAATTGGACCGAGCTCGACGTCTGGCAATATATCCACGCCGAGGACATCCCGATCGTGCCGCTCTATCTGGCCGCGGCGCGGCCCACCGTTGAGCGGGACGGGATGATCCTGATGGTGGACGACGACCGCTTCCGCCTCCGCGAGGGAGAGGTGCCGGCCTGGCGCTCCGTCCGCTTCCGGACCCTGGGCTGCTACCCGCTGACCGGCGCTGTGGAGAGCCGCGCCTCGACCCTGCCCGAGATCATCCAGGAGATGCTGCTCGCCACCACCTCGGAGCGCCAGAACCGCGCCATCGACCATGACGGCGCCGCGAGCATGGAGCGCAAGAAGCAGGAAGGCTATTTCTGATGGATGCGCTTCATCACGTCGCCCCAGCGCAGGCTGGGGCGACGGAGCTGGACGAGGACCCGGCCCGCGCCGGCCAACGCAAGTCGCTTCTGCGCCTCCTGACCTGCGGCTCGGTCGACGACGGCAAGTCCACCCTGCTGGGTCGGCTGCTCTACGACAGCAAGATGGTGCTCGACGACCAGCTCGAGGCCCTGGAGGCGGACAGCCGCAAGTCGGGGACTCAGGGGGACAGGCTCGATTTCGCGCTCCTCGTCGACGGCCTCAGCGCCGAGCGCGAGCAGGGCATCACCATCGACGTCGCCTACCGCTTCTTCGCAACCGAGCGGCGCAAGTTCATCGTCGCCGACACGCCGGGCCACGAGCAATATACCCGCAACATGGTGACCGGGGCCTCGACCGCCGATCTCGCCATCATCCTCGTCGACGCGCGCAAGGGCGTTCTCACCCAGACCCGGCGGCACAGCCACCTCGTCCACCTGCTGGGCATCCGCCATGTCGTGCTTGCGGTCAGCAAGATGGACCTGGTCGATTTCTCCGAAGACCGGTTCGAGGCGATCGTCGCCGACTATCGCGCTTTCGCTACCGAGATCGGCATCGCGGAGTTCACCGCCATCCCGATCGCGGCCCTTTCGGGCGACAATATCGCGAGCCTGAGCGCCGCCACGCCCTGGTATCGGGGCGCCTCGCTGCTCGAGCATCTCGAGACCGTCCCGCTCGCCGCCGCCCGCTCCGACGGCGGTGCGTTCCAGATGCCGGTCCAGTGGGTGAACCGCCCCAACAGCGGCTTCCGCGGCTATTCGGGGCGAATCGTGGGCGGCACCGTCAGGCCGGGGGACGATATCGTCATCCTTCCGTCGGGCCTTACCTCGCGAGTGGAGCGGATCGTCACCTTCGACGGCGACCTGGACCGAGCGGTGAACGGCCAGTCCGTCACCCTCACCCTCGCCGACGAGGTCGATTGCTCGCGCGGCGAGGTCATCGCCTCCGCCGCCGCGGCACCAGAGGTGGCGGATGTCCTTGCCGCCAACCTCGTGTGGATGTCGGACGAGCCCTTGGCCCCCGGCCGCTCCTACTGGCTCAAGATCGGCGCCGTCACCGTCTCCGCGACGATCGGGGCGGTCGACCATATCGTCGACGTCGAGACCGGCCGGCCGGCCGCCGCCCGCCTGCTGGCGCTCAACGACATCGGCCATTGCGAGCTGTCGCTCGACCGCCCGGTGGCGGCCATTCCCTACGCCAGGAGCCGCGAGCTCGGGGCGTTCATCCTCATCGACAAGCTCAGCCATGCGACGGCGGCGGCGGGCATGATCGACGCCCTGCCGCGCCGCGCGGCGCTCGGCCGCGAGACCGGCGAGTCGGACCGGATCGTCTGGCTCACCGGCGTCGCTCGCGAGGATCGCGCAGGAATAGCGGCCACGGCCCAGCGCAAGCTGCAGGCGATGGGCCGGATGAGCTTCATCCTCGACGAGGAGGCGATCCGGGGCGACCTCAACAGCGATCTCACGGCCGGCCCGCCCGACTCCACCGAGCATGCCCGCCGGGTCCGGGCGGTCGCGGCCCTGATGAGCCGGGCAGGCCTCCACGTCCTGGTGGCGGCGGACGTGCCCGCCGCCGAAGCGTGGCCGGGGCGGGCACTGACTCCCGCCGATCTCGAGCAGGAGGGAGGCGCGGAATGGGTCATCTAAAACCTCTGGAGGGCCGGCCATGACCGCTCGAGCCTTATTCCCGGTCGACACGCTAAGCCTCGAGCAGCGCCGCCTCCTCGAGGCGCTGACCGGCTCCGTCACGCCCGAGCAGGCGCGCTGGATCAGCGGCTATTTCGCCGGCCTCGAAGCGGGCATCGCCCGGCTCGCCGACGGCGGTGCACTTCCGTCCGGTCCGCTCCCCTCCACCCGCACCCTGACGATCCTCCACGGCGGCGAGACCGGCAATTGCGCCGCCTTGGCTCTTAGCGTGGCCGCCGCCGCCTCGGCCCAAGGCGTGAGCGCGGAAGCATTCGACATGGCGGGCTACAAGCCCCGGCGGCTGAAGGAGGAGCAGGACCTGCTCGTCATCGTCAGCACCCATGGCGAGGGCGATCCGCCGCAGCCGGCGCTCGACTTCTTCGAATATGTCGAGGGCGCTAAGGCGCCGAAGCTCCCCGAGCTTCGTTACTCGGTCCTCGCGCTCGGCGATTCGAGCTACGAACATTATTGCGAAGCCGGCAAGCGGCTGGACCGGCGCTTAGAAGCGCTCGGCGCCACCCGCCTCGCACCGCGCGCGGATTGCGATGTCGACTTCGACGAGACGGCGGCACAGTGGAGCGCCGAGGCGCTGGCCCTGATTGCCGCCCAGGCCGGGGCGGGACGCGAGGTACCCGCCCCGGCTGACCCCGCCTTCCCGGCGGCCACCGCGCACGACAAGCGCAACCCGTTCGAGGCCCGGATCCTCGAGAACATCCCGATCGTCGGCCGCGATTCGACCAAGGAGACCCGCCACATCGAGCTCGACATCGCGGACTCGGGCCTGGTCTACGAGCCTGGGGACGCGCTCGGCGTGATTGCCCGCAACGATCCCGCTCTGGTCGCGGCCCTGATCGAGGCTTCGGGCCTCTCCGGCGACTCGCCCTTGTCGGTGAAGGGCGAGTCGACCACCCTGGCCCAGGCGCTCGAAAGCCATTTCGAGATCGCGCTCACCCCGCCCCGGTTCCTCGACCATTGGGCGGGGCTGACCGGCGCCGCGCCGCTGCTTCGGCTGAGCGGCGACGACGACGGCAAGGCCGAGCGCCTCGCCTGGCTCCGCGGCCATCACATTATCGACATCGTCCGCCGCTTCCCGCTGCCCGGGCTCGATGCCGAGACCTTCGTGGCGGGGCTGAGGCCGCTCCAGCCTCGCCTCTACTCACTTTCGTCCAGCCTTTCGGCCATGCCCGACGAGGCGCACATCACCCTCGCCCCGGTCCGCTACCAGCTCCACGGCGAGGCACGGCACGGAGTCGCATCGGCCCATCTCGCCGACCGGGGCCAAGCGGGCGGCACGCTGCCCGTCTACGTCCAGCCCAACGAGCAGTTCCGGCTCCCGGAGGACGACAAGGCCATGATCATGATCGGCGCCGGCACCGGAATCGCCCCCTATCGCGCCTTCCTCCAGGAGCGCGAGGCGCGCGGCTCGACCGGCCGCTCCTGGCTCTTCTTCGGCGAGCGCAACTTCCGGAGCGACTTCCTATACCAGACCGAATGGCAGGCCTGGCTGAAGGACGGGCTGCTCGGGCGGATGGACGTCGCTTTCTCCCGCGACCGCGGCGGCAGGGCATACGTCCAGGACCGGATGATCGAGCGCTCCGCCGACCTCTTCGCCTGGCTGGAGGAGGGTGCCACGCTCTACCTGTGCGGCGATGCCGCCCGGATGGCGCCCGACGTTCACGAGACCCTGATCTCGATCGTCGCCAGCGAGGGCGGCCTCGAGCGCCAGGGCGCCGAGGGCTATGTGCGCGAGCTGCAGCGCAGCCGCCGCTACCAGCGGGACGTCTACTGACATGGCCGAGACCGATACCCTCGTCGACCGGAGCAAGGACCTCTCCCAGCCGCTCGACCGGCTGAGCGCCGACGAGCGGCTGAAGCTGGCCAGCAACTATCTGCGTGGGACCATTGCCACCGGCCTGCTCGACCGGATCACCGGAGCCGTGCCGGCCGACGACACGAGGCTGATGAAGATCCACGGCATGTACCAGCAGGACGACCGCGACCTGCGCGACGAGCGGCGGCGCCAGAAGCTGGAGCCGGCCTATCGGTTCATGATCCGGGTCAGGCTGCCCGGCGGCGTCTGCACGCCCGGGCAGTGGCTGAAGCTCGACGCGCTCGCCCGGGCCCATGGCGGCGGCACCCTTCGCCTCACCACCCGCCAGACCTTCCAGTTCCACTGGGTGCTGAAGGAGGACGTGCGCGCGGCGATCCAGGGCCTTCACGAGGTCCTGCTCGACACGATCGCGGCCTGCGGCGACGTCTCGCGCAACGTCATGTGCGCGGCCGACCCGGAGGATTCCGCGCTTCATGCCGAGCTGTTCGCAGCGGCGCAGGAGGTCAGCGCACGCTATTTGCCGCAGACCCGCGCCTATCACGAGATCTGGTACGGTGAGGAGAAGGTCGCCGGCTCCGTCGACGAGGAACCCTTCTACGGCGCCACCTATTTGCCCCGGAAGTTCAAGATCGGCTTCGTCGCCCCGCCCTCCAACGACATCGACGTCTACACCCAGGATCTCGGCTTCATCGCCATCGGCGGGCCGGACGGGCTGGAAGGCTTCAACGTCGCCATCGGCGGCGGCATGGGCCGGACGGACAACGAGCCCGCCACCTACCCGCGCCTCGCCGAGGTGATCGGCTACATCCCGAAGGACCGGCTGGTCGCGACGACGGGCGCGGTGATGTCCGTCCAGCGAGACTATGGCAACCGTCTCGAGCGCAACCGCGCCCGCTTCAAATATACGATCGACGACAAGGGCCTCGACTGGATCAAGGCCGAGATCGAGGCGCGTCTCGGCGCCCCGTTCGAGCCGGCCAGGCCCTTCCGCTTCGACTCGAACGGCGACCGCTTCGGCTGGCGCGAGACCGGGAGCGGCCGCTCCAGCTGCACCCTGTTCGTCGAGAGCGGTCGGCTTTCCAACCGTCCCGGCCGCGCCGTGCTCGACGGCATGCGCGCGATCGCGCAGGTGCATCGCGGCTCGATCCGGGTCACTCCCAACCAGAATCTGGTCGTGGCCGGGGTGGAGCCGGGAGACCGGCCCGCCATCGAGGCCCTGCTGGCGGAGCATGGCCTCGCGGCGGACGGGCTGAGCGGGATCCGCCGCAACTCCATCGCCTGCGTCGCCCTGCCGACCTGCGGCCTCGCCATGGCCGAGGCCGAGCGCTATTTGCCCGACATCCTCGGCCGGATCGAGGCGCTGCTCGCGGCGCACGACCTGATCGACGAGGACATCACCTTCCGGATCAGCGGCTGCCCCAACGGCTGCTCCCGCCCCTATGTGGCGGAGATCGCCCTCACCGGCCGGGCGCCGGGCAAGTACAATCTCTACCTCGGCGGCGGCTTCCACGGCGAGCGCCTCGCGCGCATGGTGCGCGAGAATGTCGGCGAATCGGAGATACTGGCCCTGCTCGAGGAGCTGCTCGGCCGCTTCGCCCGCGAGCGCCGGCCGGCCGAGCGGCTCGGCGACTTCGCCGAGCGCAGCCAGTTCCTGTCGGGCGCCGACCCGCACCCCGGCTCACAACCCTAGAAGGAAGGCCGAACGTGTCCAATCGACGCCGAGATGAAGCGCGGCCTAATTCTCTACCAAAACGATAAGGTTTACTGCTGATGCTGAAGGGAGATTCGAAATGAGGTCCGTTCGTCCGCTGATCGCCGCCGCCTCTCTGGCGGCCATGATCCTCCTCCCCGGCTGCGGCCAGCAGGGCGGCCAGGGGCAAAAGGGCCGCGCCGAGCTGCTCAACGTGTCCTACGATCCGACGCGGGAGCTCTACCGCGAGATCAACGAGAATTTCGCCCGCAAGTGGAAGGCCGATACCGGCCAGGAGCTCGAGATAAGGCAGAGTCACGGCGGCTCGGGCAAGCAGGCCCGCTCGGTGATCGACGGCCTCGCCGCCGACGTCGTCACCCTGGCGCTGGCTTACGACATCGACGAGATCGCCCAGCGCGCCAAATCGCTTCCGGCCAATTGGCAGACGCGGCTGCCGGACAATAGCAGCCCCTATACGTCGACGATCGTCTTCCTGGTGCGCAAGGGCAATCCGAAGCGGATCGTCGACTGGAACGACCTCGTCCGTCCCGACGTGAAGGTGATCACGCCCAACCCGAAGACGAGCGGCGGAGCGCGCTGGAACTATCTCGCCGCCTGGGGCTATGCCGAGCGCAGGCTGGGCTCGCCGGACAAGACCCGGGAGTTCATGACCCGGCTGTTCCGCAACGTGCCCGTCCTCGACAGCGGCGCCCGCGGCTCGACCACCACCTTCGTCGAGCGGGGCCAGGGCGACGTCCTCCTGTCCTGGGAGAATGAGGCCTTCCTGGCCGTCAACAAGCTGGGCAAGGGCCAGTTCGAGATCGTCGTCCCCTCGATCTCGATCCTCGCCGAGCCGCCCGTCGCCCTCGTCGACTCGGTCGTCGACCGCAAGGGCACCAGGGCCGCCGCCGAGGCCTATCTCAAATATCTCTACACGCCCGAGGCCCAGGAGCTGATCGCCAAACATTATTACCGGCCGCGCAACGCCGAGGTGGCCGCACGCCACCGGGCGCAATTCCCCAACGTCCCGATGCTGACCATCGACAAGGATTTCGGGGGCTGGGCGAGGGCGCAGAAGGCCCATTTCGCGGACGGCGGCGAGTTCGACCGGATCTTCAAGACGGCAAAGCGCTGACGTCGCGGGACCGGAGCATCCGATCGAGTGTCACAATCCAGAAAAGAAACTGAAGCAGAAGTGAAACTCGAGAGGGTGGCCGGCTGATTGCAGTTCAGGCGATGCCGAGAGCTTCACAAACCCACGGAGGATCGAATGCGTTTCCTGCTCCTGACCGGCACGGCCCTGATCGCGCTCGCCGGCAGCCCCGCTTACGCCCAGGAGCCCGCCCCGGCGCCGACCGGCGATCCCGTCATCGACCGGCTCAACGCGCTCGAGGCGCGGGTCAGGCAGCTCGAGGCCCGCAATGCCGAGCTCGAGCAGCAGGCGGCCGCCACCGCGACCCGTGTCGAAGCCGCCGAGAAGCGCGAGGCCAAGCAGGTCCAGTTCGGCTTCGCCCCTACCCTGTCCGACGAGAAGGGCGATTTCACGTTCAAGCCGCGAGGCGTGATCGAGGCCGATTACGGCGTCTTCAACGAGCGCCGCGGCGGCTACGATTACAATGACGGCACCGCCTTCCGCCGCGCCCGGATCGGCCTCGAAGGCACCGCGATGAAGGTCTTCAACTACCGGATCGAGGTGGATTTCGCCGGCAACCAGGTCGGGATCACCGACGCCTATCTCCAATATGCCGGGATCGAGGACCTGCTCATCACCGCGGGCCAGCACAAGGCGCCGTTCGGGCTCGAATCCAACAACAGCGACAATTACAACGTCTTCCTCGAGCGCGGCATGTTCACCAACGCCTTCGGCAATGCCGGGGCCGAGCGGCGGATCGGCCTTTCCGCCGCCTGGGCGCCCAAGAGCAATGTCAACCTCGCATTCGGCCTGTTCGGCGACAATGAGAGCATCACCCGCTCGGCCGGCGCCCCCGTCACCGACTCGCCCGACGAGAGCCTCGGCGCCAACGCCCGCCTCACCTGGGAGCCCATCTCCGAGAAAGGGAAGATCCTTCACCTCGGCGCGTCCGGCTATTATCGGACCGGGCTGAAATCGGGCGACGTGGAGGACGCCGTCCGCCTCAGCGACCGGCCCAACATCCGGATCGACAACGGCAATATCGCCGACACCGGAGTGATTACGGGGGTCGACTCGCTGCGCTATGCCGGGGTGGAGGCAGCCGCCGTGTTCGGCCCGCTCACCCTGGCCGGCGAATATGGCCGGCTATGGACCGACCGCCCGGGCCTCGCCGACCCAAGCTTCGACGGCTTCTACGTCTACGCCACCTACTTCCTGACCGGCGAGACGCGGCCCTTCCGCAACGGCAATTTCGACCGGGTGAAGCCGAAGAAGCCGCTGGCGGGCGGCGGCGCCGGGGCGTTCGAGCTGGCCTTTCGCTACGACCGGCTCGACCTTGCCGACACGCCCGTCCTGGCGCGCGCGGGCAACCGTGCCGAAAGCCTGACCCTCGGCGTCAATTGGTACCTCAATTCCTACGCCAAATTGCTGTTCAACTGGGTCCATTTCAACGGCACCAACACGCCGCTCGACCCGATCGGGACCCGCACCGCGGGCGATGCCCTGGCGACGCGCCTGCACGTCGACTTCTGACGGAAAGCGCGGGTCTCCCGCCCGGCCGTGCGAAGCTTCCCGTGCGGCCGGGCGCCTGAGGCGTGACCGGATCGGGCTGTCACCTACCCGCTCATCCTGAGTAGCCGGTGAGCTTGTCGAACCCGCATATCGAAGGACGGTCCTCCGATACGAGCCTTCGCCTTCGCTCAGTCTCTACTCAGGATGAGCGGGTGACGGCACCCCATAGACCCACTCCCGGAACAGCGGCGAGAGGTCGCGGCCGCCGGCCTCCGTCATCGCCCGCTCGAAATCCGAGCTCCGCACCGTCCTGCCGGCGAACCGGCGCGTGTAGGCGCGGATCCCGTTCCAGAAGGCGGCCTCGCCCAGGTGCGAGCGCAGCCGGTCGAGGAACAAGGCGCCCTTGCTGTACTGGACCGCCCGCCTAGCCGACAGCGAGGGATAATCGCCGCTCCAGGCGAGCGGCTTGTCGAAGCCGAGCCCGGCGACCCGCTTGACCCGCTCCCGGGCGCGGTCGAGCTCGGCCTGATAGGCGGCTTCGCCGAAGCGATGCTGCTTCCAGGCGGCTGTCATGAAGGTGGCGAAGCCCTCGTTCAGCCAGAAGTCCCGCCAGGTCGCGCAGGTCACCAGATTGCCCCAATATTGGTGGGCCAGCTCGTGGGCGACGATCCACTGGCGGGGCGGGTCGCGCAGGTCGCGATCCAGGGCTTCCCGGCCGATCAGGGAGAAGCTCGCCGCTTCCTGCGCTTCCTGGCCGGCGACCAGGACCTGCGTATAGCCTCCTTCCGGCAGCGGCAGCCCGGCCTTCGCCGCGAAGAACCCGGCTATAGAGGGAGTCTCGGCGAAGAGCCGGCCCAGGTCGGCCTCGGCCCCGCTCGCGTTGACGTAGGTGAAGCGGGACCGCTCGGCGACTTGAAGGGCCCCGGCGGCGAAGCCGAAGAGATAGGGCGAATAGGGCCGCCGCGCCCGCCAGCGATGCACGGTGAGCCCGTCCGGGCCCGGCCGCTCGCGCAGCCGGCGCCCGGTTCCGACCGAGGAGGCCCCGACGGGGAGGTGCAGGTCGAGGTCGAACCACGCCTTGTCGCCGGGCGAGTCCTGCAGGCAGAACATCCAGTCGCACGTGAAATAGCTCGAGTAGAGGGCGGCCGTCTGCCGCACCAGGCCGCGCCTCGGCTTGCCGGTGAAGACGATGCGCAGGGTCGAGATCCGTCCCGGTCGCCGCAACTCGGGGAGGGCGAAGGCAATTCCCTCGCTGGTCGACTCGAAGGCGGTCGGCCAGCCGTCGATCGTCGCGCGCTCGACCCTGAGCGCGTTGGCGGAGAAGCGGAGGTGGGTGCCTTCCCGGCCGGCCCGGAACTGCACGATTTCCGTCCCCGCCACTGTGCCTGCCACGATGTCGGGGCGGAGAACGAGGCCGTACCTGACGACATCGAAATCCTGGGCGAGGACGCCCCGGACCATGTCAGCCATGCGATTGTCAGAAGCCTCTTCAACATCGTCTCTCCTGCGACGTAGCGCGCGCCATCATTGCCGTGCGAAGCGATGGCGGCCTTTCTCCTTCCTTCAACTCATCGTAAAAATATCTCGTTTCACCGCTAGACGGGTCTTGCAAACTCATGCATCATCGCGCTTTCCAGGAGGTGAGGCATGCGGAGCTGGCTGTATCGGGTCGCGGCTTTGCTGGCCCTGGCGCCCATCACGGCCTCGGCCGTCACAAGCCCGACCGTCCTCGCCGCCACGCCCGGGATCGACGGCTCCGCCATCACCCGCTTCACACTTCGATTCTCGGAGCCGATGGTGCCGCTCGGGCGCGGCGCGGCGCCGATCGGCATGGCCTGCGAGGTCAAGGGGGAAGGCCGCTGGGTCGATCCCGCCACCTTCGTGTGGGACTTCGTCAAACCCCTGCCGGGCGGGATCAACTGCACCGCCGAGCTGAAGGACGGGCTGGAAACGCTCGCCGGCCGGAAGGTGACGGGGACCCGAAGCTTCACGATCGACAGCGGCGGCCCCTATCCGCGCGCCGTCCTTCCCCGCGACAGCTGGGACGGGATCGAGGAGGAGCAGACCTTCATCGTTGCCGTCAACGGCCCGGTCGACCGCGCCTCCATCGCCCGCGGCGCCTATTGCTCGGTTGAGGGGATCGGCGAGCGGATCGCGGTCGACCTGCTCCCCGCCGATGTCCCCGGTCGGGTTCTCACCGGGATGGGCGACCGCTGGACCCGCCGCAACTTCCTCGAGCAGGCGGGGCTGCCGGGCGCCCTTCCGGAGAAGGCGGCGGACCGCTCGGCGGCGCTCGCCAACGTCGTCGCCCTGAAATGCCGGCGGCCCTTGCCTCCCGGCCGTGACATGGCGCTGGTCTGGGGCAAGTCGATCCGATCCCCCGGCGGCCGGACGGCGGGCGAGGAAAGGCGGTACGATTTCAGCGTCCGCAAGGAGTTCACCGCCCGGCTGAGTTGCCGGCGGGTCAACGTCGAATCCGGCTGCAATCCGCTCGAGGCGGTCAAGGTGGAGTTCAGCGCCCCCGTCCCCCGGGCGCAGGCGCTCGCGGCCCGACTCGACGTCGGCGGCGGCAGGCTGCTCGAGCCGGTCGAGGCGGGCCGAGAGCCGACCATCTCCGAAGTCGAGTTCAAGGCGCCGCTCCCGCCCGCCATCACGGCCAAGGTCGTCATCCCGGGGGACATCAGGGACGAGAGCGGCCGGCCGCTCGCCAATGCCCGCCGCTTCCCGCTCGACTTCGAGATCGCCGCGACCCCGCCGCTGGTCAAGTTCGCCGCCCCCTTCGGGATCCTCGAGGCGAGGGAGGGCGGGGTGCTTCCGGTGACGGTGCGCGGGGTCGAGCCCGAGCTTGAGCAGGGCATCACCGGCATCGCCGGGATGGCGGCCCGGATAGAGTCCGACGACGCCGGGATCGCCGACTGGGTTCGCCGGGTCCACGAAGCCCAGCAGGACGACATCCGCGACGAAGGCACCGAGGAGCATCCGCGCCAGGTCAATTACACCGGCACCAAGGCGCTCCTCGCCGGCGCCGAGGGGGCGAGCCGCATGAAGCTCGCGCTGCCCGGCAAGGGCAAGGAGTTCGAGGTCGTCGGAGTGCCTCTGGTCAAGCCCGGCTTCTATGTGGTCGAGCTCGCCAGCCCGACGCTCGGCCGGGTCCTGCTCGGCCGCCCGGCGACCCGCTACGTCAACGCCGCCGCTTTGGTCACCGACATGGCGGTGCATTTCAAATGGGGCCAGGCGGCTTCGCTCGTCTGGGTGACGTCGCTCGACAAGGGCAAGCCGGTGGCCGGCGCCGCCGTCCGGGTCACCGACAGCTGCAGCGGAACCCAGCTGGCGGCCGGCACCACCGACAAGCAGGGCCGGCTGCTGGTGGCGGGCGGGCTGCCGCCGCCTTCCACCCGCTCCGATTGCCGGCGCCTCGGCGGCGATTCCCCGCCGCTGATGGTCTCCGCGCGCAAGGGCGGCGATTTCTCCTTCACCCTGACCGATTGGGGCGACGGCATCAGGCCGTACGATTTCGACCTGCCCTACGGCTCGTCCGAGCCGGCGCCCGTCTTCCATTCGATCCTAGACCGAACCTTGCTTCGCGCCGGCGAGACGATCCACATGAAGCACGTCTACCGGGCGCCCATCCCGACCGGCATGCGCTCCGGCGGCACCTTGACTGGCAGCCTGGTGCTTCAGCATCGCGGCTCGCCGACCAGCTTCAAGCTGCCGCTGGCGCTGGACGCCGACGGCCTCGGCGAGAGCGAGTGGACCCCGCCCAAGGGCGCGCCCGCCGGCGATTACGACATATTGGTGAAGCCGGGCGCGGAGGCGCGAAAGGCCGGCTCCGACGAGGAAGAGGATCCTGCCCCGACCCTCTACACCAGCCAGTCCTTCCGGGTGGACGAATACCGCCTGCCGACGATGCGCGCCTCGGTGAGCGGCCCTCGAACCCCGTCGGTGAGGCCGACCCAGATGCCGCTCGACCTCTATGTCGGCTATCTGTCCGGCGGCGGCTCGGCCGGAGCGGCGGTCAAACTCCGCACCGCCTGGGAGCCGCTCGGCGAGAGCCCCGACGGCTGGGAGGACTGGTCGTTCGGAGGCGCCGCCGTCCGCGAAGGCACGGTCGCCCTCGACGAGGACGGCAACGATTCCGGCGCGGCCCGGATGCCGGATGCCTCGACCCTGCCCCTGACCCTGGACACGAGTGGCGCGCTCAGGTCTCCGCTCGACATTCCCGCGCTGCCCGACAATGCGCGGCTGATCGTCGAGATGGATTATGCCGACGCCAATGGCGAGACCCTCACCGCCTCGACCCGGATCGCCGTCTACGCCTCCGCGATCCGCCTCGGCCTCAAGCCCGACGGTTGGGTCCAGCGCTCGGGCGACATGCGCCTCAAGATCGCCGCCCTGTCTCTCGACGGGATGGCCGTCCGGGGCCAGCCGGTCGAGATCGCCCTCTACACGCGGGAGATCATCTCGGCGCGAAGGCGGCTGATCGGCGGCTTCTACGCCTTCGACAATGTCGTGAAGACGACCCGGATCTCCGCCGCCTGCACCGCTTCGACCGACGCCCAGGGCCTCGCCGAATGCCGCCTCGATCCTGGAGTGTCGGGCGAGGTGATCGCGGTCGCGACCAGCCGCGACCGTGACGGCAACGAGGCGCGCGCGGTCACCTCCCTCTACCTCGCCGGCGACGGCGAATGGTGGTTCGGCGGCGACAATGGCGACCGCATGGACATCATCGCGAACTCCAAATCCTATCGCAGCGGCGACACCGCCCACATCCAGGTGCGGATGCCGTTCCGGAAGGCGACGGCGCTTGTGACGGTCGAGCGCGAGGGCGTGCTCTCATCCTTCGTGACCGAGCTCTCCGGCAAGGATCCGGTCGTCAAGGTAAAGCTGCCCGGCGCCTATGCGCCGGACGTCTTCATCTCCGTGATGGCGGTTCGCGGGCGGGTGGCCAACTGGCGGGTGTGGCTTGCCGAGTTCGCCCAGCGCTGGAAGATCCCGGTCGTCGGGAGAATCGCCAATCCCACTGCTCTGGTCGATCTCGCCAAGCCCGCCTACCGGATCGGGATCACCAAAGTGAAGGTCGGCTGGGAGGCGCATCGCCTCGACGTCGCCGTCCGAACCGACCGGGAAAAATACCGGGTTCGGGAGACTGTCCGGGCCTCGGTCCGGGTGCTCGGCCCCGACGGCAAGGCGCCGCAATCCGCCGAGATCGCCTTCGCTGCGGTCGACCAGGCCCTGCTTCAACTTTCCCCCAACGAGAGCTGGAAGCTGCTCGACGCTATGATGGGCGAGCGGCCGCTGGCGGTGCTCACCGCCACCGCGGCGATGCAGGTGGTCGGCAAGCGCCATTACGGCCGCAAGGCGCTCCCGGCCGGAGGCGGCGGCGGAACCGACCTGACCGACCTGGTCCGCACCGACTTCAAGCCGGTGCTGCTCTGGAAGGGCCGGGTGAAGCTCGACGCCTTGGGCCGGGCCGAGGTGGAGGTGCCGCTCGCCGACTCGCTTTCCGCTTACAAGCTGGTCGCCATCGCGACGGCCGGCGGCCACCTGTTCGGCACCGGCAGCGCGACTATCCGGACCGTCCAGGACCTCACCATCTATCCGGGCCTTCCGCCTCTCGTCCGGTCGGGCGACGAATTTGGCGCCACCTTCACCCTGAGGAACGGCACCGACAAGCCGATGACCGTGACCGCCAGCGCCGAGCTCGAGCCCGGGCCGGCGCCCGGGGCCCCGCAGACGGTGACCATCCCCGCCGGCGGCGCCGTCCCGGTCACATGGCGGATCACCGCGCCCGAAAATACCGACACCCTGCGCTGGACTGTGTCGGCCCGGGCCTCCGACGGCCGCTCGACCGACAGGGTGCAGGTCGAGGAGCAGGTCGTGCCGGCGGTGCCGGTCGAGACCTGGGCGGCGACCTTCTTCCGGATCGGCCCCGCGCCCTTCACGGTCGCGCGCCCGGCCGGCGCCCTCCTCGGCCGGGGCAGCATCGACGTGGCGCTTACCGATTCGCCCTCGCCCTCGCTGGCCGGAGTGCGCGCCTACATGCGCGCCTATCCTTACGACTGCTTCGAGCAGAGGCTCTCCCGGGCGGTGGTGGCCGACGACCGCGCCGCGTGGAACGCGATGATGGACGAGTTGCCGGCCTATACCGACCGCAACGGCCTGCTGCGCTACTGGCCCGGCGACTATATGCGCGGATCGGTCGCGCTAACCGCCTACGCTCTATCGATCACCCCCGAGGCCGGGTTCGAATGGCCCAAGGAGCGCCGCGAGAAGCTGCTGGAGGCGCTGAAGGCGGTCGTCGACGGGCGCCTGAACGACGAGAACGAGGGCCCCTCGGACATGCGGCTGCTTCGCCTGGCCTCGCTGGCCGCGCTCGCCCGCAACGGCGCCGCGACTCCGGCGATGATCGGCCAGTCCGCGATCCCGGTGGCCGACATGCCGACGGCGATCCTCGCCGACTGGCTGATGACTCTCGACAAGGTCCCCGGAGCCGCCGCCAAGAGGCGCGCCTCGGCCGAGGCCGCGCTTCGCGCCCGGATCGTCTACGAGGGCACCCGGCTCGACCTCGTCGACCGAAGCACCGCCCCCTGGTGGATGATGATCGGCGGCGACGAGATGGCGCTGAAGGCGCTTCTCGCCGCGACCGGCCGCCCCGGCTGGGCCGCCGACGCGCCCCGGATGATGATCGGGGTCGCCCTTCGCCAGAAGCGCGGCCACTGGGACACGACTCCCGCCAATGCCTGGGGGACGATCGCCGTCAGGCGCTTCGAGGCGGCCTATCCGAGCGCGGCGACCGGGACGACCACCGGCCGGCTGCTCGGCCAAAGCCTGACCGGCACCTGGGTCCGGCCGCCCTACGGCGGGCGCTCGCCGCCGCCTCCGCAGATGAGCTTCCCGCTGCCCGCGCCCTCCGCCCCGCTGCTGCTCTCGCACAGCGCCTCGCCGCCGCCCTGGGCGACGGTGTCGGTGCGCGCCGCAGTGCCGCTCAACGCCCCCGCCTTCGCCGGCTACAGGCTCAGCCGCCAGGTCACGTTTCTCGAGCGCAGGCGCCCGGACCGGCTCAGCTCGGGCGACGTGCTCAAGGTGCGGATCACGGTCGATGCGCCGGTCGACCGCACGTGGGTGGTGATCGAGGATCCGGTTCCCGCCGGAGCCTCGATCGTCAGCGGCAGCGGCAGCCAGTCCGCTTTGCTGGCGGCGCAGGCAGGCGGCGGCGACTGGCCCAGCTACATCGAGCGCGGCAACGACGCCTGGCGCGGCTATTTCGCCTGGCTTCCCAGCGGCCGGACCAGCGTCGAATATGTGATTCGAATCAACGGCACCGGCCGCTTCCAGCTGCCGCCGACCCGGGTGGAGGCGATGTACTCCCCAGAGATCCACGCCGCTTTGCCCAACCGGCCGCTGGTGGTGGAGCCGTGAAGGGTCGCGCTCATCCTCCCCATCGCAGATGGGGAGGGGGACCACTCGAGGTGTGGTGGAGGGGTAGATGGCGCAGGCTTCTGCCAGCTACCCCTCCACCAAGCTTCGCATGGTCCCCCTCCGCACGGCTTCGCCGCGGGGAGGATTGAGTGCGCAAAATAGTCGCCTGGCTCCGCCGCCGCCCAATCCTCTGCCTGCTCATCCCGCTGCTCACGCTGGCCGGGCTCTCCGCCTGGACCCGCCCTCCCCCCTTGCCCGGCTACGAGCAGACCCGAAGCGAATGGCGGGCCAGCGAGGCCTGGCTTCGCGGGCGGGACGGGCGGCTGCTCCAGACCGTCCGGATCGACTTCGCCGTCCGCCGCCTCGACTGGGTGAAGCTGGAGCGGATCGCTCCGGCGCTTCGCGAGGCGGTGGTCGCTTCGGAGGACCGGCATTTCGCAACCCATGGCGGCATTGACTGGAGCGCCTTCGCCGGCTCCGCCTGGGCCGCGCTCAACGGCCGCCGGGCGCGCGGGGCGAGCACGATCAGCATGCAGGTCGCCGGCTTCCTCGCGCCCGAGCTCGGCGGCCCCGGAGCCCGCACCTTCGCGGCCAAGCTTCGCCAGGCGCGGGCCGCCCGGGCGCTCGAGGCGGAATGGAGCAAGGAGGAGATACTCGAAGCCTATCTCAACCTCGCCAGCTTCCGGGGCGAGACCCAGGGCATCGGCGCCGCCGCCCGCGCCCTGTTCGGCCGCACCCCGGACGCTCTCGGCCGGGAGGATTCGCTGCTTCTCGCCGCCTTGCTCCCGGCCCCGCAGGCCGCCCCCGCCGCGGTCGCCCGCCGCGCCTGCCGGCTGGGGCGAATCGCCGACTGCAGCATGATGACGGCTCTGGCCCAGGCGATGACCGGCCCGGGCCGCCGCCTCGCCGACGATCCCGGCCTTGCCCCGCATCTCGCCTATCGCCTCCTCAGGAAGCCCGGCGAGACCGTGACCACCACTCTCGACCCGCAGGCGCAGGCGCTTGCCGCCGCCGCCCTTCGCCGCCAGCTGATCGGCCTCGGCGGCGAGCGCGCCCGGGACGGCGCCGTCATCGTCGTCGACAACGCCACCGCGGAGGTGCTCGCCTATGTCGGCGGGGTCGGCGGCGCCTCGACCGCACCCGCCGTCGACAACGCAGGCGCCCTTCGCCAGGCCGGCTCGACCCTGAAGCCCTTCCTCTACGGCCAGGCGATCGAGCGCGGCTTCATCACCGCAGCCTCGATCCTCGAGGACAGCCCGGTCCAGCTCGACACCGCCTCCGGCCTCTACGTGCCGAGGGACTATGACAGGAATTTCAAAGGGCCGGTCAGCGTCCGCACCGCGCTCGCCGCCTCCCTGAACGTGCCGGCGGTGCGCGCGCTGCTGCTCGACGGGGTGGAGGAGTTTCGCGACCGGCTCTGGGACCTGGGCTATCGCGGCCTCACCGAGGGCGGCGAATATTATGGCTACAGCCTCGCGCTCGGATCGGCCGAGGTGACCCTGCTCCAGCAGGCCGCGGCCTATCGGGCGCTCGCCGACGGCGGGCGCTACCGGCCGCTTCGGCTTCGCTTCGGCGATCCCGCCGGCGAGGCCAGGGGCGTCGCCGACCCCGCCGCCGCCTGGATCGTCGCCGACATGATGGCGGACCCGGACGCCCGCGCCGTCACCTTCGGGATCGATTCCGCCCTCCGACTCCCCTTCTGGGCGGCGGCCAAGACCGGCACCTCAAAGGGGATGCGCGACAATTGGTGCGTCGGCTTCTCGGAGCGGTTCACGGTCGCCGTCTGGATCGGCAATTCCGAAGGGGATTCGATGACCGGGGTGTCGGGCACCAGCGGCGCCGCGCCGGTCTGGCGCGACGTCATGCTCGCGCTTCACCGCGACCGGCCCGGCCGGGCGCCGCCTCGACCGGCCGGAGTGGAGTCCCGAACCATCGCCTTCGCCGAGGGGATCGAGCCGCCTCGAGGGGAATATTTCCTGGCCGGAACCGCCCAGTCCCTGGTCGAGAGCGCTCCGCCGGCGGCCCGCCGGCCGAGGATCGCCAACCCGGTCTCCGGAACGGTTTACGCGCTCGATCCGGACATCCCGCTGCCGCGCCAGCGCATCCGGCTCGTCGCCACCGGCGCCTCCGGGGGCGAGAGGCTGCTGCTCGACAATCGCGACGTCGGCGCCGCCGACTCCGGGCCGATGATCCTGCCGAGCCCCGGCTCCCACCGCCTCGCCCTGGTCGCCGCCGACGGCAAGGTGCTGGACCGGAGCCTCTTCACGGTGCGCTGAGCGCCTCCGGCCAGTGCGCCGAGCCTACCGACGCCGGCTCAATCGGGCGGCGGAGGAGTCTCGAGCGGCGACCCGCCGGGGGAGTCCTGGTCCGGCTGGTTCGGCACGATCTCCGGCCCGCCCGTCCCCGGCTCCTCGACCGGCGGCTCGAACGACGGGCTTTCCGGCGGCGACTGCGGCTGGATGGTGTCCGGGGGCGCGATTTCGGGCTGGGTCGCCACGCTGCTTCTCCTCTTGTGCTCGACCGGTCCAACCCTCGAGCGGCCTCTCGTTTCCCGGCGGCAGCTTGAAAGCTTCCCGACGGTCGGAGCCGCCCTTGCGGCGCCTTGCCTTGGGGGCCCGATCTTGCCACGGCCCCTCTCCTGATCTTTGCCAAGGGAAAGGGGGCGGGGCGCGTGAGCAGCTCGTTCGACGCGGTCGGGCTGGACTTCGGGACGACCAACAGCGTCGTCGCCGCGGTCGATTCGGGTGGCGAGTCGCAGCTCGTCGGCTTCGACGGCCCGTCCGGGTCCGAAACCGTCTTCCGCTCCGCTCTGTGTTTTTGGCTCGACGAGGCCGAGGCGGGTGGAGTCGCGCATGAGGCCGGCTCCTGGGCGATCGCGGAATATCTGACCGATCCCGAGGAAAGCCGGTTCATCCAGTCGTTCAAGTCGGTCGCCGCCTCGACCATCTTCGAGCATGCGTCGGTGTTCGACAAACGCTACCGTTTCGAGGACCTCGGCCGGCTCTTCCTGACCCGGATGATGGCCCGGGCGCAGCGGCCCGCGGGCAGCCGCCCGGCCCGGATCGTGGTCGGCCGGCCGGTCCAATATGCCGGCGCCCGGCCCGACGAGGCGCTCGCCCGCCGGCGTTACGACTCGATGATCGCCGGCTTCGCCGACGAGGTCTTCTACGTCTACGAGCCGCTCGCCGCGGCCTACAGCTTCGCATCCCGCCGCGAAGATCCGGCGACCGTCCTCGTGGCCGATTTCGGCGGCGGCACCAGCGACTTCTCCGTGGTCAGGATCGCCGGCCGAGGCGCCGACCGGCGCTGCGAGCCGCTCGGCTTTGCCGGCGTCCCCATCGCCGGCGACCGCTTCGATCACCGCATCCTCAACCGTCTCGTCCTGCCTTTTCTAGGCTGCGGCGGCCTCTACCGGTCGTTCGGCAAGGAGCTGGAGATCCCGCGCGGTATTTCGCCGACTTCGCCGACTGGTCCAGGCTCGCCCTGATGCGCAACCACCGCACTTTGCGCGAGCTCGCCCGGCTGCAGCTGGCCGCCGTCGACCCGGTGCCGATCGGCCGGATGATCACGATCGTCGAGAACGAGCTCGGCTACGCCCTCTACGAGGCGGTGAACCGGCTCAAGCGCAGCCTCTCGTCGCAGGAGAGCGCCAATTTCCGGTTCAGCGGCGGCGGGGTCGACATCGACGCCGAGGTCACGCGCGAGGCGTTCGAGGGCTGGATCGCCGCCGACGTCGTCCGGGTCGAGCAGATCATCGATCAGGCGCTGGCCGCCGCCGGCCTCGCGGCCGCCGCGATCGACAAGGTTTTCCTCACCGGCGGAACCTCGCTCATCCCGCGGATCCGGCGGATCTTCCTCGACCGCTTCGGCGAGGACGCGATCGAGGCTGGAGGCGAGCTGACCTCCATCGCCCACGGCCTCGCCCTCATCGCCAACGAAGGCTCCCCCTCAGCCTGGGTTGCCTAGCCGGTTCGCTGATCGTTTCGCCGTGAGAGGATGTTAGAGCGCATCATCAGGTCGCCTTCGACCCACAGCGGAAGTTCTCGCCTCACCAGAGGTGCCTAGGCATTGCCGGGCGGCTGATCTCGCACCTGTTGCGCTTCGGCGGCGCAGGCGCCTCCTCCCTTATGAGCGCCTCGCCCTCCCGCATGGTCTCCACGCCCTGCTCCGTGTCGGCGGCGCCCTCATGTCCGAGGACCACCTTGTAGGGTTTGTTTCCCCTCGGAGTCAGAACGATGCGTCCACTCGTCGCTGCCATCTGAGATTCCTTGCGTTGACAACGTCCTCCCCGGAGCCGAGACCGGTCACGCGCAAAGGCCGTCGATCGCTCCGATCCGGACTTGGCGGACCCGCCACAAGGCGGCGTCAGCCTCTCCTTTGAGGCCAGAGAAGCCCCAGCCCCGCGGGGGGAAGCTGGGGCTTTTCTGTGTCCAGGTCTGGCC
Organism: Allosphingosinicella sp.; assembly: GCA_036399975.1. Taxonomy (GTDB): domain Bacteria; phylum Pseudomonadota; class Alphaproteobacteria; order Sphingomonadales; family Sphingomonadaceae; genus Allosphingosinicella. Next base: position 85,461 of record DASWLZ010000004.1, read on the forward strand.
GACTCGTCGCCCGCAAGTTCGGTAATCTCGTTCCTGCGTCCGCCGAGCCGGTTGACCCGGCAGCCGCGAGCACCCACATAGGTTAAGTTGTCACTCTCCCGACGAGAGTGCCAGTTCGCAAATTGGCAGCGCTGGCTCCCGCTTGTGAAGCGACGACTTCGTCGCGATCCAGCAAGAGGATCCGCAGCCATGGCATTCCGCCCCTTACACGACCGAGTGCTCGTCCGCCGCATCGAAGGCGAAGCGAAGACCGCGGGCGGGATCATCATCCCGGACACAGCGCAGGAAAAGCCGCAGGAAGGCGAAGTCGTCTCCGTCGGCTCGGGCACCCGCTCCGAAGACGGCACGGTGACTCCGCTCGACGTCAAGGCGGGCGACAAGATCCTGTTCGGCAAATGGTCCGGCAGCGAGGTCAAGCTCGATGGCGAGGACCTTCTCATCATGAAGGAAGCCGACATCCTCGGCATCGTCGGCTGAAGCCGACCGTCCAAGCCTAGCGGAGCGGCGACGCTCTTCTCCCGAGCGGCATAAGCGCCCGGACTCCAAATCAAGGACCACCACAATGGCCGCCAAAGACGTCAAATTCTCCCGCGACGCTCGCGAAAGCATCACTCGCGGAGTCGATATCCTCGCCAATGCCGTCAAGGTGACCCTCGGCCCCAAGGGCCGGACCGTCCTGCTGGACAAGAGCTACGGCGCGCCGCGAATCACCAAGGACGGAGTGACCGTCGCCAAGGAGATCGACCTTCACGACAAGTTCGAGAATATGGGCGCGCAGATGCTTCGCTCGGTCGCGTCGAGGACCCACGATCATGCCGGCGACGGCACAACGACCGCGACCGTGCTGGCCCAGGCGATCGTCCGCGAGGGCATGAAGTCCGTTTCGGCCGGGGTGAACCCGATGGACCTGAAGCGCGGCATCGATCTCGCCGTCCTCAGGGTGGTCGAGGACCTCAAGGCCCGGTCGAAGCCGGTGTCGAGCAACAACGAGATCGCCCAGATCGGGGTCATCTCGGCCAACGGCGACACCGTCGTCGGCGAGAAGATCGCCGAGGCGATGGAGAAGGTCGGCAAGGAAGGCGTCATCACCGTCGAGGAGGCCAAGGGCCTGGAATTCGAGCTTGAGGTGGTCGAGGGCATGCAGTTCGACCGCGGCTATCTCAGCCCCTATTTCATCACCAATGCCGAGAAGATGCACGCCGAGCTGGCCGACCCCTACATCCTGCTTCACGAGAAGAAGCTGTCGAACCTCCAGGCGCTGCTCCCGATCCTGGAAGCCGTTGCCCAGTCGGGCCGTCCGCTCCTCATCATCGCCGAGGACATCGAGGGCGAGGCCCTGGCCACGCTCGTCGTCAACAAGCTTCGCGGCGGCCTCAAGGTCGCGGCGGTGAAGGCTCCCGGCTTCGGCGACCGCCGCAAGGCGATGCTCGAGGACATGGCCATCCTGACCGACGGCCAGGTCGTCACCGAGGATCTCGGAATCAAGCTGGAGACGGTGACCCTCGACATGCTCGGCACCGCGAAGCGGGTGAGCATCGACAAGGACAAGACCACCGTCGTCGACGGCGCCGGAACCTCCGAAGCGATCAAGGCGCGTGTCGAAGCGATCCGCGGCCAGATCGAGCGCTCCGACAGCGAATATGACATGGAGAAGCTCCAGGAGCGCCTGGCCAAGCTGGCGGGTGGAGTCGCGATCATCAAGGTCGGCGGCTCTTCGGAGCTGGAGGTCAAGGAGCGCAAGGACCGGGTCGACGACGCGCTCAGCGCCACCCGCGCCGCGGTCGAGGAGGGGATCGTTCCCGGCGGCGGCACCGCGCTTCTCTATGCCTCAAAGGCCCTGGACGGGTTGACGGGCGCCAATGACGAGCAGACCCGCGGCATCGACATCGTCCGCCGCGCGCTTCAGTCGCCCCTGCGCCAGATCGCCGAGAATGCCGGCTTCGACGGCGCCGTGGTGGCGGGCAAGCTGATGGACCAGGCGAGCGGGACCTTCGGCTTCAACGCCCAGACGGACGTGTACGAGGATCTCGTCGCCGCCGGAGTCATCGATCCCACCAAGGTCGTTCGCTCCGCGCTCCAGGATGCCGCGTCGGTTGCCGGGCTGCTGATCACGACCGAGGCCGCGGTGGCGGAATTGCAGGAGGACGTGCCCGCCGGCTCATCCGCATCGGGCGGCGGAATGGGCGGGATGAACTTCTAAGGGGAGTCCGATGGGCGAGAAATTCACGATCGTCGGGGCAGCAGTTGCACTTCCGGGTGGGGAGGTGCCTGCTGGCGCCCCAGACCTGCTTCTCCACAAGTTCGTGAAGGCGGACAGCTGCGGGGCGCCCTGACGACGGACGCCAGTGGTGAAAACCTGCCGCTGCACGGATCCGCCTGGATCTAGGCGAAGGAGGTAGTCGTCTCGCCCGCCGACCGCCGCGTCGGCGCGACCTCTCTCCAGATCAACGCGCGGCGTTTCGGAGCGCGGGTATTTCCTGTTCCCGATCAGCGAGGACGCCTGACGAATTCTTGCGAAGAGCGGCGGAAACAGCAAGGGGCCCGTGGCTGATCGGCAAACCTATGTTATGCTACCGCATCGCCGGACGACTTTGCGCTCCGGCGGCTGAGAGACACGAGCGCTCCCGGCTGTGCCAGGAGCTTCCATGCCTACATACTAGTTCGACATCGACGACGGCGAGCTCTCTTCGGACGCGGAGGGTACCCACCTGAAGCATCTCGCCTCGGCGAAGTGTGAAGCCGTAAAGATGGCCGGGCAGGTAATGTGCGATGCCGCAAAGTACTTCTGGGACGAGGCGCGGTGGAAAATGACCGTCCGTACCGGCGGCGGCCTCGTCCTGTTCCAGCGTCACATCCTGGGCAAGGACGCAGCCGCGGGCAGATCCGCCCTCGCGACGTGAAGGGGCGGCCCAAGTTACTTGCTGCATGATTTAAGTTAGCTTCAAGCATTGAATAATGAAAGGTTCGGGCATCACCGGGTCTGCCCGGCGCGCTGGTGACTGAGAAACTCGACATGCTCCCGGCCGATGGAGCATCGTCATGAAACAATTCGACAATCTGGCCGACGCTCAGACCCTGGCCCTGGCGATCGTCGACACCCTCCCGAGCCGTTCGTCGTCCTGGACGACAGCCTTCGGGCGCTGGCGGCGAGCCGCTGCTTCTACGAGCATTTCAAGGAAGACCCGCGGCCGTCCTCGAACTCGTTACGCGACAAGTCGAAGTGTTGCCTGATTTGCCGGCGAGATTCTGATCCCGCGGCAGGGCCTATGCAGGGAAGTGGCCGCCTTTGTTCCTATTCCGGATGAATAGGCTATTGCGAGCTCCGCGAAAAAATGACTATCAATAGGTTAAGTGTTTCTTAAGTCTGTTTGACTCGCGCCTCGCCGGAGTTCACATATCCTCCGATGGGGGAATGGCTGCGTCCGATTCGGAGGTGGCTGCCTTGCCCCTTCCGGAGGGGCAGCCTTGAGCATTCTGACGGTCGGAGCGGGCGGCGGCTCCTCCCTTATCGAGCACCTTGCCAAGAGGGGCGATGGCATTGTCGGCCGGCGGCCGGCAGGACGGGCTTCGAAGGATTCAGCGGGTGAAGCCGAACTCCCGCATCAGCTCCTCTCGCGTGTAGGTTTTCGCCGGAACCGCCGAAGGACCTTCGGAGCGCATGCTGGTCACATATTCGTAAACCCCCGGCCGGACCTCCCGGTACCAGGGCTGGTCGATGGGTCCGGCGTGGCGGCGCAGATGCTCGAGATATTCGTCCAGGGTGGCGAAGGACCGGCCGAAGGAAGAGGGCAGGCCGCGGACTCCCCCGGCGCCGTTCGTGCCGTTCTCCATTCTCGCTTGCTCCCTGTTGTCGGGCCCCGCGTCGGCCGCGCCGGCGGGCCGATCCGCGCATCCCGCGGCGAGCCCGGCCAAGGCCAGAATCGCTTTGATTTCGCCGCGCATGCGCACCTCGTCCGAGGCCGGCGAGCGCTCGGCCAAGCTTCATCCATGTTCCATTTTTCGGGGTTTTGAAACCGCCAAGTTCGCGGTGGGGGGGAATTGATATGTCAAAGGCGCCCAAGGGGATCTTCGCGAATAACGCGGACAGCGAGCCGGGTGAATTCTTCAGCGGGCGCCAGACCGCCCTGATCCAGGGCATGGCCTTGTCGGGGCGTCTCGTCTCCTCCCTGGCCGCCAGTGAAGGCTCCGGCGATGCGTGGGTGATCGTGAGCCCGCTTTCCTCGGCCGAACCCTTCGACTCTTCCGGAGCGTCCGACCTTGCTCTCGACGATGAAGCGCTTGCGTTCGAGCTTGGAGACAAGGCGTACCCGGAGCTTTTCGGCCTTCCCTGCATCACCGATTCGAAAACGCTGCGCATGATGGCGCTCGACAGCGTCAACGGAGCCGGACTTGCCGACGCGGAGACCTCTCAGCGCTTCGTCACCGACGGCCCGTTAGACGACGAACCGGTGGACGTTCCGATCGCGGTCGGCGGCGGCGCGAGCGGCGTCATCGATGTGACCGGCGACACCGACACGTTCACCGTCACCCTCGTCGCCGGCCAGCGCTACATGATCTCGCTGCGCGGAACCGGCACCAATGCGCTCAAGGATAGCTTCCTCGAGGTCTTCGGGCCCACCATGGCCCTCGTGAACACCGACGACGACGGCGGCGTCGGCACCAACTCGCTAATGACCATCACCGCCACGACCGGTGGCACCTACACGATCCGCGCCTCCGCCTTCGCCAATCCGGGCGATCCGGGTGTTGGGCAATATACGGTCGACGTTCGGCAGATGGGGGCCACCGCTGACGTTCAATCGGCCTTTAACGCTTCTGCGCCCCTTGTCGGCCAGGGCGTCACTTTCGGATTTCGCGAAACGTCGACCGGGTCGGCCATCGCGACGGGTCAGGACATCGACACCTACAGGGTTTTTCTTGAAGCCGGAAAATATTACACTTTCTCCGTGGCGGGCGGCGCCGACCATCTCACCGATCCCAACAACGTTCCGGTCGGCGAGATCGACACCTACATTCGCCTGATCAATCCGGGGGCTACGGCGGTCCTCGCACAAAACGACGACGTCAATTACCCGACCGACATGAGCTCGTCGCTCGGCTTCTACGCCACGGTCACCGGCAACTATTATCTGGAGGTCCGCGGTTACGGCCAAGGCAACGGCGCCGGCGGGATCCCGTCCCTGCCCGGCCGCAATACCGGCGGCTACGCGATCGACTTCAAAGAGGTTCCGGTTTCGCAAGTTGACCCGCTCGACTCGATCAACTGGGACAGCGCGGCCAACATCCCGACCGTCATGGTCGACGGCGTGCCGACGGCCTATGTCTACTTCGCCGGGGCCGGCGAGAATTTCGGCGAGAATGCGCGGGCCGGGGACCCGACCCAGCCCGCCGGCGGCGGCAACGGCACGCTCGTCTCCTACGGCTGGTCCCCGTACGAAAAAGGCCAGTTCATGCTGGCGATGCAGGAATATACCAAGATCCTGGGCATCCAGTTCCTCGAGACCGCCAGCTCGGCCCAAGCCACCTTCCGAGTCATCACCAACTCGTCGCTCGCCTACGGCGCCTACGCCTATCCGCAGGACCCGGCTTACGGGACCCAGAAGGGCATCATGGTCTTCAACGTGGACAATCGCGGCTGGGATCCCGATTCCGACAACCCGGCGGTCACCACCGACGGGCTTGGGCGGGGCGGCTATGCCTGGTCCACCATCCTCCACGAGGCGGGCCATGCGTTCGGCCTCTCTCACCCGCACGACACGGGCGGCGGCTCCACGGTCATGCTCGGAGTCGTCGGCGCCCAGGGCTCGCTCGGCGTCTTCAACCTCAACCAGGGCGTTTACACCCAGATGTCCTACAATGGCGGCTGGTGGGGCCACCCCGACGGCAGCATCACCGGCACCGACCCGACCGGCTTCCGTTCGGACGCAGGCTGGCTGGCGACGCTGGGCGCGTTCGACATTGCCCAGCTCCAGATACGCTACGGCGTCACGCCGGCCTATGCGACCGGCGACAACGTCTACAACCTGCTCGACGTCAATGCCGAAGGAACCTATTTCGAGACGATCTATGACACCGGCGGCATCGACACGATCGCCTATAACGGAGCCCGCGGCGCTCAGATCGACCTGAACACCGCGACCCTCGATTATTCGCCGACCGGCGGCGGCATCGTGTCCTTCGTGCACAACCTTCCCGGCCAGACCGCCGCGCAGGCGATCAAGGGCGGCTTCACGATCGCCAAGGGCGTCGTTGTCGAGAACGCCACCGGCGGCAGCGGCGACGATGTCCTGATCGGCAACGAAGCCGGGAACGTCCTGACCGGCAATGGCGGCAACGACGCCTTCATGGGCCGCGGCGGCAACGACACGATCGTCGGCGGTGCCGGAAGCGACACGGCCCATTATGACGGAGCCCGCTCGCACTACACGATCACGGCCGTGCGCGACTTGGCCGGTAACGTCACCGGCTTCACCGTCCAGGACGTCTTCCCGGCCAATGCGGCGCCGGTCAACGACGAGGGCACGGACTCGCTGAGCGGCGTAGAATCGATTCACTTCACCGACATGACGCTGACCTTCAGCGGCGACGTGCTGCTCTACGACCAGAACGGCGATCTCGTGGGCGGCTACGCAACCATCCAGGCGGCGATAAACGCGTCCTCCGACGACTACAGCATCCAGGTGCCGGCCGGACTCTATGACGAGGACCTCGTCATCAACAAGGGCGTCGCCATCCTCGGCATCCAGGCGGACATGGCGGTAGGCGGCCGCGACGCGGCGGGCGGTACCGGCGAGACGACGATCGTCGGCCGGGCGACGGTCACCGCGGCCGACAACGTCACGCTGAACGGCCTGCGCTTTCTCAACGACGCCACCACCAGCGGCGGCGGCAAGGCGATCCACTTCACCACCGGCGGCGGCGCCACCGGACACCTCGTCACCGACTCGATCTTCTGGTCGTCCCTGGCCGGCGGCGCAAACGGCGTCGACGACCGTGCGATCTCGACCCAGGTCATCTCGGACGGCCTCATCAGGGTCACCGACAACCTCATCTCCGGCGCCTCGCACGGCCAATTCGGCACCGCTTCGTGGGGCCGCGCCCTGTGGTTCGACGGCGGCGGTGTCGACCTCGTCTTCACCGGCAACGTCGTCGAATGGTCGCGCACCGGCCTCAACCTCGACATGTCGGGCGATTCGACCGCCGACGTCTCGGACAACGGCTTCCGAGGCCTCGGCACCGGCATGGCGCTCGGAGTCGACGCCAACGGTCTGACCGTCAGCGGCAACGACATCGAGAGGGTCAACGAGGAGTTCAGCTTCCGCAACCTTGCCACCGACGTCACCTTCGACGCGGATGTCGCAGTCGACACCCTGACTCCGGTCGGCGACTTCAACGATCCCATCGTAGTGCTCGGCGGCTCCGGCAACGACTCGATCAGCGGCACCGCCGGCGTCGACATCCTCGACGGCAACAACAGCGGGACCAACCCCAATGCCGCCGACAGCGACACGCTGAGCGGGCGAGGCGGCAACGACGTGCTTTTCGGCCGCGGCGGCAACGACACCCTCGACGGCGGCACCGGTGACGACGCCATGACCGGCGGAACCGGTAACGACGTCTACATCGTCGACTCGGCTGGCGACACGGTCACCGAAACGCCGGGCCAGGGCACGGACGAAGTCCGCACGAGCCTCGCCGGCTATACGCTGGCGGCCGACCTCGAGAACCTCACCGGCCTCGGCACGGTCGACCAGAGCCTCACCGGCAATGGCGCCGATAATGTCATCACCGGCGGCGGCGGCAATGACGCGATCGACGGCCAGGGCGGCACGGATAGGGCGGCTTATGGCGGGCCGACGACCATCACCGCCAACGGCAGCGGCGGCTGGACCGTCGTCGACGCGGGGGGCACCGATACCCTGTCCAACGTCGAGATCGTCGACGACGATGCGGCGGGCAAGACCCTGCTGGTCGGCAACGGCGGCTATGCGACGATCCAGGCGGCGGTCGACGCCGCGGCGGACGGCGACACGATCCTCGTCGCCGCGGGCGCCTACATCGAGCAGGTCATCGTCGACAATCGCGACAATCTGACGATCCGCGCCTCCGGAGGCCAGGTCACGATCCAGGCACCGGCCAACGTGACCAACAGCATCGTCTCCTCCTCCGGGCGGGACGTCAACTCCGTGCTCACGGTCAACTCCAGCCTCAACTTCACGCTCGACAATGTCGACATCGACGGCGCCGGCCACGGCGACACGATCGACGAAGGCGCCGGTTCGGGCGCGGCGAATTATTACGGAATCTTCCTGCGTAATTCGTCGGGAACCCTGCTCGAGGTCGACATTACCGGCGTGCGCGAGCCCTATGCGGGCGGAACGACCGTCGGCGGCCATCCGGTGCTGAGTGGCAATCAGCGCGGCGTCGGTCTGGGCGTCGACAACGATTCGATCATGAACTTCACCATGATCGGCGGCTCGATCACCGACTTCCAGAAGAACGCGACCTCCATCTCCAAGGCCAATCTGAACATCAGCGACGTCGACGTGATCGGCGGCGGCGCGCAGACCATCAACGCCCAGAACGGCTTCCAGATCACGGGCTCGACCGGCACTCTCAGCGGCAACCATGTCAGCGGAATCGGCTATGCCGGACCACAGGTGGTCTATTCAGGGGCGGTCCTCGCCTTCGGCAATACGGGCCTCAACATCACCGGCAACACCATCACCGGTACGAATGACGAAACGCCCGGAGCCCAGGTGGTCGGGATCTACGTCTTCTCCCCGCCGGCGAATAGCGGCGGCTCGATCAGCGGCAACACCATTTCCCATGTCGATACCGGAATCGGCGTCTATGGCGACATCACGCCGTCCGGAATCCTTATCCAGAACAACAACATCACCAATATCGACATGAACGATCCGTATGCGGCGGGCGTCGATTTCGAGCCGAATCCCGCCTTGATGACGCCCTACGACATCGACGGCTCGGCGGGCGATGACATCCTCATCGGCGGCGGCGGCAGCGACGATCTCAGCGGTCTCGGCGGCAACGATCAACTCACCGGCAATGGCGGCAACGACGCGCTCCATGGCGACGGCGGCAGCGATACCGCTTATTATGCCGGGCCGCGCGGCGATTACAGCTACACCTACACCACCGGCCCGGACGGCCGGGTTACCGGCTTCACCTCGGTCACCGACAACAATGCCGGCAACGGCGACGAGGGCGGCGACACGCTGACCAGCATCGAAACTCTCGCCTTCGCGGGCCAGACCCTGAACGCCGCCCAGGCGGTCCAGCTGTTCAACGGCGGCGGCACCCTGGTCGGCACGTTCGACACGATCCAGGCAGCGATCAACGCGGCATCCGACGATTACACGGTCCGGGTCGCGGCCGGCACCTATGACGAGGATCTCGTCATAAATAAGGGCGTCACCATCCTCGGCGCCCAGGCGGATGCCGCCGTCGGCGGCCGTAACGCGGCGACCGGCGCCGGCGAGACGACCATCATCGGCCGCGCTCTGGTCACCGCGAGCGACAATGTCACTCTGAACGGTCTTCGTTTCCTCAACGACGCCAGCACCAGCGGCAGCGGCAAGGCAATCCACTTCACGACCGGCGGCGGAGTCACCGGCCATCTGGTCACCGATTCGATCTTCTGGTCGACCGTGGCCGGCGGCGCTGCCGACGACCGCGCGATCTCGACGCAGGTCATCTCGGACGGCCTGATCACGATCGTCGACAACCTCATCTCCGGAACCTCGGCCGGCCAGTTCGGAACGGCTTCCTGGGGCCGCGGCCTCTGGTTCGACGGCGGCGGGGTCGACCTCGTCTTCACCGGCAGCACCGTGCAGTCGGCGCGCACCGGCCTGAACCTCGACTTGTCGGGCGATTCGACGGCGAACGTCTCGAACAACAACCTGCTGAACCTGGGCACCTTCATCGCCGTCGGGATCGACGCGGACGGCCTCTCGGTCAGCGGCAACGACGTCACCAATGTCGGCGACGATTTCAGCTTCCGCAACCTGACTACCCACGTCACCTTCAACGCCGGGACGGCGGTCGACACGCTGACCCCCGTCGGCAACCCCAACGACCTCGTCGTCATCCTGGGCGGCTCGGGCAACGACACGCTCACGGGAACGGCCGGCGCGGACTATATCGACGCCAACAACAATCCGGTGAACCCGAACGCCAGCGACAACGACGTCCTCAACGGCGCCGGCGGCAATGACATATTGCTGGGTCGCGGCGGCAACGACACGCTCGACGGCGGCACCGGCGGCGATGCGATGACCGGCGGCACCGGTAACGACGTCTATGTCGTTGACAGCGTTGGCGACTCCGTGACGGAAACCAGCGGCCAAGGCACTGACGAAGTCCAGACGACGCTTTCCAGCTATACTCTGGCGGCCGACCTCGAGAACCTCACCGGCCTCGGCAACGTGAACCAGACGCTCAACGGCAATGCCTCGAACAACGTCATCACCGGCGGCGGCGGCAACGACGCCATCGACGGCCTGGGCGGAATCGATACGGCCCGCTACGCCGGGCCCGCCACGATCGTCGAAAACGGCAGCGGCGGCTGGACCGTCACCGACGCAGGCGGGACCGACACCCTCTCGAACGTCGAGATCGTCGACGACAGCGCATCGGGCAAGACCCTGCTGGTCGGCAACGGCGGCTACGCCAGCATCCAGGCAGCGATCGACGACGCCGCCGACGGCGACACCATCCTCGTCAAGTCCGGCACCTATGCGGAGAATCTGGACGTCCACAAGGACGTCACCATCCTGGGGCCGAACCACGGCGTGGCCGGCACCGCCGTGCGCGGCGCCGAAGCGGTGATCGACGGGCAGATCGTGATCAACGCGGCCGGGGCGACCCTTGACGGCTTCAAGCTGGTCGGCGCCGCCGCGGGTCCGATCGGCACCACCGCGGTCGACGTCAAAGCAAACGATTTCATCCTGTCCAACTCGGTCCTCGACGGCAGCGGCGACTTCGCGGTCTTCGTCGGCCTCGTGACCGGCGTCGACATCGGCCGCAACCTGATCCGGGGCTATTCGATCGGCGCCTACGTGTCGGGCGGCAACACCACCGGCTCGATCCACGACAACCGCTTTCAGGGCAACGGCGGGCCCGCCACGGGCATGGCCAACGGAGTCAATTCCGAGACGTCGCATGTCGCCATCGCGAACAATATCTTCGACGGCCTCTACAGCGGCTCGCTGACCCTCTTCCCATACGGGCCGGATACCGTCGATCTCCTGACCTACGTCACCGGCAACACGATCACCAACACGCCGGTCGCCCGGCCGGTGCAGATCTACCCGACCGACCTCACCCACAACATCCTCGGCACCGACTTCAACGAGTCGTTCATCGGCGACTACGGAGTTGCCGGGCCGCTCAGCTTCGACGGCCGCGGCGGCGACGACAAGGCGTGGGGCAGCGAGCAGGGCGACACCCTCTCCGGCGGAACCGGCAGCGACGAGCTCTTCGGCAATGGCGGCAACGACAATCTGAGCGGCGGCGACCAGAACGACACGCTTCACGGCGGCGCGGGCAACGACACCGCCGACGGCGGCAACAACAACGACACCGTCAACGGCGGCGACGGCGACGACGTCCTCGCGGGTGGCGCCGGCATCGACACGCTCAACGGCGGCCTCGACAACGATTCGCTCGAGGGCGGCAGCGGCAACGACACGCTCAACGGCGAAGGCGGCGACGATTCGATGCACGGGGGTGCCGGCAACGACAATCTGAACGGCGGCGCGGGCACCGACACTGCCGTCTACGATCATCATCGCGGTGATTACTCAATCGCGATGATCACCGGCGCCGGTGGCCGGATCGTCGGCTTCTCGTCGGTCTCGGACAACGAGCCGAACAACGGCAACGATGGTGCCGACGCGTTCACCAGCGTCGAGCGGGTCCAGTTCAGCAATCGCACGCTCGACGCGACCCTGCCCGTCCAGCTGTTCGATCAGGCCAACCAGCTGATCGGCACGTTCACCACCATCCAGGCGGCGATCGACAGCGCCCAGGACAATTATACGATCCGGGTCGCGGCGGGCATCTACGACGAGGATCTGGTGATCGATAAAGGCGTCCGAATCCTCGGCGCCCGCCAGACCGTGAGCGCGACGGCGAACCCACCCGCCCGCGACCCCGCCGACGGCGTCGGCGAGACGACGATCATCGGCCATGCCAAGATCACCGCCGAGGACAATGTCAGCCTGATCGGGCTGCGCTTCCTCAACGACGGCACCACCACCGGCGGCGGCCCGTCCAACCCCACGGTCCAGCTCCTCACCGGCGGCGGCAGCCAGGGCCATCTGATCAGCAACTCGATCTTCTGGTCGAGCGTCGTCGGCGGCGCCGACGGCGTCGACGATCGCGCCGTCTCCGCGCCGTCGCTTGCGGACGGCAAGATCACCTTCAACAACAACCTCATCTCAGGCTCGTCCCAGGGGCTTTTCTCGACCGCCTCCTGGGGCCGCGGTCTCTGGATCGACGGCGGCGGGGTCAGCCTCTCGGCGGAGGGCAACATCATCGAATGGACGCGCAGCGGCGTCGTCCTCGACGGTGCCGGCGGCTCGTTCTACTTCCTGGGCGGCAACACCCTGCGCAACCTCGGCACCGCCTTCTCGATCGCCACGACCGAGGACGGCCTTGCCTTGAGCGGCAATAATTTCGCGAACGTCGGCGACGAGTATAATCTCCGCAACCTTTCGGAAGACATCTTCTTCGACGCGGGCCTCGCCGGCGGCACGGTGACTCAGGTCGGCAACTCCAACGACGTCGTCGTCATCCTCGGCGGCTCGGGCAACGACACGCTGACCGGCACCTCCGGCGCGGACTATATCGACGCCAACAACCGGCCCGGGAACCTCACCGTCGCCGATACCGACATGCTGAACGGCGGCGGCGGCAACGATGTCCTGCTTGGGCGGTTCGGCAACGACGTCCTGAACGGCGGCACCGGCGCGGACATGCTCGACGGCGGCGACGGCAACGATGTCCTGAGCGGCGGCAACGACAACGATACGCTGGCCGGCGGCGCCGGCGCCGATTCGCTCAACGGCGGCGCGGGCAACGACTCGCTCGACGGCGGCAGCGGAACCGACACTGCGGTCGTTGGCTCGGGCGCGACCTATACCCCGACCGGCACGGGCTGGACCGTGACGTCCTCCGACGGCACGGACACTCTCGTCAACGTCGAAATCGTCGACGGCGGCGCCGGGCCCGACACCCTGCTGGTCGGCTCGGGCGGCTTCGCGACCATCCAGGAGGCGGTCAACGCCGCCCATGACGGCGACACCATCCTGGTCTCCGCCGGGACTTATGTGGAGCAGGTCACCGTCAACAACCTCGACAACCTCACCATCGTCGCCGTTAACGGCGCCCAGGTGACGATCAAGGCCCCGGCCGATCTGGTCGAGACGGCGCGCTCGTCGAGCGACCGCGAGGTCCATGCCGTGCTGACGGCGAAGGACAGTCTCAACCTCACCCTCCAAAATATCGACATAAACGGCGACGGCCGCGGCCATACGGTCGACGAGGGCGGCGGCACCGGCCAGGCCAATTTCTACGGCGTTTTCTACCGCAACTCGTCGGGCAGCCTGCTCGGCGTCGACATTACCGGCGTTCGCGACCCCTATCCGGGCGGAACGGCGGCCGGCGGCGAGCCGCTGGTCAGCGGAGTCCAGCGCGGAGTCGGCCTCGTCGTCGACAATGACAGCCTGCTCGCCTTCAGCATGATCGGCGGCTCGATCAGCGACTTCCAGAAGAACGCGACTTCGTTCAACCGCGCCGATCTGAATGTCACCGGAGTCACCATCACCGGCGGCGGCGCCCAGACGGTCAATGCCCAGAACGGCATCCAGGTCGCCAACTCCACGGGCTCCATCTCGGCCAACACCATCACCGGTATCGGCTATGCCGGCCCGGCCGACGCGGCTTCCGGCGCGATCCTCGCCTTCGGCAACACCAACCTTGCCATCGCCGGAAATTCCATCATCGGTGCCAATATCGCCAACCCGGCGGCCAAGGTGGTCGGTATCTGGGTGTACCAGAACGGCGCCCCGAGCAGCGGCGGGACGATCGTCGGCAACGACATCTCATATGTCGACGAGGGCATCGACGTCACCGGCGACATCGCCCCGAACGGGATTCTCATCCAGAATAACAGCGTCGATCATATCGACGGCACCGACTTCGGTCCGACCGGCGTCTATTTCGAGCCGAATCCTGACTTGCTTACGGCCCACACCGTCAGTGGCACGGTCGCCGACGACGTGCTGTCCGGCGGCGGCGGCAACGACGTTCTCTCCGGCCTCGATGGCGCCGACGTGCTGACCGGCAACGGCGGCGACGACTCGCTCAACGGCGACGGCGGCGACGATGTCGCCGTCTATCACGGCCCGCGCGCGGGTTATTCGGTGAGCGGTGTCGTCAACGGCAGCGGGCGTATGACGAGCTTCAGCTCGGTCGACGACACCAACGCCGGCAATGGCGATGAAGGGACCGATAACCTGACGGGCGTGGAGAGGCTCCAGTTCGGCGCCGTCACCCTCGACCTGACGGATCCCGTCCAGCTCTTTGACGGCGGCGGCCAGCTGGTAGGAACCTTCGACACCATCCAGGCGGCGGTCAACGCAGCCGCCTCCGGCTACACGATCAGCGTCGCCGCCGGCACCTATGCCGAGATCGTGACCGTCGACGAGGATGTGACCATCCTCGGCCCGAACACGGGTATCACGGGCACCGGCACCCGGGTCGGCGAAGCGGTGGTCGACGGCTTCTACATGCATTCGGCGGGCGCGACGCTCAACGGCCTCAAGATCCTGGGCGGCGGCACGATCGCCGGCAATCCCGCCGGCATCTACGTCGATGCCGACGACGTCACCCTGGCCAACCTCATCTTGGAGGGGGACGGCACGGCAAGCACGGGCGTACTGACTCCTTACGGCGGCGGAGTGACCGGACTGACTCTGACCCGCAGCCTCGTCGCCGGCTGGGACCAGGGCACCTATTTCAACCCGACCACCGGCTTCACCGCGTCGGACAACAGCTTCGACGGGAACGGCAACGCCATCATCGGCGACGACTGGGACGATGCCACCCTCCTCGCCGGCAACAGTTTCACCAATAGCGGCGGCTCGCATATCGGCTACGGAGTGCTCGATACGGTCGACGATGTCGGCGCCTATTTCGGCGCCGGCAACACGTTCGGCGGGACCAACCGTCCGACTTCCATCTTCGCTTATGGCGACGGCACCCCGGCTGACCAGACGGTCTTCGGCACCGAGCTCAGCAACCTGATGCGGGGCGAGACTGCGGGCGAGAATTACGTCTTCCACGGCCGCGGGGGGGACGACCGGCTCGTCGGCAACGACGGCAATGACACGCTCGACGGCGGCACCGGCAACGACACGATAGTCGGCGGCGGGGGAATCGACACCCTCGTCCTCGCGGATTCGACCTTCTCCATCTCGCCGTCCGCCGATGCCGATCCGGGCACGCCCGGCAACCAGCCCGGCTGGACGATCACCAGCGCCAGCGAAGGCACCGACACGATTTCGGGCGTCGAGATCATCGACGGCGGGGAATCGGGCAAGATCCTGCTCGTCGGCAACGGCGGATTCACCACCATCCAGGCGGCGGTGGACGCCGCGAGCGACGGCGACACCATCTTCGTCGCGGCCGGCACCTATACGGAGCTGGTGACGGTCAACAAGGACGTCACCATCGTGGGCCCCAATGCCGGCATTCCCGCCGGCGATCCGCGCAACCCGGAAGTGATCGTCGACGGCGGCTTCTACATGCACGCGGCGGGCGCGACTCTCGACGGTCTCACCGTGCTAGGCGGCGGAAGCCTAGCCGGCAATCCGGCGGGCATCTACGTCGATGCCGACGATGTCACCTTGAAGAACCTCGTCGTCCAGGGCGACGGAAGCGCCGGCACCGGCATTGTCACCCCTTACAACGGCGGAGTCTCCGGCCTCGTGCTCAGCAACAGCCGGATCGACGACTGGACCAACGGCACCTATTTCAATCCGACCACCCAGTTCACGGCCACCGGCAACAGCTTCGACGGCAACGGCGTCGCCCTGAGCGGCGACGATTGGGAAGACGGCACCCTCATCTCCGGCAACACCTTTACCAACAGCAGCGTGGGTCATGCCGGCTACGGCGTGCTCGACCCCGTCGAGAACGTCGGGACCTTCTTCGGCACCGGCAACAGCTTCGACCCGTCCGGCGGCCGCATCGACATCTTCGCCTACGGCAGCGATCAGGACATCACCGGCACCGGGTTCGGCGACTACATGGTCGACACCGTGGCAGGCAGCGAAGGCGAGTTCCACGGCGCGGGCGGTAACGACTATATCGACGGCGGCTCCGGCGACGATCTCCTGCAGGGCGGCACGGGCAACGACACGCTGGACGGCGGCGCCGACTTCGACACCGCCGTCTATTCCGGGAATGCGGCCGATTACACGATCACCTACGTCCTGGACGGCGGGGGCAATGTGATCGGCTACAGCTCGGTCGTCGACAACAAGGCCAGCGACGGCGACGACGGCAGCGACACCCTGATCGGCATCGAGGCGCTCGCCTTCGCCGACGGCCCCTACGTGCCCTACTTGCCGGTCCATCTCTACGACGAGACCAACACTCTGGTCGCGCATTACGGGACGATCCAGGCCGCGATCAACGCGGCCTCCGACAATTATACGATCCGGGTCGATGCCGGGACCTACGACGAGGATCTGGTCATCGACGTCGGAGTCGCGATCCTCGGCGCTCAGGCCGGTATCGGGGTCGGCGGGCGCGATGCGGCCGCCGGCGCCGGGGAGACGACGATCGTCGGCCACGCTTCGGTTACCGCGACGGACAACGTCACGCTCGACGGCCTTCGCTTCCTCAACGACACGAGCACGACCGCTCCGACTCTGCAGTTCATGACCGGCGGAGGGGCGACGGGGCACCTGGTTACCGACTCGATCTTCTGGTCGACCATCGCCGGCGGCGCGAACGGCGTCGACGACCGGGCGATCTCGACCGTCGTCATAGCCGACGGACTGATTACGATCAGCGACAACATCATCTCGGGCACGTCCCAGGGCCAGTTCGGCACGGCCTCATGGGGCCGGGGGATATGGTTCGACGGCGGCGGGGTCGATCTCGTCGTCACCGGCAATAGGTTCGAATGGGCCCGCACCGGCCTCAATCTCGACATGTCGGGCGATTCGACCGCCAACGTCTCTAACAACGTCTTCCGCGGCCTCGGCACCGGCATCGGGATCGGCGTCGACGCGGTCGGGCTGACCGTGGTCGGCAATACTGTGGAGCGGGTCAACGAGGAATTCAGCTTCCGCAATCTCACCACGGGCGCGACCTTCAACGCCGGTACGGCCGTCGCCACCCTGGTGCCGACCGGCGACTTCAACGATCCGATCGTCGTTCTCGGCGGCTCGGGCGACGACAATTTCACCGGCACCGCGGGGGTCGATTACCTCGACGGCAACAACAATCCGGTCAATCCGGGCGCGGCCGACAGCGACACGCTCAGCGGATTGGGCGGCAACGACCTGCTTTTCGGCCGCGGCGGCAACGACACGCTCGACGGCGGAACCGGCGACGATGCGATGACCGGCGGGACCGGCAACGACATCTATTTCGTCGACACCGTCGGCGATTCAGTCGCCGAGAACGGCGGGGAGGGCACGGACGAGGTCCGCACCACGCTCGCCGCTTACTCCCTGGCGGACGCGTTCGAGAACCTCACCGGCCTCGGCAACGTCAATCAGACACTGAACGGCAACTCGTCCGACAACGTCATCGACGGCGGCCTCGGCGCCGACGCCATGACCGGGGGCGCCGGCAACGACACCTATGTCGTCGACAATGTTGGCGACACGGTGACGGAGAATGCGGGTGAGGGCACGGACGAGATCCGAACCATCCTCTCCGCCTATTCGCTGGCCGCTCTCGTCAATCTCGAGAACTTGACCGGCACCAACGGCGCCGGCCAGACCCTCACCGGCAACGACTCGGCCAACGTCATCACCGGTGCCGGAGGCAACGACGTGATCGACGGCGGCGCCGGCGCGGATACGATGGTCGGCGGCGGCGGCAACGACCTCTACTTCGTCGACAATGCCGGCGACACGGTCGTCGAGCTTCCGGGGCCGGCCGAAGGCGTGGACGAGGTCCGCACCGCCCTCGCGGCCTACAGCATCGTCAACACGGCGGTCGAGAACCTCACCGCCACCTCGAACGTCGCCCACGACTTCCGCGGCAATAGCGGCGCCAACATCATCACCGGCGGCGAGGGCAACGACATCCTCCGGCTGCAGGACGGCGGCGATGACATCGTGCTCGCCGGCGGCGGCAACGACGTCATCTTCATGATCGGCTCGCTGACCTCGGCCGACGTCGTCGACGGCGGCGAGGGCAGGGACATCGTCGTCCTCCAGGGGGCCTATGGCGTTCTGAACCTTACGGCCAACGTCACCGGGATCGAGGAGATATCCTTCCTCGCCGGCTCCAAC
>DASWLZ010000005.1:0-41337 GCA_036399975.1 Allosphingosinicella sp.
GGCGGGCGAAGCTGTCGAGCTGGCTTCCGCGGGTGCCTTCGGGGAAGACCGCCCTGGCGACGGCGATATGGCCCTTGAGCACCCGGGTGAAGCGGTCGCGCATCTCGGCCGTCGGCTCGCCGATCGCGACGGTGCGGGTGACGTCGGTCGTCCCGTCCGGATACTGCCCGCCCGAATCGACGAGGTAGAGGGAGTTCATCTCGAGCTTGCGGTTGGTCTCCTCGCTGACCCGATAGTGGACGATGGCGCCGCTGGGGCCGGCGCCGGAGATGGTGTCGAAGCTGGTGTCGCGAAGGTCGCCGCAGGCCTGGCGGAACTGCTGGAGCTTCTCGACCGCGATCAGCTCGTCGACGCTCCCCTTGGGCGCCTCGATCGACAGCCAGTGGAGGAAGCGGCTCAGAGCCGCGCCATCGCGCGCCTGGGCGGCGCGGTGGCCCTCAATCTCCGCCCGGTTCTTGATCGCCTTGGGAAGCACCGCGGGATCGCGCTTCTGGACGATCTTGGCTCCGGCCTTTTCCAGCGCCTCGAAGATGGCGTGGACTGCGCGCTCGGGATCGGCGACGACCGTCTTGCCGGCAAGAGAGCGCAGATGCGGCTCGAACCGGTGCCGCTCGTGGACCCTAACGCCGTTGCCGAGATGCTGGCGGACGTCGTCGCCGATCTTCTCGGAGGCGACGAACAGGTCGGCCGTGCCGTCGCTGTTGACGAGCGCGAAGGACAAGGCGACCGGCGTATGCTCGACGTCCTCGCCGCGCACGTTGAAGGTCCAGGCGATCGAATCGAGGGCCGAGAGCACCGCCGCGTCCGCCTTCTGCTCGTGCAGCCAGTCGGCCATCTCCTGGCGCTTGGCGGCGGAGGACTTGCCGGTGAAATCGTCGGGATGGACGACCAGCCGGGCTTTAGAGGGCTCGGGCTTGTCGGCCCAGACCGCGTCGATCGGGTTGCGCTGGACGGCGACGAGCTCGGCGCCCTTCTCGGCCAACGCCTCCTTCGCCCGGGCCACCCAATCCTTGGTGTGGAGCCAGGGATCGTAGCCGATCCGGCCGCCGTCGGGGGCGTTGGCCTTCAGCCATTCCGCGACGCTGGTCTCGGGAACGGACTGGTAGCTCCACAGCTTGCCGTCGACCTGGTCGCGGACCTGCAGCGTGTAGCGACCGTCGACGAAGATCGCCGCCTCCTGCGGAAGCACCGCTGCCGAGCCGGCCGAGCCCTGGAATCCGGTCAGCCAGGCGAGGCGTTGGGCGTAGCTTCCGACATATTCGGACATGTGCTCGTCGGTAAGCGGAACGACGAAGCCGTCGAGGCGGTCCGACTTGAGCTGCTCGCGCAGGGCGGCGAGTCGGGCTTCGTAGGTCGACATGGCAAAATCCTCAGGCGTCGCTATGGGCTGTTGCGGATAGACCAGCCGGCCGCGCCACGAAAGAGAGCATGACCCTTCCAGACCCGCCCCGCGCCGAACCGCGCCCTTACAGCTACGAACGCCACGGACGCAGGGTCGAGGACCCCTATGCCTGGCTGAGGGACCCCGGCTATCCCAAGGTGGAGGACGAGCGGGTGCTCGCCTATCTGAGGGCCGAGAACGCCTATTTCCAGGCCGCGATGGCCCCCCACGCCGGGCTTCTCGAGACCCTGTTCGAGGAAATGAAGGGCCGAGTGAAGGAGGACGAATCTTCGGTCCCGCTTCGCAACGGCGACTGGCTCTACTGGTGGGCCTTCCGTCCGGGCGCGCAATATCGAACCTGGTATCGGCGGCCCGCGGCGGGCGGTGCCGAGCAGATCGTCTTCGACGAGCCGGTGGAAGCGGAGGGCAAGGACTATTTCCGCCTCGCCAAGCTGGCGATGAGCCCCGACGGCCGCCTCGCCGCTTTGCTCGTCGACGAGAGCGGCTCCGAGCGCTTCGAGCTTCGAATCCGCGACCTCGCCGCCGGCAGGGACGTCGAGACGGTGACGGACGTGGCGATCGGCGATCCGGTCTGGACCAGCGACAGCGCCGGGATCGTCTTCACCGAGGTGAACGAGAATTGGCGAAGCTATCGCGCCCGCTACCATCGCCTCGGCCGGCCGGCGACGGAGGACGTGACGCTCTACGAGGAGACAGAGGAGCTGGGCTTCAGCGTCTCGGCCTCGCCGTCTCAGGATCGGACCCTGATCTTCATCGCCACCGGCGACAACGCCACCAGCGAGGTCCGCTTCGTCCCGGCCAGCGATCCCCTGGCGCCGCTCACTCTGATCTCGCCGCGCCGCGAGAAACGGCAATATGCGGTCGATTCCTCCCACGGGAAGCTGTGGATCCTGACCAATGACGATCACGTCAACTTCCGCGTGGCGGAGGCCGATCCGTCGGCGCCCGGCGAATGGAGGACGGTGATCGAGGGCTCCGACCGGGTCTATCTCCGCGGCTTCTCCGCCTATCGGGACCATCTCGCCATCACCGAGCGGCTCGACGGCCTCGATCAGCTCCGGCTGCGCGCTTATGATGGGAGCGAGGAGCGGATCCCCTTCGGGGAGGCGGCCTATTCGGCCGGCTACGTCAACAACCCGGAATATGCGCCCGAGGCCTACCGGCTCTATTATTCCTCGATGGTCACGCCTCTGACCATCTACGATTATCACCTCGCCGACGGCCGGCTGGAGACCCTGAAGGTCCAGGAGGTCCCGTCGGGCTACGATCCGTCGCGCTTCGGGACCGAGCGGCTGATGGTGCCGGCGCGCGACGGCCGGCAGGTGCCGGTCTCCATCGTCTACCCCCAGGGCTTCCCCAGGGACGGAAGCGGCAAGCTCTTCCTCTACGCCTACGGCGCCTATGGCTATGCCATCCCGCCGGATTTCTCGACCAGCCGGATCAGCCTGCTCGACCGGGGCTTCGCCTACGCCATCGCCCATGTCAGGGGCGGCGACGATCTCGGCTACGGCTGGTTCCTCGACGGCAAGCTCGACAAGCGGACGAACACGTTCACCGACTTCGTCGACTGCGCCAGGGGCCTGATCGCCGAGGGCTTCACCCGCCCGGGCAACATCGCCATCCAGGGCGGATCGGCGGGCGGCGAGCTGATGGGGGTGGCCGTCAACACCGACCCGGAGCTATGGGGCGCCGTGGTCGCCGACGTTCCGTTCGTCGACGTCCTCAACACCATGCTCGACGAAAGCCTGCCGCTGACCCCGGGCGAATGGCCGGAATGGGGCAACCCGATCGAGGACGAGGCCGCCTTCGAGCTCATCCTGAGCTACAGCCCCTACGATCAGGTCAGGCCGCAGGCCTATCCGCCGATGCTGATCACCGGCGGCCTCAACGATCCGCGAGTCACCTATTGGGAGCCGGCCAAATGGGCGGCGAAGCTGCGCGCCGCCAAGACCGACGACAATCTGCTGCTCCTCAAGATCAACATGGAGGCCGGACACGGCGGCAAGTCGGGCCGCTGGGAGCGGCTTCGCGAGGTCGCCGAGGCCTATACCTTCGTCCTGACCCAGATGGGGGTGGGCTGACCGCCCGCGGGGATCAGGCCTCGATGTGCCGGAGCCGCTCCGCGGGCTCTTCCTCGTCGTCCGCCGCCGCGGCCGAGCCGCGCCTGGACGCCGGCGCCGCCATCAGGGCGCAGCCCAGGGCGAAGACGGCGGCGATCGCGGCCGTCCGGAGCGGATAATCCACGATCGAATGGACGAGCACGATGCCGACCATCGCCGAGCCCGCGCGGGCGAGCGCGGCGCCCTGAAAGTCGCGCGACCAGAGCTGGTAGGATCGCCGGCCCCACCAGTACAGGAAGCCCAGGATGAGCAGGACTCCGGCCAGGCCGAGCTCGAGGACGGCCTCGAGATAGTCGTTATGGGCATGGTTGGCGAACTGCCGGGTAACCCGGTCGGGATTCTCGTAGCGGCGATAGGCGGCCTGGAAGGTGCCGAGACCGGTGCCGATCGGGAAGCTGTCCTTGATGATCTCGACCGTGTTGCCCGCCAGCACCCGGCGACTCGTCGGCTGCGAGGTGCGGTCCGCCTCGAAGGATTCCTTGCTCAAGGGGCCCTGCAACCCGGCGAACATGAACAACACCGCCGCGACGGCGAGCGCGGCCCACCAGCCCTTCGCGATCCCCCCGGCGACGGTCCGGCGGTAGATGAGGAAGCTGATCAACGCCGCCGGCACCGCCAGCCCATAGCCCGCCCCCGACCCGGCGATCGCCAGGCCCGCGATGAGGAAGACTGCGACCGCCGCGACGATGATGGCGCCTCCGCTGCGTTTCGAGCGGGAGCGGCGCGTGGCCATCCGGCCGGCCAGCACCCCGGCCAGCGGCAAAGCGCACAGGAGCAGGGTCGCCTCGTGGTTGACGTTGGAGAAGAAGCCGACCGGCGAGTTCCGATTGGTGACGGCGTAGAAGCGGAGCGGCGAATCGGGGCCTCCGAAGAGCTGGAACGCCCCGAGCACGATCGAGGCTCCGGCGACGGCGAGCAGGACGGTGGGGAGCAGCCGCCGCTCGTCGTTGTTAAGCTGGAGCACGAGCAGGAACATCGCCGCGGGCGGCAGCAGATGAAGCAGGGAATAGAGAGTCGCGGAGGGCGCCAGCGACGCCGCGAGCGACGGAGGCGCCATGCCCATCAGCCGGAACGCCTCGATGACTTCGCCGCGCAGCGGCAGGCCGGAGCCCAGCCCCGCCGGGAGCGGGATCAGGCTGACGAGGCCGATCAGCAACAGCCCGGCGCCCACCCACAAGGGGCCTCGCGCACCTTGCGGCACAAGCGAGTCGCGGCGCCAGAGGAGCGCCACCATCAACCCGAGGCCGACGAGCTGGAGCAGCGCATTGGCCGCCGCCCCGGCCGCGCTTGCGCCGCCGAGAAGGAGGCATGCCGCGAGATAGGCCGCCGCGGCGAAGGTCCAGAAGCGGCCGTTCACTGGCCGATCTCCATTCGCGAGACTTCGAGGCTGACGGCCGCGGCCACGTCGCCCGGCTCGGCCACCAGGGCCAGCGACTGGCCGGGGCATCCCGAAGCTGGGACGGTGAAGTTCGTGCCGAAGCGCCGGTCGTCCGCCGCTGCCTGGGCCAGGTTGAGAAGACCGATCCGGGTGCCGCCGGGCTGGCAGGACACGCGCCAGTATAGCTGCGCCGAGGCCAGCCCGCTCGGGCTCCGGGCGTTCAGCCGGAGCGTGTAGCTGCCGGGACGCAAAGCGAGAGTCTGCTCGGCGAGGGTCATCGCCTGGCCGCCGAAATAGGCGACGTCGAGATAGGTCCTCGGGCCGTCTTTGGCCGGCTCCGCCCGCCCCGCATCGACTTCCTTGAAATCCCAGCCGAACGGCTTCGGCGCCGCCACCCCCCGAAAGGCGCCGTCCGACATGAAGCGGCTGGAGGCGCGCTCGCCTTCCGGAAGCCCGGCGAGCCAGGTCTGCCGGGCGCCGGAATAGTCGCCGGCCGAAGCCTGGGTCTGCAGGATCAGCTGTCGCTCGAAGCTGAGATCGCCTCTCGGCTTGATCGCCTTGATCCTCTCATAGAGGTCGCGGGCGTCGGACGTCGCCACCTTGCGGGCGTTCGCCGCGGCGAAGAATTCCGGTCGCCAGTCCGGATTGCGGGCCAGGATCGTCGCCAGCGCCGCGCGCCCGCGCGGATCGGAGATCAGCTTGGTGAGCTCGGGAAGCAAGGCGGGGCGAAGCTCCGAGCTGCGGCGAAGGATCACGTCCACCTCGTTCAGCGCTTCCGGGAAGCGCTCCGACCTGGTGTAGTAGATCATCAGCTGCATTCGCACCGCCGGGTGCGACGGCCGCCGCCGGCGTGCCTCCTCAAGAAGGGCGATGGCGTGGGCGACGTCGCCTTTCTGCTCCGCCGCCCGGGCCCCGACGAGGAAGGGCTCGAAGGAGAGCGGCAGCGCGGCCAGCCCGTCCCGCGCCGTCCTCTGCATATCCGAGCTCACCTTGAGCTTGGGCTGCTGCATGATGGCGGCGAGATATTTGAGCATCGGGGCGGGGCTCGCGGGCGGCAGCGGCGCCAGAGCGACGGCCGCCGCCCCGGACATAGCCGACGCCGCGGCCTTGACGATGAGCCAGGCGACCAGCGGCGACGCGAAGGTGAGGGCCAGAGCGGCGATCCGCCGCCTGGAACTCCTGCCCTCCCCCTGTGCTCCCCCCGCCACGATCAGCCCTTCAGGAGCTCGATCTGCTTCTTCGGCTCATCGCCCTCGCGATAGGCATAGGCGTCTTCCCCATAGCCGTAGCCGTAGCCGTAGCCGTAGCCCACCTTCACCGCATTGAACTTGGTCAGGATGGCGCCGATCAGCCGGGCCTCGGAAGCCCTGAGCCGGTTGACGGCGTTGAGAGCGGCCGCTCGGCGGATCGACCCGGCCTCGATGACCATCAACGTGCCCTCGGTGCTCGAAGCGAGCATCGGAGCGTCGGCGAGGCCGAGCACCGGCGCGCTGTCGATTATGATGTGGTCGAACGTCTTCAGCGCCTCCTTGAGGACCTCCCCGAAGCGGCCGGAGGCGAGGAGCTCGGCCGGGTTGGGCGGGATCGGCCCGCTCGGCAGAAGGAACAGCCGCTCCATCTGGGTCGGGTGGACGCATTCGGAGATCTTGTCCGATCCTGCCAGCAGGCTGGACAGGCCCTGGCTGGTCGAGCTCGGGCCGCGGAAGGTCGGCTTGCGCAGATCGGCGTCGATCAGGAGCACCGAGGCGCCGAGGTTGGCCAGCGTCTGGGCGAGCGCGAGCGCGGTGCTCGACTTGCCCTCCGAGGCCCGGGTGCTGGTCACCAGCAGGCTTCGCGGAACGCCGTGGTCGGTCGAGAATTGCAGCGCCGTCCGGACCGACTGATAAGCTTCCGAGACCTGCGAGCGCGGATCCTCGAGTTGCTCGCGCACCGCGATCCCCTTGCCGACGACCGGGATGACCCCGAGCGAGGCGAGGCCGAGCTTGGAGGCGAGGTCGTCGGGTGTCTTGATCGTATCGTCGATCCACTCGATGGCGAAAGCGGTTCCGAAGCCGAGCAGAACCCCGATGAACAGGCCGAGCGCGATATTGAGCGGCAGGTTGGGCTTGAACGGGGCACCCGGCACCTGCGCCCGGTCGACGACCGAGACGACGTTGGCGCCGACTCCGCCGGCCACGCCGACTTCCTTGAAGCGCTGGAGAAGCGCGTCGTAGAGGCTGCGATTGGTGTCCACCTCGCGCTGGAGGATCGTGTATTGGATGCTGCGCTTCCTGAGATCCTGAAGCCCGGCCTTGCCCTGGTTCACCTTGGCCTGGAGGGCATTCTCGCGGGCGACGGCGGCCTGATAGTCGGCCCGAAGAGTGCCGGACGCCGAACCGGAGACGTTGCTCCTCTGGCTGGCGATCTCCTTGGCGAGGCTGTCGATCTGGCTGCGGAGCTGAACCATCTCCGGGAATTCGGGCCGGTAGATGCCCAGGTTCTGCTGATACTTGGCTTCGAGCGAAGCGCGCTGCTGCTGAAGCGCCTGGACGGTCGGGTCCGTGATCGCGGCCGAGCGCGCCTGGGCGCCAGCCGCCTCGCGGTAGCGGCCTTCGGCGGCGATCCGGTCGCTTCGCGCCTGGGCGAGCGCATTGTTGGTCTGGACGAGCGTGGCGGCGTCGATCGACTGCTCGTGCCGGACGCTGCCGACGCCGCCATTGTCGACGGCGAGGGTGATGATCCCCTGCTTCTCGGCATAGTCGACCAGCGCCCGCTCGGTCTCCTCGAGCTTGGTCTTCACCGTCGCGATGCGCTGCTGGAGGAAGTTGCGGGCGTAGGAGGTCGCCTCGTAGCGCCGCTCCATGTTCGACTGGATGAAGCTGTCGGCATAAGCGTTGGCGAGCCTGGCGGCGAGCTCCGGATTGGGGTTCTCGATCGAGATGGCGATCAGCCGGCTGTCGCGTTGAACCGAGATGTCGACGCTTCCCATCACCATTCCGGCGACGGCATTCTCGCGCACCGGCCGGGGCAGGTCCTGGTCGACGAAATTCTCGTCGTTGGCGAGATTGGTGCTCCGCGCGACCCGCTCGGCCAGCGAGCGGCTCTTGAGAAGGCCGGCCTGAGTGTTCAGGAACTCGCGATCGTTGCCGGACCTCGGCTGGATGTCGCCCATCTCCTTGCCCACGACCTGAACGCCCTCGGGATTGACCTCGATGGTCGATTGCGCGCGATATTGCGGGGTGATCATCAGCGAGATCACGACGGCGGCGAGGAGACAGGTCACGGCGAGGGCCGTGATCAGCCACCACCATTTGGCGATGATCCGCCATATCTCGTTGACGTCGAACCGGGACTCGGACTTGGCCGGCCGCCCGAAGGCGATGTCGGTGAGGCCGGTGTGGGCCGGCAGCCTGCCGCTCGGGTCGAAGGGCAGGATGGGGCCGGCGCCCTGGTTCGGGAGATATCCCCCATGATTGTTCATGATGGTCGAATCCTGTATCTAACTCGAAAGCGCCCTCAGAAGGGCCGCAATATGCCCAGCAGCGGGATGGAGGTCATGAGGTCGCGGAACATCTGGCGCGTCGGGTTTCCGTCCACGATGACGATGTCGTTGCCGTAGATCACCGGATCCTCCGCCTGCGCCCGGCGGATCGCCTTGAGGTCGAAGGCGCCGGCGACGCGCTGGCCGCCGACGGTGCGGAAGACGACGACCCGCGAAGGGTTGGCGTCCTCGGTGGTACCCCGGGCCATGGCGACCGCCTGAAGAAGGGTGGTCGGGCCCTTGACCGTGAACATGCCCGGACTCTGGACCGAGCCGTCGACGGTGATCTTCTGCTCGGCGCGATCCTTGATCGCGACCTGGATGTTGGGCGAATTCAGATATTTCTGGGAGAGGCTGGCGGCGAGCTGCTTGCTGAGCTCGTCCGTCGTCCGCCCCTGCGCCTGGATCATTCCGAGCAGCGGATAATCGATCTTGCCGGCCTGATCGACCTTGAAGTCGCCCGACAGGGACTCGACCTGGAAGACGTTGACGTTGATCGAATCGCCCACCCCGATCGGCTGCGCCGAGCTCGCCACCTGCTGCGCCGGAGTGTCGGGAGCGGCGATCTTGGTGTCGTAGGGCACCGACCCGCCGCGGCCGCCGCCGATGGCGTTCATGCAGCCCGAAACCGACAGCACCGCCGCGGCGGCGAACGCGACTTTCAGAAGGCTGCTCAAAACAGGGTTACGCTCGTCATGCCGATACGATCGCATGTTCATCTCTCTCCGGTCGGGGCCGACGGCCCTTACAATATCCCTGGCTTCCGTGGAACAGCCCATGCCCGCGATTCTGCGCGCATCGCCCCCTGAGGAAGCAATGCCCGCGATTCCCCTGAATGCGAGCTGCCTGTATCTCGTTGCGCCGCTTAGCTTCTTTCGCCGCCGCCGTCCAGACTCGGCCGCCTCAAAACTGCCGCGGGGCCTCCCCGAAGGCGGTAAAAGCTTGTAACTGCGCCACAACACCAAATATCGGCGCCTCGCCGTTTACGGAGTTGCCGTCCATGTTGAGTCGCCTGTTTTCGAAAAGCCGGTCGACCCGGGGCCGAAGCGGCCCTCCGGGCAGCCGCGCCTATGCGATCGGCGACGTCCACGGCCGCCTCGATCTCCTCACCGAGCTGCTGGCGAGGATCGAGGCGGACAATGCCCGCCGGGGGGCGGCGAAGACCTGGCTCGTCTTCCTCGGGGACCTCGTCGACCGCGGGCCCGACAGCCGCGGGGTCGTCGACCTGCTCGTCAACCGCCCGCCCGCCTTCGCCCGCAACGTCTTCCTCAAGGGCAATCACGAGGAATTCTTCCTGGGGGTCCTGGGCGGCGACGACAGCAGCGTCCAGCACTGGCTCGCCTACGGCGGCACCGAATGCTCGAACAGCTATGGACTGACCAGCGGCTGGATGCTCAACGCGACCCCGACCGCGATCATGGAGCGGCTGAAGGCCAGTGTCCCGGAAAGCCACGTCCGCTTCCTCGACGAGATGCACGACAGCTTCCGCTTCGGCGACTATCTGTTCGTCCACGCCGGCATCCGCCCCGGGGTTGCGCTCGACAAGCAGGTCGGCCGCGACCTGAGGTGGATCCGCGAGGGCTTCCTCGACGACCGAAGCGATCACGGCGTCGTCGTCGTCCACGGCCACACGATCGTCGAGCGCGCCGAGGAGCATCCCAACCGGATCGCGGTCGATACGGGCGCCTATCGCTCGGGGACACTGACCGCGATCGGCCTCGAGGGCGAGGAGCGCTGGTTCATCGAGGCGCGCGAGACGGACGCCGCGGCGGCGGCTTAGCCCGCCCACCCGGCTTGGCTTAGCCGGGCGACGGCCTTAAGGGGCGCTCACTTCCTTCTCATCGCATCGCCGCGCGCGCGGCAGGGACCCTGTATGAAGATCCTCGTGACCGGCGCCGCCGGCTTTATCGGCCATCACGTCTCGGCCCGGCTCCTCGAACGGGGCGACGAAGTCGTCGGGATCGACAATTTCAACGATTATTACAGCGTCGGCCTGAAGCGCGACCGCGATTCGAAGCTCCGCCGCGACCATGACGGGGGCTTCACGTCGATCGAGACGGACTTCGCCGACAACGCGGCGCTGGAGCGGGCGCTGGACGGGACCGGCTTCGACCGAATCGTCCATCTCGGCGCCCAGGCGGGGGTCCGCTATTCGATCGAGAACCCGCGGGCCTACGTCCAGTCCAACCTGGTCGGCCACCTCAACCTGATGGAAATCGCACGCGGCCGCGGCAGCGAGCACCTCGTCTACGCCTCGTCCTCCTCGGTCTACGGCGGCAACGACACTTTGCCCTTCCGGGTCGAGGACCGCGTCGACCATCCCCTCTCCCTCTACGCCGCCACCAAGAAGGCGGACGAGCTGATGAGCGAGACCTACGCCCATCTCTACCGGCTGCCGCAGACCGGCCTTCGCTTCTTCACCGTCTACGGCCCCTGGGGCCGCCCGGACATGGCGATGTGGCTGTTCACCAAGGCGATCTTCGCCGGCGAGCCGATCGACGTCTTCGGCGAAGGCAATATGCGGCGCGACTTCACCTTCATCGACGACATCGTCACCGGGATCGTCGCCGCCCTCGACAATCCGCCGCCCGACGACGGCGAGGCCAAGGCCGGCGGAAGCCGCGGCCCGCACCGCCTCTACAATATCGGCAACCACCGCTCGGAAGAGCTGACCCGGATGATCGACCTGATCGAGCAGGCCTGCGGCCGCAAGGCGCAACGCCGGCTGATGCCGATGCAGCCCGGCGACGTTCGCGACACCTATGCCGACATCAGCGCCATCCAGAGCGACCTCGGCTTCCAGCCGACCACCTCGATCGACGAGGGCATCCCGCGTTTCGTCGAGTGGTACCGGAGCTACCACGGGGTGTGAAAGTGGGCCGTCGCCCCAGCCTTCGACGCCGCCTGCGGCGGCGCTCAGGATAAACTTCACCTCTGGTGAAGGCTGGGGCCCCGGTGGGTGAAGTGCGCCGAAGGCTTCACCCGCCGGGATGCCAGCCTCCGCTGGCATGACGGGAGAAACCTAGACCGCCGTCAGGGCCTGGTCGAAGTCGGCGATGAGGTCGTCGGGATCCTCGACGCCGATCGAGATCCGGACGAGATTGTCGGTGATCCCGAGCGCCTGCTTGCGCTCGTCGGGGACCGACAAATGGGTCATCGCGGCGGGCGCGCTGGCGAGGGTCTCGGTCCCGCCCAGGCTCACCGCGAGATGGGCGATCTTGAGCGAATCGAGGAAGGCGAAGGCCTCCTTCTCGCCACCCTTCAGGTAGAGCGAGAAGGTCGAGCCGGCGCCGGTGCAGTGGCGGCGGTAGATGTCGGCCTGACGGGCGTCGCCGCCGCCCTCCAGGAAGCCGAGATAGCCGACGCTCTCCACCTTGGGATGCTGGCGGAGGAATTCGCACACCTTGGCGGCATTCTCGCCGGCCCTAGTCATCCGAAGCTCCAGAGTTTCCAGCGAGCGAAGGAGCATCCAGGCGGTATTGGGATCGGTGATCGTGCCGATCGTGTTGCGGAGCATCCTGATCGTGTTGATCAGCTCCTTCGAGCCGGTGATTCCGCCGGCGACGAGATCGCTGTGGCCGCCCGCATATTTGGTCAGGGAGTAGACGGAGAGGTCCGCTCCCTGACGGAGCGGCTGGGCCCAGAGCGGGCCGAGGAAGGTGTTGTCGATCGCGATCGGCGGGCGCTCGTCGCCGAGCACGGCCGAGCGCGCTGCGGCGACGGCCTCGACGTCGACCAGCGCGTTGGTCGGATTGGCCGGGCTCTCCAGATAGATGAGCGAGACCCGGCCCATCGCCTTGGCCCGCTCCAGCACGGACTCGATTTCCTCGCGGGTTGCTCCGGCCGGGAAGTCGAGCCACTTGACCCCGAATCGGCCGAGGATTCGGGCGATCAGGGTCTCGGTCGCCGCGTAGAGCGGCCCGGAATGGACGACGACGTCGCCGGGCTGGACGAAGGCAAGGAGCAGAGTGGAGATGGCCGACATCCCCGACGAGAAGGTCAGGGCGTCCTCGGCATCCTCCCAAAGGCTCAGCCGGTCCTCGAGTATCTCCTGATTGGGGCCGTTGAAGCGGGAATAGACCAGGCCTTCGGCGCCGCCCGGACGCTTGCCGGTGACGCCCTCGAAGAAGCGCTTGCCTGCGGCGGCATTCTCGAAGACGAAAGTCGAGGTGAGGAAGATCGGCGGCTTCAACGAGCCTTCCGACAGGGTCGGATCGTAGCCGTAGCCCATCATCAGGGTGGACGGCTTCAGCCGATGCCCGCCGATCTCGAGAGCGCTCGCCTTGGGCCGCCGCCGCGGCGCCGCGCCGGTGAGGTCCGATTCGTCTTCAGCCATGGGAATGTCTCCTGTCAGGCGCAGATCTGCGTGGAGACCGAGCCCGTTGAGGCTCACCGGCGCCCGCTCGAAAGCGGCCCGGAGGGGTGAGGTCCGTTGCCCGAGCGCTCCCTAACCCATCGGACGGGCGCGGGGCTAGTCCCTCTCGATCCGTCCTTCGATACGCCGGTTCGACAAGCTCACCGGCTACTCAGGATGAGCGGTCGTGAATTTCCGCTCATCCTGAGTAGGGACTGAGCGAAGACGAAGGCCCGTATCGAAGGACCTACCCCAGCATCGCCCCGATCCCCCAGACGATACCGACCATGATCGGCACTCCGGCGAGGTCGAGCAGCAACCCCGCCCTGAGCATCCTCGGCAAGGCGATGTGCCCGGTCGCCCAGGCAATGGCGTTGGGCCCGGTTCCGGAGGGGAGCATGAAGCCCCAGCTGGAGGCGAAGGCGGCGGGAAGGGCGAGGAGGATCGGATCGATGCCGGTCGCGGCGATGATCCCGGCGACGACCGGGATGGCGCCGCTCGCGGTAGCGACGTTCGAGGCGAATTCGGTGACGATGATGACGATCGCCACCAGGACCGCGGCGATGACCAAAGGGTGCACCGCGCGGAGCGGCTGGAGCGCCACCCCCATCCACTCGGCAAGCCCGGAAGCGCCGATCCCGGCCGCGAGGGCGAGGCCGCCGCCGAACATCATGATCACCCCCCAGGGCGCCCGGTTCGCCTCCTCCCAGTTGAGGATCGCCCGGCCGGTGCCGTCGGGAATGACGAACAGGAGCAGCGCCGCGACGACCGCGATGGTGCCGTCGGTCAGCGAATCCTTGGGCAGATAGGGCGTGATGAAGGGGATCGCGATCCAGGCCGCGACGGTGGCGGCGACGAGCGGCACCAAGCGCCGCTCGGCGATCGACCAGGGGCCGACCTCGCCTATCCCCGCCCGGGCCGCGGCGGGATCGAAATCGCCGGCGGAGACCCGCTGCACCTTCATCAATATCGCCCAGCACAGCGGCACGGAGACGAGCACGAGGGGGATCCCGTAGATCGCCCAGGTCAGGAAATCGATCCGGAAACCGGTCGCCTTCTCGACAATCCCGGCGGCGATGGCATTGGTCGGGGAGCCGACCAGGGTGCCGAAGCCGCCGATCGTCGCCGCGAAGGCGATGCCCATGACCAGCGCCCCGGCGAAGCCGTCGGTATGGCCCGGCTCGATCGTCGCGGCGCGAAGGACGGCGACTCCAATCGGGATCATGATCAGGGTGGTAGCGGTGTTGGAGACGATCATGCTGAGCAGGGCGGTCGCGGCCATGAAGGCGAACAGCATCTGCGCCGGGCCGCCGCCGCCCCGGCCGACGATCGCCAGAGCGAGGCGGCGGTGGAGCCCGGTCCGCTCGATGGCGAGCGCGACGATGGCGCCGCCGAGGACCAGGAACAGGATCGGCGAATAATAAGCCGCCGCCGATTCGGTAGCGGTCATGATCCCGAGCAGCGGGAAGGCGAGGAAGGGCACGAGCGCGGTCGCGGTGAGCGGAAGCGCCTCCGTCATCCACCAGGTCGCCATCAGGACGATGATCGCGGTCGTTCGCCACGCCGCCGGCGACATCCCGGCGGGGGCCGGGATCAGAAGCATGATCACGAAAGCGGTGAGCCCGCCCCACAGGCCCCAGCGTGCGGCCATGAATCCCCCCTACGGTTTTGACCGGTGTGGCATGAGAGGGCTGCGGACGAAACCCTCTCCCTGGAGGGGAGTGGAGGGGCCCGCCGCGAAGCGGTGGGAGGTGAGGGCTTACTGTTTCGGTACTACAGGCCCTCACCCTGGCGAGCTTCGCACGCTTGTCCCCTCTCCCCTGCAGGGCGAGGGGACAAGGGGTCAGCCCGGGAAGTTGCGCTTCATCACCGCGGCCAGCGCCGGCAGCCGCTCGGCGCGCAGCGCGATGGCGTGGAGCTTCGGGCAATGCTCCGCCAGCCAGGGCCGCCGCGGCCGCCAGTGGGAGAAGATGGTGACGTAGAGGTCGAGAGCGGTTGGGACTTTGCCGAGCACCCATTCGCCGTCGCCGACCCCCGCCTCGAACTGAAGCCAGAGCGACTGGCGGAAAGCGTCGACCCGCTCGGCGAGCCGGCCGGGGGCGTCGGGCGCCCAGCGCTCCGGATAGTCGCGATAGGTGAAGGTCGGGTAGAGGGCGGAGACGAACCAGGCGAGTCGGTTCAGGAAGGCGGCGCGCAAGGGATCGCTCGGGGTGGGCGCGAGCCCGGCCTCGGGCTTCATCTCCGACAGGAGGAGGACGATCGCCGCGCTTTCGGTCAGAACTCCGCCGTCAGCCGCGACCAGGGTGGGGACCTTGGCCAGCGGGTTGAAGGCGAGCAGCAGGTCGCGCTTCGGCCCGGGAGAGTCGAACCCCGCTACGTCGACGAACTCGAAATCCTCGCCGACCCAGGCGAGCGCGCCCTCCGCCAGGGTGGATCCCCAGCCGCGGGCGCCGAAGAGCCGCCAGCCGCTCATTCCGGTCCGCCGAGAGAGATCAGGCCGATCTGCCGACCGTAGGCCGGCTCACCCCTGTGCGTCGCCCGGCGGTAGCTGAAGAAGCGCTCCGGCTGGGAATAAGTATCCTCGCCCATCGCCTCGATCCGGGTCAGGCCGCTCTCGGCGAGCCGGGAGAGGACGAAGCCTTCGAGGTCGAACTGGTGGTGGCCTTCGCGGCCGGGGGCGAAGAAGCGCTCATGCTCCGGGTCGGCCTCCCCGAACCGGCGCAGGAAGCCGTCGTCCACCTCGTAGGAGCGGCGGGCGATGCAGGGACCGACGGCGGCTGCGATGCGGGCGCGGTCGGCGCCGAGCCGCTCCATCTCCGCCACCGTCGCCTCGACCACGCCGCCGAGGGCGCCCTTCCAGCCGGCGTGGGCGGCACC
The DNA here is from genome assembly GCA_036399975.1 of Allosphingosinicella sp. Classification (GTDB taxonomy): domain Bacteria; phylum Pseudomonadota; class Alphaproteobacteria; order Sphingomonadales; family Sphingomonadaceae; genus Allosphingosinicella. Next base: position 15,652 of record DASWLZ010000005.1, read on the forward strand.
CACCACTCCCGCCTGCCGATCGGCGAGAAGCACCGGCGCGCAGTCGGCGGTGAGGATGCCCAGGACCAGCCCGGGCCGGTCGGTGACCATGGCGTCGGCTCTCGGCCGCGCGTCGTCGGGATAAGCGGTGGCGACGTAGAGGGCATCGGCCGAATGGATCTGGTGCAACGTCGCCAGCTCCGCCCCCGCCCGCACGGAGTCGACGGCGAGCCGCCGATTCGCCCGGATCCTCTCCGGATCGTCGCCCGAGCCGAGCCCGACGTTGAGGCCGGCGCAGACGCCTTCCGACACTCCGCCCCGCCGGCCGAGGAAGCCGTGCGCCACTCCGGCGAGCGCGCGGCTGCGCAAAACTTCCACAAGGCGCGCCTCTACAGGTTCAGCTTCCATATCTCGTCCTCGTCGGCCTGCTCGCCGACCATGAATTTATAAGGCCCGACATAGGTGAAGCCATAGCGGCGGTAGAAGGCCTTCGCCCGGTGGTTCTCCACGAAGACGGAGAGATAGAGCTCCTCGGCGCCGCGCCGCCGGGCCTGGTCGATCGCCCATTCGGACAGCGTCTGGGCGACCCCGACGCCCTGCCACGGCTTGAGGACGTAGAGCTGGCGGAACTCGAGGGCGGGGCGGGAGGGCTCCACGGGCAGGGTGATCGGCCCCAGCTTGACGAAGGCGACCGGCTCGCCGCCGGCCTCGGCGAAACGGACCTGGTGCTCGCCGTCGAGCAGCTCGGCGCGGAAGCCCTGCCCGGTGAGGCGGGCGAGGAACGCCTCCAGATCCTCGGGGCGGTAGAGATGGGCGAAGGTCTCGACGAAGCTTCGCCGGTGGAGATCGGCGAGCGCCGCCGAATCCTCCGGCGTGGCGTCCCGGTAATCGATCATGAAAAGCCCTCCTGAGCCGGCCAGCTCGCGGCCGAAAGCGCCATCACCCGGAACAGCCGCCCCATCTGCCCGGGCGAGACGAGCCGGTCCCTGGCGCTCCGAACCTCCTCGCCGCGGCCCGGGGCGGACCTGGCGAGCGCCTCCGCCCGCGCCTCTATGCCAAGCCTCGACAGCCACTCGCCCTGGCCCACCGGCCCCTGGATCCGGGCGCCCGCTTCGGCGGCGGCTCTCGCCAGGGCCTCGAAATCGACATGGGCGGTGAGGTCGGCCTCGCCCGGCTCCATCCAGGGATCCGCATAGCGATGCTTTCGCACCGCCTGCAGAGTCTCGCCGGCCGAGGCCCGATCGTGGCCGTAATCGACGATCAGCGCCGCTCCGCCGTTCAGGCTGATTCGGTGGGCGAGCAGCCGGGCATAAGCGAGTGAGGTCGGGGAGGTCTCGATCACCGTGCCGGGGGCGGCGGCACGCAGGTGCCCGGGGATGGCCGCGTCCGGCACCGGAGGCCCTGCGGCGGGGGCGAAGCGGTCGCCCTCGAGGGTGACCAAGCGTTCGCGCCAGCCGGTCGGGGTCGCGACCAGCTGGCGGACGGGAAGGGCGTCGAAAAATTCGTTGGCGACGGCCAGGATCGGCCCGTCGGCGGGGACCGAGGCGAGGTCGTCATGCCATGAAGCCCCGGAAACCCGCTCGGCCTGCGCCGCTCTCAGGACCGGGCTGGTCTCGACGAAATGTATTTCGGGCCTGAGGCCGGCGGCGGCCATCGCCCGAAGCGCGTCGGCGGCGAGGGTGCCGCGGCCTGGGCCGAGCTCGAGGTAGCGCATTCCTTCGGGGCGGCCGGCGCGGGCCCAGACGTCGGCCAAGGCGAGGCCGATCAGCTCGCCGAACATCTGGCTGATCTCGGGCGCGGTGGTGAAGTCGCCGGAGGCGCCGAGGGGATCGCGGGTGCCGTAATAGTGCGCGTTGGCAAGCGCCATATATTCGGCGACGCAGATCGGGCCCTGGGAGGCGATCATCCGGCGCAGGCGGTCGGCGAGAGTCCTTCGATACGGCATTTCGACTTCGCTCAATGCCTACTCAGGATGAGCGGGTTGCGCATTTCCTCCCCGCTCATCCTGAGTAGCGGCTGAGCCTGGCGAAGACGCATATCGAAGGACAAGCTCAGGCAACGCTCTCCGTCCCCGCGATCGGCTCGACCCTCTGCCGCCGCCCCTTCGCCGTCGCGATCAGCCAGGCGCCGCCAAGCACCATCGGCACGGTCAGGGTCTGGCCCATGGTGAGGCCCCAGGGGAGGTTCTCGAGGCCCTGGTCGGGCTGGCGGACGAGCTCGACGAGGAAGCGGCTGAGCCCGTAGACGAGCAGGAAGGCGCCGACGAGCTTGCCGGGCTGGTAGCGGGCCTCGGTCTTCCAGAACAGGAACCACAGGACCAGGAAGAGCAGGATCCCTTCCAGCCCGGCCTCGTAGAGCTGGCTCGGGTGGCGGGGCACCTCGCCGCCGGTGGGGAAGATGATCGCCCAGGGCACGTCGGTAGGCCTTCCCCAAAGCTCGCCGTTAACGAAGTTGGCCAGCCGGACGAGGAAGATCCCGAACGGCGCGCAGCAGGCGACGTAATCGTGGACCCGGAGCCAGTCGAGCTTGTGCTTGCGCGCCAGCCACAGGATGCCGAGCGTCGTCCCGATGACGCCGCCGTGGAAGGACATGCCGCCGTCCCACAGGCGCAGGATCTGGACCGGATCCGAGAAGTAGAATTCGGGCCGGTAGAAAAGCACGTAGCCGAGCCGGCCGCCGAGGATGATGCCGAGAGTCGCGTAGAAGACCAGGTCGTCGGCGTGGCGCCGCGCCATCGGCGCGCCCGGCCGGTCGATCAGCTTCATCAGATACCACCAGCCGATGAGGATGCCGGCGAGATAGCCGAGCGAGTACCAGCGCAGCGGAAAGGGCCAGTCGAACAGCGTCGGGCTCAGCCCGAGATCGGCGAATCGCACATAATCGCCGCCGGCCACCGACAGACCTGTCAATAAAGCATCCATCAAAGGCTTCCCCCTCCCGCTCCAGGCCCTAATAGGAGGGGCATAAGTAAACGGAAAGGGAGAGTCGGATGCCGAGCGAGCTGGACCGCAAGTTCGACGCGGTGCTGGCGCAGGTGACGGGCCCCGGCGGACGGATCCAGATCGCCGAGGATGGCGAGGGCCGAAAGATCGTCGCCAACCTGCCCCCGACCCTGCCGGGCATGTTCGACGCCTTCTGCGCGCTCCACTCGGGGACGATTGCGGTCGTCGCCGACGGCGAGCGGCTCACCTTCGCCGAGCTCAACGCGCATTCGACCCGCCTGGCCCGGGCGCTGGCCGGCGGCTGGGGGGTCGGCAAGGGCGATCGGGTGGCGATCGCGATGCGCAACTGCCCGAGCTGGATCGTCGCCTACATGGCGGTCCTCAAGGCGGGCGGGGTGGCGACCCTGGTCAACGGCTGGTGGCAAGCGGACGAGCTTCGCCACGGCCTGGCGCTGACCGAGCCCTGCCTAGTCCTGTGCGACGCGCCGCGGGCGAAGCGGCTCGAGGCGACCGGCCTCGGCACGCCCAGCGTCGTGCTTCCGATCGACAGGCCGATCGCCGAGGCCATCGCGCCGCTCCTCGGGCGCGGCGAGGCCGACCTGCCCGAGGTCGCGCCCGAGGACGACGCGACCATCCTCTTCACCTCCGGCTCGACCGGGATGGCGAAGGGCGCCCTCTCGACCCACCGGGCCGTCACCACCGGCATCTACACCTATTCGGTCAGCCTGATCGCCCTGCTCGGGATCATGGAGAGCGAGGGCCGCGCCCCGGCGAACCCGCCGCGCACCCTGGTCAACGTGCCCCTGTTCCACGTCACCGGCGAAGTGCCGGTGCTTTTGAACAGCTTCGTCATCGGCCGCGGCATGGTGCTGATGGCGAAATGGGATCCGGGCGAGGCGCTTCGACTGATCCAGGACGAGAAGGTGACCTATTTCGTCGGGGTGCCGACGATGAGCCTCGAGCTGATGCAGCATCCCGACCGCGAGAAATACGATCTCTCCTCGCTGACCGACATCGCCGCCGGCGGCGCCCCGCGCCCGGTCGCCCACGTCAAGCGGCTTCAGGACAGCTTCAAGGGCGCCCAGCCGGCCCTGGGCTACGGGCTCACCGAGACCAATGCGGTCGGCTGCGGCAATTTCTGGCAGAATTACGCCGACAAGCCCGCCTCGACCGGCCGGCCGCACAAGCCGACGGTCGAGCTCGCCATCCTCGGCGAAGGCGACCGCCCCCTGGCCGTCGGCGAGGTGGGCGAGATCGCGATCCGATCGGCGGCGAATTTCCGGGGCTATTGGAACGACCCCGCGGCGACCGCGGCGGCCTTCACCGCCGACGGCTATCTGAAGACCGGCGACGTCGGCTATCTCGACGAGGAGAATTATCTGTTCATCGTCGACCGCAAGAAGGACATCATCATCCGCGGCGGCGAGAATATCAGCTGCCAGGACGTGGAGGCCGCGATCTATTCCCACCCGGCGGTGTCGGAAGCCTCCGTGTTCGGGGTGCCCTGCGAGCGGCTGGGGGAGGTCCCGGCGGCGGTCATCTACTCGGAGGACGACCGGGCGCTCGACGGCGACGGATTGCGGGAATTCCTCGACGGCCGGATCGCCTCGTACAAGGTCCCTCAGTTCATCTGGGTCCATGACGAGCCGCTGCCGAAGCTGGGCACCGGCAAGATCGACAAGAAGACGCTTAGGGAGCGCTATTCGCGCGAGGTGGAGTAGCGTCATCCCAGCGAAGTCCGCGATCCCAGGGGGTGAAAGGCAGGGCGCCCTTCACCCGCTGGGGCCCCAGCCTTCGCTGGGGCGACGGTGGGGCCTAGCCCCTCCGCTCCTCCCCCTCTATCAGCCCATCATGGCGCGAGGCGGCGAGAAGAAGGGGATCGACCGGCGGACCCTGCTCGTCGGCGGAGGCGCCGGGGCCGGGCTGATCCTGGCCTGGGCCTTCTGGCCGCGATCCTATCCGCACAGCCTCCGCTCGGGGGAGGGCGAGCAGGCGCTCAACGCCTTCCTCAAGATCGGCAATGACGGCCGGGTGCTGGTCGCGGTGCCGCAGGCCGAGCTCGGGCAAGGGAGCTGGACCGCGCTCGCCCAGATCGTCGGCGACGAGCTCGGGGCCGACTGGCGCACGATCGGGGTGGAGCCGGCGCCGATCGGCCCGCTCTACGCCAACCGGCTGCTTTCGGAAGGGGAGGATGACGGCTCCTTCGCCGGCGGGATGGCGCGCTGGCGGGCCCGGCGCTTCGGCGGCGGCGAGGCGGCGATGCTGACCGCCGGATCCACCTCGATCCGCGCCTTCGAGACCATGCTTCGCGAGGCCGGCGCGGGCGCGCGCGCGCTGCTGATGAAGGCGGCGGCGGCGCGCTGGGGCGTCGAGTGGGAGCCTCTCGAGACGGCGGCGGGCTTCGTCCTCGACGGCGGGCGGCGGCTGAGCTTCGCCGAGCTTGCGGAGGCCGCCGCGGGCGAGGCGCTTCCCGAGCATCTGCCGATCCGGGCGGGGATCGAGAACCGGCTGACCGGCCAGGCGCTGCCGAGGCTCGACCTCCCCTCCAAGGTCGACGGCTCCGCGCCCTTCGCCGGCGACATCAGGCTCCCCGACATGGCCTTCGCCTCCGTCCGCGCCGGGCCGACCGAGGACAGCCGCCTGGTGCGCTGGAGCCGGGAGGAGGGACTTGCCGTTCCAGGCGTCTTCGGAGCGGTCGACGCTCCCGGATGGGTGGCCTGCGTCGCCACCGACTGGTGGGCCGCGGACAAGGGCGTCGAGGCGCTGGCGCCGGTCTGGGACGTGCCGCACCCGCCGGTCTCTAGCGCGGCCATCGACGACGCCCTGATCCAGGCCCTGGAGCGCGACGAGGGGCGCCGGGCCTACAGCCGCGGCGACCTCGCCGGGGCGCTTGAGGGAGGGCCCGTGCTTCGCGGCCATTACAGTGCCGGGCCGGCCGCCAACGCGCCACTCGAGACCCTGACCGCGACGGCCCGGCTCGGCGGGGACAGGCTGGAGATCTGGGCGCCGACCCAGGCGCCGGGGCTGGCCCGGGCGGCCGCGGCCCGGGTGGCGGGCCTGCCCGAGGGGCAGGTGACCCTCTACCCGACCCTGATCGGCGGCGGCTACGGCCGCAAGCTCGAGACCCGGGCGATCGAGCAGGCGGCGATGCTGGCGATGCGGGTCAGGCGGCCGGTGCAGCTCACCTGGTCGAGGCTCGAGGAGACGCTCCAGGACGGCTTCCGGGCGCCCGCCCGGGCGCATCTCCTGGCGCGGCTCGGCGAGGGCGGGATCGTCCTGGGGTGGCAGGCCCGGATCGCCGCGCCCGACACCGGGGCGCAGCTCGAGGCGCGGCTGCGCGGCGGCGCGGCGGCGATGGCGGCGATCGGCGATCCGGTCGCAGGGGCCATTCCCCCTTATGCGATACCGGCGGTCGCCATCGACTATCTGCCGGCGGAGACGGGGATCAGGGTCGGCGGCTGGCGATCCGGGGCGCACAGCTACACCGCCTTCTTCACCGAGAGCTTCATGGACGAGCTGGCCCGGATCTCGGGAGTCGAGCCTTTGTCCTTCCGGATGCAGGTGCTCGGCGGGAATCCCAGGCTGGCGCGCTGCCTGACGACCGCGGCGACCCTCGGCGGGTGGGACGGCGGAGTTCCGGGAAGCTCGATGGGGATAGCCTGCCACAGCGCTTATGGAAGCCATATCGCGGCGCTGGTGGAGGTGGAGGTGACGGCCGAGCAGAGCGTCCGGGTGCTGAGGGCGGTGAGCGCGGTCGATTGCGGCCGGGTGATCAACCCCGGCCTGGTCCGGCAGCAGGTGGAGGGCGGCCTCATTTTCGGGATTGCCGCCGCGACCGGCCATGCGATCGGTTTCGAGGGCGGACGGCCCGATGTGCGCGGCTTCGGCGATTTCGGCTTCCCGACGCTCGCCCGTTCGCCGGATGTCACGGTCGAGCTTCTGGAAAGCGAGGAGGAGCCGGGTGGAGCGACCGAGCTCGGGGTGCCCGTCGCCGCGCCGGCCATCGCCAACGCCCTCCACGCCCTGACCGGACGGCGGCTTCGCTCGCTTCCGCTGCGGGTGGGCGGATGAAGCCGCCCTCCGATCACCCGCCCGTGCCGGCACCGAAGATCGGATTGCTCCTGATCAACCTCGGAACGCCCAACAAGCCGGAGCCGGGATCGGTGCGGCTCTATCTGAAGGAGTTCCTGTCGGACCCGCGGGTGATCGAGATCCCGCAGCTCGTCTGGCAGCCGATCTTGCGGGGAGTGATCCTGAGGACCCGGCCGAGAAAATCGGCCCATGCCTATAGCCAGGTGTGGACGGACGAAGGCTCGCCGCTGGCCGCGATCACGGCCCGGCAGGCGAAGGCGCTGCAGGGCACGTTCGGCGAGCAGGTGATCGTCGACCATGCGATGCGCTACGGGGAGCCCGCCATCTCGGCCAAGATCGACGCGCTCAAGGCGCAGGGGTGCGAGCGGATCCTGATCGCTCCGCTCTACCCGCAATATTGCGCGGCGACGACGGCGACGGCGAACGACTCGGCCTTCGCGCATCTTCGGCGGCTGCGCTGGCAGCCGGCGGTCCGGACGCTGCCGCCTTATCACGACGATCCGGCCTATATCGAAGCTCTGAGGGCCCGGCTGGAGGAGGGGCTCGCCGCGCTCGATTTCGAGCCCCAGGGGATCGTCGCCAGCTTCCACGGGATGCCGCAGCGCACGCTCGAGCTGGGCGACCCCTATCATTGCCATTGCCGGAAAACGGCTCGGCTGCTGAGCGAGGCGAGCGGGCGCGAGCTCGTCGTCGCTTTCCAGTCCCGCTTCGGGCGGGCGAAATGGCTCGAGCCCGCGACCGACAAGACGCTGGCCGCGCTGCCGGGGCAGGGCGTGACGAAAGTCGCGATCCTCGCGCCCGGCTTCTCGGCCGATTGCCTGGAGACCCTGGAAGAGCTGGCGATACGCGGACGCGACACCTTCCTCGCCGCCGGCGGCACCGATTTCACCTACCTGCCCTGCCTCAACGACAGCCCCGTCGGGCTGGAAATGCTGCGCAGCATCTTGGGCCGCGAGCTTGAAGGTTGGGGGAGCGTTACGTAAGGCCCGCGCACAACAAAAAAGCTTAGGAGAGAAACATGGCACGCGTTGCGATCGTCACCGGCGGCACCAGAGGAATCGGCGAAGCGATCAGCATCGCCCTTCGCGACCAGGGCGTGACCGTCGCCGCCAATTATGCCGGCAATGACGAAAAGGCGCGCGAGTTCACCGAGCGGACCGGGATCAAGGCGTACAAATGGGACGTCGGCGATTTCGACGCCTGCCAGGCCGGAGTGCAGCAGGTCGAGGGCGAGCTGGGCCCGGTCGACGTGCTGGTCAACAATGCGGGCATCACCCGCGACGGGACGATGAAGCGGATGACCCGCCAGGCCTGGGACGAGGTGATCGACGTCAACCTGGGCGGCTGCTTCAACATGGCCAAGGCGGTGTTCGAGGGGATGCAGAGCCGCAAGTTCGGGCGGATCGTCAACATCGGCTCGATCAACGGCCAAGCGGGGCAATACGGCCAGGTCAATTACGCCGCCGCCAAGTCCGGAATCCACGGCTTCACCAAGGCGCTGGCCCAGGAAGGCGCTCGCGGCGGAGTGACGGTGAACGCGATCGCCCCGGGCTATATCGACACCGAGATGGTGGCCGCCGTGCCGGAGGACGTGCTCGCCAAGATCGTCGCCCGTATCCCGGTCGGCCGCCTCGGCAAGGCCGAGGAGATCGCCCGCGGCGTGCTGTTCCTGTGCGGCGAGGAGGCCGGGTTCATCACCGGCTCGACGCTCAGCATCAACGGCGGCCAGCACATGTATTGACGGGTGGGGATCGGGTGGAGGGGACAGTCACTTTCAGACCGGCCGTGCGAGGGCTTCTGCCGCGGCGGGTGAAAGCGACTGTCCCCGGTCTGCGTCGATGACCGGCCCCGTCAAACGATCGGTGATGATCGCGGGGCATTCGACGTCGATCAGCCTCGAGCCCGTTTTCTGGGACGCTCTGAAGGCGGCAGCCGAGGCCGAGGGGGTGCCGCTGAGCGCCCTCGTGGCGCGGATCGATGCCGAGCGCATACAGACGCGCGACCCGCCGAACCTTGGCAGCGCCATCCGCGTCTGGCTGTTCGAGCGCGCATCCTCCCCGCCGCGAAGCTGTGGGGGGGATTTTACCTCCCCAGCAGAACCCTCGCCTGCGTAGCGATCTGGGCCAGCATGGGCGCCGTCGTCACCGGCGCGTTGCGGACCCGCTCGACGACCCGGCGGAACTGATCGACCCGCGGGCCCTGGGCGACGACCCATTGCTCCACCGCGGCCATCGGATCGCTTCCCCGCTTGCGCTGCAGGAAGTCGAGGCGGAGCTGCTCGAAGTCGCGGGCGAGGCCGGCGGTCAGCAGCCGCTCCCATTGGTCGCTGGCCCGGAACTGGTTGGCGGCGCCCTGGGCCCAGTCGAGGCCGAGCGCCTCGCCGAGCCGGGTGTAGGCGTTGGTGAGGCCGATCACGTCGACTCCGAGGCGCTTGCCCAGTGCGGCGATCCCGACGGCGCCGTTCAGCTCGAACAGCCGGACGATCTTTCGGGCGATGTCCTCGGGCGCGCCCAGATCGATCAGCCGCTGACGCCGCTCGCCCGCCTCGCTCGCCACCTCGCGGCGAAGAAGCCCCTCGACCACCGAGTCGAGCGCCTGAAGGCCGGGGGCGAGGTTGTCGACCATCTCGGCTAGCTTGGTCATTGCCGAGGTGTTGCGAAGGATGTCCGCCATGTGGAGCTGGAGCGCCTCGCTGGCCCGGTCGAACAGTTCGAGCCGGAGCTGCTCGGGAAGGTCGGCCGTGTCGAGCCGCTCCCAGAAGACCTGCATGTCGAACAGTCGCTCGGCGGCCACGAAGGCGGCCGCGACCTGGCCCATCGAGGCGCCTTCCTCCTCGGCGAGGGCGAAGGCGGCGGTGATCCCGAGGCGGTTGACCAGCCGGTTGGCGATCTTGGTCGCGATGATCTCGCGGCGAAGGCGATGCTGGAGGATCGCGTCGCCGTGGCGGGCTCGCATCGTCTCCGGAAAGGCGGCGCACAGCTCCGGGGTGAGGGTCGGGTCCTCGGTGATCTTGCCCGCCTCGAGCGCCGCCTGGAGCGCCATCTTCGAGCTGGAGAGGAGGATAGCGAGCTCGGGGCGGGTCAGGCCGCGATTCTCCTGGGCCCGCCGCAACAGCTCCTCGTTGGTCTCGAGGCCCTCGACGGCGCGGTTGAGGCGGCCGCTCTCCTCGAGAAGCTCCATCGCCCTCAACAGCGGCGGAAGGCAGGAGGCGCCGCCGCGCTCGGCGATCGACAGAGCGAGGGTCTGCAGGCGGTTGTCCTCGAGGACGATCGCGGCGACCTCATCGGTCATCGCCGCGAGGAGCGCGTTGCGGTCCTCGAGCGCGAGCCGGCCTTCGGCCATCTCCCGGTTGAGCGGGATCTTGATGTTGACCTCATTGTCCGAGCAGTCGACCCCGGCCGAATTGTCGATGAAGTCGGTGTTGATCCGCCCGCCCGCGGCGGCGAACTCGACCCGTCCGGCCTGGGTGATGGCGAGGTTGGCGCCCTCGCCGAGCGCCTTGGCCCGAAGGTCGGCGCCGTTGACCCTTATGGCGTCGTTGCCGGGATCGCCGACCTCCGCATTGCTCTCGCTCTTGCCCTTGATGTAGGTGCCGATGCCGCCGAACCAGAGCAGGTCGACCGGTGCCGACAGGATGGCGGTGAGCAGGGTCGCCGGGTCGGTCTCCTCGACGTGGAGGCCGAGCATCGCCCGGACCTCCTCCGACAGCGGGATCGACTTCTGGGCGCGCGGGAAGATCCCGCCGCCCTTCGAGATCAGCTTGCGGTCGTAATCGTCCCAGCTCGAGCGCGGCAGGTTGAAGAGGCGGTTGCGCTCCTCCCAGCTCGCCGAAATATGGGGGTCCGGGTCGAGGAAGATGTGGCGGTGGTCGAAGGCGGCGACCAGCTTGATCGTCTTCGACAGCAGCATCCCGTTGCCGAAGACGTCGCCGGACATGTCGCCGACCCCGGCGACCCGGATCGGCTGCGACTGGACGTCGATCCCGATCTCGCGGAAGTGGCGCTGGACCGAGATCCAGGCGCCCCTCGCCGTGATCCCCATCGCCTTGTGGTCGTAGCCGTAGCTTCCGCCCGACGCGAAGGCGTCGCCGAGCCAGAAGCCGCGCTCGGCCGAGATGGCGTTGGCGATGTCGGAGAAGGTCGCCGTGCCCTTGTCGGCGGCAACGACGAAATAGGGATCGTCGCCGTCGCGGACGACGAGGCCGTCGGGATGGACGACCTTGTTGCCGACGATATTGTCGGTGACCGAGAGCAGGGCGCGGATGAAGGTCCGATAGCTCTCCGTCCCCTCGGCGAGCCAGGCGTCGCGGTCCGAGGTCGGCGGCAGTTGCTTGGGATAGAAGCCGCCCTTGGCGCCGGTGGGGACGATGACGGCGTTCTTGACCAGCTGGGCCTTCATCAGGCCGAGGATCTCGGTGCGGAAATCGTCGCGGCGGTCGGACCAGCGGAGGCCGCCGCGGGCGATCGGGCCGCCGCGCAGGTGGATGCCCTCGACCCGGGGCGAATAGACCCAGATCTCGCGCCAGGGGAGCGGCTGGGGAAGGTTCGGCACCTTCGCGCTGTCGAGCTTGAACGCCAGGGCCTCGCGGCCGGCGGGGGTGAAGGCGTTGGTCCTGAGGGTCGCCGAGACGACCCCGAACAGCAGCCGGAGGATTCGGTCTTCGTCGATCGCCGCGACCTGCGAAAGACCGTCGCGGATCGCCCGCTCGGCGGCCTCGACCGCGGCCTCGCGGGGGCCCTGCTGCCTGGGGTCGTGGAGCGCGTCGAACAAGGCGATGAGGCCGTGGGCGACCCCGGGGGCGCGGCGAAGCGCCTCGACCACCGTCACCATCGAATAAGAGAGGCCGACCTGGCGGAGATAGCGGAACCAGGCGCGGAACAGGACGACGTCGCGCGGGGCCAGCGCCGCGGCGACGAGCAGCTGGTTGAACGGATCGTTCTCCGCCCGCCCGTCGAGGACCTCGGCGATGGCGCGCTCGACCAGCTCGGAGCGGTCGAGCACCTGGTCGGCCTCGCCGGAGCGGACCTCGAGCAGGAATTCGTGGACGTAGCCCAGCCGCCCTTCGTCGAGGGCGGTGGGATGCTCCTCGAGCACCCGGAAGCCGAAATTCTCGAACACCGGGACGGCGTCGGAGAGCGGGATGATCTCGGCGAGCCGGTAGGTGTTGAGCCTCAGCCGCTTCGGCCCGTCCGTGGCCTGGCGGTAGAGGCGCGCGTCGCGCTGGCCGGCGCCGTCCAGCGCGCAGATCCGCAATATGTCCTGAGCCGCCTCGGCCGGCGGGACGGCGATCCGGTAGGCTTCGGGGAAATCGTCGAGATAGGACAGGGCGAGGCGGGTGGCGCGCTGCGGCCCGACCATCTCGCCCAGCGCCTCCTCGACCGAGGGCTCCCAGCCGCGGACCATCTCGTCGAGGCGGCGGTCGAGCTCGGCAACGTCGGGGTTCGGGGTCTCGGGCCCGACGTAGAGCGTGTAGCGGATGAGGGCGAGGTCGCCGTCGCCGAGCTCCACCGACCAATTGGAGATCCGGCCCTGCGAGGCCTGCTCGATCATCTTGCCGATGGCGAGCCGGCGACGCGTGGTCAGCTCGTCGCGCGGAAGCCAGATGAAGGCGAACATGTTGCCCTTGAGGATCGAGCGGACGAGCGCGAGCGTCGGGCGCGGACGGTCGGCGAGCGACATGGCGGTGGTGACCAGCTCGCGCACCGCTTCGACGCTGAGGCTGACGAGCAGGTCGTGGGGCAAAGCCGTGACGGCGTGGCGGAGCGCCTTGCCGCTGTGCCCGGAGGGATCGAAGCCGAACTCGCGCTCGAGCTGCTGGAGGCGCTTGCGAAGCAAGGGCACCTCCTCGACCGGGGAGCTCAGGGCCTCGCTGGTCCAAAGCCCGGCATGGACGCCGATCCCGGTGACCTTGCCGCCCTCGCGGACGGGGACGACGACGAGGTCGAGCGGGACCCGGCGGTGGACGGACGCCCGGCGCTCGGCCTTGGCGAGGAGCGGGACGTCGCCGCCGCCCTCGAAATAGCGCATCGCCCCCAGCGCTCCGCCGGGATCGGTCGGCTCCCCCGGGATCCGGAACAGTCCGAGCGCGTCGGTGGGCTGGCCCTCCGGCCGCTCGACCTCGTAGCCGAGCAGGGTCATCGCGCCGTCGGCGAACCAGCGCAGCAGGGCGGCGCCTTCCTCGTTGCCGGCGGAGTCGGCGTCGGCCCGCATCTGCGACTGCATCGCCCGCCAGTCGGTGACGGCGGCGCGGACGTCGGCGAGGACCCGGTGGAGATCGGCGACGATCTCGCGCCGGCCGCGGGCGTCGGCGCGGTCGACCTCGAGATACATCATCGATTCGCGCCGCTCGACATCGTCGCAGAGCGGCTCGACCGCGGCCAGCGCCCCGTCCTCGCCGCGGGTCACGCAGAGCACCGGATGGAGCAGGCGGTGGACGGTGAGGTTGCGGGCGGCGAGCGTGTTGGCGACGGAATCGACCAGGAAGGGCATGTCGTCGTTGACGATCCCGATCCGCATCCGGCGGTGGCCGAGCGCCCCGCCCTGCGGCTCGACGCGGACCAGGGCGATCCCCGGCGGCCGGCGGGCGGCGCAGGAGGCGATGAACTGGGCCGCGGAGATCCGGTCCGAGTCGGTGAAGTCGGCGAGCTCGCCGGGAAGGGCGCCGTCGACGAGCGCGTGGGCGAGGGCGTCGACGATCTGCACGTCGGCGGCATCGTGCTCCGCGACGAGGCTGTCCGAACTCATAATTGGCTCCCAAAGGGGCGGCACAGGGGCGCCGTCTTAATGGTCGCGCGCCCTATGCCCCCCCCGACCCGGAGGGGCAACCCCTTGGGACTGGCCTCCCTGCCGCGAAGCGGCGGGGAGGGGGACCACCGAAGGTGGTGGAGGGGTGAAGGCGCCGTGGCCGTGGGTTCGAGCGGGAACCCGCCGAGGCCCTCGCCCTTTACCCCTCCACCGCCTACGGCGGTCCCCCTCCCCGTCTGGCGATGGGGAGGCAAAGGAATGTCCATGCCCCGCCAGCCCGACCACCCGATCGACCCCCTCTTCCTCGAGCGCTGGTCGCCGCGCGCCTTCGACGAATCCGAGATGCCTGAAGCCGACCTCCTCACCCTCTTCGAGGCGGCGCGCTGGGCGCCCTCCGCGTTCAACTCGCAGCCCTGGCGCTTCCTCTACGCCCGGCGGGGCGATGCGGACTGGGAGCGCTTCCTGGACCTGCTCATCCCGTTCAACCGAAGCTGGGCGCAGAGCGCGTCGGTGCTCGTCTACATCCTCTCCGACACCCTGCCCTTCACCGACAAGGCGACCGGCGAGCCGGCGACGTCGCACACCCACAGCTACGACGCCGGAGCGGCCTGGGCCTGCTTCGCGCTTCAGGCGACGCGCATGGGTTATCAGGCGCACGGAATGTCGGGGGTGGATTTCGAGCGGGCTCGCGAGGAGCTGGCGGTGCCGGAGCGGTATCGGGTCGAGGCCGCGGCGGTGGTCGGGCGGATCGGCGATCCGGCGAGCCTTCCCGAGAAGCTGCGCGCCCGGGAAGTCCCGAGCGGGCGGAAGCCGACGTCGGAATTCGCGTTCAGGGGCGGGTGGCGCTGAGGCCGGCGAGGAGCGTCCCCGAGCGCCGGACGACCGGATTGCCAGCCCAGTAGCCCGCTGGACTTCTCTCCTGTTTATTGTAGTGTCGCCTAAGTGCGCATGCTTGGAATGTAGTTCCCGTGGACGATTATGAATCGTTTATCACTCTAGGGAGGAGGCCATGCAGCAAAAGGGAAGAGACAAATCAGCGACTTCCGAGAGACCGCCTCTGAAAATTTCACCGGTGCAACTGCGGGAGCGGACAAAGCAATTATTCTCGGACCTGGAAAGCCCGCAAGCCCGGACGGATTTCCTGACCAACCCGCTACGCCGCATCGCAGCGCTGTACGACTTGCCTGTGCAGGAGCAGAAAGAGGCTTCGGCGACGCGCGTGTTGTTTTCCATGCTGGCCAACGACCGGTTTCGCACCTGGCTCGAATCCTATCCCTCGCATGAGAATGGCAAGCCGGTCGAACGCAGTAAGTTCGCGAGAGACTTTGCTCAGGCTCTGCTCGATTACGGTGATGATGAATTAATCGGCAATCTGCTGCTGAACGCGGCTAACGGCCATGGTTTCATAGGCGTGGAAGTTTTCCAGCAGTTCGTGACCGGCCCGGAGAAGACCTTCGCTACGCCGGCAGCCACGCCGAGCAGCTCTTCCGCCAAAGTCGAATCGAGCCAGAACTTCCAGCATAAAGGCTTCGGCTTCGGGGATTTCGCCGCCGTCAATCCGGCGCAGTTGCGCGCGGTCATGGAGCAGCTGATATTTCGCGCCAAGCAGCTGCGCGACTCGGGCCGGCTCGCGGTTCGAAACCGGCCGGGGCCCCGGTGACGGCGCCCCCGGACATTGTCCGCGGCTGCAAGACCCTGTCCGTCATGCCGACCTATACCTGTCCCGCCGCCTGCCTCCACTGCGGCTCGCTGAGCAGCCCAAAGGAGCGGACCACATTGCCGCTCGAGACGATACTCCGGACCATCGACGAAGCCGCCGTGCTGGGCTTCGCCAATGTCGTTTTCACCGGAGGCGAGGCAACGCTGCGCTGGGACGATCTGCTGGCCGGTATCCGCCACGCGACGAGGCTCGGGTTGCCCACGCGAATCGTGAGCAATGCGCATTGGGCGACATCGGACGAAGCCGCCGGGGACCGGATCGAGAAGCTGATCGATGCCGGCCTTTGCGAGATCAACTACAGCACCGGGGACGAGCATGTGCGCTTCATCCCGCTGGATCGGGTCGCGCGCGCCTGCGTCGCGGCGGTGACTCGAAATTTGCCCGTATGGGTGGTCGTCGAGCTCCGGCGCGACCGTCGGGTGACTCAAAAGGACCTGGAGTCTCACCCGCTGATAGCCGGGCTCACGGATGACCAGCGGGCCCGGCTCACGATGTTCGAAGGCCCCTGGATGCCTCTCGATCCAGGCATGACCGAAGGCTATGAGGTCGGGCTCGCCACCGATCGAGACAATCTGGCCGCCCGCCCCGGCTGCAGCAATGTCCTCCAGACCTACACGCTTCAAGCCGACGGGAACATCGCCGCTTGTTGCGGAATAGGTCAGCGCCTGATCCCGGAGCTCACGGTCGGCAAGGCCGACAAGGCCGGCTCGCTCGGCGCCGCGATCGCGGAGGCGGAAAGCGACTTCGTCAAGCTTTGGATCCGCTATCTCGGGCCCGAGCGACTGCTGGAGTGGGCCCAGCAGCGGGACCCGACGATCGAGTGGGAGGGGCGATATGCCCATCACTGCCAGGCCTGCGCCCGCGTTTATCAGGACCCGCGCGTCGGCCGGCTGGTGCGGGCTCATTATTCCGAGATGATCGCGCCCGTCATCGAGGCGGCCTGGCTCGAGGAATGCGAGTTGCCGAGGCGGCTGTGCCGGGCCGAGGCCCCCTCTCCCGAAGCGCCTGCCACCACGCCCTGAAGCATCTTCCAGCTCGCCAGGCCGTCTGGACGAAAGCCCAGAGCCGTCCGGCCGCCGCCGCGACGAGGCCTACTTGTGCGAGGCGGCCATCTGGTCGACATTCGGGAACGAGGAGTGACGGATGACGGCGGACACGGCGAGCGAAGGCAGGACCAGACGCGTCGTCACGCTCCCCGCACGCCCGGAGCCGATCCGCGTCGCCGCCGAGGAGACGGCGGTGATCGTCGTCGACATGCAGAACGCCTACGCCTCGGCGGGCGGCTATCTCGATCTGGCGGGCTTCGACATCGGCGGCGCCGGGGCGGTGATCGGGCAATGCGCCAAGGTGGTCGGGACGGCCCGCGGCGCCGGCCTGCCGGTGATCTATTTCCAGAACGGCTGGGACGAGGCCTATGTCGAGGCCGGCGGGCCGGGCTCGCCCAACTGGCACAAGTCGAACGCGCTGAAGACGATGCGGGCCCGGCCCGAGCTTCAGGGGAAATTGCTCGCGCGCGGCGGCTGGGACTATGCGCTGGTCGAGGCCCTCGCGCCGAAGCCGGGCGACATCGTCCTGCCCAAGACGCGCTATTCCGGCTTCTTCAACTCGCAGCTCGATTCGGTGCTCCGCTCGCGCGGCGTCCGCAACATCGTGCTCGTCGGGATCGCCACCAACGTCTGCGTCGAATCGACCCTGAGGGACGGCTTCTTCCTCGAATATTTCGGGATCATGCTCGAGGACGCCACCCATCAGGCGGGGCCGGACTATCTCCAGAAAGCGAGCGTCTACAATGTCGAGACCTTCTTCGGATGGGTCTCAACCGTCGCCGATTTCTGCGGCGCGTTCGGGCAGATGGCGGAGTGATCCGTCATTGCGAGGCGCGCAGCGACGAAGCAATCCAGCCGGGCGGAGGAGCAGCTGGATTGCTTCGCTGCTCTCGCAATGACGGGAGAGTGACCTGATGCCGTTCGAATCGATCAATCCGCCGCAATTCCCGATCCCGATCGCGCCCTATTCGGCGGGGACCAAGGTCGCCGACGGCACCGTCTATGTGTCGGGCACTCTGGCGCTCGGGCCCGGCGGCACCGTGCTCTACCCGGGCGATGCCGAGGCTCAGACCCGGCACGTCCTCGAGACGATCCGCATCACGCTCGAGGCGGCGGGCGCGACGATGGCCGACGTCGCCTTCAACCACATCTTCCTGACCGACTGGGCGGACTATCCGGCGATGAACTCGGTCTATGCCGAATATTTCCCCGGCGCCAAGCCGGCGCGCTACTGCATCCAGTGCGGGCTGGTGAAGCCGGGCCTGGTGGTCGAGATCGCCAGCGTGGCGCATATCGGCTGATGGTTCACGCCGCGGGCCTCTGGTATGAATGGCACGGCCCGCCCGCGGGCGAGGTGCTCATCCTCTCGGCCGGCCTGGGCGGCTCGGGCTCCTACTGGACGCCCAATCTCGGCGCTTTGTCCCGCGACTATCGGGTGCTCGTCTACGATCATCGCGGGACCGGCCGAAGCGGCCCGCTTCCCGACGCGCCTTTGTCCGTCGCGGCGATGGCGGCGGACGTCCGAGCCCTGATCGCGGAGCTCGGGATCGAGCGGCCCCACTTTCTCGGCCATGCCCTCGGCGGGCTGATCGGCCTCGAGCTCGGCGGCGTCCTGGCGAAACGGGTGGTCGTCAACGGCTGGCCGAGGCTCGATCCCCACACCGAGCTGTGCTTCGACGTCCGGCAGGAGATTTTGCGGGCGAGCGGGCCCCAAGCCTATGTCCGGGCCCAGCCGATCTTCCTCTATCCGGCCGACTGGAGCTCGGCGAACGCGGGCATGCTCGACGTCGAGGCGGAGCATCAGCTCGATCGCTTCCCCCCGGTCGAGACGGTCGAGAGACGGATCGCGGCGGCCCGGGCGTTCGAGCTCCGGCCGGGCCCGCCCTGCCCGACCCTGCTGATCGCTGCCTCGGACGACGTCCTCGTTCCGGCGCTTTGCTCCGAGTTGCTGGCCGGAGAATTGGCCGATGCCACGGTTGCCCGGCTCGACCGGGGCGGCCATGCCTGCAACGTCACCGAGCCGGAGGCCTTCGACCGCCTCGTCCTCGAATTCCTAAGGAGCTGAACGGCCATGGAAGTCGGCATCTTCGTGCCCATCAACAATAACGGCTGGCTGATCAGCGAGACTTCGCCCCAGTATATGCCGAGCTTCGACCTCAACAAGGACATCGCCCTTCGCGCCGAGAAATATGGAGTCGATTTCCTCCTCTCGATGATCAAGCTGAGGGGCTTCGGCGGCAAGACCGAGTTCTGGGAATATGGGCTGGAGAGCTTCACCCTCATGGCGGGCCTCGCCGCCGTCACCGAGAAGATCAAGGTCTACGCGACCTGCCCCACCCTGGTCATCCCGCCCGCCTTCGCGGCTCGGATGTGCAATACGATCGATTCGATCAGCCACGGCCGCTTCGGCCTTAACCTGATCACCGGCTGGCAGCGTCCCGAATACAGCCAGATGGGGCTGTGGCCGGGCGACGAGCATTTCCGCAACCGCTACCAGATGCTCGGCGAATATGCCCATATCCTGAGGGAGCTGTGGGAAACGGGGGTCTCCGACTTCAAGGGCGAATATTATCAGATGGAGGATTGCCGGGTCCGTCCGGTCCCCGAGGGCGCGATGAAGATCATCTGCGCCGGCTCGTCGGACGAGGGCCTCGCTTTCTCCGCCCGATATGCCGATTACGCCTTCTGCCTCGGCAAGGGCGTCAACACCCCCAAGGCCTTCGCCCCCAACAACGAGCGGCTGATGGCGGCGACGGCCAAGACCGGCCGCGACGTCCGCATCTACGCACTCTTCATGGTCATCGCCGCCGAGACGGACGATGAGGCGATGGAGAAATGGATCTCCTATCGGGAAGGCGTGGACGAGGAGGCCGTGGCCTGGCTCGGCTTCCAGGGCGCGGCCGACAAGGCCAGCGCCACCACCAACGTCCGCCAGCTCGCCGACAAGGAGAGCGCGGTGAACCTCAACATGGGCACCCTGGTCGGCTCCTACGAAAGCGTCGCCGGGATGCTTGACGAAGCCTCAACGGTGCCGAACACTGGCGGAGTGCTGCTGACGTTCGACGACTTTATCGAGGGGACGGAGAATTTCGGCACCCGGATCCAGCCGCTGATGAAATGCCGGAGGGGATGATGATCCTGCCTGCCCTGCTGCTCGCCGCGGCGGCGCCGACCGAGGCCGCCGAGCCGCCGTCCGCCGGCTCGCTGGTCCTCGGGGGCCGGACGGCCGCTCCCAGCAAGACGATCGCCCAGGCCGCCCTGCAAGAGGCCGTGGGCTTCGCCGCGCGCTCGCTGAAGTGCGGCGATGTCGGAGGCGCGACGGCCTCGACCATGCCGAAGCGCTGGGTCCCGGCCGATCCGAATTTCCGGATCGGCCCGAAGGGCGCGCGCTACGAGCGCTGGGAGATCCAGGCCTGCGGCCGAAGCGAGCGCTTCCTGGTCGTATTCTGGAAAGACAAGAAAGCGGGGCCGCAATATCAGGTCGGCCATCCCTTCCCGGCGGAGCCGGCAAAGCCTTAGGCAAGTTAGGCGGCGGCCTTCCGGATCGCGCGCTCGAGCATCGCCTCGTCCGCGACCGGCGCCAGGACGGCCAATCCGCCGACCTCGTCGCGACGGGCGATGAGCAGGACGAACTCCTCCGGGCCCGGAATGTCGACATGGCCGAGCGGGCGGGCCGAGCGGAGGGCCTCGCGCGCCTGCTCGCCTGTATCGGGCCTGGGCTCGGGGCGGCGGGCGCGACGCTCGGCCTGGACCAGGGCCTTGAGGCCGTCGCTCTCCAGCCGCTCGCGAAGGGCTCCGGAGGGGAGCCGCTCGCGGCGCGCCCAGCTCAGGGCGGCGGCGAATTCGGTGAGGCGCGACTTGTCATATTCGCTTCCGAAGACGAGCTTGACGACCGGGGTCATCGGCGCCCTGGCCTGGGCCTTCAGCCCGGCATCGTCGAGCAACTCGGCATAGCCTTCGCGATCGGCTTCGGCGGCGAGGGCGAAATCATAGGCTTGGCCGAGGGCCCGGTACAAAGCGGCGCGGCTGCGCTGGTCGGCGCCCCGGGCGGCGTCCGCGCTGTCGCGGGCGATTCCGAGGCGGTCGGCGAGTCCGGCGTCGAGGTCGAGCTCGGGCTCCTCCCAGGAGGGCTCGGCGACCGCGTCCAGCTCGAGCGGATCGGCATTGGGGCCGTCCGCCCAGACCGGGCTCGCACCCGGCTGCGGCGCCGCGGCTAGCGCGGTCGAGGCCTGGTGGGCGATGGCGGAGGCGGTCGCGCTGTCGGCGATCTCCTTCCAGTTGATCACCCCGTAGATGAAGTCGATCGCGTCCCCGGTCGAGGAGAAGGGCATCAGGATGCCGCGGTACATCATGTTCTTGCCGCGCTGGCCGAGGAACTCGGCCTCGAAGCCGATCGGCGCCTTGTTGGCGATGATCTGCATATAATGGTCGGTCAGCCGGGACAGGAGCGAGCGCTTGGGAACCTCGCTGATCCGCCGGACGTCGCCGAGCAGGCCGCATTCCTCGCGGAGCGCCTCGCCAAGCCAGGCCACCTTGGGGTCGTCGCCCCCTTCCGAGAAATCGAGAAGGACGCTGTTCGGGCCGAAATCGCCAAGCGCCTCCGGGTCGAGCGCCCGGATCGACGGATAGGCCCGGCCGTCGAGGAGTGAGACCCAGTAATTATAGGCGCGGACGTGCATTCGCCGCTCGTCCAGGCCGACCTCGGGCGGGACCTCGATCCCGCCGTCGTCCTCGGCCACGCCGTAATCCGGCTGCTCGTCAAATGCGCGCAGGCTGTCCATCAGGCGGTCCTCAAGCTCCCCAGTGAGCGAGCTTTGCACCGGACGTGGTTGAAAAACGGTTAAGGTTTGTGAACATCGTCGCCCCGGCGAAGGCCGGCCCCAAGGGTGAAGGCAACCCCGTCCCTCCCCCGCCGGGCCCCAGCCTTCCGCCGGGGCGACGCTCCCTTGTCATCGTCGCCGGCCGCTGATAGACGCGCGCCTCCTCCGGTCATGCCGCTTTAGCTCAGCCGGTAGAGCACATCATTCGTAATGATGGGGTCGGGTGTTCGAGTCACCCAAGCGGCACCACCGGCTTCCGGCCAGGCAGTCGGCGGTCAGAAGACGTAGGTGCAGCCCGATAGAGGCGGGCCGAAACGGCTGCCCAGGAACAGGCCCTTCAGGCGCAGCCGACCTTCCACCATCTCCGCCTCGCCTTCGGGATCGAGGTTGGACGGGACGAAATTGCCGCCCTCGACGGTCAGCCGGAGGCGCTTCGTGGCCGGGTCGTAACTGTAGGTGCCCCAATAATCCTGATAGGTCTCGAACGGCATATAGGTGACCGCGAAGCGGTTCTCAGGCTGGAATTCGAGCTCGCCGACCAACGGGACCGATGAGCAGCCTTCGAGGCGGCTCTGGCTGTAACGGCCGGTCAGCACGATCTCGTCCCTCGCGATCACCTTGAAACGCGCTTCGACCTTTGCCCCGCCGTGGCTGTAGCCGACGGTGACGATCGAGCCCGGGGGAGCGTCCGGGGCGATGGTCACCAAGGTCCGGTCCGGGCTGAGGGTCGCAGGTCCGGTGACCGACCAGCCCGTCGTGCACCTCACCGGCACCGCCACCGTGCCCGCCGGCGACTTGTCGAGCGTCGGAGTCACCCGCACGACCGCGCCCTGGCGATAGACATTGGTGTCGGTGGCGACGAAGGCGAAGCGATAATAAGGCGGGAAGCATTCCGTGTCCGGCGGTGGAGGCGGGGTCGCGGCGGCCGTGCGCCCGCCGGCTTCGGCGATCAGCTCCGCCCTCAGGCTTTTGAACTTGCGCCCGCCGGCGCTGCGCTTGCCTCCGTAGATCACGTCCCCGATCCGCGGCCATTCCCCGCGCCACAGGTCGAGCCTGTCGCTTCGATCCGCCAGCCGGACCTCCGCGAACATCCGTGACCCGCCCCGGTGCCAGGCCCGCCCGGGCTCGCATCCGGCCTTCGGGTCGCCGGACGTCAGGGACGCCCCGGCGCGGCCGGCGCGGTCGAGCATCTCCCGAAGCGAGGCGACGAGGAGGGGATGCGTGTCGCCGGGGTCGGCGCTCTGCTCCGCCGCGCAGAATTGCCGGACGAGGGCGACGAGGCGCTCCCGCTCATCGCCCTCCTTCAGCTCCAGCGTCGGAACGCATCCGCTCAGCGCCAAGGCGCAGATCAAGGCGAGGCAGGAAGGCTTCATCGGGGTCCTCCACAGCGGCCGCGAGGCCGGATTCCAAGCGGAGACAGGCTGGGGGCATTCCCGCCCCGGATCAAGCCGTCGGCCGTGAAACACCCCGGCGGCGGGCGGCAACGCTCCGATGCAGAGCGAATCGATATAATTTAACTACGTATTTACAACAGGTTCCCTCCGTGCCGGAACCGAAGCGCTTCAGGCGGGTTTCAGCAGCGTTAACAGCTTCTTCACCTTCTTGGCTGTTCGAAAGGCGAAAATTGGGGTTCGTCCGCGCGTTGCAACCAGTGTTGCTTCTCTGCCCCGGCAGGCGTTTCGCGCGCGCCTTTGGCCGTTCCCCTCTCCGCCCCATCCGTTCCACAATCTGCGAGCCCCAGGCTTGATAACGCCCCCGATCCGCAGGGTCGCCGGGGCGTCCTCAATGCTGTCTTCAAATTATAATTGATCCAGGGAGAATAAGGGATGCCGAAATTCGGGCAGAATCTTTTCACATCGCGCCGTTTCCTTGACAGCGATTCCGCGTCGTTCGGCCTTGATTCCTTCACCCGTCTGGCCGGCGCCTCGAATGCGGCGATCCGGCAGATGCAGCTGGCGCTCGACGGAGCCGCGACGAGCTTCAACGCCGGCAACTCTGGGCGTCCCGACAATTACGAGCCGGTCGAATCGGCCTGGGACATCCCCGGCCCGAACGCCCTCGTCGACGGCTATACGGCCGCCCCGAACACCACCGGCACGCTGGTGGTCGACGGCAGCCACGTCCTGGCGGCAAGCGACACGCCCGGCGACAAGGACTGGTTCAAGGTCACGCTGACGGCCGGCCAGATCTACCAATTCGGTCAATATGCCCGTACCGGCGGCATTCCGGGCGTGGAAGGCAACGGCGTCCCGCTCGCCGATGCCTATCTCGAGATTTACGATTCCGCCGGCAATCTGCTCTCGATCGCGGATGGCGGCGGGCCGAACACGCCGTCGGGGCTCGACGCTCTCATGACGTTCGAGGCGACTTACACGGGCACCTACTACGTCAACGCCACGTCCTACGACAATACCGGCGACGGGGTCGGGGATTTCGTCGGCGATTACGAAATTTTCGCCAAGACCGCGACCGGGACCGTCTATTCCACGCATTACGACATCACGAACCCGCTCCACTCGATCGACTGGGGCGGAGTCCTCGTCAACCGCGAGCACGTCTCGGTGCGCAATCCGGACGGCATGGAAGGCCCGCGACCGACCGGGGAACCGGCGGCGAACCCGTCCACCGTCGAGGGCAACGCCCTCGGCTACCCGGGCAAGAACGTCATCTACCTCTATTTCGCCGGCGAGGGCGACGTCTACGCGAATGTCAATTCGACCATTCCGGCCCAGGTGACGGCCCAGAATCCCTATCAGTATGAAATCCGGGCCATGCTGACCGCGGCGGCCGAATTCTCCAAGGTGGCCGACGTCGTCTTTATCTCCAACTACACTCTGAACCCGACGACCAACCTCTACGAGCGCGACCCGACGATCGAGTACAAGCCTGGCCCATTGGGGCCCGAGGCCAACATGAAATATGCCACCGGAGTGGATGGTGACGGCTTCGACGCCGATTTCTTCTACTGGTCCTATCCCGGCACGCCGGGGCCGGGCATTTCCCTGCTCGGATCGATGAACCCGCCCGATTATAATGACGAGGGCGTTGCCCAGTTCAATTCCGCCGACGAGCGCTGGAACGCCCAGATGCTTCAGAAGGGCGGCTTCTCCTTCGTTACCCTGATCCACGAATTCGGCCATGGCATGGGCCTCGCCCACCCGCACGACACCGGCGGCGGATCGAGCGTCATGCAGGGGGTGGTGACCAACGGCGTCCCCGGCGATGACGGCGGGGCCGGAGCGTACGACCTCAATCAGGGCGTCCACACGATGATGTCCTACAATGACGGGTGGGAAAAGTCGCCCTACGGCCAGGCCCAGACCAACAACCAGGGCTTTGGCTGGCTCGGAAGCCTGATGGCGCTCGACATCGCCGTCATCCAGGACAAATATGGCGTCAACGAGGATTGGGCCACCGGCAACGACACCTACGTCCTGAAGGACGCGAACGAGGCGGGAGTCTATATCGATTCCGCTACCGGGCAGCGGGCCGAGCACGGCCCCGACGATGCGACGACGGCCCGCGACGGCTATTATGTGGGCGAGAGCACCTTTTACTCGTCGATCTGGGATGCCGGAGGGGTCGATCAGATCACCTATAGCGGCGCCAGGGACACCACTATCGATCTGCGCCCCGCGACGCTCCGCTATGAATATGGGGGCGGCGGATGGATGTCCTACGCCTTCGGGATCCATGGCGGCTTCACGATCGCCAACGGGGTCACCATCGAGAATGCGAGCTCCGGCAGCGGCAACGACAAGCTGACCGGCAACGCCGCCGACAACCGGCTCGAAGGCAATGACGGCAACGATCTCCTCTATTTGTGGTTCGGCGGCGGCAACGACACCGCGCTCGGGGGCAACGGGACCGACACCATCTTCTTCGGCGCAACGCTGAATTCGTCCGACATCGTCAACGGCGGCGGCGGCACCGACACCCTCGTCGTGCAGGGGGCCTACGGCACCCTCACGCTGACCTCGAACGTCACCGAGATCGAAGGCATCTCGCTGCTCGCCGGCTCCAACACGACCTTCGGCGAGCCGGGCAGCAATCGCTACGACTATAATATCGTCACCCACGACGCCAATTTCGCCGCCGGCGTGCAGGCGTTCATCAACGGCGGCAATCTGCTCGCCGACGAGGATCTGACCTTCAACGGCTCGGCCGAGACGGATGCGAGGTTCGTGGTCTACGGCGGCCGGGGCAAGGACACCCTGACCGGCGGCCTCGGCAACGACATCTTCTTCTTCGAGCAGGACCGGTTCTCGACCGGCGACACGGTGAACGGCGGCGCCGGCTATGACGGCATGTTCCTCAAGGGCAATTACACGATCGACTTCAAC
>DASWLZ010000006.1:0-6994 GCA_036399975.1 Allosphingosinicella sp.
GATGAAGATGCGCCCGGAGCACCAAGCTCCCCAGCGGTCTGCAACTCCTAGGGGGTCGCGGGCTTCCGGGCGCCGCAGGTGGCCCCGCGGGGCCACCTGCGACCCACCTTCTGCCACAAATCAAAGATACAAGGGGGACCACCCGAAAGGTGGTGGGAGGGGTGATGGCAGAAGCCTGCGCACCTGCCCCTCCGCCATGCTTCGCATGGCCCCCCTCCCCACCTTCGATGGGGTGGATTTCACGCCCCCGCCTGCCAGGCCCTTATCGCGTCGCTCGGCGCCACCAGCATGATCACGTTCAGCGTCAGATTGTCCCGGATGATCGCCAGGGTCAGAAGCTCGAACGCCACCGCCAGAATCAGCGTCGCCCAGACCGGAAGTCGGCGCGCCAAAGCGAAGCCGGCCACCATCCAGCCGACGTCCGCGGCCGAGTTGATGACGCTGTCGCCATTGTAGCCCAGCGCCATCGTTGCCTCGCGGTAGCGCTCGATGATCCAGCGGCTGTTCTCGAGCAGCTCCCATCCCGCCTCGATCAGCACCGCCGCGATGAGCCGATCCCCGGGCGGGTTGCGCTTCAGGCACAGCCAGCCGAGCCAGTAGAAGAGGAAGCCGTGGATGATGTGGCTGGGCGTGTACCAGTCGGCGAGGTGCTGGCTGTTGTCGGGGCCGTTGACCGTCCCGACCCAGAGCTTCACCTCGCCGCAGGTGCAGATGGGCGGCCGGCCCATCCACAGCAGGATAGCGGCCATGACGGCGACCAGGGCAAGCGCCGCGAACCAATAGCTCCTGGGGACGTGGGGCACTCTCATATCGTCGCCCCAGCGCAGGCCGGGGCCCCACGGGGCGAAAGGCGACTGCGGTCTTCACCCGCCGGGGCCCCCGCCTTCGCTGGGGCGACGTGGATCAGCATGCCATCTCCTGCAGCTTGAGGACGGTTCGCCAGTTGCGGCTGGTCCCGGGAGAGCCGCACGCCTTGTCGATAAGGGTGGGAAGCAGCTTGGAGGTGCCGACTCCGCCCGGGAAATGGAACCAGAGCGCGCCGCCGGCCGCCTTGACCGACTCGCCCCCCTGGGCGCGCTCCATCAGCTCCTCGGCGGCATCGCCTTTGGGAGCTTGCTTGGACACCAGGAGCTGGAGGCGGTTCGGCTCGTCCTCGGCGGCCTTCGGAAAGGGATTGGCGGCGACATAGCCGGCCCATTGAGACGCGGTTCGAACCATGATCGGAACGTCCATCCCGAACTTGCGCCTGATCGCCGCCTCCAGCGTCTCCTCGATCTCCTCCCTAGTGCCCGGCGCCGTGAAGACGATGTTGCCGCTCTGAATGTAGCTCTCGACGTCCTTCCAGCCGAGCTCGCCGCACAGGGCGCGAAGCTCCGCCATCGGCAGCTTGCGCCCGCCGACGTTGACGGCTCGAAGGAGGGCGATGAGGCGGGCCATGTCCCTACCTGCTTGACGCATGGCGGCTCCGCAAGCCACTAGCGCGCATGGAAATCGCAAGCGCCTTCAAGCGGCGGGGCCTACTCTTCGTCCTCTCCAGCCCCAGCGGCGCCGGCAAGTCGACCATCGCCCGAATGCTGCTGGAGGCCGACGACGGGGTCGCCATGTCGGTCTCGGCGACGACTCGGCCGATCCGCCCCGGCGAGGTGGACGGGCGCCACTATCATTTCGTCGACGACGCCGGCTTCGACTCGCTGGTCGCGGCGGGCGAGTTCCTCGAATGGGCGCACGTCTTCGGCCACCGTTACGGGACGCTCAAGAGCGAGGTGCTGAAGACGATCGAGGGCGGGCGCGACGTCCTTCTCGACATCGACTGGCAGGGCACCCAGCAATTGAAGCAGGTCGATCCCGACATCGTCCGCGTCTTCATCCTCCCGCCCTCGATGACGGAGCTGGAGCGCCGCCTGCGCACCCGCGGCACCGACAGCGAAGACGTGATCCGGCGCCGGATGGAGCGCGCCGCGGCTGAGATCAGCCACTGGGCCGAATATGATTACGTGCTGATCAACAACGATGCCGAGAAATGCCGCGAGCTCGTCCACAACATATTGAAGGCCGAGCGGCTGAAAGCGACCCGGCGGGTCTTCCTCCACGATTTCGTCCGCCAGCTGATCGGCTGACTTTGCCCCCGCCGGGTTTGGGCGTAGGCTGCCCGGGGCAACAAAGGGGATGACCATGATACGAACCGTCATCGGCGGCCTTGTCGGCGGCATCATCATATTCGTCATGGGCTTCATCTTCTGGGCGACGCCGCTTGGGGAGATCCCCTATTCCAAGGCGGACGAGGCGCAGAACGCCGCGGTGCAGGCGGCGCTGGCGCAGAATCTGACTCCGAGCGGCACCGGCGCCTACATCATCCCCGCCCACAGCAGCGCGGCCGGCGCCGTGCTCTACGCTCGGGGGCCGATCGCCACCGTGCATTTCAACACCAAGGGCTATTCGCCCGACGACATGTCGATGATCCTGCCGGGCTTCATCCTTGCCCTGGTTTCCGGCCTGCTGATCGCCCTCGGCCTGGGCGCCGTCGGCGCCGGCCGCAGCTTCGCCAGCCTGGCGCAGCTCGTCATCTGCGTCACCCTCGGCTTCACCGCCTGGAAGTTTCTCGGCGCACCGATCTTCAACCATTACGGCTGGGGCTATTGGATCTACGCCTTCATCGTGGAGTCGGCGTCGATGATCCTCGCCGGGCTGGTGATCGCCCGCTGGTTCATGCCGCATTACCGGATGGAAGAAGCCGCGCCGGCAGCTCCGGCGCAATCCGAGTAGAGCCCCACCGTCATCCCAGCGAAGGCTGGGACCCCGGCGGGTGAAAGGCACAAACGGCCGTGAAGGGCACCATTGCCTCCCCGCCCTTCGCCCCCCGGGGCCCAAGCCTTCGCTGGGGCGACGGGCATCACAGAAGCGTGAGGAAGCGGTAGGCGGCCTCGAAGTCCCGCCGCCGATTTTCGAGCGACGCGGCGGCGAGCGGGTCCGCGCCCCATTGCTCGGCCTGCCAGGCCTCGTCGAGCATGGCCGCGTCCCAGGCGGTCTCCAGGCCGATCGCGCCTTCCGCCAAAGCGAGGGCGATGATCAGCGAGCCGGCGACGGTCACCAGCGGTGCGAGGCCGGCAAGCTGAAAGGCGCTTTGCGCCCCCACGGCTGCGCCCAGCCGCTCGACCGTCCGCGGCGGCTGCCGGCGGTGCATGACTCCCGCCGTGGTCTCGATCTCGATCCCGAAGCGGGTTCGCCCCCAGTCCAGCAGAGGATCCCAGAGGCGCTCCTGGCGCTCGACCAGGGATTGCGGCCCTTCCGCCCGGTAGCAGAGCAGGTCGCTCTCGCCATATTCGGCGAGGCCCCGGGCGAAAGCCGCCGGATCGGGCGCGACCCTGTCGACCGCGGCGTTGGCGAGGCCGGTGAGCGGCATGGACTGCGGGTCGATCTTCTCGCCCTGGGCATTCCATTCCCCGGCGATCGCCTCCGCCAGCTCCTCGGTCGGGACGCGCAGCAGGTTGCGCGCGGGAGTGCGCACCGGCCGGCCGTCGAGCAGGATAGCGACCCCGCCCTCTTCCGGAGAGGCGGCGGCCTGCTTGTAGAAGCGCTTCATGGCCCGGGCGGGGTCCTCCAGCGGCCGGCCAGCCATTTCGGCCCCCAGAAGCTCGCGACGAGGCCGGCGAGGGTGAGCGGGAGGCCGACCGCGATCGTTCCGCCCTCGACGAGGACGTTGCCATGCCAAATGGCGAGGCCGATCAGCACCACGATCGTCCCGCCGATCCGGACGAGGTTGATCGCGATGAAGCGGTTGCGCCACAGGGTCTCGTCGTCTTGCGGGGTCATTGGAGAGCCTTCTTCACCTATTCCTCCCCTGGTTTTCCTGGGGAGGGGGACCAGGCGAAGCCTGTTGGAGGGGTTCTCCAAGGCCCGAAGGCCCCTCCACCGCGCTACGCGCGGTCCCCCTCCCCTGCAAATGCAGTGGAGGATTTTCATTCCGCATCACCTGCGCCATGCCGGGCTCGCCCCGGACGGCGAGCGCGTCGGCGATCCGGTTGCGCACCTCCTGCGGCTTGTCCTGGTCCACCTTGGCGGTGCCGCGCCAGGCGGCGACGTGCATCTCGAAGCCGGTGATCGACTTGAGCAGGCCCTCGAAGCGGCCCTCGCTCATCTTGGCCCGGGTCCAGGCCGGCTTCGGCGCCAGCCGCGCCTCCTGCTCGGCCGACAGGTCGTCGACGAGCCGGATCAGGGCCTCGGGATCGAGGGTGCGGATCGGCCCCTCCAGCTCTACGGCGACGTAATTCCAGGTCGGCACCCGATCCTCCAGGCCATAATATTCCGGGCTGATATAGGCATGGGGGCCGTTGACGACGAACAGGGCGTCGCCGCCGGCCAGCAAGGTCGAGTGAACGGCATTGCCGCGCGACACGTGGAAACGCAGCCGATCGCCGTCGAGCAGCACCGGAACGTGCACGGCCCGGAGCCCCTGGCTGGTCGGGCCGAACAGCACGCCGAAGCCGAGCTCGCGCACCAGCGCCGCCATCGCCTCGCGATCCGTGATGTGGAACTTGCGGTTCGGGTGCATCAGCGCCGCATCCCGTCATTCCGGCGAAGGCCGGAATCCATGAACACAGAAGGTAGAGCATACCCCCTGAAGCCCGTGTTCATGGATTCCGGATCAAGTCCGGAATGACTGGTTTGGGCCAGCCTCACCTCTGTCCCCTTCCCCGCCGCTCGCCCTTGCGCTCCTTGCGGCGCGACTTGGCGGCGGCGGAGGCGGCGCGGCGCTTGCCTTCCTCGGTCTCGGCGAATTTCACCTCGTCGAGCGGCAGATCGGCCAGATCGGGATCGAAGCCGAGATTGGCGATGGTCTCCGCGAAGTGGGACGGAAGCTCGGCCATGATGTCGAGCGTGTCTCCGTCGGGATGGTCGATCCGGAGGCGGCGGGCGTGGAGGTGGAGCTTGCGGCTGATCGCCCCGGTCAGGAAGGCGTCGGGGCCGCCATATTTGCCGTCCCCCAGGATCGGGTGGCCGATCGCCGCCATGTGGACTCGAAGCTGGTGGGTCCGGCCCGTCAGCGGCTGGAGCTCGACCCAGGCGGCGCGGTTGCCGGCCCGCTCGATCATGCGGTAGCGGGTCCGCGAAGGGAGGCCGCCTTCGCCCTCCTCGACATGCATCTTCTCCCCGCCGGTGCCGGGCTGCTTGGCGAGCGGAAGATCGATGAAGCCGTCCGCGATGTCCGGCACCCCGGTGACGATCGCCCAATAGACCTTCCGCGCCGTCCGGCCGGAAAACGCCTTGGAGAAGAAGCCGGCGGAGCGCGCGGTCCGGGCGAGGAGGAGGACTCCCGACGTGTCCTTGTCGAGCCGGTGGACGAGCTTGGGCCGGTTGCCGGCCTCGTCCGCCAGCCCGTCGAGAAGGCCGTCCAGGTGGGTCCGCGTCTTCGTGCCGCCCTGGGTGGCGAGCCCTGGCGGCTTGTTGACGACGATCGCCTGGGGGTCGCGATGGATGACGATCTCGTTGACGAAGGCGATCTCGTCCTCGCTCAGCTTCGGCCGCTCCGGCTTCGCGCGCGCCGGCGCCGCCGACGCCGGCGGCGGCTCGGCGGGCGGCACCCGGATCGACTGTCCGGCCTCGATCCGGTCGCCCGGAGCGGCTCGCTTGCCGTCCACCCGCAGCTGCCCGGTCCGAGCCCAGCGCGAGACCACGTTGAAGCTCGCCTCGGGCAGATGCCGCTTGAACCAGCGGTCCAGGCGGATGCCGTCGTCGTCGGGCGCGACTGTGAACTGGCGGACGTCGCTCATCGCGGCGATGTAGCGATGCGGAGGGTGGGAAGGAAGCCTCGTATCCTCCCCGACGCGAAGGGGCGGGGAGGATTTACCGCCCGTTATTGGCGATCAGCGCGACCTCCGAGCCTTTCGGCTTGGGCGTGACGACCAGGAAGAAGGCCCCCTTGTCGCTCTCTTTGCCTCCGGCGAGGATATGGTCGCCGTCGCGCACCTGGTGCTCCGACGAATAGCCGGACCGGACCGCCCGCGTATGGTACCAGTCGAGGACCCGCTGCCAATGATCGGCCGTCGCGAAGGTGACGACCCGGGTGCTGCAGCCGGACTGGTTGTTGGCCGCCGCCTCGATCACGCGGCCGCCGGGATAGACCGGGAAGCTCTGGGGAAGCCGGTTCGCCCAGGCCATGTTGTAATCGAACCGGGCGGCATCCGAGCAGCCCTTCCCGCCCTGGCCGATCGCCGCGGCGGCGGGGCTCGCGCCCTTGGCCGGAGCCGGGGCCGCGCCTCCGTCCGGCGCCGGATAGGACGCGGCCGCCGGGGTCGGCGACGGGCGGGCGGCGTTCCGGTTGGACTGATTGGCCAGATTCGAATCAACGAGGATCTGGTCGTTGAGGGCGCTGGTCACCGCCGGATCGGCGTCGTTGCCAAGGGCGGCGAGATTGTCCTCGCCTCCGCCGCGGCTGCAGGCGGCGAGGGCGAGCGCGGCCGCCAGAGCGGCCGGTCGAAGCAGCGGAAAGGCGCGGTCGGTCATCGCGATGGACTCCTTGAAGCCCCGCTATGGCGCATCGCCGCGCAAAATGGGTGACGAGAGATGGTTAACGGGAGGGGTCTTCGCCGCCTGTCCCGCTTCGGGACTGCCAGAAGGCGAAGCTTTCCGCCTGGACGAGGTCGATGAAGCGGCGCGCCTCGGGCCCTTCCCAGGGGCCCTCATAGCCTCGGGGCCGGGCGCCGCCGGCGACCCACCAGCCCTGGCCGGGAAGCCCGTCGCTCTGCCGGACGACGAGGACGGCGAGCTCCGGCTCGCCCCGAAGCGCCGCCGCCTCGTCGACCGCGCCGAGGATCGCGCACAGCGCCCGCATCTTCGGGCGGGAGAAGGAATAGCCGAGCCGCTCCAGTATCTCCGAATAGGTAAGCGCCGTCCCCGCCTTCGCCGCGGCCACGAGATGCGCCCGCACCTCCTCCGGATCGGCGAGCGCGGCCATGGCTCAGTCGCGCTGGGAGAGGACCAGCCGCCCGTCCGTCCC
>DASWLZ010000007.1:0-2579 GCA_036399975.1 Allosphingosinicella sp.
TGGCGGCTCCTGCCTCTATCTGGTCGACGCCGCCGCTGCCGAGACGCTCTATCGCGAGGGTTTCGAACCGCTGCCGGGCGCGGACAAGGCGAAGAACGGGGCCGGGCTGCACACGCTCGACCACCTCACCCACAACGTCCACCGCGGCCGGATGGACCATTGGGCCCAGTTCTACGAGCGGATCTTCAACTTCCGCCAGATCCGCTATTTCGATATCGAGGGCCAGCAGACCGCCCTCCTCTCCCGCGCGATGACGGCCCCGGACGACAAGATCAGGATCCCGCTCAACGAGAGCCAGGACGAGTTCAGCCAGATCGAGGAGTTCCTGAAGGAATATAAAGGCGAGGGAATCCAGCACCTTGCGCTCGCCACCGACGACATCTTCGCAACAGTGGATCAGCTGCGCGCCAACGGCATCCGCTTCCAGGACAGCCCCGACACCTATTACGACATGATCGACAAGCGCGTGCCGGGCCACGGCCATTCGATCGCCGAGATGCGCAAGCGCCGGATCCTGATCGACGGCTCTCCCGAGACCGGCGAGGGCCTGCTCCTCCAGATCTTCACCGAGAACATGATCGGCCCGATCTTCTTCGAGATCATCCAGCGCAAGGGCAATGAAGGCTTCGGCGAGGGCAATTTCAAAGCGCTGTTCGAATCGATCGAGCTCGACCAGATCCGCCGCGGAGTCATCCCCGCCGCCAGCGAGCACGCCTGATTGCCTCCCCATCGCAGATGGGGTGGGGGACCATGCGAAGCATGGTGGAGGGGTAGAAGGCGCCGGAGCTGTTGGGTTCGCGTGCAAACCTCCTACGCAGAGCCATCTACCCCTCCACCACCCTTCGGGTGGTCCCCCTCCCCACCGCTTCGCGGCAGGGAGGCAAGCAAAGCCTGCAGCTTCAGCGCGTCCCCCGCCGCCGCGGAGGAGGCGGTGTTGTCGAAGATGCACCAGACGGGAGCGGTTTCGGCGGCGATTCGCCCGGCGTAGGTTTCCAGCCGCCCGTCGTCATAGCTCGACCGGTAAGTGACCGGCGAGCCGTGCAGGCGGTAATAAGCCAGGCCGCGCCAGCCGCCTGGCTCCGAAGCCGCCGGGACCCTGGCCGGATCGGCGGCGACGCGCGCGATTCGCCGGTCCGCGAGCAGCGAGTCGGGCTCGGCCTCGAACCAGCTCGGATGGCGCGGCTCGACGGCGATGGGCCGCTCCCAGCGCGCCCGAAGCCCGGTGAAGAACGCTTCCGCAAGCGCCGGTTCGAAAGCGAGGCTGGGGGGCAGCTGGACGAGCAGGATGCCGAGTCGATCGCCGAGCTCCTCCATCTCCGCCAGCGACTGGGCGAGCGGCTCCGAACAGTCCGCGAGCCGGCGCTTGTGAGTCACCTCCTTCGACAGCTTGGCCGAGAACAGGAAGCCGTCCGGCACCGATTCGGCCCAGCGCCGCCAGGTGCCGGGGCGGTGCGAGCGATGGAAGGAGGAATTGATTTCGGCGCAATCGAAGCGGGCGGAGTAGCGCTCGAGGCCGGTACCCTCGCTCGGAAACGCTTCGGCCACGGCGGCGGGGACCGTCCAGCCGGCCGTACCAATTCGCACAAAAGCCGTTGGCCCGCGCATCCGGCGCGAACGCCCGGCGCTCAGTCGGGCTCCTCCGCCCGATATTCCTGCCGGCCGGAATGGAGGGTGCGGCCCTGGCCCGGGGCGAAATGCCGGCTGAGGTCGGCAACGAGGCGCAGCAGCGCTTCCTGCATGTCGGGAGGCAAGGCGAGATAGGCGGACAGAAGGCGAGTCGCCTCCTCGCCGAGCCAGGCGCCCTCGCTCCTCTTGGCGGTGAGCACGTAGACCACGTCGACCTTGGCGGCGGCGAGGCGCGCCAGATAGTCGGCCCGCAGCTCGCGCCGGTCGTTCTCGTAGAGGCTCTGCTTGGGAACATCCGTTCCCACAAGCGAAGCGAACTCCGCCTGCTTGAGGCCGAGCCGCTTCCTTTCCTCCGCAAGCCTAGCGCCGAAACCCATTGATTCTAACAACCCCTCATTGACTAATCACCGTAAAACGCTACGTTCGACGGAATTAATCCGAATCGGTTCATTGCACAGGCGATTTCGATCTGTCTCCTGCAATTTTTCCGATCTTCTCGCTTGCGGCTCCGGTCGATACCGCGTTGAGGCCGCGCCGGATTGCGCGCGCCGCATAGAGTGAGAGGGGGTTGGGGCACCGACCGCCAAAATGGAGTTAACGTGGCGCCGAACTTTCGGTCGAGCGCGATACGCCTTTGGCGGGTCGTGGCGGAGGCGGCCATTCTTTCTCCTAGAGCAGGAAGTCCCCCGCTCCCAGCGGCACCGTCCCCTGCAGGGTGAGGGCGATGACGAGGTCGGCGCTGCCGTCGCCGTCGGTGTCGCCCTCGACGAACCAGGTCCCGCTTTGCTCGAAGGCGCGAAGCTGGCCCGCCAAGCCGGTGAACGCGGCCGAGCCGATCCAGGCGAACGCCTGGTTGCCCGCGGTCAGGGTGTCGGCGTCGATCCGGTCGAGCTCGATCCTGTCGGTGCCGGGGGTGAAGTCGAGGATCCGGTCCATCGAGGCGGCGCTGGATT
>DASWLZ010000008.1:0-24087 GCA_036399975.1 Allosphingosinicella sp.
TCGAGGAGTCCGGCATGGCCCTTGACGATCAGCGCCGGCGGCGCGGTCTCCAGCTCCGCGAGGAGCGGAGGGTAGAGGCCCTGGCCGAGGAACAGATAGCGGGCGCCGATCCGCTCCATCTGCTCCATCTCGCGCTCGACCATCGAGCGCGACGCGAGCCTCGGCGCCCGGCCGCCGCCGCGGGCGGCGAGATCGGGGATGGCGTCGAGCGCCGCCGCGGCGGAGCCGAAGCGGGCGAGAAGCTGGAAATAGGTGATCGGCCCGATATTCTCCGAGCGGATCAGCCGCAGCCGGGCGATCCGGTCGGCCGACGGCTCAGCCACTCCGGCCCACCCGAGGCTCGGTGCGGGCGGCCAGGCGGGCGATGTTCTCGCGATGCTTCCAGAAGACGAGCAAGGTGAAGCCGACGAACAGCAAGGCGAGGTCGAACCGCCCGGCGAGGGCCGCGGCCACCGGCGCGGCGAGGGCGGCGACGAGGCCGCCCAGGGAGGAATAGCGGGTCAACAGCAGGGTGCCGACCCAGGCTGCGGCGTAAGCGGCGGGCACCCAGGCGGCGAGGCCGTCGGCGAGCGTGAAGCCGAGGACGATGCCGCAATAGGTCGCAACCCCCTTCCCTCCCTGGAAGCGAAGCCACACCGGCCACAAATGGCCGAGCAGCGCGCCGATCGCCGCGAGCTGCACCGTCCCGGGGAACAGCCGCTCCGCGAGGATCAAGGCGATCGTGCCCTTGGCCAGGTCGAGCAGGAGCGTGGCGACGGCGAGACCCTTGCGGCCCGTCCTCAGCACGTTCGTCGCGCCGATATTGCCCGAGCCGATCCGGCGAAGGTCGCCGGCCCCGCTGAGCCGGGTGAGCAGGATGCCGAAAGGGATCGACCCGAGCGCATAGCCGAGGAGCAAGGCGGCAACTGGCGGGATGATTGGTTGC
Organism: Allosphingosinicella sp.; assembly: GCA_036399975.1. Classification (GTDB taxonomy): domain Bacteria; phylum Pseudomonadota; class Alphaproteobacteria; order Sphingomonadales; family Sphingomonadaceae; genus Allosphingosinicella. Next base: position 926 of record DASWLZ010000008.1, read on the forward strand.
ATGTCCACGACCCCTGCGTAAACTTTAGCAAATCGCAGAGCGGGCGCAATCCTTTCATCGGAAGTCGAGGAACGACGCCGCCTTGCCGCCGTCCGCTCTGCCGCTAAACGGGGCCCGTGACCAGTGCCCGCCCCCTCCTCATCTTCGATTCCGGTGTCGGCGGGCTCTCCGTGCTCGCGGCAATCCGGTCGCTTCTGCCGAGGGCGCCACTGGTCTACGCCGCCGACAGCGCCGGCTATCCCTACGGCACCAAGCTCCCGGCGGAGATCGAGGCGCGGGTCCCCGCCTTGCTCGGCCGGCTCGCCGAGCGATTCGATCCGGAGCTGATCGTCATCGCCTGCAACACCGCCTCGACCATCGCGCTCGACGCCGTCCGGGCGGCGCTGGACCTTCCGGTCGTCGGCACGGTCCCTGCGATCAAGCCGGCGGCCGAGCTGTCGCTGACCCGGACGATCGGCGTGCTCGGCACCGAGGCGACGGTGCGCCAGCCCTATGTCGACCGGCTGTCGGCCGAATTCGCCTCCGACTGCACCGTCATCCGCCACGGCTCGGCCGAGCTGGTCGACTTCGCCGAAGCGAGGCTGCGGGGCGAGGCGGGGGAGACCGGAGCCTGCCGCCGGGCCCTGGAGGGCCTGTTCGGGCAGCCGGGCGGCGACCGGATCGACACGATCGTCCTCGCCTGCACCCACTTCCCGCTGGTCCAGGAGGATCTCGCGGCGGCGGCGCCCCACCGCGTCCGCTTCGTCGACGGCAAGGAGGGGATCGCCCGGCGGACGGCGTGGCTGACCCGGGATCTGGACTGGCCGGGAGAGGCGCCAGAAGGGGTGGCGCTCTTCACGGGGCGCGGCACCGACGTGGAGGCCTATCGCCCCGGGCTTGCGCGCTACGGGCTGAACCGGCTGGAGAGGCTGTAGAACCGGCTCGTCGCCCCAGCGGAGGCTGGGGCCCCGGTGGGTTAGGCACGCCGGAGCCTTTCACCCGCCGGGGTCCCAGCCTTCGCCGGGACGACGTGCCGTCTAGCCAATCCGCCCCCAAATCGGCTAAGAAGGCCCCAGGGACCCCGGGGAGCCGACGTGGACTACAACCGCATCTTCGCGCAGGCGATCGACCGGCTGCATGCCGAGGGCCGCTACCGCGTCTTCATCGACATCCTCAGGAACAAGGGCGCCTTCCCCAACGCGCGCTGCTTCGCCGGGCATAACGGCCCGAAGCCGATCACCGTCTGGTGCTCGAACGATTACCTCTGCATGGGCCAGCATCCCGACGTGGTGGCGGCCATGGAGGAAGCGCTCCACGACGTCGGCGCCGGCTCGGGCGGCACCCGCAACATCGGCGGCAACACCCATTACCATGTCGAGCTCGAGGCGGAGCTCGCCGATCTCCACGCCAAGGAGGCGGCGCTCCTCTTCACCTCCGGCTACATCTCGAACGAGGCGACCCTCTCCACCGTCGCCAAGCTGCTGCCCGGCTGCATCGTCTTCTCGGACGAGCTCAACCATGCCTCGATGATCGCGGGGATCCGGGCCTCGGGCTGCGAGAAGAAGGTGTTCCGCCACAACGACCTGGAACATCTCGAGGCGCTGCTCGCCGAGTCGGACCCCGAGGCGCCCAAGCTGATCGCCTTCGAGAGCGTCTATTCGATGGACGGCGACGTCGCGCCGATCGCGGCTATATGCGACCTCGCCGACAAATATGAGGCGATCACCTATCTCGACGAGGTCCATGCCGTCGGAATGTACGGCCCGCGCGGCGGCGGGATCTCGGAACGCGACGACGTCGCTCGCCGCGTCACCATCATCGAGGGCACGCTCGGCAAGGCGTTCGGGGTAATGGGGGGCTATATCGCCGCGGACCGCAACATCGTCGACGTGGTCAGGAGCTACGCGCCGGGCTTCATCTTCACCACCTCGCTGTCGCCGGTGCTGGTCGCCGGGGCGCTGGCGAGCGTGAAGCATCTCAAGGCCTCCCCGGCCGAGCGCGAGGCGCAGAAGGCCAATGCGGAGCGCCTGAAGGCGATCTTCCAGGAGGCCCATTTGCCGGTGATGCCTTCGACCACCCATATCGTCCCGCTGATGGTGGGCGACCCGGTCAAGGCCAAGAAGATCAGCGACATATTGCTCGCTGAATATGGCTGCTACGTGCAGCCGATCAATTATCCCACCGTCCCCCGCGGCACCGAGCGCCTCCGCTTCACTCCGGGCCCGCGCCACGACGAGGCGATGATGCGCGAGCTGGCCAAGGCGCTGGTCGAGATCTGGGACCGGCTGGAGCTTCGCGCCGCGGCCTGAAGCGCAGGGTCCGTCCGCCCGAGCGCTCCCTTCCGATGCCGTCGCTGTTTCTTCGACGGGATCCGTCTGCCGCAATCGCTGAAATAACTCGGAAATATAGACTGAGATGGCTACCCAAGTAGTGACAGCCAGTTCATTTGGTGGAAATGGCGGAACGGCTTTTAACGATTTGCAAGCAGCGGGCGGCGCCGTCGCGTCGATCAAAAAGATAGTTATTCCAGCTGGGGCTTTCGTCGACAATATTTCGACGACCTACGGACTTCCCAACGGCAGCACTTTCGTCGCAACCCATGGCGGCAGCGGCGGCCAGGCCTCGACGATAAACCTCGCCGCGGGAGAGATGATCGTCCGTGTCTCCGGCCGAAGCGGCTCGCTCCTCGACCAAATCACGTTCGAGACGCTCGGCCCCAATGGCCAGAAGATTCACGGCCCGTTCGGCGGCCCCGGAGGGGCACCGTTCGAGATCGAAGCGGAGATCGATTCCTTCTTCGGACGGAGCGGTACGCTCGATGACCGGCTCGGCTTCTTCGTGAATGTGAACACGACCGCCCTCCACGGCGGCACCGGCGGAACGGCTTTCGCCGATCCCGTCCCGATTCCCGGCCAGACCTCGATCAAGAAGATCGTCATTCGGTCCGGAACCTTCATCGACGCGATCAGCACAACCTACGGCAAGCCCGACGGGACGACGGCGGTTGCCAGCCACGGCGGCGGCGGCGGCACGGCGACGACCATCACGTTCAACCCGGGCGAGTCGATCATCGCGGTCACGGGCCGCTCGGGTAAGTTCCTGGACAGCCTTACGATCCTCACCAGCGACAGGCGGGTCTTCGGCCCCTTTGGCGGCGGTGGCGGGACGCCGTTCGTCGTGAACGCGAATATCCTGGGCTTCGTCGGCCGCAGCGGCACCTTTATCGACTCGATCGGCTTCTACACGAGTTGACCGGGCGCACCGGTTGAACCGCCTCGACCGGGCCGCCAGATCGGCGGTCCGGCCCGGGCGCGCTCGACGCTGAGGTGATCGCGAATTTCTGCACCTGCGCCCATCATCTCGTAGAGAGCGGGTGGCCACGGGGCAGGAACCACTCCCCGCCACCAGTTCGGCGAATAGGGGGCTCAGCCGGCAGGACGCCAATCATGCCTGCCGGCAATTCGTTCACAGCCCTACGATCGAAGCCGCGCTGGTGATTGGAAGCGGGGGGCTTTCACAAGCTGGCGGCCGCGCTGCTCAGGGTGCGCCGGGAAGCCGAAGGGCTGGAGCGCGGCCCGAGGTGGCGGCGTTTGCCGCGGCGCCTCCTCCGCCTTGCCAGCCGTCATGCCGAACTTGTTTCAGCATCCAGGGCCGGCAACAGGTGGAGAACTGGACCCTGCAACAAGCTCAGGGTGACGCAAAGGGGGCAAACTCTGGTGGCCATCGCCCCCTCCATCCACTACACGCTGTGGCTCAAACCCATCGCCGGAGTCGCCCCGTGGCCGAGCGCATCGCCATCGTCGCCGATCATGCCGCCTTCGAGATGAAGGCGATGCTGATCGAGCATCTGCGCTCCGGCGGCTACGACGTGCTGGACCTCGGCCCGACCTCCACCGACAGCGTCGACTATCCCGACTACGGCTACCGCATGGCCGAGGCGATCGCCTCGGGCGAGGCGCAGCGCGGAGTCGCGCTGTGCGGCACCGGCATCGGAATCTCCATCTCGGTCAACCGCCACCCCGCCTGCCGCTGCGCCCTTGTCTCCGAAGGCCTCTCCGCCCGCCTGGCGCGCGACCATAACGATGCCAACGTCGTCGCGATGGGCGCGCGGCTGATCGGGATCGAGGCCGCCCGCGACATCGTCGACCAGTTCCTCGCCACCCCGTTCGGCGGCGGCCGCCACCGGCGCCGGGTCGACAAGCTTTCCAACCCCGTCTTCCCCAGGGAAAATGCATGAGCCAAGCTTCCGCCTTCGATTTCGCCGACGTCCAGCATTCGGGCTTCTTCACCGGGCGCCTTCGCGAAGCCGACGGCGCCGTCGCGGAGGCGATTGCCGCCGAGCTCGACCGGCAGCAGAACCAGATCGAGCTGATCGCGTCCGAGAACATCGTCTCGAAGGCGGTGCTCGAGGCGCAGGGGTCGGTGCTGACCAACAAATATGCGGAGGGCTATCCGGGCCGGCGCTATTATCAGGGCTGCGCGCCTTCGGACGCGGTCGAGACGCTCGCGATAGAGCGGGCGAAGCAGCTCTTCGGATGCGGGTTCGTCAATGTGCAGCCGCATTCCGGCGCCCAGGCCAATGGGGCGGTGATGCTGGCGCTGGCCAAGCCCGGCGACACGATCCTCGGCATGAGCCTGGACGCCGGCGGCCACCTCACTCACGGCGCCAAGCCCGCCCTTTCCGGCAAATGGTTCAATGCGGTCCAGTACGGGGTGCGCCGAGACGACGACTGCATCGATTTCGACCAGGTCGAGGCTCTGGCGAAGGAGCACCGGCCGAGGCTGATCATCGCCGGCGGCTCCGCTTACCCCCGCCATATCGATTTCGCCCGCTTCCGCGCGATCGCGGACGAGGTCGACGCGGTCTTCATGGTCGACATGGCCCATTTCGCCGGCCTCGTCGCGGCGGGCGAGCACCCGACGCCGTTCGGCCACGCCCATGTCGTCACCACCACCACCCACAAGACGCTTCGCGGCCCGCGCGGCGGGATGGTCCTGACCGACGACGAAGCCATCGCCAAGAAGATCAACTCGGCCGTCTTCCCCGGGCTCCAGGGCGGCCCGCTGATGCACGTCATCGCCGCCAAGGCGGTCGCCTTCGGCGAGGCGCTCCAGCCGGAGTTCAAGAGCTACGCTCGGGCGATCATCGCCAACGCCAAGGCGCTCGCGGGGCGGCTCAAGGAGCGCGGCGCCGACCTCGTCTCTGGCGGCACCGACACCCACCTCGCCCTGGTCGATCTTCGTCCGCTCGGCATCACCGGCAAGGATGCCGACGAGGCGCTCGAACGCTCGTCCATCACCTGCAACAAGAACGGGATCCCGTTCGACCCCCTGCCCCCGGTCAAGACCAGCGGGATCCGCGTCGGCTCGCCGGCAGGCACGACCCGCGGCTTCGGCACCCAGGAGTTCCGCGACATCGCCGATATGGTGGCGGACGTGCTCGAAGGCCTTCGCGACCATGGCGAAGAGGGCAACGGAGCGGTCGAAGCGGAGGTGAAGGGTCGGGTGCGCGCGCTCTGCGCCCGTTTTCCCATCTATCAGGATCAATAGTGCGCTGCCCCTTCTGCTCCCATGAGAACAGCCAGGTCAAGGACAGCCGCCCCACCGAGGACGGCGCCTCGATCCGCCGCCGCCGCCAGTGCGAGGAGTGCAGCGCCCGCTTCACCACCTTCGAGCGGGTGCAGCTTCGCGACCTCACGGTGGTCAAGGCCGGCAGCCGCCGCGAGCCGTTCGACCGCACCAAGCTCGAGCGCTCGATCGCCATCGCCTGCCGCAAACGCCCCGTCCCCCAGGAGCGGATCGACCGCCTCGTCTCCTCCCTCCAGCGCCAGATCGAGACCAGCGGCGACAGCGAGATCGCCTCGACCCGGATCGGCGAGCTGGTGATGGGCGGTTTGAAAGCGCTCGATCCGGTCGCCTACATCCGCTTCGCCAGCGTCTACAAGGATTTCACCGAGGCGAGGGACTTCGAGGAGTTCGCGGGCTCGGTCGGCGAGGCTGAGGAATCCTGACAGTCCTTCGATACGCCATTTCGACACGCTCCATGGCTACTCAGGATGAGCGGAAAAGGGGCCTGGATTCCCAACCGCTTATCCTGAGTAGAGGCTGAGCTTGGCGAAGCGTCGTATCGAAGGACCCGTGAAGGGCACACATACGATCTCTGCATGCGAACCCGCTCCGGCTTGTCCCTTCCCGCTCATCCTGAGTAGGGACTGAGCCCGTCCTTCGATACGCCGCTTCGACTTCGCTCAGCGGCTACTCAGGATGAGCGGTGGAGGGTTCCGCTCATCCTGAGTAGGGACTGAGCCTGGCGAAGGCCCGTATCGAAGGAAGGGCCGTATCTAAGGACCAGCAAACCTCGTGGACTTTTACGCCTATCTGCTGAGATGCGCCGACGGCCATTATTATGCCGGGCACACCGACGATCTCGATGTGCGGATCGCCCAGCATCAGGCGGGCGCTGTCCCCGGATACACGCAAAAGCGCCGCCCGGTGCAGCTCATCTGGGCGGACCGCTTTCCCGATCGCGACAGCGCGTTTGCGGCGGAGCGACAGATCAAAGGCTGGAGCCGCTCCAAGAAGGAAGCGCTGGTACGAGGGGATTGGGAGGCGCTGAAGGAACTCGCGAAGAAGCGCTCCTTCGATACGCCGCTTCGACTTCGCTCAGCAGCTACTCAGGATGAGCGGGAGAGCGAGCGGCACGCCACCGACCCGCTCATCCTGAGTAGGGACCGAGCCCGGCGAGGGCCCGTATCGAAGGACCGAACGCCCGCCATCGTCCTCGTCCGCCCCCAGCTCGGCGAGAATATCGGCAAGGCCGCCCGCGCCATGCTCAATTTCGGGCTCACCGACCTGAGACTGGTGGCGCCCCGGGACGGCTGGCCCAATCCTTCGGCGGGGCCGGCGGCCTCGGGGGCCGACATCGTCCTGGAGCGGGCGCGAGTGTTCGACACCGTCGCCGAGGCGGTCGGCGACTGCGCCCACGTCTACGCCACCACGGTGAGAAAGCGGGGACTGGTCGTTCCGGTGGTGACGCCGGAAGAGGCTGCTCGGGAGATCAGGGGCCAAGCCGAGCCGTCCGCCATCCTGTTCGGAGCCGAGCGGTCCGGGCTGGAGACGGACGAAGTGGCGATCGCCGGCAAGATCGTCACGGTGCCGGTCAACCCGCATTTCACGTCCCTCAACCTCGCCCAGGCGGTGATCCTGATCGCCTACGAATGGTCGAAGCACGAGACGTTGGCGGTGCCGACGCTTGGCGATCCGGCCGAGCCCAGAGCCAGCCACGATCAGCTCGAAGGCCTGATCGGCCAACTCGACGAGGCGCTGGTGAATGCGGGCTATTTCTATCCGCCCGACCGCACCCCCGTCACCCGCCATACGATCCGGACGATCCTGACCAAGGCCGGCTGGTCGACCCGGGAGGTGCAGGCGATGCGGGGAATAATTCGCACTCTGGTGTCGCCGCGGCGAAGGGGCTGAGCCTGTCCGCCGTGGACGAAACCTCCCCGTTCGCCCTGAGCCTGTCGAAGGGTCTTCTTCAACTAACGGGTGAGACGAGGAGGGCTTCGACAAGCTCGGCCCGAACGGATGGGCAAGCTCCTCCCGATTTCCTAGCGCCGCGTCGAGTCGAAGCGATCCAGCTCGTAGGCGATCGAAGCCTCCACCAGCCGCTCGTACAGCTCGGCCGCGGCCTCGCTGGGCACGTCGTGCTCAAGCGCCAGCCGGGCCACGTTGGCCAGCACCTGCGCCTTGCGCCCATCGTCGCGCACCGCGTCGCGGTCCGGCTTGATCCGCGCCGCGGCGTCCATGTAGCGGAAGCGTTCGCCGATCAGCCCGACGATCTCCTCGTCGAGCCGGTCGACGCCGTGGCGGACCTCGGCCATGGTCGCGCAGGCCCGCGGAGCTTTTCTTTCGGTGCTCATCCGACCCCTTTAACGGCCGCCAAACCGCTGTCGAGGTTGACTTTGGCGCCTCCCGGGGCCATCTGCCCCCCTTCGCAATTGGCCCCGCACCCCGGTGAAGCGGCGGCCGCGTATGACAGCAGGTCATGCGGTGCGGTTCCGGGACATGTGAAACCAAGCAGATTGGACCTGAGATGAGCAAGCGCAGCAGCGCCAAGTACAAACTCGACCGCCGGATGGGCGAGAACGTCTTCGGACGGCCCAAGAGCCCCGTCAACAAGCGCGAATACGGCCCCGGGCAGCACGGCCAGCGGCGCAAGGGCAAGATGTCCGACTTCGGCATCCAGCTCCGCGCCAAGCAGAAGCTCAAGGGCTATTACGGCGACGTCACCGAGAAGCAGTTCAAGCGCACCTACACCGAGGCCGCCCGGATGAAGGGCGACACCGGCCAGAACCTCATCGGCCTGCTCGAGCGCCGCCTCGACATGGTCGTCTACCGCGCCAAGTTCGCGCCCACCATCTGGGCCGCCCGCCAGCTGGTCAGCCACGGCCATATCCGCGTCAACGGGGTGAAGTGCAACATCGCCTCGCGCCGGGTGAACGTCGGCGACGAGATCACCTTGGGCTCAAAGGCGCAGGAGATGGCGCTGGTGATGGAGGCGCAGGGCCTCGCCGAGCGCGACATCCCCGAATATGTCGCCCCCGACGGCACCGCCAAGGCGACCTTCACCCGCGTTCCGACGCTGGACGAGGTCCCCTATCCGGTGCGCATGGAGCCTAATCTGGTCGTCGAGTTCTACTCGCGCTAACGGCCGGCTGGACGGAGAATTGGGGGCGGTCCTTCGGGGCCGCCCCCTTTCGTTTGACCACCCCCCGCCTTAAGCAGTCAGGCTTCGCAAAGGGGGAAAAGCGTGAGCGACGACATAGCTGAGCGATACCCGCAGGTCGCCGGGAAGCCGCTGGCGATGGCGATGCTGGCGGAGGCGCTGCTCGCCAGGGGCAAGGCCGGAGACGCGTTCGCCCTCGCCCAGGCCGCGGTCGATCTCGCCCCCGAGGACATGCAGGTTCGCGATCTTGTCCGCTATGGCCTCGCCGCCGGAGTGTCGCCCTGGCACGTGCGGATGCTCAACGACGGGTCGCGCAACCTCTGCTACGCGCGGGCGCTGGAGCGGGCCGTCCGGCCCGGCATGCAGGTGCTCGAGATCGGCAGCGGCGCCGGCCTGCTGGCGCTGATCGCCGCGCGCGCCGGGGCCCGGGTCTTCACCTGCGAGGTCGACCCGATCGTCGCCGAGGCCGCAAGGCGCATCGCGGCCCGGAACGGCTTGGCCGAGCGCATCACTATCATCCCGAAATCGTCGCGGGACCTGCGGATCGGCGAGGACCTGCCAGGCCCGGCCGATCTGCTGGTATCCGAATTGTTCGACGACACCCTGTTCGGCGAGAATATCGTCCCGACGCTGCAGGACGCGAAGCGGCTGCTGAAGCCGGGCGCGCCGGTCGTCCCGCGATCTTCGGAATTGCGCTGCGCCCTCGTCGAGCACCCGCTCGGGCCGCTGGAGAGGCCGCTCGACCGGGTCGAGGGCTTCGACCTGTCCCCCTTCAACCTGCTGGCTCCGGCTCGCAAGCTTCGGGTCGGCAGGAAGACGGCGATCCTTCGCTCCGAGCCCGTCGCCGCCCTGGCGATGGACTATGAGGCGAGCCCGTTCGGGCCTGCGCTCGAGACCCTCGGCCTTCGATCGCTGGGCGGTCGGGTCGATGGCTTCGCCCAGTGGATGCGGATCGATTTCGGCGGCGGCATCGTGCTCGAGAACAACCCCTTCGAGCGGTCCGGCTCGCATTGGGCGGCGCCCCTTTACCCCTTCCCCCGGCCGATCGAGACCGAGGCGGGGGACGTGGTCGAAATGAAGGCGCATGTGATGGGCAGCCGACTCACGCTCTCGCTGGAACGCTGACCCGCGCCCTCCGCGGGCCCTCGCCTCACTTGATGTTCAGCGCCCCGCGCAGGAAGGCGTCGCTCCGCCTCAGCATGTCGGCGCGGGCCTGGTTGTCCTCCAGCTGGTGGTCGAGCCCGTTATAGACGACGAGCTCGCTCCGCGCTCCCGAGCTCTTGAGCTTGTCCTGCATCATCCGTGACTGGTTGATGCCGACATTGAGATCCATGTCGCCGTGGAAGAGCAGGACCGGCGCCTTGATCTTTGCGGCATTCTGCGCCGGCGAGCCTTCGCGGAGGTGAGGGCCGGTGCCGACGAAATTGCGCACCAGCCGGTAGTTGGTGAACGATGCGGAGTCCCTGACGAGAGTGCCGAGGTCGGTGACCGGCGCCACCGCGACCACGGCCTTGAAAAGGGTCGGATCCACTACGCCCGACTGGAGCGCGGCATAGCCGCCATAGGACCATCCGAAGATTCCAAGCTTCGACGCATCGGCGATGCCCTGGGCGACAAGCCAGCGGCCGGCGTCGTTGACGTCGCCGATCGCCGCGCGCCAGGATTGGAAGCCGTTCTTCTGGTACCAGGAATCGCCATAGCCGGCCGAGCCGCGATAATTGGGCTGAAGGACGGCATAGCCGCGATTGGCGAAAAATTGGGCGAGCCAGTCGAAGCCCCATTCGTCGCGCGAGCTCGGCCCGCCATGCGGCATGACGAGGGCGGGAAGGTTCTTCCCGCTGCTGCCCGGAGGCAGAGTCAGGTAGGCGGGGACCTCCGTGCCGTCGGCAGCCTTGAAGCGGACCGGCTTCATCGCCGCGAGCGGCAGATTCTCGAGCTGCGGCCGCGACACCAGGAGCTGGCCGAGCTTCTTGGTCGACTTGTCGAACAGATAATAGCGGCCCGCGTCCGTGTCGCTCCCGGCCCAGAGCAGAAGCTTGCCCTCGTCGGCGCTGGAATCGAGGAAGCGGATCAGCGGCAAGCCCGGAAGCGCCTTGGAGAGCGAGCGTCCGAGGGCGGCCAGCGGGGGATCGAAATAGACCGCCTCGCGCTTCTCCGTCGCATAGGTCGCCCCGACGACCCGATGGGCGCGGCCGATCCGGACCGTCCCGTCGACGTCGACCTGAGGATGGGCGAAGACCAGCTTCTCCGTCTTCGAGGCGTCGAGGGCGACGCTGTAGAGCGCCCAGCGGCCGCCCTGGCCCTTCTTGAAGCCGTAGACGACGTCGAGGTCGGGATCGACCGCCATCGGCAGGAAGCCCTGGTCGGCCAGATTGTCGAAGTCGCCGAGCGGCTTCCACTCGCGGGACCCCTTGGTGCGATAATGGTAGCCGACCTTGCCGCTGCTATAGCCCGTCGCCCCGGCCACTTCCCGAACCGCCATGATCCGGACATTGCCCCGGCCGTCGCTGATATAGTCGCTGGCGTCGCGCCTGGCCGGCTCGACCGGCTTCGTGGAGAGGCTCGCCGTGTCGATCCGGTCCACTCCATAGCCTTGGCGATTGTCGAGGACGTTGGTGCCGACGCGGACCTCCGGCACATATTGGCGGCCCATCAGGATCGCGCCGTCGGTGCCCGGCAGCCAGTCGATGACGTCGCCGCCGCCGAACGCCACGTAGAGGTCGTGGTCGCGGCTCCGTCGGCTGAGCAGCTTGAGGCCGGTGCCGTCCGAATTGACGGAGATCAGCCGGGTCGCGCCGAGCGGCTGCTTCGTCTCGGGGCTGTCGATCACCATGTAGAGGGTGCAGACCAGCCTCTCCTCCGACACCCAGCCGCAGCCGTGGAGCCGCTGCGGCTTGCCGTCCGCCATCAGCGCCTCGCGAGGCTCGGCATCGGTGCCGATCTCGACCGTGTAGAGGAAGTTGGATTGCCCGGGGCCGGGGCTGATGAAGGCGAGCTTGCGGCCGGAGGGCGAGAGCGCGACGTCCAGCACATGCTCGCGCGCGCCGAAGGCTGCGGGCGGATCCGCAGGCGCTCCCGCGGCCACGAGGAAAAGCGGCGCGAAGGCGCCGAGCCCGAAAATCCGAAACATGATCCCCCCAATCACCACACGGCCCCTCCCCGACGGAATGTGGGGGAGGATTTCAAGAGAAGGGCGGCCCCGGGGAGCCGCCCTTTCCTATTGGATCTTCAGCGCCTGCCGAAGGAAGGCGTCGCTTCGCCTCAGCATGTCGGTCCGCGCCGTCCTGTCGTCGAGCTGGTGGTCGAGGCCGGGATAGACGATCAGCTCGCTTCGGGTGCCGGCGCCCTTGAGCCTGTCCTGCATCATGCGCGCCTGGGCGATGGGGACGTTGAGGTCGAGATCGCCGTGGAAGAGCAGGACCGGCGACTTGATCTTGCCGGCATTCTGCGCCGGCGAGCCCTCGCGAACATGAGGCCCGGTGCCGATGAAATTCTTGATGACACGGTAATTGGACCAATCCACCGAATCCTCGACGAGGCTGGCGAGATCGGTGACCGGAGCGATCGCGACCACCGCCTTGAACACGGACGGATCGAGCACCTGCGACTGGAGCGCCGCATAGCCGCCGTAGGACCAGCCGACGATGGCGAGCTTGGCGGGATCGGCGATGCCCTGGGCCACGAGCCAGCGGCCCGCGTCGTTGACGTCGCCGATGGCGGTCCGCCACGACTGGAAACCGTTCCTCTGGTACCAGCCCTCCCCATAGCCGGACGAACCGCGATAATTGGGCTGGAGCACCGCATAGCCGCGGCTGGCATAATATTGGACCAGCCAGTCGAAGCCCCATTCGTCGCGAGCGCTCGGCCCGCCATGAGGCATGACGATCGCCGGCAGGCCCTTGCCGGTGGCGCCCGGCGGAAGTGTCAGATAGCCCGGCACGTCGGTCCCGTCCGAGGCCTTGTAGGTCACCGGCTTCATCGCCGCGAGCGTGACATTCTCCAGCTCCGGCCGGGCCAGCATCAGCTCGTTCAGATGCTTGGTGGCCTTGTCGAAAAGGTAATAGCGGCCGGCATCCTTGTCGCTCCCCGCCCAGAGCAGGAGCTTGCCCTCGTCGACGCTCGAATCCATGAAGCGGACGAGCTGCCCCGGCATGGCCTTGGACAGCGAGCGCCCGAGCGCGGCCAGATCCTTGTCGAAATAGGCGGCCTCGCGCTTGTCGGTTGCGTAGGTGACCCCGACCACCCGGCCGCGGCGGCCGATCCGGACCGTTCCGTCGACGTCCACCTGGGGGTGGGCGAAGACCAGCGTCTCGCGCTTCGACCCGTCGAGCGCCATGCTGTAGAGCGCCGAACGGCCGCTCGAATCCTTCTTGTAGCCGTAGGCGACGTCGAGATCGGGATCGACCGCGATCGGATAGAAGCCTTCGTCGCGATTCGTATAATAGCTGGAAAGCGGTTTCCAGTCGCGCGACCCCTTGGTGCGATAATAATAATCCAGCCGCCCGCTCTCGTAGCCGGTCGCACCGGCAATGTCGGCGGAGGCCATGATCCGAACCGTTCCGCGCCCGTCGCTGATGTAGCGGCTGGCTTTCGGGTTCGCGCCCTCGATGACCTTGGAATCCAGCGTGGCGGTGTTGATCCGGTCGACGCCATAGCCTTCGCGATTGTCGACCATCCGGGTCGCCGTTTTCGCTTCAGGCACATATTGCCGCCCCATCAGCACGGAACCGTCCGAATCCGGCAGCCAGTCGACGATCGAGCCGCCGCCGAACGAGACATATTGGTCGTCGGACCTCATGCCGCGGCTCAGCATCTTGACGTTCTTGCCGTCGGCGTCGATCGCGATCAGGCGAGTCACTCCGACGGGTTGGCCGCCGACTGCAGCGCTCGAGCCGACCATATAGACGGTGCAGACGAGCCGGGCCTCGGAGACCCAGCCGCAGCGGTGAAGCCGCTCCGGCTTCCCGTCGGCGCTCAGAGTCTCGCGTGCGGTCCCGCCGCCGCTCGAATCGACCGTATAGAGGTAGGTCGACTGGCCCGGGCCGGGGCTGATGAACGCCACTTGCTTGCCGGACGGCGAAAGGCTGACGGAGAGCACGCTTTCGCGCGCACCGAACGCCGCCGGCGGATCGGCGGGAGGCGCCGCGACCACGGGCGCCGCAGCGGAGACGAGCAGAAGCGACGCGAACGCGCCGAGCGATAATATCCGAAACATGAATACCCCCAATCACTTAGGCCCCTATCCTAAGCTGGTTCGCACGATGGCACCGGCCGCGAGTGCGCGCAAGCTTGCCTGAGAAATTTCTTGCTGCCATGAGGCGCGGCAGGCGGGGGGCCGAGAGGAGGATGTTCGTGTCGCTTCGAAACCTTGCCCTGCCGGCCGCCGCCGCTTTGCTGCTCGCCGCCTGCGCCACCTCGCGCGAGCCCGGCGCCGCCGCCGAAGGCGCCTATACGGGGCCGCCCATCTCACTGGCGACCCTGACCACCGCCACCCAGATCCTGTCCTCCGACGAATATGAGGGCCGCGCCCCGACCACCAGAGGCGAGGAGAAGACGGTCGCCTATATTGCCGATCGCTTCCGGAAGGCGGGCCTTCAGCCGGGCAACAAGGGCAGCTGGTACCAGAACGTCCCGCTGGTCGAGAGCCTGGCAACGCCCACCGGGCTCACCATCGCCGGGGGCGGAGCGCCGATGACCTTCGCCCACCGCACCGACTTCGTCGCCAACAGCTACCAGGTCCAGCCCAGGATCGACCTTCGGGACAGCGAGATGGTCTTCGTGGGTTACGGGATCAACGCGCCCGAGCGCGGCTGGAACGATTATGCCGGTGTCGACGTGAAGGGCAAGACGGTCGTCATCCTGGTCAACGATCCCGACTGGCAGGACACAGACCTGGAGGGGCCCTTCAACGGCAAGGCGATGACCTATTACGGCCGCTGGACCTACAAATATGAGGAAGCGGCCCGCCAGGGCGCCGCCGCGGCCTTCATCGTCCACGACACCCAGCCCGCCGCTTACGGCTGGAACGTCGTCCAATCCTCCTGGACCGGCCCGCAATACAATATGGACGAGCCGGGCGGGCATATGGACCAGTCGAAGGTGATCGGCTGGCTGACCAACGAGGCGGCGCGGCGCATCCTGACGGCGTCCGGCCAGGACCTGACGGCGCTCTCCGCCGCCGCCAAGCGCCAAGGCTTCAAGGCGGTGCCGCTCAGGACCCGCGCCTCGATCGGCCTCACCAACCAGATCAAGAAACAGGCTTCGAGGAACGTGATCGGGATCCTGCCCGGCTCGAAGCGGCCGAACGAATATGTGATCTACACCGCCCATTGGGACCATCTCGGCCGCTGCGATGCCGATTCGACCGGCGACGACATCTGCAACGGGGCGCTCGACAATGCGACCGGAACCGCCGGCCTGATCGCGCTCGCCGAAGCCCATGCCAGGAGGGGCAATCCCGAGCGCACGCTCGTTTTCCTGGCGGTGACGGCCGAGGAATCAGGGCTGCTCGGCTCCAAATATTATGCCGAGAACCCGGTCTATCCGCTCGCGAGCACCGTCGGCGGGGTCAATATGGACGGGCTCAACGTGGCCGGGAATACGCGCGACTTCGTCGTCATCGGCAAGGGCAAGTCGCAGCTCGAGGATTATATGAAGCGGGCGACCGACCGCTACGGCCTGACGGTCAAGAACGAGCCGTCGCCGCAGGCTGGCTATTATTACCGCTCCGACCATTTCAGCCTCGCCCGGCAGGGCGTGCCGATGCTCTACGCGGAGGGCGGCGAGGATCTCGTCGTCGGCGGCCTCGCCGCAGGCAGCGCCGCCGCCGAGGATTACCGGGCCAACCGCTATCATCAGCCCAGCGACGAATATGACCCCAAATGGGATTGGTCGGGCGCCGTCCGCGACCTCGAAATCTACTGGCTGATCGGCCGCGAGCTCGCCGATTCGACCGATTGGCCGAACTGGAACCCCGGCGACGAATTCCGGGCCATCCGCGACAAGAGCCGCGGCAATGCCGGGCCGATCATGCGATGAGGCTGCCGCTTACGGCGAAGATGGCGACCAGTTCAGTCCCAGTTCGTCGGCTTTGGAGGCAAGCCGTTTGTCGCGTGTCCACAGCCTTGCCCCACGCGTGAGTCGGCAAGCCGCGAGAAGATGAGCATCGACGAACCCTACACCGCTTCCGGAGAGGCCTGCCGACGAAATGAAGGCTAGCAATTCCCTATGGGACGCGGTTTGCGAACTCGGTAGCGCTCTCAGCATAGCCACAGTCTGATGCCAATGCCGCAAGTTGCCGAGCGCCAACTCACCGACGACGAAAGGATGCATGAGCAAGCGTCGGTCAATCAGCAGTTCTTGAAGCGCTCGCTCGGGACGAACGACGTGATCCGCCCAGATCGAGGTATCGACAAGGATCATGCGGTGGGCCAACGACGACGAGGTGGCGCCTTGAAGTCCGGCATGGTGCCGCCCAGGGCCGCGAGGCGCTTGGCAGCCTCCCTCTCTACCAAGGCTTTCAGGGCCGCTTGAATGATCGTTTCGCGGTCCCGGGTTCCCAAATAGCTGGCCGCGAGGTCGAACAGATCCTCCTTGCCCTCAAACGGCTGTGCTTCCTCCCTGAGGCGATTGGACCCGGGCCGCTGGAAAACCACGCGCTCTCCGTCAAGATCGACCTTCCGGACCCGCCAGCCGGCGTCCTGCCAGCCCCGCGCCTGGCTATGCCCCGTGCCCGCTTGATTGCTCCACCATTCGCGATGTTTGCGGGCGCTCGGCGGCAGCGGGAAGCCGAGGACCTGCTCGACCTGCGCGAAGGTCGCCGACCATTCGCCGGCGCTGGCGGACTGAAGGTGCGTAGCGAGAGGTTGGTATTTGCCCATGGAAATAATATCCGAAAAATAGTTATTACTAATATATAATAGTATCGTGCCGAAATCAACCGCTTCCGCCCCCGGCGAACCGGCGTTATTGCGCCGCCGGATGAGCACTTCCCCCTATCGCCAGCCTCCCGAGTGGGCGGAGCATGAATGGGTGTGGATCGGCTTCCCGAGCCACGCCGATTTGTGGGAGGACGATCTCGAGCCGGCGCGGCTGGAGGTCGCGGCGTTCGCCACCCACGTCCATGCGAAGGGCGCCGGCGAGGAGGTGCGCCTCGTCGCCGCCGATCCGGCATCGGCCCGCGCCGCCCGCGAGCTGGCGCCTTTCGCGACCGTGCTCCAGGAGCCGTTCGGAGACATCTGGCTGCGCGACACCGGGCCGATCATCCTCAAGCATGGCTCCCGGCGGCTGCCCCGCAGCTTCCGCTTCAACGGCTGGGGCGGCAAATATGAGCTCGAGGGCGACGACACGATCGGGCTCCGGCTCGCGGAGGGTGCGGGAATGGAGGCGGAGCGCCGCGACTGGATCCTCGAGGGGGGCGCCATCGATGTCGACGGCACCGGCCTCGCCGTCACCACGGAGCAATGCCTGCTCAACCCCAACCGCAATCCCGGGCTGAGCCGCGGGGAAATAGAGGCCCGGCTCCGCGAGGACCTCGGCATCGAGCGACTGCTCTGGCTGGGCGAAGGGCTGCTGAACGATCATACCGACGGCCATGTCGACAATCTCGCCCGGTTCGTCGGCGAGAACCGGCTGGCCATCCCCGAGGCCGATTATGCTCTCGACCCCAACCGGGCGGTATATGAGGATGCGGCGCGGCGCGCCGAGGCATTCGGAGTCGAAGTGGTGCGGATACCCTCCCCTGGCCCGACCGAACGGGACGGCGAGGTCATCCCGGCGTCCTACATGAACTTCTACATCGGCAATGCGGCCGTCGTCGTGCCATTGTACAACCGGCCGCACGACAAAGCCGCGGTGGAGGCGATCGGGGCCCTCTTTCCCGGCCGCCGGGCGGTCGGTTTCGAAGCCGACCATGTCCTGACTGGCGGCGGCAGCTTCCATTGCATCAGCCAGCAGGTGCCGCGCTGACCGTCCCGCCAGCGAAGGCTGGGGGCCCAGCGAGTGAGATGTGCCGGGGCCTTCGCCCGCCGGGGTGCCAGCCTCCGCTGGCATGACGCCTGCATCCTGCTATCGGAACTTCATGACCAGCCTCACCGTCGCCGCCATCCAGCTCCCCTTCACCGACTCGCTCCAGGAGAATATCGCCGCCGTCTCCGAGCTCGTGCGCGAGGCCGCCGGCCGCGGGGCGAAGCTGATCCTGCCGCCCGAGCTGTTCGAGGGCCATTATTTCTGCCGCACCCAGGACGAGGGCCATTTCGCCCGAGCCTTGCCGGTCGGCGAGCATCCGGCGGTGACGGCGATGCAGAAGCTGGCGGCGGAGCTTCAGGTCTATATCCCGACCAGCTTCTTCGAGGCGGAAGGCCACCATCATTACAACAGCCTCGCCATGATCGACGATTCCGGCGCGGTGATGGGCGTCTACCGCAAGAGCCACATCCCCGACGGCCCCGGCTATTCGGAGAAATTCTACTTCCGCCCGGGCAATACCGGCTTCAAGACCTACCGCACCCGCTTCGGCACGGTCGGGCCGGCGGTCTGCTGGGACCAATGGTATCCCGAGACGGCGCGGGCGCTGATGCTCGACGGCGCCGAGCTATTGCTCTTCCCAACCGCGATCGGCGCCGAGCCGCACGATCCGGGCCTCGACACCAGCCGGATGTGGCGCCGGGCGATGATCGGCCACGCCGTCTCCAACGTCGTCCCCGTCGTCGCTGCCAACCGAGTCGGCACCGAGCACGGCCAGCGCTTCTACGGCCACAGCTTCATCTGCGACGAGCGCGGCGACATTCTCGCCGAGTTCGGGGACAAGGAGACGGGCGTGCTCACCGCCGTGGTCGACCTTGACCAAGCCAAGCGCCACCGCGCCGCCTTCGGTTTCTTCCGCGACCGGCGCCCCGACCTGTACGGCCGCATCGCCCAGGACCTTTGAAAGAGGGGCACCGTGCTGCTGGTCCCGAAAGCGCGAGGCTGACCTGGCAATCTGCTGAATCTGCCCGGTCAGTTGGCTCCCAACAGGCCCCACATGAAGTCGTAGCCGCGCGCGCCTTTCGGCACCGCGTTCGGGCCGAGATTGTCGTTGGGGAAATTGAATCCGCTGGCCGTGAACGAAGCGCCGACGTGGCACGAAATGCAGGACGATTGCGCCAGAGGCACACCCGCGTTGAGCGGCTCGATCACGGGGCTGCCGAGCCTTGTGGGATTGGCCGTCGTACCGAATTCGGTCTGCGTGCCCGTCAGGCAGTAATTGGCAAAGATCGCGGGCGCTTTCGCGGCGCTCAATAACGATTGCGCCGCACTGGTCTTGGGGCAGGCGCCATACTGGCCCCAAGTCTGCGCGGAAGCCGGAATGGTAGGCTGTCGCGCGCCGAATCCGTCAACGCAGCCAGTCTCGTCGCAGCGACCGGGCGTGTAGGCGTTTTCGAAATTCGCCCAAATCCAGTTGGGGAATTGCGCGGTCTTGACCGCGACGTGCATGCTGGTCATCGCTATGGCTGTCGGAGCATCGCCGGCCTTCAGGCTGGCGTTCGCGGTATAGAAGTTGGCGGTCACGAATGCGGCGTCCTTGCCCAGCCACTTCGCGAGCGCAGAGACCGGGATCCAGTCCGCCTTGATCTGGAGCGAGTCGTTCGGAAACGCGACCTCCTTGGCGGTGCCGAAAAAGGCCTTGAGTCCAGCTAGCGACCATAGTCCGTTTCCGACGATGTAATCGAACGACGCTCGATCTCGCCGCACTTCCTCGCCGACGCAGGCGTACTTACCGGAAGGGAAGCCGGCATCTTTGTCCGTCCTTGGAATGCAAGGCTGCGCCGGTCCAATGGTCTGGATCGTCTTTCCGCCCTTGAGCGACGCTTTGCCATGACTAAGGCCAAGCAGGCTCGTCTGCAGACTCTTCGCGGCGGCCAGCCCCGCTCCCGCCGGCCAGGTCGGGACATTGCACCCCGCCGAAGGTCCGGAACCCGGCGGGCAGGGGTTGTTGACGTAGATGTCCTGATCCGATGCCCAGGTCTCGAACGACACTTTGCCGGCGACGGCCGACGGTGTGACAGCCTTCGCGAACAGCTCCCAGGCTGCCTGATCTACCGCGGCTGAGGGCAGTCGCGCGGAAAGTGCGGTCTTCGTGCTGTTGTTGTTGTCATCATTGTCTGCTCGATTGCACGAAGACGCCAGAAGGATGACCGCCGCAAGTCCGGCAAATCCACATGGGCGCGTTGATCCGATTGCCAAGCTGACCATGAAAGACCCCCCCTTCGTCCGGTAACAGATGATCCGATAAGCACCCCAAGAAGCGACTCAACGCCTGCGAGTGTTAATCACGCGACTATTAAATGCAACATAAATCAAATAGAATGACTGGCTGCAGCATCGCACGTGCCTGGCGAATGACGGAATTGCTGCGCGCGGTCGTGGGACTTCCTGGGCTGTGCCTGCCATGGCGCCGCGTTCCGCTCAGGATTCGGACGCGACTCGGCCGCTCCGCCGGGCCTGCGGCGCCCGGCCCTGATCCGTCGAAAGGTTTTATTTCTCGCGAAAGTTCGAAACTTCCGCGGCTCGGATGGCCATCGCCCGCTCAAACACCTGTTCGAACATGGCCCGGTTCAGGCGGTTGGTGTTCTGGTTGTAGCGCGAGCAATGGTAGCTATCGATGAGCAGCCGGCCGTCCGGCAGCCGGTGCTCGGCGAGGTGGCCGAAACGGAAAGCGGAGAGACGGCCGCCGACCGACCTGACCGCGGCATTGTGGGCGATCTGGCCGAGCGCCACCATCACCCGCACCCTGGGCAGGGCGGCCAGGGCGGGCTGGAAATAAGTCCGGGTGCAGGTCGCGATCTCGTCGGGCGTCGGCTTGTTCTGGGGCGGAACGCATTTGACCGAGTTGACGATGGCGACTCCAACGAGCCGCAATCCGTCGTCGGGCCGCTCCTCGAAACGGCCCTCGGCGAGGCCGAACTTGAGCAGGGTCTCGTAGAGCAGCAGCCCCGCGAAATCGCCGGTGAACGGGCGGCCGGTCCGGTTCGCCCCCTGCTTGCCGGGGGCGAGGCCGCAAATCGCCAGCCATGCGCCTGGATCGCCGAAATGCGGCACGGGCGAATTCCACCAGTCGGGATGCTCTTGGCGCAAGTCCTCGCGAAAAGCCACGAGCCGCGGGCACAGGGGGCAGTCGCGAGGCGCCTCCAGCGTTGGGACGGGAGAGATGGCGGGGACCATCCTGAGCGTCTAGGGCGCTGCCGATGGCGCTGACAAGCTATGCAATCGCCTTGGGCTCGAACCGCCGCGGCCGCCATGGCTCGCCCGCCGAGACGGTGCGGGCCGCAGCCGCCGCGATCGGGGCGGAGCGGCTGTCGGCGGTTCGGCTCACCCCCGCGCTCGGCCCCGCAGGCCGCGGTTTCGCCAACGCCGCCGCGCTCCTGCGCAGCGACCTCGATCCCCCTGCCCTCCTCGCCCGGCTCAAGCAGGTGGAACGGGAGTTCGGCCGCCGCGGCGGGCGGCGCTGGGGGCCACGGGTGCTCGATCTGGACATCGTGCTGTGGTCCTCGGGAGCTTGGGCGGGCGTAGGCCTCATCGTCCCCCACCCCGAATTCCGCCGCCGGGCCTTCGTTCTCGAGCCGCTGGCGGAGCTTGCCCCGGCGTGGCGCGATCCGATCACGGGGGCGACGGTGCGGCAGCTGCTTTTCCGGCTCATGCATCGTCGTCCCAGCGAAGGCTGGGACCCCAGGGGGTGAAAGGCGCTGTGCTCTTCACCGGCCGGGGCCCCACCCCTCGCCGGGGCGATGTGGTCATCGCCGGCTGAGCGCCTGCTCGAACTTGTTCTCGCGGCGGCGCCCCACCATCAGCCCGCTCTCCAGCCGGGCGCACAAGGCGGCGTAATAATCGGACAGGAACTCGCGATCGTCGCCCCATTCGTCGATCCCCGCCTTTTCGCGGATGATCCGGGCGACGGTGGCGATCGCATCCTCGCGGCCGGCGCGAAGCACGTCTTCCAGGGTCTGGAGCTCATAGACCCCGTAGAGGTTCAGGGCCGCCTCGGTGAAGGTCCGGCGCGGCCGCTCGGCGCCGTCGACGAGGTCCACCCCGAGCTTGGCGCCGACCGAGCGGACCACCCAGGTCCCGGCGACGAGATCGCCGATGCGAAGCCGGTCGCGGTTGAACAGCGGGAAGAACAGGAAGATTCCGCTCCACAGCAAAGCGAAGATCACCAGGAAGCCGTCCGCCGTCCCCTCGGCCGTCTGCTGGGCCAGGAAGGACAGCGGCAGGAAGACCTCGATCTCGCGCATCGCGTTGCGGGCGATGACGGCGCCGCCGGTCAGCCGGGCGCCGTCGCGGGCGACGACCCGAAGCCCCATCATCCTCTTGCCGGGAGTCGCGCCCCGCCCGCCCATCTCGAACAAAGAGAACCAGCCGTTGCGAAGGACGAAGAAGCCGAGCAGCCACAGGATCAAGGTCCATTCGGCCTTCGACGCCAGGGCCAGGAAGGCCAAGGCGATCGTCGCCACGATGAGGATGACGACGATCAGCATGGCGTCGAGCAGGAAGGCCGCCGCGCGCGAGCCGGCGGTGCCGAGCTCGAGCTGGAGATCGACTCCCTCGGGCGTGACGAAGCTTCGCCTCATCGAGGCGGGGCCGCTCTCCCTATGGCGCGACGGCCGGCGCATCGCGCCTCCTTCGCGGCATGTAGAAATAGACGAGCCAGCCGGCGAGCATCGCCGTCCCGATCAGGTAGCGCGAGCTGTCGTCGACGACGGTCTGCCGGCCGATGCCCTCGAGCAGCCCGGCCACCGCAAGCATCACCACCGTTCCGGCCATGGCGAGCGCCGCCGACCGGCCGGCGACCACCGCGGATTCGGTGCGGGATCGCCGGCCCGGGAAGGCGATGGCGGTGCCGATCCGCATCCCGGCCGCGCCGGCGATGTTGATCGCGAACAGCTCCGTCGTGCCGTGGATCGCCAGCCAGCCGCCG
Organism: Allosphingosinicella sp.; assembly: GCA_036399975.1. GTDB lineage: Bacteria > Pseudomonadota > Alphaproteobacteria > Sphingomonadales > Sphingomonadaceae > Allosphingosinicella. Next base: position 23,584 of record DASWLZ010000008.1, read on the forward strand.
AGGTTGAAGGCGAGCCCCTTGGCCGCGAAGACCGCGAAGAAGGCTCCGAGCATGAGGCCGTTGTAGAGGATGAGGAGGACGGTCGGCACCGCGAAGGCGAAGCCCAAGGCGAAGGAGAAGATCGCGATCTGGCTGTTGTGGGTGAACAGATAGGCCGCGAAGGTCGCCAGCATGCCGTCGCCGCCGTCGTAGAGAGTCCTTCGCAGGCTCTCGGCGCTTGCGGACGGATCCCGCCCGCTGGCGAGCGATTCGGGGATGATCCCGAAGAACCAGCTCGGGTCGCTTCGCACCAGCAGGAAGGCGACGGTGGCGCTGGCGAGGGTGAGCAGGACGCAGATCAGGGTCTCGCGCCACAGCGCCTGCACCGCCTCCGGCCAGCCGCGGGCGAAGAAGTGGCCGAGCTGCCGCCACGCGGAAGTCTGGACTCCGTATATCTGGAAATAGGCGCGGGTGGAGATCTGCTCCAGATAATGGATCAGCCCTCGGTCCAGCGAAGTGTCCCTG
>DASWLZ010000009.1:0-16524 GCA_036399975.1 Allosphingosinicella sp.
CAAGCTCCCCAGCGGTCTGCAACTCCTAGGGGGTCGCGGGCTTCCGGGCGCCGCAGGTGGCCCCGCGGGGCCACCTGCGACCCACCTTCTGCCACAAATCAAAGATACAAGGGGGACCATGCGCAGCATGGTGGAGGGGTATTCGCGCCGCGACCGGTGGTTTGCGCATAATCCCCCCCGGGCCTAGCCAGTTACCCCTCCACCACCCTTCGGGTGGTCCCCCTCCCCGCGGCTTCGCGGCAGGGAGGATGAGGGAAGAAAGCTGAAGCGGCCCGGCCTTGCGCCGGGACGTTTCCCTTTTGCTTTCCACGGCTTGGCCAGCCCTTGCAGGGCCGTTCAGCGGGGTTTAATAGGCTATCGCAGGATAATGGCGCACTGCCACGCGGAGTTTTTTCGCGGCCGCCATTGACGGGGATAGACCATGTTCAGCCGCAGCTTTCTCGCCCTACTCGCGATCGGGACCGCCTTGCCGGCCGTCGCTCAGAACGCCCCGGCACCGGCCACCGCCCAGGGCGCTCCCAAAGCTGCGCCGGTCGCGACTCCGGTCGCCGCCCCGGCCATCGGCGCCGACTGGTCGCGGAAGGACGCGACGGAGCTTCTCCGCTACGTCGAGGGCATCGGCTCGGAAGGGCTCGACCCGTCCGATTACAATGTCTCCGCGCTTAGGGCGGCCATCGACTCCGAAGACGACGGCTTGAGCGAGCTCGCGACGTCGACCTTCCTCAAGGTCGCGTCCGACCTCAAGTTCGGCCACGTCCGCGACGCCGGCCGCGTCGACTGGCACGTCAAGGACGACAGCTGGAACGTCTACGACCAGCAGGCCCTGCTCGACCGGGCGGTGAAGGGCGATGTCGCCGAGACCTTCGAATCGCTTCTTCCGAGCCATCCGCAATATGCGGCCCTGAAGGCGCTGCTCTCGGACAAGTCGGTCGACGCCAAGACCCGCGACCGGGTGCGCATCAACCTCGACCGCTGGCGCTGGCTTCCGCAGAACCTCGGCTCCAAATATGTCATCGTCAACGTTCCCGCCTACACGGTCGCCCTGGTCGAGAACGGCCAGACCCTCAACCGCCGCCGCGCGGTGGCGGGCGCGATCAAGACCCCGACTCCGTCGCTGAGCGCGGTGATCACCGGCGCCATCTTCAACCCTTGGTGGGAGGTGCCGCAGAGCATCACCCCGGAGGTTCGCGGCAAGAAAGGCTATGTCGCGGTCAAGGACGATTCGGGCAAGGTCATCCGTTGGCGCCAGCCCCCGGGGCCGTCGAACGCGCTCGGCCGGGTCAAGCTGGTGATGGGCAACCCCTATGCCATCTACCTTCACGACACGAACGCGAAGAACCTGTTCAACCGGCAGGCGCGCGCGTTCAGCCACGGCTGCATCCGCACCGAGGACGCCGTCGGCTTCGCCCAGACGCTGCTCGAGGGCACCGAGTGGGAGCGGCCGAAGATCGACCAGACCCTGGCTTCCGGCAAGGCCACTCAGGCCAATCTGGCCGCTCCGGTGCCGGTCTATATCGTCTACTTCACCGTCGCCGCGACCAGCGACGGGCCGCCGATGAGCTATGCCGACATGTACAGCCGCGACGGCAAGGCGCTCGCCGCCCTCACCGATCGCGGCGGCACGGCGATGGCCGCGAAATAGCGGCGGTCTGCTCCTTCGAGTAATCCCGGCGCCTATATCGTGACGGTGGGCAACGGCGGCCATGGAGCCGAAGCGATGCCAGCCAGCTCAGCGCCCTCGGGCCGGCGCTTCCCCAGGGCATGTCGGCAAGCCCCGACCGGCCCCTCAGGGCCAGCCGCAGACGGGCGGCGAGGCGCGCCCGCCACGGCAGCCACGGCGGCACCTCGCGCTCGCCGAACAGAGCGATGAGCGGCGGGAGCATCGGCGAATCCGGCGGCAGCCGGAGAAGCGCGCCGTTGATCACGCCGGGCGCCCCGTAGCCGAGCAGATAGTCGCTCCTGCCGTCGATCGGCGCGAGCAGGTAGACCTCGGAATCCATCCAGGTCCCGAGGCCGCGCCTCTGCAGCTCGTAGCGGAACAGGTTCGAGAAAAGCGACGGGCTGCCCCCGCGATGACGGACTATCCTGGCGGGCGGAAGGATCGCCGCCGCGTCGGCCATCTCGACCCCCTCCGGAACGCCGTCCGGAAGATCGTAGCAATAGAGGGTGAGCGGGTGGCCTTGGCGAAGGGCCGAGCGGAGGCAGTCCCGCTCGAGGCGACCCAGCCCCTTTCCTATCCAGAGCGTGGCGAAGCGGGGAAGCTAGGACGAAGACATGACGGCGATACAATCCGTTGGGCGGCCGCTCGCCCCGCCCGCCGCCTGTTGCACCAAGCCGCCCACCGGGACAAGGCGGCGGGGGGTGCAATCGCGCCCGGCCCGTCCTAGGGAGCACCCTTCGCAGGAGAGGGAGCGGGCAAGGCTCGGCAGATGGACGCTTTTTCGGCCCTTTTCCGGCTGCTCTCGCCCGCCCGGCGGCGTCAGTTCGTCCTGACCCTGCTGCTGATGCTGCTCGGCGCCGCGGCGGAGATGGTGACCATCGGGGCCGCCTTGCCGTTCCTCGCCCTGGTCGCCGATCCGAACAGCAACCTGATCCCGCCGAGGCTTCTGGATATGCTGACCGCGGTCGGCGGCTCACCGGTGGTCGGCGCCGCGCTGCTGCTCATCGCGGCCGCCTTGGGGTCGGCCGCGGTCCGCCTCGCCCTGACCTGGGGAAGCCAGCGCTTCGTCATGGCGACGGGGCACGACATGGCCGCCGCCGTGTTCGGACGGATGCTCCGCCAGCCTTATTCCGAGCAGGTGCGGCGCAACTCCAGCCAGACCCTGGCCGCGGTCGAGAAGGTCCAGGGCGTCGTCTTCGGGCTTCTCCAGCCGACGATGCAGGCGGTGATCGGGGCCTTCATCGCCTTGTGCGTCTTCGCGCTCCTGCTCCGGATCGACGCCCGCGCCGCGGGCCTTGCCGCTTTCTCGGTCGCGCTCGTCTACGTCGGGGTCAGCCTGTCCGTGCGGCCGCGCCTGCGCCGCAATTCGCAGGCACTGGCCGGCACGATGGTCGAGAGGACGCGGACGGTGCAGGAGGGGCTGGGCGGGATCAGGGACATCATCCTCGACCGCTCCGAGCCCCTGTTCGAGGCCAAGTTCCGCGAGCTCGACAGCCGCTATCGCCGGGCGCAGGCGGCGACCCAGTTCGTCGCCGGAGCCCCGCGCTTCGTCGTCGAGGCGGCGGGGCTGGTGGCGATAGCCCTCGTCACTTTGGCGATGAGCCTCGAGCCCGGCGGGGTGGTCAAGGCGATCCCGGTGCTCGGGGCGCTTGCGCTCGGCGCCCAGCGGCTTCTGCCCCTGCTCCAGCAGACCTATCACGGCTGGAGCCTGGCGAGCGGCAATTACCACGCCTTTCGCGACGTGATCGAGATGATGCAGGCGCCCATCCCCGAGCCCCAGCCGGAAGCCCCGCCGCTCGCCTTCGAGCGCGAGCTGGCCTTCGAGGGCGTGGGGTTCCGCTATCCCGAGGCCCGCTTCGCCCTTGCGGATGTCAGCTTCCGGATCCGGCCCGGCGAGCATGTCGGGATCGCCGGCCCGACCGGGGGCGGGAAATCCACCCTGCTCGATCTGCTGATGGGCCTGCTCGAGCCGGAGGACGGCGCGATCCTGGTCGATGGGCGGCCGCTCGACGCAGTGACCCGCCCCGCCTGGCAGGCGGGCCTCGCCCACGTGCCCCAGGCGATCTACCTCGCCGACGACACCATCGCCGCCAACATAGCCTTCCCGCGGGGGGCCGAGGGAATGGACAAGGAGCGCCTCGCCGAGGCGGTTCGAGCCGCGCAGCTCGACGCCTTCCTCGACGGGCTGCCCGAGGGGCTGGACACCTATGTCGGCGAGCGGGGAGTCCGGCTGTCCGGCGGCCAGCGCCAGCGCATCGGCCTTGCCCGGGCCCTCTACCGGCGGCCGCGCCTCCTGATCCTCGACGAGGCGACGAGCGCGCTCGACGAGACCACCGAGAAGGCGGTGCTCGCCGCGCTCCACGTCCTTCGCAAGGATATGACCCTGGTCACCGTCGCTCACCGCGCGACCACGCTCGCGGCCTGCGACCGGCTCATCCGGGTGGAGGGGGGACGGGTCAGCGAGTCCTAAATCCTCCCCATGGGAAGCATGGGGAGGGGAACCATGCGAAGCATGGTGGAGGGGTAGCTCGCACAGGCCTGCGCCATTTACCCCTCCACCACCCTTCGGGTGGTCCCCCTCCCCATCTTCCACGGGGAGGATAAGAATCGCCGTTCCCGCGTTCCGCCCCCACCCGTGACCGCGACCCTCCCCCAGCTCGGCGCCTTCGGCCTCCTCGCCGGGATGATGCTGCTCTTCGTGTGGGGCCGGATCCGCTACGACATGGTCGCCGTGCTCGCCCTGCTCGCCGCTTTGGCTCTCGGCCTGGTCAAGCCGGAGGATGCGTTCAGCGGCTTTGCCGACGACATCGTCATCATCGTCGCCTCGGCTCTGGTCATCTCGGCGGCGGTCGAGCGCTCGGGGGTGATCGAGGCGGCGATCGCCCGGTTGAGCGGCGGAATGACCCGGATGGGCTCGCAGCTCTCGCTCCTGGTCGGCTCGGTCACCTTGCTCTCGGCGATGGTCAAGAATATCGGGGCGCTGGCGATGCTGATGCCCGCGGCCTTCCGGATGGCCAGGAAATCGGGCAGCTCGCCCTCCTGCTTCCTGATGCCGATGGCGTTCGGCTCGCTGCTCGGCGGGCTGATGACGCTCGTTGGGACCTCGCCCAACATCATCGTCAGCCGGGTCCGCGAGGAGATGACCGGCGAGCCCTTCTCGATGTTCGACTATACGCCGGTGGGCGCGGGGGTCGCGATCGCCGGCCTCATCTTCCTTCGCTTCGGCCACCGGCTTCTCCCCTCCGACCGCCGCGCCGCTCCGACCATGGGCGAGGCGCTCGACATCGAGGATTATGCCACCGAGGCCGAAGTCCCGCCCGCCTCGCCCGCCGAGGACAAGTCCGTCGCCGAGCTTCGCGACCTGCTCGAGAAGGGGGTCGAGCTGACCGGGATCCACCGCTGGAACCGGCGGGCGACCGTTCCGCTGCCCGACGCGGTCATCCGGGCCGGCGACGTTCTCATCCTCAAGGGCGAGCCCGAGGCGCTCGAGCGAACGATCGCCTCGCTCAGCCTGGAGCTCGAGGGCCATCATCGCGACGCCGCCGCCGGCACCGCCTCGTCCAACGTCGGGGTGATCGAGGCGGTGATCGGGCGGGATTCCATCCTGGCCGGCACCGCGGCCGGGCGGGTCGCCCTTCACGACCGCCACGGCGTCAATCTGATCGCCGTCTCCCGGCGCGGCGAGCGGATCACCCGGCGCCTTCGCGACGTCGTCCTGTGCCCGGGCGACATCGTCGTCCTCCAGGGGGCGCTGGACACCCTGCCCGAGCGGCTTCGCGAGCTGGGCTGCCTTCCGCTCGCCGAGCGGAGCCTGAGGCTTGGCAACGCCCGCCGCGGCCTGATCCCGCTCGCCATCCTCGCCGGAGCGATGGCGCTCACCGCGGCGGGATGGGTGCCGGTCGCCGTCGCCTTCTTCGCCGCCGCCGCCCTCATCATGCTGTCGGGGGCCTTGCCCGCCCGCGAGGCCTATGGCCGCATCGAATGGCCGATCCTGGTGATGATCGGCGCGCTCATCCCCGTCTCGGATTCGCTTCGGACGACGGGCGCGACCGAGCTTATCGCCCATTACCTCTCGGGGCTTGCCGCGACCCTTCCGGCCTGGGGCGCGGTCGCCCTGATCATGGTGGCCGCGATGGCGGTCACGCCCTTCCTCAACAACGCCGCGACGGTGCTGGTGATGGCGCCGATCGCGGCCAGCTTCGCCGGAGGCCTCGGCTACCGGCCGGAAGCCTTTCTGATGGCGGTCGCGGTGGGGGCGGGCTGCGACTTCCTCACCCCCATCGGTCACCAGTGCAACACGCTGGTGATGGGGCCGGGCGGGTACAGGTTCGGGGATTATGCGCGGCTGGGCGCGCCGCTTTCCGCGATCGTGGTCGTGGTGGGCGTGCCGCTCATCATGGCGGTCTGGCCGCTGCGGTAGATGCAGCTAAAATCCTCCCCGCGGTTTCGCGGGGAGGGGGACCAGGCGAAGCCTGGTGGAGGGGTTCTACGGAGTCTGAAAGGCCCCTCCACCACCCTGGCGGTTCCCCTCCCCTGCCCATGCAGGGGAGGATTTACGTTCAGGCCAGCTTGTCGGCGTAAAGGAAGCGGCCCGGGCCGAGGCGGGCGAGGACCTGCTGGAGGCTGTTGTAGGGGAGGGCGAAGCAGCCCTCGGAGCGGCCGAGCTTGCCGTGGGCGGCGACCTGCTCGGGCTCGGCATACCAGGCGGAGTGAACGACGATTGCGCGCGCGTGGGCGTTGCTGTTGCTCCAGTCGAGACCGTCGAGGCGAAGCGAGCGGCCGTATTTGCCGTGATAATATTCTCCGGTGCGGTAGCCGCCCTGCGACGAGGCTTCCGACCCGATCTGGTTGGAGAAGCGCTGGAGAAGCCCGCTGTGCACCGGATCGGAGCCTCGGCCGTGGGCGACGAGATGGTTGCTGACCCGGCCGGTGGCGGTGTCGAGAAGGAAGAAGCGATGCTCGTTCGACGGCCGGCTGAAATCGGCGATCCCGACCACGTCGGTGTAGCGAAGCTGCGAGCGGTGACGCTCGAACGAGGCGCGGGCGCGCGCGAGGAGGCGCGGGTCGATCGCGCCGCTGACGACGACCCGAGGCTGGGCCGGGACGACGGCGCTCGTAATCGGTTGAACCGGAAGCGGCTTGGGGGCCGGATCCTTCAGACCTGCAACGATCTGGGCCAGGGTCTGCCCCTGGGCCGCCGTGGCGAGAAATCCGGCCGAAAGCCCGGCCCCAAGCATCTGCCTGCGCGAGTAGATCAAGATTTTCCCCTCAGCTCTCGAGTCCTAGTTATAGCTTTTGTCCTTAAGTTCCAGTGAACTGCAGCCGCTTCATCCCGTGAGGGCCGCGACTCGTCGCATTGATTACGGCCCCGGTTGGTTACTGGGACGTAACGCTGCCGATGAAGCGTGCGCGGAACCCGGCAGGCCGTGGAAGCGTCTCTTCCCCACCTATGGCCGAGTTCGACCGCCTTGAAGTGAAGCCCGGGCTGCCGCCGATGGAGGCGAAGCTCATCGACTCCCTGCCCGAGGGGGAGGGCTGGCAATATGAGCCCAAGTGGGACGGCTTCCGCTGCCTCGTCTTCCGCGACGGGGCCGAGGTCGCGCTCATGTCCAAGTCGGGCAAGCCGCTCGGCCGCTATTTCCCCGAGGTGGTGGATTCGGTGCTCGGGATGGAGGCCGACCGTTTCGTCCTGGACGGCGAGCTGGTCATCCCGGTCGGCGGGATCCTCTCCTTCGACGCGCTCCAGCTCAGGCTCCATCCGGCGGAAAGCCGGGTCAACCGGCTGGCGCTGGAGACCCCGGCACAGCTCATCCTGTTCGACCTCCTCTTCTCCAAGGAGACGAGCTATCTCGATGCCCCGCTCGAGGTCAGGCGCCGGTCGCTCGAGATCATCTATGCGGCCGAGCAGCATGACGACCTCCTGCTCTCGCCGTGCACGAGCGACATCGAGGTGGCGCGCGGCTGGCTCGACCAGGTCGGCGCCGCGCTCGACGGGGTGGTGGCCAAGCGCCTCGACGGCCGGTACGAGCCGGGCGAGCGGGCGATGCTGAAGATCAAGGCGATGCGCACCGCCGATTGCGTCGTCGGGGGCTTCCGCTACGGCACGAGCAGCAACCAGGTCGCCTCACTCCTGCTCGGCCTCTACGACGAAGACGGCCTGCTCCACCATGTCGGCTTCACGTCCTCCATCCCCGCCGAGGAGAAAGCGGCTCTGACGAAGCGGCTCGAGGCGCTGGTCGAGGCGCCGGGTTTCACCGGCGATTCGCCGGGCGGGCCGAGCCGCTGGTCGACCGAGCGGACCGGCGAATGGCAGCCGTTGAGGCCCGAGCTGATCGCGGAGGTGCGCTACGACCATGTCACCGGCCGGCGCTTCCGCCACGGCACCAAGTTCCTTCGCTGGAGGCCCGACAAGTCGCCCGATCAATGCCGGATGGACCAGCTCCAGCCGGAGGCCGCCGCGGAGGCGCTGGTTGCGGGGCTCGGGAGAAAGTCATGAAGCCGGAGCGGATCCTAGAGGGGGTAAGGCTCAGCAACCCCGACAAGGTCCTGTACCCGGAGCAGGGCATCACCAAGGGCCAGCTCGCCGATTATTATGTTGCGGTCGCCGGGCGGATCCTGCCCCACCTCGCCTTCCGGCCGGTGACGATGGTGCGCTGCCCGATGGGGCAGGAGACGAAATGCTTCTACCAGCGCCACGCCGGCTCCGGAGTGCCCGAGCAGCTTCACGAAGTGACGATCCCCGGCTTCGACGAGCCCTATCTCTACATATCCTACGTAGCCGGGCTGGTCGCGATGGTTCAGATGGGGGTGCTCGAAATGCATCCCTGGGGGGTGAAGGTCGACGCGCCGGACCGGGCGGACCGGATCGTCTTCGATCTCGATCCGGCGGAAGGGCTGGGCTTCGAGGCCGTGATCGAGGCGGCCCGCGAGGTGCGCGACCGGCTGAAGGCGCTCGGCCTCGCCAGCTTCGTCAAGACCACCGGCGGCAAGGGCCTCCACGTTGTCGTCCCCGTCGAGGCGACGGCGCCGTGGAAGGAGGTGAAGAGCTTCGCCAAGGGCGTCTCCGCGGAGATGGCGGCGGACTCGCCGGCGAAATATCTCACCAAGATCTCCAAGGCGGACAGGGTCGGCCGGATCTTCATTGACTATCTGCGCAACGACCCGACCTCCACCGCCGTCGCCCCATATTCCACCCGCTCGCGCAAGGGCGCGCCGGTCGCGATGCCGGTCCGTTGGGAGCAGGTGAAGGCCGGGCTCGACCCGTGCGACTATACGGTGGAGACCGTGCCCGCTCTGGTGGCTCGGCAGCGAAGCGATCCCTGGGCCGAGATGCTCGAGGTGAAGCAGGTGCTTCCGGAGGGGCCGAGGGGGTAGATCCTCCCATGCGAGGCATGGGGAGGACTATTGCGGCGCAGCCCCCGCTCCCTATCTCCCACCCACAGCGACAAGGAGCGAAGACATGGCGCAAGAGCAGGCGATCCTCGCGGGCGGGTGCTTCTGGTGCACCGAGGCGGTATTCAACGACGTCATCGGCGTGACCCGGGTGGAGAGCGGCTATATCGGAGGTCATGTCGCGAACCCGACCTACAAGGCGGTGTGCGGCGGCGACACCGGCCATGCCGAGGCGATCCGGCTGACCTACGATTCGGACGTGATCTCCTACGACGAGATACTCGATCTCTTCTTCGCCACCCACGATCCCACCCAGCTCAACCGGCAGGGCAACGACGTCGGGACCCAATATCGCTCGGCGGTCTTCCCGGTCTCCCCGGAGCAGGAGGAAGCCGTTCACCGCGCGGTCGAGCGCGCCCGGGCGGACTGGCCGGCGCCGATCGCCACCACGATCGAGCCCGCGTCGGAATGGTATCCTGCGGAGGATTACCATCAGGATTATTGGGCCGGGGAGGGCCAGCGCAACCCCTATTGCCTCGCGGTCATCCCACCCAAGCTGAAGAAGCTCCGCAAGAGCTTCGCCCATCGCGTCAAGAGCGAAGCCGCCGGCGCCGCCTGAAGGCCCGCCACACCTAGAAATTCCTCCCCCAGCTGCCTGGGGGAGGGGGACCGCGTCGCGAAGCGTCGCGGTGGAGGGGAAATGCTGATCCCGTATTGCCCCTCCACCGCGCTTCGCGCGGTCCCCCTCCCCGGAGGCAAGCTCGGGGCGGAGCACGGCTATTACCGTTGTTTTCCAAGATGAAATTAATCGCTTTCGCCAATAACGTATCCGAAACAAGCCACACTTTCGGCTATTGTCTCGAAATTATAAAGGGTTGAACGTGCGGGGCACTTGCCAGGCGACCGCGATTCGATCAGCTTCCTGCCCGCGAGTCGTATTGGGGCGACTCTTTTGGGGGGAATTCAATGAAAACGATAAATTCGGCGCTGCTCGCCGGAGCCGCACTGCTGCTCGCTCCGACCGCCGCCTTCGCTCAGGACGCGCCGGTCGCTCAGCCGGCCGTGGTCGCCACTCAGGCCGAGGCGCCGCTGGCCGCCGAGGTCGTGCTTCCGGCCAACAGCGAAGTCGTTCTGACCATGAACTCGACGGTGAGCAGCAAGTCGCACCGGCTCGGCGAGAAATTCTCGCTGACCGTGGCCCAGGACGTCAAGGCGAACGGGATGACGGTCATTCCGCGCGGCACCCGCGCCGTCGCCCAGATCACGCGCCGCACCGGCAAGGGCGGCTTCGGCAAGTCGGGCAAGATGGACTTCACCTTCCGCTATATCGACCTCAACGGAGTGCAGATCCCGATCGAGGGCCGTCACCATCAGGCGGGCGAAGGCCGCACCGGCGCCACCGTCGGCGCCGTCGTCGCCGCCGGCCTGGTCGGCGGGATGCTCGTCAAGGGCAAGAGCGCCAAGATCGAGGAAGGCCGCGAGTTCACCGCCCGCACCATCGATTCGATCCCGGTGACCGAGGCCGGCAACGGCGCCGCGGTCATCGCCGCCAGCTATACGCCGGCCCGGGTCTCGATGATGGCCGAGACCGACAAGCAGCGCAAAGCGCGCGAGAAGGCCGAGAAAGCCCGCGGCAAGAAAGCGGCCAAGTAAACCGCAAGCTATGGGCTCGCGAATGGGAGGGGCGGCTTCGGCCGCCCCTTTTTCATGCCCGGGGCGCGGCGGCCCGGCGGAGGCGGTCGTTGACGGCGAGGCCTATGCCCGCTTCCGGGATCGGGGCGACGGCGATCCGGGGGCGGTCCTGCCCGTCGGCGCGGTGAAGGGCGTCGAACAGCCGGGCCGCGGCCTCCTCGAGGTCGCCGGAGGGGGAGAGGTTGTCGTCGCCATCCATGGGCCCGAAGCCGATCAGCCATTCGTCGGGAGATGCCAATGTGGCGTCGAGGCGCAGGGGCTTGGAGGGGGCGTAATGGCTGGCAAGCTGGCCGGGCGCCTCTATTCTCCCCTCCCTGGAGGGGAGGGGCTGGGGGTGGGTAGGCGAGCGTAGCGAGACTTCTGCTGACTCCGTGTCTCGGCGGCCTTCGGACCCACCCCCGGCCCCTCCCTTGCAGGAAGGGGAGAGTAGCGCCTCGATTTCCTCCATTCCGATAGGCCCCGGCCGAAGCAGGCGCACGCCGCCGGTCTCCACGGCGACGATGGTCGATTCCAGCCCGCGATCGGTCTGCCCTCCGTCGAGGATGAGCGCGATCCGCCCGCCGAGGCTGGCCAGGACGTGCTCGGCCCGGGTGGGGCTGATGCCGCCGCTGGCATTGGCCGAAGGCGCGGCGAGCGGGCGCCCGGCCGCCGCGAGAAGCGCCTGCATCGCCGGATGGTCCGGGCAGCGCAATGCCACGGTCGGAAGGCCGGCCGTGACGCCCGCGGCCAGGCCTCCGCCGTCGCGTGCCGGTAGGACGAGGGTCAGGGCCCCGGGCCAGAACGCCGCCGCGAGGGCCCGGGCGGCGTCCGAGAAGTGCGCCAGGCGCTCCGCCTGCGCCACGCCGTCGACATGGACGATGAGCGGGTTGAAGGACGGCCGTCCCTTCGCGTCGTATATCCGCCGCACCGCCTCGGCATCGGTGGCGTCGGCGGCGAGGCCGTAGACCGTCTCGGTCGGGACGGCGACCGGCTGGCCGGCGCGGACGAGGCGCGCCGCCTCGGCGAGGGAGTCGCCGTCGAACCGCAGCACACGGGTGTTTTGCGCCTTCACCGCCCCGCGCTATAGCGCTCGTTCGAGCAGCGCAACGGCCCGCGAGGAGCAACGATGACCTACACGCCTCCCCTCGCCGACCAACGCTTCGTCCTGAACCATATCGCCCGCATCGACGAGCTCGCCGGCAACGCGCGCTTAGCGGAGGCGACTCCCGACCTGGTCGACGCGATCCTGGAGGGCGCGGGCGCTTTCGCGGCGGGCGAGTTCGCGCCCCTGAACCGGTCGGGGGACCAGGTCGGCGCGAGATGGTCGCCCGACGGCGTCACCCTGCCGCCGGGCTTCCGCGAGGCCTATCGGGCCTATGTCGAGGGCGGCTGGGGGACTCTGGCGGGGCCGCCGGAGCAGGGGGGGCAGGGGCTTCCGCTCGTCCTCGCCACGGTGGTGATGGAGGATCTCGGCTCGGCCAACATGGCCTTCTCGCTGGTGACGATGCTGAGCGCTGGGGCGGTCGAGGCGCTCAGGCACCATGGCTCCGCCGAGATGCAGGCCGAGTGGCTGCCCAGGCTGGTGACCGGCGAATGGACCGGGACCATGAACCTCACCGAGCCGCAGGCCGGCTCCGACGTCGGCGCCCTCAAGTCCCGGGCCGAGCCGGTCGGCGACGGAAGCTGGCGGGTGAGCGGCCAGAAGATCTTCATCACCTTCGGCGATCACGACCTGGCGGACAATATCGTCCATCTCGTCCTGGCCCGCACCCCCGGCGCCCCTCCGGGGACCAAGGGGATCTCGCTGTTCCTGGTGCCCAAGATGCTGCCCGACGGGCGGGAGAACGATGTCCGATGCGTGTCGATCGAGCATAAGCTCGGGATCCACGCCTCGCCGACCTGCGTGATGGCGTTCGGGGACGAAGGCGACTGCCGGGGCTGGCTGATCGGCGACGAGATGGCGGGGATGCGCGCGATGTTCACGATGATGAACAACGCCCGCCTCAATGTCGGCCTGCAGGGCGTTTCGATCGGCGAGCGGGCGACCCAGGCGGCGATCGCCTACGCCCGCCAGCGGGTGCAGGGCGCCCGGGAGGGGCGGCCGGCGGTGATCGCCGACCATCCCGACGTTCGCCGGATGCTGCTGAGGATGGCCGCGCTGACCCAGGCGGCGCGGGCCTTGTGCTATTATGCGGCCGGGCAGACCGACCGCGGAACCTTGGGCGACAAGGCGGCGCAGGCGCGGGCGGACCTGCTGACTCCTCTGGTCAAGGCCTATGGCACCGATGTCGGCTGCGAGGTGGCGAGCCTCGGCGTTCAGGTCCATGGCGGCATGGGCTTCGTCGAGGAAACGGGGGCGGCGCAGCATTATCGCGACATAAGGATCGCGCCCATCTACGAGGGCACGAACGGGATCCAGGCCGCCGACCTTGTCGGCCGAAAGCTCGGCCTGGAGGGCGGGGCGACCCTGCGGCGGCTGTTCGCCGAGATCCGCTCGGAGGCGGAGGGGCCGCTTCGCGATCTCGCGGATGTTGCCGAAGGGGTCGCTGGAAGGCTGATGGGGATGGGGCCGGAGGACCGGCTGGCGGGCTCCTATCCCTTCCTGACCCTGCTATCCACCCTGGTGTGCGGCTGGCTGATGAAGCGCCAGCTGGCGGCTTTGGCGAGCGACGGAATCGCCGAAAACCGCCAGTTCGCGGCGGCGAAACGCGCCGCCTGCACTTATTATCTCGAGCATGCCGTCCCCGAGGCGATGGGCCTCGCGGCTCAGGCGACCGCCGGCGCAGCGCTCTTCTATCCCGAAGAGGACCTGTTCCCCGGCTGACGGCTTGCGTCCATTTCGGACCTATGACAGTAACTTAGCCGGGGGCGGCCAGTCTGGGCACGCCGGGGGATTGTGCGAAGATGGTAGAGCTATACGGCCGCGACGGCGGCGAATTCGTCGTGAACGGCAACACGGCCGGCTTCCAGGGGCAGCCCGCCACGGCGCGCCTCGCCTCGGGCGAGGTCATCATCGTCTGGACGTCGTTCGTCTCCGCCGGAGTTTTCGAGCTGCGCGGCCAGCTTTACTCAGCGGACGGGGCCCTGATCGGCGGCGATTTCCCCGTGACCACCCTCACCGGCAATCTCGGCGACCCGCGGGTTGAGGCGCTGTCGACGGGCGGCTTCGTCGTCACCTGGACCTACGACCTTCACGATGGCACCGGCACCAACGCGGCCGCCGGCACGGCCTTCCGAATCCACGGCCAGATATTCGACTCGGCGGCGGCGAAGCTGGGCGGGGAGCTCACCCTCACCTCCGGGACCCTGATCGACGACCGGGATTCGCAGCCGGTCGCGCTCGCCAACGGCGGCTTCGCGGTCAGCTTCACGCGCGGCACCTCGACGAACAACGTCGTGGACAACGACGTGGTGGTGCAGCTGTTCGATTCCGCCGGAGTCGCGATCAGTGCCGCGACGCCGATCTCGGTGAGCAGCGCCGGAAACCAGATCACCCCCTCGCTCGCGGCGCTGGCGGGAGGCGGGTTCGTCGCCACCTGGCAAGGCCCCGATCCCTCCGGAATTGGAATCAAGGCGCAATTGTTCGATTCCGCCGGGGCGAAGCTCGGCGGCGAGCTCCTCGTCAACACGGTGACGACCAGCTCGCAATATCAGCCGACCGTCGCGGCGCTCGCTTCGGGCGGCTTCGTCATTGCCTGGTCCCACCTCAATCCGGGGGTCGGCAATCCGGACGGCAACGACATCAGGGCTCAGATCTTCTCCGCCGCCGGAGCGAAGGTGGGCGGCGAGTTCGTCGCCAACAGCGCCACCTTCGACCAACAGTCCAGTCCCTTTGCGGCCGGCCTTTCCGACGGCGGCTTCGTCGTCGGCTGGCGCGACCAGTCGGCCGGCCAGGGCGACGTCAGCGCCCAGGCCTTCGACTCGAGCGGCGCCCGGCGAGGAATCCAGTTCCTCCTCAACACCGAGGTGGAAGGCCATCAGGGGGCCGTGGCCCTCGTCGGACTCGCCGACGGCGGCTTCGCGGCGGCGTGGGGCGGAGGCGATGCCGACGGCTCGGGCGTCAGGGCGCAATTCTTCGCCGTCGGCGCGGGGGCGCCGACCGACATCGCGCTGTCCAGCGAGGCCCTGAGCGAGAATGCGATCGAGAACGTCGCCGTCGCCACGCTTTCCGCCGCCGGGGCGGCGAACACGAATTTCACCTACCAGCTCATCGCCGACAGCACCGGCGGCGCCTTCCGCATCGACGGCGACAAGCTGGTCGTCGACGACAATGCCAGGCTCGATTTCGAATCCGCGCCCCAGGCGACCGTGACCGTCCGGGCGACCGACCTCAACGGCCAGTCCTATGACGAGATCTTCGTCCTCGACGTGATCGATATCGATCATGAGAAGCGCTATTCGGCGGGCGGCGAGCAGATCGTCAACGTCAACCAGAGCGGCGGCCAGGGCGGAGCGGCGACGGTCGCTCTCGCCGGCGGCGGCTTCGCCGTGACCTGGACCGAATATGATCCCCAGCCGGGGGACAGCACCCCTGAGCGCACCCTTCTTCGTCTCTACGATTCGACCGGCGAACCGACGTCGGGCGAGATCGTCCTCGCCGACAAGGGGCATTATTTCTCGAGCCTGACGCCGCTCGCCAACGGCGGATTCCTCGCCGCTCGGACGGCATGGGGCGAGCCGAGCGGGGTCTATGGGGTCAAGGCCCAGGCCTATGACTCGGCAGGCAATCCGAGCGGCCCGGCGCTGGCGGCGGCCGGCCCGCCCCACAGCTTTGCGGGCGAACCGGCCGCGATCGAGCTCAGCACCGGCGGCTTCGTCATGATCTTCACGCTCGCCAGGCCGTCCGAGACTCCGCCGTCCTTTGGGCTCCAGGGCCAGCGGTTCACCGCTGACGGAACCCCGACGGGCCCTCGCTTCGGGTTCGGGGCCGATCTCACCGGCACGCCGTTCGGTCTCGTCGCCACTCCGGAAGGAGGCTTCGCGGTGAGCTGGATCGCCGACGAGGAGGTTCCGGGCGAGGCGAAGGTCTGGTTCTTCGATTCGGCCGGCGCTCCGTCGGGAGCCCCGCTCTCGGTCGAGCTGGGCCTCGATCCCGGAACGCTCACCCTCACCGCCCTGGCCGGCGGCGGCTACGCCCTCACCTGGAGGGAGCTGGTCGCCGAAGGCGAATCCGACCTGACCCTTCAGGCGGTGATGGCGCAGCTGATCGGGCCCGACGGCGCCGCCGACGGCGAGCCCTTCATTCTGGCCGCCTATGTCGCCCACCACGATGCCGGCGAGGTCACCTTCGCCGCGCATCCGGACGGCGGCTTCGTCGCCACCTGGCCGCTGATCGGGGTCGAGGGCGAAGAGATCATCTACGGGGTTCAGGGCCAGCTGTTCGACGGTCTCGGCCGCCCGGTCGGCGAGCCTTTCCAGGCGACGACCATGGGCTATGGCAGCGACGTGACCGTCCTCGCCGACGGCTCGATCGTGACCCTCTGGCAGGGCTCGGACGCAGACCAATATGGAATCTTCTCGCGGGTCTACCGGCCCGCGAACGAGCCGGCGATCGACCCCGGCACCGATGACGTCCTGACCGGAGACGAGCAGGCGAACCGGCTCGACGGCATGAACGGAAACGATCAGCTTTACGGCCTCGGCGGCAATGACGAGCTGATCGGCGGCGCCGGCAACGACCTTCTGTCAGGCGGTACCGGCTTCAATTCGGTCGACGGCGGCGGCGGCGACGACGTGATCAATTCGGTCAATCTCGGCGTGGACACGATCGTGGGCGGGTCGGGCAACGACGTCGCGGTGAT
>DASWLZ010000010.1:0-39100 GCA_036399975.1 Allosphingosinicella sp.
ACCATCTTCATCGCCTTGGTGATCTTCTGCGTCGACTTGACCGACGCGATCCGCCCTTTGAGCGCCTTGAGGCTGGCCATGGTTTCCTTGCTTCGTCCCTAGCTCGTCATCCCAGCGAAGGCTGGGATCCCGTGGGGTGAAATGCGCCTGTGCTTTTCACCCCCTGGGGCCCAGCCTTCGCTGGGGCGACGTGTTCCTTTAAGCAAACGACTTCGCGAAATCGCCGATGATGCTCTTCAGCTGACCCGCCGTGTCGTCGTCCAGCGTCTTCGTCTCGCGGATCTTGCCGAGCACATCCGCGTGGTCGCTCCGGAAGTGGCTCAGCAGAGCGCTCTCGAAGCGGGTGACCGCGTTGACCGGCACGTTGTCGATGAAGCCGTTGACGCCCGCATAGATGGAGACGACCTGCTCCTCGACCGGCATCGGCTGGAACTGCGGCTGCTTCAGAAGCTCGGTCAGCCGGGCGCCGCGATTGAGCAGGCGCTGGGTCGAGGCGTCGAGGTCGGAGCCGAACTGGGCGAAGGCCGCCATCTCGCGATACTGGGCGAGCTCGAGCTTGATCGAGCCGGCGACCTTCTTCATCGCCTTGGTCTGGGCGGCCGAGCCGACGCGCGATACCGAGAGGCCGACGTTGATGGCCGGGCGGATGCCCTGGTAGAACAGCTCGGTCTCGAGGAAGATCTGGCCGTCGGTGATCGAGATGACGTAGGTCGGGATGTAGGCCGAAACGTCGCCCGCCTGGGTCTCGATGATCGGAAGCGCGGTCAGCGAGCCGGAGCCGTTGGCCTCGTTCATCTTGGCGGCGCGCTCGAGCAGGCGAGAGTGGAGGTAGAAGACGTCGCCCGGATAGGCCTCGCGGCCCGGCGGGCGGCGCAGGAGAAGCGACATCTGGCGGTAGGCGACGGCCTGCTTCGACAGATCGTCGTAGACGATGACGGCATGCATCCCGTTGTCGCGGAAATATTCGCCCATCGTGCAGCCGGTATAGGGCGCCAGGAACTGGAGCGGGGCCGGCTCGGAGGCGGTGGCGGCGACGACGATCGAATATTCCATCGCGCCATTCTCTTCGAGCGCGCGGACGATCTGGGCGACCGTCGAGCGCTTCTGGCCGATGGCGACGTAGATGCAGTAGAGCTTCTGGCTCTCGTCGTCGCCCTGGTTGGCTGAACGCTGGTTGATGAAGGTGTCGAGCGCGACGGCCGACTTGCCGGTCTGGCGGTCGCCGATGATCAGCTCGCGCTGGCCGCGGCCGACGGGGACGAGGGCGTCGAGCGCCTTGAGGCCGGTCTGGACGGGCTCGTGCACAGACTTGCGCGGGATGATTCCCGGAGCCTTCACTTCCACGCGGCGGCGCTCGGTGGTCTCGATCGGGCCCTTGCCGTCGATCGGGTTGCCGAGACCGTCGACCACGCGGCCGAGCAGGGCCTTGCCGACCGGGACGTCGACGATGGTTCCGGTGCGGCGGCAGGTGTCGCCCTCGCGGATGGCGCTGTCGTTTCCGAAGATGACGACTCCGACATTGTCGGCCTCGAGGTTGAGCGCCATGCCTTTGACGTCGCCGTCGAACTGCACCATCTCGCCGGCCTGGACGTTGTCGAGGCCGTAGATGCGGGCGATCCCGTCGCCGACGGAGAGCACGGTGCCGACCTCGGAGACTTCGGCGTCGGTGCCGAAGCTCGCGATCTGGTCGCGGATGACCTTGGAGATTTCAGCGGCGCGGATGTCCATTTTCAGCCTTTCATCGCCTGGGCGAGGGTATTGAGTTTGGTTCGGATGGAGCCGTCGATCATCTGGGAGCCGATCTTGACGACCAGCCCGCCCAAGATGGTGGGATCGATGCTCAAATCAACGGCCACGTCCCGGCCCAAGCGGCTCTTGAGATTGGCCTTGAGGGCGGCGACCTGAGCGTCGTCCAGCGGGTGGGCGGAGGTCACTTCGGCAGTCACCTCGCCGCGGTGCAGGGCGGCAAGCAGGTTGAAGTTGCGGATGATCGCGCCGAGCTGCCCAAGCCGCCGGTTCTGGGCGAGAACGCCGAGGAAGTTGGTCGTGATCGGGTCGAGCCGCATCGCTTCGGCGAGGCCTGCCACGCCCTTCAGGGCGTCGTCGCGGCGGGTCAGCGGGCTGGTCGTCAGCGAGCGAAGATCGTCCGAATCGGCGAGCGCCTGCTTCAGCGAGGCGAGGCTGGTGCCCACCGCCTCGAGCTGGCGCTCGTCGCGCGCCAGCTCGAACAGGGCCATGGCATAGCGGCCCGCCAGACTTGCCTGAATGCCGCCGGAATTCTCCACGCGCGCCTCTACTCCCAGATCGGAATTTGACCCATGATATGAAGCGCCACGGCGCCTCGGGTCAGGTCGCGGGCGCCCTAGCAGGGGCTTTGCTGCGATGCAAGGCGGCTGGCTGCTTCGAGTGACCACGTCCGGGTGGCGGGCACGCAATTGCCACGTCACCGGCCCTCGCCTACCAACTGGCAGAAGAAGGGGAAAAGCGATGCGATCGATATCTGCAGTGCTGTGTCTCGGCGTGACCTGTCTGGGCGCAGCCCCGCTCGAGGCGGCCGGGTCGGCATCCGGGGAGGCCTCGTTCAGTGTTGGCGGCGTAGAGTTTCGGCTGCCCCTTCCCTCGGGCTATTGCCTTCCCCGCGGGCAGCAGGCGGACGTCGCCAGGCTGGTCGCGGCGGGCGACACTGCAAATGCCACCCACCTCACCCTTTTCCCCTGCGATGCGGCGGTCGACGCCTCGGGACTGGGCGATCAAAAGGATTATATCCTCATCAAGACGCCCAAGCAGGCGCTGAACGCCCAGGTGACCCGCGAGGAGCTTCTCCTGGGACTGGGCGAAGCGTTCGAAAGCCCTGCCTTCGCCCAGGCCCTAGCGTCCGGACAGCTCCTCAAGGAGGCCGGCAAGGGGGTGAGCAACGTGGCGGGAAGGACTGTGGACCTCAGTGGCAACGTCGCTCCGCGCGGGAAGGATGAGCTTTGCGCCTATCTCGGCGGCGTCATGGCCGTCGCGTCTTCGGTCAAGTCCTACACCTTGGCCGTAGGCACCTGCATTACCGCCGTCGGGGGCCGGGTGTTGTCGGTCTACTGGTACGGGTCCGACGAACGGCCGACCGGCGTCGCGCGGCTGCTGGTCAAGACGAAGGGACTGGCTCAGACGATCACCAGCAGAACGGGGCGGTGACCCACCCGGGGAGCGGTCGCCCCGAAGAAAGGCGTCCGGCCGGTCGCGAAGCCCGCTTTGAAAGCAATCGGCGGGACGCGGCGAATCTCGTGCCGCTTTATCCAGGCTCCAGGAAAAGGAGCAGAGGCGATGGCCTACCGAATCGAGGGGTTGCGACCGGAGGAATTTTTCGGCCTGCTGGCGCTGTCTGATGACGAGCTCGTCCGGCGCGACGCGCGCCGAGTCGTCGCCGGGTCCAAGCCGGGCTTCCCCTGTCGAGTCTCTCTCGAGGATGCGGAGCCGGGCGAGAGCCTGATCCTGCTCAACCACGTCTCCCACGACGTGCCGACGCCGTTCCGGAGCGCCTACGCCATCTACGTGCGCGAAAAGGCCGACGAGCAGGCCTGCTATGTGGACGAAACGCCACCGGTCTTCGACGGCCGGACTCTGAGCCTTCGCGGCTTCGACGCCGAAGGGATGTTGAGCGGCGCCCTGCTGGCTATGCCGGGCGAGGCCGACGCCGCGATCAGAAGCCTGTTCGAACGCCCGGCGGTCGAGACGATCCACGCCCATAACGCCGCCGCCGGCTGCTTCGCGGCCAAGATTGTGCGAGACTGAGCCATGGCGACTCTCCTCTCACCCTCGCCCCCGTCCGTCGATCCAGAGACCGCCTGGGCGGCGGTGCTCCGCCGCGACAGGGGCCTTGACGGCCGCTTCGTCACCGGGGTCCTTACCACCGGCATCTATTGCCGGCCGTCCTGCGCAGCCCGGCACCCCAAGCGGGAGAACGTCCGCTTCTTCGCCACCGGCGCCGAAGCCGCCGCCGCCGGGCTGAGGGCGTGCCTCAGGTGCAGGCCCGACGACGTCAGCCGCGACCGTGCGGCCGTCGAGGCGGCGCTGAAGCTGATCGCCACGGCCGAGCAGCCGCCCTCGCTGGAGCAGCTCGCCGCCCGGGCGGGCTATTCGCCCTTCCATTTCCACCGCCTGTTCAAGCGCGCGACCGGAGTCACCCCGGCCGCTTTTGCCAGAGGAAAGAGAGCCCGAAACATGACCGAGACCCTGGCGGCGAACGGCCGAGTCACCGACGCCATCTACGATTCCGGCTATTCCGGTCCCGGCCGCTTCTATGCCGAGGCAAGGGACCGGCTCGGGATGACCCCGACGAGCTGGCGCAACGGCGGCCGGGGCGAGACCATCCGCTGGGCGACGGCCGAGACCTCGCTTGGAACGATGCTGGTCGCCGCCACCGAACGCGGCATCTGCCGGCTCTCCTTCGACGAAGGGGAGGCGGAGCTGAGGCGGCGCTTCCCGAAGGCGGCGGTGGAGCCGGGCGGGGAGGCGATGGCCGAGCTGGTCGCCCGGGCGGTCGCCGCGGTCGAGGCTCCGGAGCGGCCGCACGATCTTCCCCTCGACGTCCGCGGCACCGCCTTCCAGGAGGCGGTGTGGCGCGAGCTGGCCCGGATCCCGCCGGGCGAGAGCCTGAGCTACGCCGCTTTGGCGGCTCGCTCGGGCCGGCCCGAGGCGGTGCGCGCGGCGGGCACGGCCTGCGGCTCCAACCAGATCGCCGTGCTCATCCCCTGCCACCGGGCCCGCCGAGGCGACGGCTCGCCGGGCGGCTATGCCTATGGGCTCGAGCGCAAGGCGAGCCTGCTCGAACGCGAGGGCTGGCGGGGCTGAGGCTCAGGAAGGCGCCTTCTCGCCGGCCTTTTTCTGGGCTTCGGCGGTAGCGGCGTCCCAAGCCTCGAGCGCGGCCTTCGTGCCGCTTGAATCCAGCTTGGCGATGACTTCGGCGACCGCCTGCCCGAACGTCCCGCCATGGGGATCGTAGGCGATCGGCGCGAGCGCTTGGCGAGCCTCCGCCGCCTTGCCGTCGACCAGAAGCTGGCGGGCGGCATTGATCCTCAGGCCGGTATCCTGCGGTGCGAGCGCGAATGCCTGGAGAAGCCCCCTCACGGCGAGCGGGGTAGGAGCCGCGCCTTGCTCCACGAAGCTGCTATAATAAAGGATGAGCGGCTCCGGATCGTTCGGGTCGGCGCGGTTGGCCTGGCCGATCGATCGCCGCACCGCCTTCCAGGCCTCTTCCCCGGCCTTCGAGGCCCTGGCGCGCTCGAACGCCACCCTGGCCCGGAAGAGCAGGCCGCCGATATTCTTCGGGTCGGCGGCGATCGCCCGCGCCGCTGCCGCGTCCGCCGAGTCGAGCTCGCCCGCGTCGAACTCCGCTTCCGCCAGGGCGGCCTGAACCGCCGCATCGTTCGGCCAGGCCGTCGCCGCCTTGCGAAAGTCGCGGGCCACCCGGGCGGCATCGGCATCGGTGACCCCGACCTGGGACCGAATCCACAGATCCATGATCGCCGCCTCGCCCGGCCGGAGCGTCCGGATCGCCACCGGCTGGATCGTCAGGAGCTCCGCCTTCATCGGCAGATAGGGGATCATCTTGCGATTGAGATAGGTCTTCAGCTCGCGCTCGAGCACCTTGAGATCGCCGAAAGCCGCTTTGGCCGCCTCCAGGCTCCCTTTGCCGCTGTTGATCGCGTTGAGATAGGCCTTGAGCTGCCCGCTGCGCGCGCGGTCGAACGTCAGATAATGGGTAAGAAGCCAGCCGCGCGCATAAATGGTGGCGACCCATTCCTCGCGGCTGAGCTTGCGCCGGCCGGGATCGAACAAGACCTCGATCGGCAGCGGGTCCATCGCCAGGAGGCTCCAGGCGCGATGGTTCGCGGCCGCGCCGAAGCCGATCGAGCCGTCCTTCTCGAACCTCGCCGTCGAGTAGAATTCGGCGAAGCCCTCGCGGAACCAGGCCGGGTAGGCGGCCGACGCGCTCTGCAGCATCAGGTGGTGCGAATATTCGTGGAGCAGGATGGTCGCCGGATCGAGATCGTTCCTGCCCCCGGCGCCGCTGACCCTGGGGACGACGGCGATCGAGCCGCTGGCGCGGCCGCTATAGAAACCGGCGACTCCGGAGCCCCGTGCTCGGGCGAGACGCTGCACCGCCCCGAGGTCGTCGACCACGAACACCGTCACCCGATTGCCGGGGCCGAGATCCTCGTCCGCGAAGCCGAGGCGCAGGCGCATCGCCTTGTCGAACTTCTCGAGCTTGGTGGCGAAGTCCCGTAGCGACTGCTCGCTCCCTTCCGAATAGACCAGGAAGTGCCGGCTGCTCGCCTCGCGCCACTCGGCCCTCGCCGCCGCCGGGGCGCACAGGAGCAGCGCCAGCCAGGCCAGATTGATCAGCCGGTTCATCGTGCCACCGTCTATGTGTTGATCGGCAGGGGCTTAGAGGAGTTTTCGCTGCCGGCAAAGCCGCGCCTCATGAAACGGGCTTGCTCCCGCTCGTCTTGGCAAGCTCGGCCTCGAGCTTCGCCAGCTGCTCGCGCGCCGCCGCCCGCCTGGGCGAGTCGTGCGGGGAGTTGGCGATGGGCTGAAGGGTCTGGATGGCGCGCGCCCACTGGCCGTCGGCGGCGAGCTGGTCGACGAGCAGCTGGCGGGCCTTCGTATCGCTCGGCTGGGTCGCAACCACCGCGACAAGGGCGTCGACCGCCGATTTCGAAGGCTTCTCCCCGGCGAGATGGAAGCTTTCGTAAAAGGCGAGCAGAGGCAGAGTATCGTCGGGATCGGCCTTGTTCGCCGTGCCCGCCAGAACCCGGGCCTCGCGGGCCCTGGCCGCGCGCGCGGCCCCCAGGAGAGAGGTGGAGGCACGCGCCATGTTCAGCGACTTCAGAGCCATTCCGCGCGCATGCTGCGGCTGGAGGGCGAGCAGGCGGTCGGCCGCCGCCTCCGAAGCCTCGTAATTGCCCGCGGTATATTCGGCGGCGGCGAGCAGGAGGAGCGCGGACGGGTCGGCCGCGAAGCGACGGGCCCGGTCGCGGATCTTCTCCAGATTGCCCGCCCGGAACTTCGACTCCTTCTCGCGCTCGCCCGCCTTCCGGTAGAGCGAGAGCTCGTCGTCGCGAAGCGCGATGACCGTCGGGATCATCGCCGCCTCCCCCGCGCTCAGCGCACGGATGCTCTTGATCGCCGGACGGGAGATCTCCACCGCCACCGGCCTGTATTCGAACACGCCGGAGCCGACATAGCGGCGAGCCTCGCGGTCGAGCGCCTTCAGGTCGCCGAAGGCCTTGGCCGCCTCCGCCGGCGACTTGCCGGCCCGAAGCGCGAGCAGATAGGCTCGCATCTGCGGCGACCTCTCCTTCGAGAAGGTGAGGAAGTGGGTCAGCGCCCAGCCCTGGGCGTAGAGATCGAGATAGTAGAGCTTGTGCGGCGGCCTCAGCAGCAGGTCGGACACGTTCACCCAATTGGCGGTGATCCCGCTGCCGCGGTGTCGGGCCGGCATGCCGTAGCCGATCCTGCCGTCGTCCATGATCTTGCTGGAGCCGATCAGCTCGGCGAAGCCCTCGACGTACCAGGGCGGATAGACCGAGGGGAAATATTGAAGCATGAAATGGTGGGCATATTCGTGGTGAAGGACGAGGGCGGGGGTGAAGAACTGGTCCCCCATGCCCTTGCGCGGGGTGACGGCGAACGGGCCCAGGATGTTGCTGTCGTAGAATCCGGCCACTCCGCTGCCCTGGAGGCCGAGCGCCCGCTCCACATCGCCGGTCGAGTCCACCTCGTAGATGCGGACCTTTACCGGCTCGGCATCGTCCTTGATGCCGGTCGCCATGCGCATGAGCTTGTCGTAGCTTTCGAGCCGGGCGGCCAGCTTCTCGAGCTCGCCGTCGTTGCTTTCGCTGTAGAAGGTGAAATGCCGGGTCTCCGCCACCCGCCACTCGGCGCTGGCCGCCGCCGGAGCGAGAAGGAGCAGTCCGAGCAAAATGGATTTGAGAAGCCGGCTCATCGTTCATCCCTGTTCGATTTCGCACGGTCAGCTTAGCGGCTCGTCTGGATTTGAGAAGCCGCTCAGAGCTTTATCGGGAGACGAGGTTCAGAGGAAGGAATAGGGATCGACATCCACCGTCACCCGGACCCCGCGCGGCCAGCTCAGCTTGCCGAGCCACTCCCGGATGATCTCCTGCATCTCGACCGACCGCGCCGCATGGACGAGGAGGCGCTGGCGGTGGCGGCCGCGAAGCATCGCAAGGGGCGCCGGGGCCGGGCCGAACACGGCCATATTCTCGACCCGCGGCGCCGAGCGGCCGATCAGCTTCGCCGCCTCGGTCGCCTCGCAGAGGTCCTCGGACGAGATGACGATCCCGGCCAGCCTGCCGAAGGGCGGCATCGCCGCCTCCCGTCGCGCCTGGGTCTCGGCGGCGTAGAAGCTTTCCGAATCTCCCTGGACCAGGGCCTCGATCACCGCGGCCGAAGGCTCGTGGGTCTGGATGAGCACCCGCCCCGGCTTCTCGCCGCGTCCGGCGCGCCCCGCCACCTGGGCGATCTGCTGGAAGGTCCGCTCCGCGGCCCGCAGGTCGCCGCCCTGGAGCCCGAGATCGGCGTCGACCACGCCGACCAGGGTGAGGTTGGGGAAATGATAGCCCTTGGTGACCAGCTGGGTCCCGACGACGATGTCGATCTCGCCCCCCTCCATCCGGCCGACGAACTCGGCCGCCTTGGCCGGCGACCAGATCGTGTCCGAGGTGACCACCGCCGTCCGCGCGTCGGGAAAGAGGGCGGCGACCTCGTCGGCGATCCGCTCGACCCCCGGGCCGACCGGCACCAGGCTCCCTTCCTCATGGCACTCCGGGCAGGCGGCGGGCGGCGGCATCATATGGCCGCAATGATGGCAGGCGAGCCGGTGGACGAGCCGGTGCTCGACCATCCAGGCGGTGCAATTGGGACATTGGAAGCGGTGCCCGCACTGGCGGCAAAGGGTCAGCGGCGCATAGCCCCGGCGGTTGAGGAAGAGCAAAGCCTGCTCGCCTTTCGCCAGGGTCTCCTCGAGCTCCCGGACCAGCCTCGGCGCCAGCCAGCGGCCGCGCGGCGGCGGGTCGGCGGTGAGGTCGAGGGCCTCGATCTCGGGCAGCTCGGCGACTCCGTAGCGCTCGGGCAGCTTGACCTCGGCATAGACGCCGATCTCGGCCATCTGCCGCGATTCGATCGCCGGGGTGGCCGAGGCGAGGACGATCGGAAGCCCCTCCAGCTTGGCCCTCATCACCGCGACGTCTCGGGCGTGATACTGGACTCCCTCCTCCTGCTTGAAGCTGGTCTCGTGAGCCTCGTCGACGACGATCAGTCCGAGCCTGGGATAGGGCAGGAAGAGGGAGGAGCGGGCGCCGACCACGACCCTCGCGTCGCCGCTCGCGATCGCCCGCCAGGCGCGGCGGCGCTGCGATTGCCTCAGGCCCGAATGCCAGGCCACCGGCTCATGGCCGAAGCGGGCCGCGAAGCGCTTCAGGAACGGCTCGGTGAGCGCGATCTCGGGCAGCAGCACCAGGGTCTGCCGTCCCTTCCGGAGCGCCTCCGCCACCGCCTCGAAATAGACCTCGGTCTTGCCCGAGCCGGTTACTCCGTCGAGCAGGAAGGGGGCGAACCCGGCCGTGCGCACCGCCTGGACCAGGAGGTGCGCCGCGGCCCCCTGCGCCAGCTCAAGCTCGGGCGGGTCGTGCTCCGGGTCCGGGGCGGGGAAGGGGTCGTCCACCGACACTTCCACCGACTCGATCGCCTCCGCTTTTACAAGGCCGCGGATGACCCCATCGGAGACGCCGGCGGCGATCGCGAGCTCGCGCACCAGCCCCTGGCGCCCCCCGATCCGCTCCAGCGCCCGTGCCCGCTGCGCGGTCAGCCGCTCGGGGACGAAGCCGGTGGCGCGATATTCGGTCACCGTCCGCCCGCCCTCGAGGGCGCTGGCCGAGGCGAGCGCCATCCGGAGCACCGAGGCGAGCGGGGCGAGGTAATAGTCCGCGGTCCACTCGATCAGCCGCCTGAGCGGCTCGGCGAGCGGCGGCAGGTCGTAGGCCTGGAGCAAGGGCCTGAGGCGATTGTCGCCGACGGACTCGGCCTCCAGCCGCTCTTCCTCCCATACCACGCCGGTCAGCTGCCTCGGCCCGAGCGGGGCGAGCACGATCGACCCCGGCGCCACCTGCATCCCAACCGGAACGCGGTAATCGAGCGGCCCGAGCGCGGCATTGAGGAGGAGGACCCGGCAGCGGTTCATCAGGCCTAGATCGAGTCGCGGAGAGCGAAACGCAACCGCCGTGGGGGCGGGATGCGGAAACAGCATTCATTCTCTCCCGCTTTTCGCGGGAGAGGGGGGACCCAAGCCGAAGGCTTTGGGGGGGGTGAGGGTCTTGCTGAGTCAGCGGAAAAGACCCTCACCTCCCACCGCTTCGCGGCGGGACCCTCCTCTCCCGTGAAGGACGGGAGAGGGGATCGCCTTGACCGCTCTTGCGAAGCTGTCGGACCCGCCTTGCCAGCGCCATTCGGGGACAGGTAACGGTACATGTCCCCATTGAAGGAGTCGGCCGTGAGCGATCTCGACCCCGAAGGCCGGCGCCTCCCGATCAAGCTCGACTCGACCTCCAACGGCGAATTCGTCCCGATCCCCCTCGACTCCAGCCTCGCCTGGGCCAAGGCGCTCGCCTCCGACCGCGCTGGCGCCCTTTCGAAGCGGCTCGGCCTCGGCCGGCGCGAGTTCCTCGTCTCCTCCTGCGGGGCGGCCGCGACCCTGCTCGCCTATAACGAGGCTCATGCCGCGGCGGGTCGGAGCGGCGGCTTCTTCAACCTGAGCGCGGAGGCGGCGCTGGAGCCCCAGCTCGCCGCCGCCGAGCTCGGCAAGAAGGAATGGATCTTCGATGTTCAGGGTCACTTCGTGAACCCGACCGGGGCCTGGCTGAAAGGCCTGCCGGCCGGAGCCAAGCCGCTCTCCGGCTTCGAGAGAGCGCAGTGCGCGCTTTCCGAAAAAACGGGCGACCGCTCCTACCTCGATTGCTTGGGCCCGTCCGAGTTCATCAAGGACGTGTTCCTCGATTCCGACACCGACCTCATGGTCCTGTCCTTCGTCCCGTCGACCCGCGAGGGGGAACCTCTGACGATCGAGGAGGCCGCCGCGACCCGGGCGATCGTCGAGAAGATGGAGGGCAGCAAGCGGCTTATGCTCCACGGCCGGGTCAACCCGAACCAGCCCGGCGACGTCGAGGACATGGACCGGCTCGCCGGCTTCGGGGTCAGCGCCTTCAAGACCTACACGCAATGGGGCCCCAGCGGCGCCGGCTTCTGGATGACCGACGACGTCGGAATCGCCTTCGTCGAGAAGGCGAGGAAGCTCGGGATCCGCAACATCGCCATCCACAAGGGACTGCCCTTCGGCCCAAAGAGCTACGAGCATTCGACCTGCCGGGACATCGGGCCGATCGCCAGGCGCTTCCCCGACATGAACTTCCTCATCTACCATTCGGGCTATGTCGCCGGCGAGAAGGAGGGGCCCTACGACCCGAAGCGGACCGACGGGGTCGACTCGCTCATCACCTCGCTCAGGCAAGCGGGGGTGAAGCGCAATTCCAACGTCTATGCCGAGCTAGGCTCGACCTGGCGCTTCGTCTCGACCCGAGACCCGGACAGCGCCGCTCACCTGCTCGGCAAATTGTTCAAATATGTCGGCGAGGACAATGTGCTCTGGGGCACGGACTCGATCTGGTACGGCTCGCCTCAGGACCAGATCCTGGCCTTTCGCGCCTTCCAGATCTCGGAAGCGCTGCGCGACGCCCATGGCTATCCCGAGATCACCCCGAAGCTCAGGCGCAAGGTCTTCGGCCTAAACGCGGCCAGGCCCTACCGGCTCGATGCCCGCAAGCTCGCCGGCGAGACCCAGGGGGATGCCGTGGCGAAGAGCCGCGCCGAATATTCCGAGCGGCCCAACCCGAGCTTCGCCACCTACGGCCCGCGCACCCGCCGCGAGTTCGCCAATCTGCTGAGGGCGAGCGGCGGGCAGCCTTAGAACCTTCTCGCGCCTTTCGCGGGAGAGGATGAACCGCTCAAGCGGGCCGGAGGAACTCCGGCGGCACATGGCCGGTCAGCCAGACTCCGTTGGCGGTGAGGTAGAAGACGTGCCCGGCCCTCGCCATCGCGGCCGAGTCGATCCGAAGCACCACCGCCTTGCCCCGGCGCGATCCCACGCGCTGCGCGGTCTCGACGTCGGGGGAAAGATGGACGTGGTGGCGCTTCATCGCGCGCAGGCCCTCCCGCCCGATGGCCGCGACGAAGCGGTCGACCGTGCCGTGGTACAGGGTTTCGGGCGGAGTTGCCGGCGGCCAGCCCAGCTCGACGTCGACGCTGTGGCCCTGCCGGGCCCTTATCGCCTCTCCACCGGGGGAATATTCGAACCGCTGCTTGTCGCTTCGGCGAACCATGCCGGCGAGACGCTGTGCGTCGCACTCGATTCCGCTTCGCTTCAGCGCCTCGAGGACCGCGGCGGTCGGCGCCCATCCGGCTTCGTCCAGCTCAAGCCCTCCCGCATCCGGACGGTGACGGAGCCAGTAAGACAGGGACTTGGAGATTCTCACATCGTCGGCCATGACGGCTCCTAGGTCCGCCGGGCCGGGCGCGGCAAGCACCCGAGCGGCCGACGCAACATCCTGAGGGGTAGCTCGTTTCCCGGCCATGACCACCACTCGTCGAAGCCTGATCGCCGCCGGCCTCGCCATGCCGCTCCTCGCGCTGGCCGGCTGCGCCACCCGCCTCGGCGACCTGGTCGACCTGGAGCCGGCTATCCGGCGCCTGCTCACCTTGTCATCTCAGCGCGCCCTCGCCCGGCTGATGACCGACGAGGGCTTCTTCCGGGACGAGCTCGCCCGGATCCAGCCGCCGCCGCAGCTCGGCGGAAGCGCCGTGACCTCGGCGCTCGCGGTGGCGCTCGGCACCCGCGCGGTCCAGGACCGGCTGCTCCGGGTCGTCAACTCGGCCGCCTCGGAAGGCGCCGAGCGGGCGGCGCCGGTGATCTACGACTCGATCCGCGAGATGACCATCACCGACGCCCTCTCGATCGCCCGCGGCGGCCCGACCGCCGCGACCGACTATTTCGCCCGGTCGATGAACGAGCGGATCTTCGACGCCATCTTCCCCGGCGTGGGCGAGGCGCTTCGACTCGCCGAGAACGGGGTCATCCAGCGAGTCCTCGAGTTCGCGACCGGGATCAACTTCCCCGGGCTCCAGGCCGACGTCACGCGCAAGACCGCCGCCGCCATCTACCGCGCCATGGGCCGCGAGGAGGCCGCGATCCGCGCCGATCCGAATGCCGCGGGCGATCCGGTGCTCGCGACCATGTTGCGGGTGCTGCGCTGAATCAGGCGAACGTCCGCCGCCTCAACCCCGGAAGCATCGCCGCCTGGCCCGCCGCCCGGACCACCAGGAAGAGGCTGAACGCCAGCCATAGCCCGTGATTGCCCAGGCCCGCGAAAGCGAAGAGCAGGGCCGCATAGAAAGCGCAGGCGGCGCCCATGGTGACGAGCATCGCCCGGGTCCAGGTCGCGCCGATATAGACCCCGTCGAAGACGTAGGACGTCACTCCCAGCACCGGCAGCAGCACGGCCCAGGGCACGTAGGCGAGGGTCGTCGCCACCACGGCCGGGTCGGCGCTGAAGCTGGCGGCGAAGCGGGCCCCCGCGGCGGCATAGACGGCGCTGAACAGCGCTCCGCCGGCGAACCCCCAGAGCAGCAGCGCCTTGACCAGGGCGTCGAAGCGGACGCGGTCCTTCGCCCCCACCGCCTCCCCGCAAAGCACCTGGGCCGAGCTCTCGAAGCCGTCGAGGACCAGCGCCGAGAGGATGAACAGCTGGTAGAGGATGCCGTTGGCCGCGAGCACCGCCGGCCCCTGCTGCGCGCCCTGCCGGGTGAGGAGCAGGATGGCTCCGGTGAGGAGCAGGGTGCGGAGGAAGAGGTCGCGGTTGAGCCGGAACAAAGCGGCCATCTGCGCCGAGCTCCAGGTCGCTCGCCGTGCCGCCGCCGCAAGCGCCGCCCGGGCCGGCCCCTGGCGCGCGGTCACCGCCAGCAGGGCGAGGGTCTTGCCGCCTTCGGACAGGAGGGTGGCGGCCGCGACTCCCGCCACGCCCCAGCCGAAGCCGAGCACGAAGAGGAGGTCCAGCGCGATATGGCCGACGTTCGAGCCGATCTCCGCCCAGAGCACCGCCCGGACCCGCCGCCGGCCGATCAGCCAGCCCATCAGAGCCACGTTGGCGAGCCACAGCAGCCCGCCCCAGTAGCGGATCCCGACATAGATGCCGGCTTCCCGGGCCACCCCGCCGCGGGCGTGGAGCAGGTCCATCCCCCAAGGCACCACGACCGGCTTGAGCGCGAGCAAAGCGAGGCCGATCGCCAGCGACACGCCCAGCGCCCGCGCCAGCGTCGCCGCCTGAGCCGCCTCGTCGCCCCGGCCGGCCGCCTGGGCGGTGAGGGCGGTGGTGCCGGTCCTGAGGAAGTTGAAGACGATGAGCAGGCCCATCATGAACTTGGCGCCGAGCTCGACCCCTGCCTGCGGCTCCGCCTGCCCGAGCTGGCCGATCACCCAGATGTCGGCGAGGCCGAACAAAGCGGTGGCGACGTTGGTCAGCATCGAGGGCAGGGCGATCGCCCAGATCGCCCGGTTCAGGTCCCGCCGCTCATCCGTGGTCGCCAAGGCCGTGCCCGCCGCGCTAAAGGGAGGGCCGAATCCCTCCCCGAAAAGGCATGGCCCAAATGAAATTCTTCGTCGACACCGCCGATACGAACGAGATCCGCGATCTTGCCGAGACGGGCCTGCTCGACGGAGTCACCACCAACCCGTCGCTGATCCACAAGGCGGGCCGAGACTTTCTCGAGGTGGTCCGGGAGATTTGCGGGATCGTCCCCGGGCCGGTCTCCGCGGAGGTCGTCGCGACCGAGCATCGGGAGATGATGCGCGAGGCCGAAGTGCTTCGGAAGATCGCGGACAACATCGCGGTCAAGGTCCCGCTGACCCTCGACGGCCTCAAGACCTGCAAGGCGCTGACCGGGGAGGGGACGATGGTCAACGTCACCTTGTGCTTCACCGCCAACCAGGCCCTGCTCGCCGCCAAGGCCGGAGCAACCTTCATCTCGCCCTTCGTCGGCCGCCACGACGATACCGGCTTCGACGGGATGCAGATCATCTCCGAGATCCGCACCATCTACGACAATTACGATTTCGAGACCCAGATCCTGGTCGCCAGCATCCGCCACCCGATCCACGTCCTCCAGTCGGCGATGATCGGCGCCGACGTCATGACGGCTCCCCCCGCCGTCATCCGCCAGCTCTTCAAGCATCCCCTGACGGACAAGGGGCTGGAGGGTTTCGCGGCGGATTGGGCGAAGACCGGGCAGAAGATCGGCTGACGCGTCATCCTCCCCGCCGCGAAGCGGTGGGGAGGGGACCACACGAAGTGTGGTGGAGGGGTAGCTGGAACAGGTCTGCGCGATTACCCCTCCACCACCCTTCGGCTGGTCCCCCTCCCCATCTTCCGATGGGGAGGATTTTCCATCGCTTCTTAACCTTGTTCGGGTTAGCCTCCTGCCCATGGGAAAGGTGATCAACTTCGAGGACCGGGCGGTGGCCAAGCTCCGCGCCCGGGTGGCGGCGGCGGAGGAGGCCAATCAGGACCTCATCGCCTTTGCCCGCGGCCATTCCGGCGCCGTCGCCTCGATCCACGAGGCGGTGCTCGCCGCGATCGAGGCGGAAGGCTTCGACCATCTCATCCACATCGTCACCCAGGAATGGCCGCAGATCCTCGGCCTCGACGCCGTCGCCGTCTCGCTCTTCGCCGGCGACAAGGGGGTGCGCGCCGACGCCTCCGGCCTCCAGTTCGTCGACGCCCGGGTAATCCGCCGCTCGCTCGAGGGGCTGGACGGGGTCGTCCTTCGCGGAGTGGGCCGGGGCCATCCCCTGTTCGGCCCGGCCTGCGAGCTGATCCGGGCGGA
Source organism: Allosphingosinicella sp. (assembly GCA_036399975.1). GTDB lineage: Bacteria > Pseudomonadota > Alphaproteobacteria > Sphingomonadales > Sphingomonadaceae > Allosphingosinicella. The sequence goes on from DASWLZ010000010.1 coordinate 15,994, forward strand.
GGCGCTGGTGCGACTCGACAGCGAGCCGCCTTTGCCGAGCGGCCTGCTCGCGCTCGGCCAGCGCGAGGCGCAGGGGTTCGAGACCCGCCACGGCTCCGAGCTGCTCATGTTCCTGGGCCGGGTCCTCACGCGCTCGATGGGCCGGTGGCTGATCCCCTGACGGCCCATCCAGCCGCCGCGACCGCGCTTCGCTGGCAGCACCACCTCGCCCGCGACCGCCGCCGCTCCCCCCACACCGTTCGGGCCTATGTCGCGACCGCGCACCGGCTGATCGACTTTCTCGCCGGCCATCTCGGCGGCCCCGTCGACGGCGCCGCCCTCGGCGCCAGCGAGGCCAAGGACCTCCGCGCCTTCCTCGCCCACCGGCGCTCGCAGGGCCTCGGCAACAGCTCGGCGGCCCGCGAGCTTTCCGCCGTCCGCACCTTCCTCGCCTTCGCCGCCGCCGAGCGGGGAGGGGAGCCCAGCCTCCCCCGGCTCAAGGGCCCCAAAAGGCCGCGAAGCGTGCCTCGGCCGGTCGCGCCCGACGACGTCATCGCTCTTGCCGGGGAAGCAAGCGAGGATGCCGGCGAGCCCTGGATCGGCGCCCGCGACGAGGCGGTGCTTCTCCTCCTCTACGGCTCGGGCCTTCGGGTCGCCGAAGCGCTCGGCCTCACCGGTGCCTCACTGCCGCTCGGCGAGGCGCTCAGCGTCACCGGCAAGAGGGCGAAGACCAGGATGGTGCCGCTGCTCGCGCCGGTTCGAGCCGCCATAGAGCGCTATCTGGCTCTGTGCCCCTATGCCGCGAGCCGGGACGAGCCCCTGTTCCGGGGGGCTCGAGGCGGGCCCCTCAACGGCGAGATGATCCGCCGGGTCGTTCGCAAGGCCCGGGCCCGCCTCGGCCTGTCCGACCGCACCACCCCGCACGCCCTGCGCCACAGCTTCGCGACGCATCTCCTCGGCCGGGGCGCCGACCTGCGCTCGCTCCAGGAGCTGCTCGGCCACGCCAGCCTTTCCTCCACCCAGATCTACACGGCGGTGGACGCCGCCCACCTCCTCGACGTCTACCGCAACGCCCATCCGCGGGCGCAACGTCGTCCCAGCGAAGGCTGGGACCCCAGCGGGTGAAAGGCGCCTGCGTTCTTCACTCGCCGGGGCCCCAGCCTGCGCTGGGGCGACGGGTCAATCACGGATGCCGCTTGCGCCAGGTGACCTGGCGCCAGATGTAGGCGGCGACGATCAGGACGATGATCGCCGTCGAAAGCGGCCCCAATATCTTCTCAATGTCGTCGAAGGCCATTCCCAGGCCCCAGCCCGCCGTCGCCAGGACCGCCGTCCAGGCCACCGTGCCCAGGGTGGACCAGATCAGGAAGGTCTTGAGGCGCATGCTGAGCAGGCCCGCGGGGATCGAGATGACCGAGCGTATGGTCGGAAGCATCCGCCCGACCGAGACGATGGTGCCGCCGAACCGGCCGAACAGGCGCTCCGCCTTCTCGACATCGTCCCAGTCCATCGTCAGCCAGCGGCCGCGCTTCTCGATGAACGGCCTGAATCGCTTCATCCCGATCACCCGGGCCAGCGCATACCAGAAGAGATTGCCCAGCATCGCCCCGCCGGTCCCGCTGGCGATCACCCCCCACAAGGTGAGCGGCCCCTGCGCCGCCCGGGCTCCCGCGATCGGCATGATCACCTCGGACGGGATGGGCGGGAAGATCGTCTCGAGGAACATGAGCAGGAAGATGCCGACGTAGCCGGTCTGGTCGATGAGCCTTATCGTCCAGTCACCCATGGCTAAACCTGCTCCCCGGCGAAGGCGGGGTCCAGCAGTCGAGCCTGGAGCCCCCGGCGGACTGGGCCCCGGCCTTCGCCGGAGAACGAAAGGTCATCGGACTACCTTCGCTTCGATCGAGTCCCAGATCATGCCCGGAGTGTCGGTGCCGTTGAACCGGTCGATGGCCACGATCCCTGTCGGCGAGGTGACGTTGATCTCGGTCAGCCATTTGCCGCCGATCACGTCGATCCCGACGAACAGCAGGCCGCGCGCCTTGAGCTCGGGTCCCAGCGCCTTGCAGATTTCGAGCTCCGTCCCGCTGAGCCCGGTCTTCTCCGCCGAGCCTCCGACGGCGAGGTTCGACCGGATCTCGCCGGCGCCCGGAATCCGGTTGATCGCTCCGGCCACCTCGCCGTCGACGAGGACGATCCTCTTGTCCCCTTGCGCGATCTCCGGGAGGAAGGCTTGGACGACGTGAGGCTCGCGGTAGGCGGCGTTGAACATCTCGATCAGGGCGGAGAGGTTGGCGCCGTCCCGGCCGACCTTGAACACCGCCTTCCCGGCATTGCCGTGGAGCGGCTTGACGACGATCTCTCCGTGCTCGTCGAGGAAGCGCCGGGCGGCGCCGAGCGAGCGGGTCAGGAGGGTGGGCGGCATGAAGCGGGCGAAGTCGAGCCCCCAGATTTTCTCCGGCGCGTTGCGCACCGAGGCCGGGTCGTTGACCACCAGGGTCTCGTTCTGGATCCGCTCGAGCAGGTGGGTGGCGGTGATGTAGCCGAGATCGAAGGGCGGGTCCTGGCGCATCAGCACGACGTCCACGTCCCGGCCGAGGTCGAGGAGGAGCGGATCGCCGAGCGTGAAATGGTCGCCCTGGACCGGCTTCACCGTCACCGGCTGCGCCATCGTCCAGAGGCGCCCCGCGGTGAAGCTCAGGTCCTCGGGCCGGTAATACCACAAGGCATGACCGCGCCTTTGGGCGCCGAGCATGATCGCGAAGGTGGAATCCCCTTCGATGTTGATCCCCTCCAGGGGATCCATTTGGACGGCGACGCGAAGGCTCATGGCGCGCGCTTAGCGGGGCGGGGAGGCGCTGTCATCCGTGCCAGATATTGGCCATGTGCCGGGGCAGCCGGCGCGGCACTATGTAGACCGCGTCGAGGCGGATGTCGTCGCCGGCCCTCGCATAGCGATGGGCGAGCGCCTCGGCCGCGGCGGCGACTCGCCGGAGCCGCCACTCGTCGAGGGCGAGGCCCGCCTCCTCCGCCGTGGCCCGGGCCTTGACCTCGACGAAGGCCACGACCCTCCCCCGCCGCGCGACCAGGTCCACCTCGCCCACCGGGGTCCTCACCCGCCGGCCGAGGATCTTCCAGCCCTTGAGCTGGAGCCAGAGCGCCGCGAGCCGCTCCGCCCGGCGCCCGCCTCGCTCCGCCCGGCGGCGGCTCATTTGAGCTTCAGCGCCCGCTCATAGGCCCGGCGCCTCGGCACCCCGAGCCGCTCCGCCACCTCGGCCGCCGCCCTCGAGACGGACAGTCGGCCCATGGCCTCGCGAAGAGCCTCGTCCACATCTTCCTCGCCCGCCGCCTCGGCCTCGCCCGGGGGAGCGACGACGATAACGATCTCGCCCTTGGGCGGTGCCTCCGAGTAGCGCTCGGCAAGCTCCGCCAGGTTTCCTGTCACCGTCTCCTCGAACCTCTTGCTGATCTCGCGCGCCACCGCGGCCTCGCGATTGCCGAGGCCGTCGCGAAGGGCCCGGAGGGAGGCGGCGAGCCGGGGGCCGCTCTCGTAGAGCACCAGGGTCGCCCGAACCGCCGCCACCTCGGCGATCGCCGCCGCCCTGGCCCCGCCCTTGGAGGGAAGGAAGCCGAGGAACAGGAAGCGGTCGGTCGGAAGTCCGGCCAGGGTCAGTGCCGCAACCACCGCCGAGGGACCCGGGATGGTCGTGACCGGGATGCCCGCCGCCCGGGCGTCGCGGACCAGCTTGTAGCCGGGATCGGAGATGAGCGGGGTGCCGGCGTCGGAGACCAAAGCCACCGCCCCCTCGCGCATCCGCTCGAGGAGCTGCGGCCGGACCCGCTCCGCATTGTGGTCGTGATAGGGCAGCATCGGCTGCCGGACGCCGATGTGATGGAGGAGCTTGGCGGTGACCCGGCTGTCCTCGACCGCGATCAGGTCCGCTCGCCCCAGCACCTCGGCGGCGCGCGGCGACAGATCGGAAAGATTGCCGATGGGGGTGGCGACGATATAGAGACCGGGCGGCAGCGCGTTCATGAGGAACAGGGTCATGGCAGAGCATTCCCCCGGGTCGCAAGCGCGGCGCTTCATCCTTGGCCTGGGTGCTTCGGCCTTGCTGGCCCTGTCGCTGTCCGGCTGCCAGCTCGTGCCCAAGCCCCGGCCCGACCTCCCGCCCGAAGAGGAAGTCCGCCCGGACGTCGAGCCGGAGCGCGAGGAAGCGCCGGGGACCCGGTTGCCGCCGGGGGAGACCCGCAACCGAGTCGCCGTGCTGGTGCCGATCTCGGGGGCCAATGCCGGGGTGGGCCAGTCGATCGCCAACGCCGCCAACCTCGCTTTGCTCGACGCGGGCGGCGAGCGGATCCGGATCACCGTCTACGACACCGCGCGCGGCGGCGCGGCCGCGGCCGCGAGCCAGGCGCTGGCCGAGGGCAACGGCCTGTTCCTCGGGCCCTTGCTCGCCGACGACGTCAGGGCGGTCGCGGCGATCGCCCGCCGCGCCGACGTTCCGGTGATCAGCTTCTCGAACGACACCAGCGTCGCCGGGAATGGGGTCTATCTGATGGGCTTCACCCCCAGCCAGTCGATCGGCCGGGTCGTCGGCCATGCCCGCTCCGTCGGGCTGGAAAATTTCGGGGTGCTCGCCGCCAACGGGGTCTACGGCCGCCGCGCCTCGGACGCGATGGTGGAGTCGGTCGAGGATTCCGGCGGCCGCCTCGTCTCGATGCAGAATTACGACGGCGGGCCGGGGAGCGTCAGGGCCGCCGTGGCGAGGCTCTACGGACAAGGCGATTACGACGCCGTCCTGATCGCCGACGGAGGGCGCGGGGCCGCCGCGGCCGCGCCTCTGCTCAAGAGCGGGGCGAATGCCCGGGTCCGGCTTCTCGGAAGCGAATTGTGGGCGACGGAGACCGGTCTCGGCCGGACCCCGGCGCTTCGCGGCGCCTGGTATGCCAGCGTCGGCGACTCGATGTTCAACCAGCTTCGCACCCGCTACCGCGCCCGCTACGGCGCCAATCCCTACCGGCTCGCCAGCCTCGGCTACGATTCGGTGCTCCTCACCGTGCGAATCGCCAAGAACTGGCGCCTCGGCCGAGCCTTCCCGGAGCGCGAGCTTCGCGATCCCACCGGCTTCGCGGGAGTCGACGGCGCGTTCCGGTTCACCTCCTCGGGAATCGCCGAGCGTTCGCTGGAGGTGCGCGAGGTCACGGCGGCGGGGACGATCGTAGTCTCGCCGGCGCCGAGGAGCTTCGATTAAACCCCTCTCCCCTGAAGGGAGAGGGTTTAGAGGGCGACCTCGGCGAGGATGGCGTCGAGCACCAGCCGCCCTTGCGGCCGCACGATCAGCCGCCCGCCTTCCCGGGCCAGCAGCCCCTGGCGCTCGAGCCGCTCCACCGCCGCCCTGTCCAGCGCCGGCCCAATCGCTTCCAGCTCCGCCCCTTCGCCGAGCCGAAGGCCCATCAGAAGCGCCTCGGTGGCCTGCTCCTCGCGGCTCAGCGGGATTTCCTCGACGAGGCCGTGGCCGTTGCGCTCCAGCGCCGCCAGCCAGTTCTCGGGCTTGCGGTGGCGCCGGGTCGCCAGGCCGGCCCGCCGCCCGTGGGCGCCGGGGCCGATCCCGAGATAGGGACGGTAGCGCCAGTAAGCGAGATTGTGGCGGCTCTCCTCGCCGGGGCGGGCGTGGTTGGAGATTTCGTAGGCGGGAAGCCCGGCCTCGCCCGACATCGCCTGCGTCAGCTCGTAGAGCGAGGCTGCCTCGTCGGGATCGCGTGCCGCAAGCTCGCCGCGCGCCGCCATCGCCGCGAAGCGGGTGCCCGGCTCGATCGTCAGCTGGTAGAGCGAGAGGTGGCCGGTGCCGAAGCCGAGCGCCCGGCCGAGCTCGGCCGCCCAGGCCTCCTCGCTCTGCCCGGGCAAGGCGTAGATGAGATCGAAGCTGACCCGCCCGAAGCAGGCCTGAGCGGTCTCGAGCGCGGACAGGCCTTCCGCCGAGCCGTGCGCTCGGCCGAGGAAGCGAAGGGCCTCGTCGTCGAGCGACTGGAGGCCGAGCGACACGCGGTTGACGCCGGCCGCGGCAAGATCAGCGAATCGCGCGGCCTCGACCGAGGAGGGGTTCGCCTCAAGAGTGATCTCGGCGCCCGGATGCAGCCCCCAGTGGCGGTCCGCCGCCTCGATCAGCGCCGCCACCGTCGCCGGCTCCATCAGCGAGGGCGTTCCGCCGCCGAAGAAGATCGAGGTTATTCGTCGGCCCGGGAACGCCTCCGCCTCCCACGCAAGGTCCTTTAGAAGAGCGTCGCGCCACGCCGCCTGGTCCACCGACTCGCGGACATGGCTGTTGAAGTCGCAATAGGGGCATTTGGAGACGCAGAAGGGCCAGTGGACGTAGAGGGCGAGCGGTCCTTCGAGACGCCGGTTCGACAAGCTCACCGGCTCCTCAGGATGAGCGGCTAGCCCGTTCCGCTCATCCTGAGGAGGGGCTGAGCGAAGTCGAAGACCCGTCTCGAAGGACGTCACAGCAGCGCCGCCACCAGCTTCCTGAACGCGTCCGCCCGGTGACTGATCCGGTGCTTCTCCGCGGGGTCCATCTCGCCGAAGGTCACGTCTCGGCCGGCGGGGACGAAGATAGGGTCATAGCCGAAGCCCCTGTCGCCGCGCGGCGGCCAGACGAGGGTCCCCTCGACCCGACCCTCGAACCATTCGCTTCGACCGTCGGGCCAGCAGACCGCGAGCGCGCAGACGAAATGGGCGTTGCGGCTCGCGTCCGGCCCCTGAGCCTCAAGCTCCTCCCACACCCGGCGCATGGCGAGGCCGAAGTCGCGGGGCCCCTCGATCTCGCCCGGCCCGGCCGCGGGCGCGACCCGGGGATCGGCGGCCAGCGCCCAGCGGGCGGAGAATATCCCCGGCCGCCCCTCCAGCGCCTCGACGCACAGCCCGCTGTCGTCGGCGAGAGCCGGGAGCCCGGAAAGGTCCGCCGCCTCGCGCGCCTTCAGATCGGCATTGTCGATGAAGGTCGTCCCGATCTCGTCGGGCTCGGGCAGGTCGAGCTCGGCGGCCGAGACCGGCTCGACGCCGTAGGGCCCGAGCAGGTCGCGTATCTCGCGCACCTTGCCTTCATTGTGGCTGGCGATGACCAGCTTGCCCGTCTGGAGCTTCCTCATCGGCCGGTCGCCCGGTCCTGGGCGGCGAAGATGCCGCCGCAGCCGATCCGCGCCAGGCGGAGAAGCCTGAGCAGGCCTTCCTCGTCATAGCATTCGCCCTCGGCGGTGACCTGCGCCTCGACGATGTTGCCGTCGCCGGTCAGGACGAAATTGCCGTCGGCACCGGCGTTCGAATCCTCCTCATAGTCGAGGTCGAGCACCGCCGCGCCGTTATGGATCCCGCAGCTCACCGCCGCGACCTTCTGCCGGATCGGGTCGACGGTCAGCTGCTGCTGCCGGAGCAGCCCGTCGACCGCGATGCGGAGCGCGACCCAGCCGCCGGATATGGCCGCGGTTCGGGTCCCGCCGTCCGCCTGGATGACGTCGCAATCGACGGTGATCTGGCGCTCGCCCAGCGCCTGCAGGTCGACCACGGCCCGGAGCGAGCGGCCGATCAGCCTCTGGATCTCCTGGGTGCGGCCGGACTGCTTGCCGGACGCCGCCTCGCGCCGCCCCCTCGTGTGGGTGGCTCGGGGAAGCATGCCGTATTCGGCCGTCACCCAGCCCTTGCCCTTGCCTCGGAGCCAGGGCGGAAGGCTCTGCTCGACCGAGGCGGTGCACAGCACCCTCGTATCGCCGAAGCTGATCAGGCAGCTGCCCTCGGCATGGCGGGTGAAGCCCGCCTCCATCACGATGTCTCGCATCTGGTCGGGCGCGCGTCCGGATGGGCGCATGGGGTTCCTTTCGATTGAGACGGCGGGGATTAGCGTCGCGGGCGGGGATAATCCACCGTCATGCTGAACTTGTCTCACATCCAGCGACGAGCCGCCTCCCGGTGGAGAACTGGACCCTGGAGCAGGTCGGGGTGACGCCAAGGCGACGAGAAGGGTGACGGCGCGGCGCCTTCCACCTATCTACCCTCCATGGCCTCCACCCCCGTCAGCGAGCTCACCGAACGCGCCCGGGAAGTGTTCCGGATGGTGGTGGAGAATTATCTCGGCTCCGGCGCTCCGGTCGGGTCGCGGACCATCTCGAGGCTGGGCAGCCTGAACCTCTCGCCCGCCTCGATCCGCAACGTCATGCAGGATCTCGAGGAGCTCGGCCTGCTGGCTCACCCCCACACGTCGGCCGGCCGGGTCCCCACCGAGAGCGGCCTTCGCCTGTTCGTGGACGGAATGATGCAGGCGGCCGAGCCGAGCCAGGAGGAGCGGGCGGCGATCGAGGCGCGGCTCGAGCGGGGCGGCCCTATCGAAGAGGCGCTCTCCGCCGCGACCTCCGCCTTGTCCGGGCTCTCCGCCTGCGCCGGGATCGTTCTGGTGCCCAAGCGCGAGCCGGTGCTGCGCCAGCTCGGCTTCGTCCAATTGTCGCCGACCCAGGCGCTTGCGGTGATGGTCGGCGCCGAGGGCAGCGTCGAGAATCGCGTCGTCGACCTTCCGGCGGGGATCACCGCCTCGGCCCTCGCCGAGGTCGGCAATTACGTCAGCGCCCGGCTGTCCGGCCTCACCCTTCCGGAGGCGCAGCGGCGGCTCGCCGCCGAAATCCAGGCCGGCAAGGCGGCGCTCGACGATGCCGCCCGGCAGCTGATCGACCGCGGCCTCGCCATCTGGTCGGAGGACGGGGCGCAGCGGCCTGTCCTCATCGTGCGCGGCCAGGCCAATCTTCTCGAGCCCGGCGCCGCCGCCGATCTCGAGCGGGTGCGCCAGCTTCTGGAGGAGCTCGACGGCAAGGAGGAGATCGTCCGCCTGCTCGACAGCGCCCGGGCGGGGCAGGGGATGAAGATCTTCATCGGCTCGGAGAACAAATTGTTCGCCCTGTCCGGATCTTCCGTCATCGCCGCGCCTTATCGGGGGCGGGACGGGAAGGTGGTGGGCGTGGTGGGGGTGATCGGGCCGACGCGGTTGAACTATGCGCGGGTCATACCCATGGTGGATTTCACGGCACAGGCACTATCGAGATTGATGGCATGAACGAAGACCAGAAGCTTGAAGAAGAGACCAACGAAGTCGATCCGGCGACCCCCGAGGAGCAGGGCTCGGAGCAGGGCTCGGAGCCGGCGCCCGAGCAGGATTTCTCGGAGCTCGTCAAGGAGCTGGAGCAGGTCCGCCAGCACGTCCTCTACGCTCAGGCGGAGACCCAGAACGTGCGCCGCAGGCTCGAGCAGGAGAAGCAGACCGCGGCCGCCTATGCGGCGACCGGCTTCGCCCGCGACGTGCTTTCGGTGAAGGACAATCTCGACCGCGCCCTCGCGGCGATCCCGGAGGATCTTCGCCAGGACGAGCGGATGAAGGCGCTGATCGCGGGCATCGAGGCGACCGGGCGCGAGCTCGAGACGGTCTTCCAGCGCAACGGCATCACCCGGGTCGAAGCCCTCGGCCAGCCCCTCGACCCGCACCGCCACCAGGCGATGGTCGAGATTCCCTCCGACGCAGAGCCGGGAACGATCGTCCAGGAGATGCAGGCGGGCTACATGATCAAGGACCGGCTGCTTCGGCCGGCCTTGGTCGGGGTTGCGAGGAAGGGCTAGCTGCCGGCGACGAGCTTTTGCTCTCCAAATTCCTTCATCAGCGTCTGGAGCGCGCGCAAAATCCGCCCTTGGCTTGCCTCCGTCAGCGCAACCTGGCTCCACGGCGCGCCGCCCATGGACTGATACAGGAAGAGGATTTCCTCTCCTTGGGAGATTGCGACCGTCTGCGTTGAATGACCAAGCACGCCGCGAAGGTCTGCATAGGGCTGAAAGCGATCCAGTAATCTGAGGACTTTTTCCGGCCGCTTGAGAATCTTTGCCGGCCGATTGAGATCCGCGGTGGCGATTTCCCTTACTTTCTTCAGTTTCTCCCCGAGGAACGCCTTGTCGCCGCAAGGCCTTGCGAGTGCGCCCGGCTGAGTCAGAGCCAGGGTCAGCCAGCGTTCGATCGATCCGCACCTGTCGAAGAAGTCACCCCTAAAGCGGTGGCCGACATCGTGCAGGGCGACACCTGAAACCGTGGAGATGGGGGTCATATCGCTCATGCGTCGAGCTAGCCCGCGTCCGATTGAGGAGCCGTAAATGCCCTTCAATAATCCTCGTGCATCATGTCGATCTCGCGCACCCGGCGCTTCTGCCGGGCCGCCTCGACCAGCCGGCGAAGCTCCTCGCGGCGCTGGGCGGCGCGTTCGACGTGGCGAAGGACGAGGGGGGCGCCGCGGGTGGTCTCGTCGCTGGAATGGACGGTGATGGTTCCGATCCCGGCGATCTGGTTGATCAGGCTGAAGTCGAGGCGGACGTCCTTCACCCGGTAGAGCTCGACCTCGTCGAGGCTCTTGATGAAGATGCCCTCGCGGACGATCAGCCGGTCGGTGCAGACGTCGTAGCGGGCGGCCATCGACTCGAACCATTTCCAGACGACGATTCCCAGCGCGACGGCGGCGAGGACCATCGGCCAGCGCCCGATTTCGGGCGCCGCGACCGCGGTCAGCAGGATCGCGACCGGCACCAGGGCCATGGTCCCCCAGCCGGCGAGAGTCCCGCGCAGCCATCCCCAGGTCGAGGAGCGGAAAGTGTCGATCGGTTGTTCCATCGAGGACCCCTGAAATTCATGCGGTCGATACGGCCTTCGAGGAGCCATGGTGGCGGAAAGTGGTGTCGAATGGCAAGCGGGATACGGTGCTGCGGTGCGGCGGCTCGCCGATACCGGACTCACCCGGATTGATGCAGCGATGGACGAACGTCAGCAGTGCTGCCGGCATTTATCATCGTGGTTGAACTAATGTTCCAATCCGCTGATCATGATCGAATAAGTCAGTAAGTCTCTCCAAATAGCAAGCCATTCGAATTTGTGTTAGAAGAACGACTCGCTTGGTGGGGGGAGAGGGTCATGAGAATTTGGGTGTGGGCAGTGTTCACTGTCGTTTCGCTGGTTCCAGCCGTCGGTTCCGCTCAGCAGCCGCAGAAACGAGCCGCCCAGGCTCCTGCAGCTAAAATTAACGCATTTTACTCAGTCGCAATAAATACACCTCAGGGGAATGTTCTGCAGGGCGTAAACCCTAATTTTGATCCAATCATTGTCGTTGCACGATGCAACGCGACCAACAACCCGAAAGACTTGGAGGGATGGGTATCGCAGTCCACCCAGGCGACGGTCGCCGACATGGTGGGCTCACAATCCGGGACCGGCCGGCAGACGATAACCTTCCTCGTACCATGGGGGTGGAACTACAGGGTCAACGTGGCGGTGCCTCCGGGAGGAAGTTGCACGGCGACCGCCTGGCCGGTCGGCTAGCAAGACCGGCGGTTGACCGCCCCACCGTTAGTGCACGGCCCGGTCCTGCCGCTCGCCCTTGGAAGCGAGCGAAAAGCGGGACTCGGGGACGGCGAGCGTGCCCGTGACCAGCTTCGCGGCATAGGCGCCGACGGCGGGGCCGTGCTTGAAGCCGTGGCCGGAGCCTGCTCCGACGAGGAAGACGTTCGGGCGGCGGGGATGGGCGTCGATCAGAAGGTCGCCATTGGCGCTGTTCTCATATTGACAGACCCGCGCCTCGCTCAGCGGCGCTCCGCGCAGGGAGGGGAAACGGCGCTCCATATAGGCGCGCACCTCGGCCAGAGCGGCGGGGGAGGGAGTGCGGTCGCCCAGGTCGGGATCGATCGGCGGCCCGTGCCGGTCGTGGGCGACCTTGAAGCCGCGCCCTTCGAGGTCTGGGAAGCCGTAGAAGATGTCGCCGGCGTTGAAGTCCGCCCAGCCGGGCAGGGCGCCGGGGCCGAAGCGGACGTCGCCGGGCGGCGGCCGGAAGAAGAAAACCTCCTGGCGGGTCGGGAAGATCCGGCGGCCGAGCAGGTCCGGGAACAGCCTGGGAAGCCAGGGACCGCAGGCGAAGACGAAGCGGGCGGCGGATAATTTCTCGCCGTCCTGCATGTTTATGCGCTTGAGCGGCCCGTCGCCCCTCTGCGGGGCCGCCACGGCGCCCTGGCGATATTCACCGCCCGCGGCGACGAACTCGGCGACGATCGTCTGCACCGCCCGCCGGGCCATGAGCAGTCCGAACTCCGGCTCCCACAGCCCAAGCTCGATTCCGGCAAAGTCGATCATCGGGAACCGGCGCCGCATCTCGGCCTGCTCCATGAGCTGGGTCGGAAGCTTGAGCCGCCGGTGCACCTCGACCGTGCGGTGGACGTAATCCTCGGCCTTGGGGAAGAAGAACAGCACTCCGGCGCGGTGGAACAGCGGCAGCTCGGCGCGATCGGAAAGGGCGCGCCACTCGGCCAGCGAGTCCCACGCCATCCGGGTATAGACCTCGTCGGCGCCGTAGCTGCCCCGGGTCAGCCGCGATTCGCCGCCCGACGAGGCTCGGGCGTGAGCGGGGCCCCACGCGTCGATCAGGAGCACCTTGTGGCCGAGGCGCTGCAGCGCCCGGGCGGCGCAGGCCCCGAACACGCCGGCGCCGACGACGATCGTATCGGCCGGCCGCGAGACGGCGAGAGCGGGCGCGTCGGCCGCCGCGGCCGCCGCCGCCGCCGCTCCCGCCTTTATCGCCGTCCGCCGAGTCATGCTGGCCATCACCCCCTCCGCAAGGGCGCAGCATTTGGCGCGGCTCGCGAATAGTCAAGCAGGGCCGCTTTTCGTCGGGAACGCCGTGTAAATTCCTCCCCCGGATTTCCGGGGGAGGGGGACCGCGCGTAGCGCGGACCGCGCGTAGCGCGGTGGAGGGGTTCTGCAGCGCTGGAAGAACCCCTCCACCATGCTTCGCATGGTCCCCCTCCCCGCGAAAACGCGGGGAGGAATTTCGCCATGCCCCCTGTATCGCTTCTGCAACAGTGTTGCAGATTTTCCCCCAACCGCCGCCCACCGCCTTGATCTTCAATTCCGGCAGGGGGATTGTTGCGCCGCCACAACGAGGGGGAACTTAAGATGGCTCGTCTCTGGAACCGCAACGGCGCCGGCAAGGCTCTATGCCTGGCAGGCGCGTCGTTCGCCGCCTGTCTCGCCGCGGCCTCGCCGGCCCGGGCTCAGACCGAAGCGGAGGCCGACGCCCAGGCCTCTACCGAGGCAACGGGCGAAGAGATCATCTACGTCACCGCCACCAAGCGCGAGACCACCCTGCTGGAGGTGCCGTTCTCGATCAACGCCCAGACCGAGCAGGACATCCAGCGTCTCGGCGCCGGAACGATCGAGGACCTGTCGCGCAACGTCGCCGGGCTCAACGTCCAGAACCTCGGCCCCGGCCAGAGCCAGGTCTCGATCCGGGGAGTCTCCGCCGGCCAGATCATCCGCGACCAGCCGGGCGTCAAGGAGCAGGTCGGAGTCTATCTCGACGAATCGGTGATCTCGCTGTCCCTGTTCCAGCCCGACCTCGACCTGTTCGACCTGAACCGGGTCGAGACCCTGCGCGGGCCGCAGGGCACATTGTTCGGCTCGGGCTCGGTCGGCGGCACCATCCGCTACATCACCAACCAGCCGACGGTCGAGCGCCTCGAAGGCCTGGTCGAAGGCAATATCAACCTCGTCGACCAGGACGATTTCGGAGGCCATCTCAAGGGCGCGATCAACGTCCCGATGGGCGACACCGCGGCGATCCGCGCGGTCGGCTACCACACCCAATATGCCGGCTTCATCGATGCTCGCCGCGAGGGCGCCGGATCGGACGAGAACGTCAACGACGGCCGCCGCACCGGCGGCCGGCTCGCGATCCTGTTCCAGCCCACGCCCGATATCCGGATCACTCCGCGAATCGTCTACCAGGAGGTGAGGGCCAACGGCTTCAACCGGCAGGAAGTCTACAACCTCTACGCCAACCGCTTCACCACGACCCGGCCGCCGGTGCAGCTCGGCAGGCGCGAGCAGTTCCTCCTCCTCGACGAGAAATTCGCCGACGACACCCTGCTCGCCGACCTTACCGCCAGCGCCGACCTCGGCGGGGTCGAGCTCACCTCGGTGACGACCTACATCGACCGCGACATCCTCGTCAGCCGCGACGCCAGCGCCCTGACCGGTAGCGTCTCGGTCGATCTCGGCTTCCCGGCCGCGGGCGTCCTTCTGCCTTCCAACCTGGTCGATACCACGGACCTCAAGACCTGGACCCAGGAAGTGCGGGCCTCCTCGACCGGCGACGGGCCGTTCCAGTGGCTGATCGGGGCCTTCTACTCCGACGTGAACCGCATCTATTCGCAGCGGCTCCCGACTCCCGGCTACGACGCCTTCACCGACGCCCGCCTCGGCGCCGGCACCTCGGCGGCGGTCGCCAACGGCTTCCCCGCCAACTCGCCCTACAATGCCGACCTGCCCTACGACATCAAGCAGAAGGCCGTGTTCGGCGAGGCCAGCTACGACATCACCGAGGCGCTGACCGCGACCGCGGGCCTTCGCTATTACGACTTCAAGGAGGTGCGCGGCTTCAAGTCGGGCGGTCTCTTCGCCAACGGCGACAACCAGACCGACGAGACCAAGTCCGACGGCCTCTCGCCGCGCTTCCTGCTCAGCTACGAAGCCGCGGAAGACGTCAGGATCAACCTCCAGGCCTCGAAAGGCTTCCGCCTCGGCGGGGTCAACGACCCGCTCAACGAAGGCCTCTGCAGCGCCCAGGACCGGATCGATTACGGTGGCTTCGACCGCTATGACGACGAGACGCTGTGGAATTACGAGGCGGGCGTGAAGTCGCAATTCGGCCCGATCAGCATCAACGCCGCGGCTTTCTACACCGACATCAAGAACTTGCAGGTTACCGCCGACGCCGGCTCCTGCTCGTCCCGGGTCGTGTTCAACGCCGACGCGCACACCATGGGCGTCGAGTTCGAGCTCAGCGCCCGGCCGACGAGGGGCCTCAACCTATCGCTCGCCGGCAGCTGGGTCGAAGCAGAGTTCGACGAGACGCGGCTCAAGCAGAACGGCCAGGTGCTCGAGGGCATCAGGGAAGGCAACCGGCTGCCCTCGGTGCCCAATTTCCAGGTCGCCGCCAGCATGTTCTATTCGCACCCGATCCGGAACGGCGAGGGCGAGGCCTATATCGGCGCCACCTTCCAGCATGTCGGAACGCGGTTCACCCAGCCGGGCGACCAGGAGAACAACCCGCGCACCTTCGTCCACGGCCTGCCCTTCGGCGGCGCCCCGGCCGGAGCCGCGACGACCCTCGATCTCAAGCTCCCCGCCTACGAGCTGATCAACCTCAGCGCCGGCGTGGAGATGGACAACGGCCTCGACTTCACCGTCTATATCAACAATCTGTTCGGCTCGAACCCGCTCCTCGCCTTCGATCGCGAGCGCGGCGGCCGGGCCCGCCTCGGCTTCCACGTCGGCCAGCCGACGACGATCGGGATGACCGTCCGCAAGCGCTTCTGAGCGAGGCATACGGATTGAGATGCTCCCCGCGATTTCGCGGGGAGGGGGACCAGGCGAAGCCTGGTGGAGGGGCTCTTGCTGAGTCCGAAGAACCCCTCCACCGCGCTTCGCGCGGTCCCCCTCCCCGGCAAAAGCCGGGGAGGATTTCGCTACTCCCTCCTCAGCGCGGCTGCGGAACGGCCCTTGCGATCATCGGCCTCGGCTTGAGCCAGGTGGCGGCGGCGCGGCGGACGTCGTCGAGGGTCAGGACCTCCATGTCGGCGCGAAGGCCGGTGAGCTCGCGCATCGCCGTCGGCTCGGTGCTGGCATAGGCGATCATCGAGGCCCAGGCGGCGTTGTCGCTCAGCGCCTGGTCGGCGTTGGCGAGCACCGGCGTGCGGGCGGAATCGACCTCCTCCTGGGTGATGGTTCCGCCGGCCAGATCCCCGGCAACGGCGAGCGTCGCGTCGACCAGCCCCCGGATCTCCTCGGGGGAGGCCTCGAGGGTGACTCCGATCATGCCCTGATCGGCATTGTCGGGAGAGGCCATGGTCACCGAGGGCGCATAGACCTTGCCCATCACCACCCTCACCTGGTGGAGGAGGCGAGCCTCGAAGATCGAGCGAACCAGCTGGAGCGCATATTCCTCGCGCCGGCGCTCGGGCTTGGCGACGTAGAGCGGCCAGGCGAGCGCCGCGGCGGCCTTGTCCGCCGGCCCGCGATGGCTGTCCACCACCGGCGCCGGCAGCGGGCTCGGGAAATGGCGGAACGGGCCGGCGCCTTCGGGCAGCGGTGGGAGGGGCGGCCGAGGCGGCAGCGCCCCGAAGGTCGCCGCCACCGCCCGCTTGGCGTCCTCTTCCGCGATGTCGCCGACCACCGTCACCTCGATTGGCGACCGGGTCAGCGCGGGCTTCAGCATCCGCTCGAAGTCGGCGGCGCGGTAGGCGGCGAGGCGCTCGCGCGGCGGCATCGACTCGCGGCCGGGGAAGGCGGCCCGCTCGAGCGCCAGCCCGGCCACGAAGCCCGGGTCGGTTCCGAACGTCCGGTAGCTGAGGTCGAGCGCGGTCGGCAGCTTCTCGTCGATCAGCGGCCGGAAGCCCGGATCGGTCATATAGGCGGCGAGCAAACGCATCTGCTGCTCGACATTGTCGCTCAAGGTGCTGCTGTTCAGCATGTAGGTGGTCGGCCTGGCCTCGAGCGTGAACCCCCAGGTCGTATTGGCGAGCGCCGAGCCGATCTCGGCGAAATCCATCCTGCCGAGCCCGCCGTTCGGGAACAGGCCCGCGGCGAGCATCATCGGCATCCTGTCGGCGACGCTTAGGCCGCGCTCGCCATGGCCGAAGCGGACCCGGATCTCGACTCCTCCCGACTCGAAGCCCGTCTGCTTGAAGTTGAGCGCCGCTCCGTTCTTGAAGACCAGGCGGGTGAATTCCGGGCCGGCCGTGCGCGAGGCGATCTTGCCGCGCTTGCCGAACTTCCAATAGGCCCACTTCGCCGTCTCCCGGTCGGCGAAGCTCGCGAGCGGGGCCGCCGTCTCGTTCGACCGCCAGGCCGCCGTCAGCTCGGCCGGGGTCACCTCCTGCGGTCCGGTCAGGACCAGCAGCGGGCCGTTGCCGCTCCAGTCGCCCTCGAATGCGCGCTTGACGTCGGCGGGCGTCAGCCCGGCCACGAGCAGGTCGTAGATCCGCATCGCCTCCCTGGGATGGACGTAGGGCGTTCCGGCCATCTCGGCGTCCGCAATCCCCTGCGCCAGATCACGGGTCGCCCGGGTGCCGCTCTTGTAGACGGCGCCGCGAAGCCGGGAGCGCAGCTGCTCGGCGGCGGTCTCGACCTCCAGCGGCGTCGGCCCAGACTCCGCGAAGCGGCGGAGCTCAGCCTGCGCCTCGGCCAGCCCTTCGCGCCACTTGCCTTGGTTCGGAACCGCCACCAGGCAGGCGATCCGGGCGTCGGGAAGGCTCCTGTTGACGAACGGGCCCGCACCCAGAAGCGAGGATCCCGGCCGGGTCGTCGCCTGGGTGGCTCGCTCGGTGAGGATCGACACCCAGATCTGGGAGAGGGTCTCGCGGCGCATCCACTCCAGGCTCGAATCGCGGGGACCGTCGGGCGCCGCCAGGCGGCAGGCGCTCCCGGCGAGCGGAAGCGAGGGTCCGCTCCTCGTGAAGGAGTCCAGCCCGCGCTGGGCGAGCGGGGCGGGTTTCGCTCGGGTGCCGGCAGCGCCTCTTCCGGCCCAGCTGCCGAACGCTTCCTGCGCCGCCTTCAGCAGGATCTCGGGATCGGCGTCGCCGACAATGACCACGGCCGCGTTGTCGGGCCGGTACCAGCGGTCGTAAAAGGCCTGCAGCCCGGCCGGAGTCGCGGCCCTTACCGAGGCCTCGGTGCCGCCGATCTCGCGGGCGATCGATCGGATTCCCGGGCCCTGGAACTGGGAGGCTTCCCGGCCCGCGATCGAGGCCGGGCTGGCGCGGGCGCGCTGCTCGGCGACCACCACCCCTTTCTCGAGCTCGACCGCCGCCGGCGCGAACAGGATTCCGTCGGCGGCTCCGCGCAGCCATTCGAGCACCTTGGCGATCGCCGCCGGATCGGAGAGCGGCAGGTCCATCTGATAGACGGTCGATTCCAGACTGGTCACCGCATTCTCGTCGCGGCCGACGGCGATGCCGAGCTTGGCGAATCGGGTGTCGAGCGAGCCGTCGGGCGCCTGCCGGGTGGAGCGGAAGGCCATATGCTCGATGAAATGGGCGAAGCCGCCCTCATTCTCCTCCTCGTCATAGCTTCCGGCGCGGACGGCGAGGCGGATCGAGACGGCCCCGGCGGGCGAGGCGTTGCGCATGATGGCGTAGCGCAGGCCGTTCGGGAAAGTCCCGGTCCTGACCGCCGGATCGGGCTGGATCTTGGCGCCCGCGGGCAGCGGGTCGATGGCCCGGGCGGGCGAGCACAGGAGGAGCAAGGCCGCTGCCGCGGCGACCGTGCGGCCGAAGGCGCCGAAAATCATCTGGAAATCCCCGCTAAATCGCTGGCCAAATACCGGGAAAGACGGCGTTTTTCAACCGCTCAGGGCCGCGCTTTGAGGGCATCGCGAATCTCGCGAAGGACGAGCAGCTCGTCACTCGGCGCGGGCGCCGCCGCCTCGGAGCGGACGCTCAGCCGGCGGGCCGCCCTCACCAGCTGGTAGATGGCGAAGGCGAGGATGAGGAAGGTGACCAAAGCGGTCGCGAACTGGCCGTAGCCGATCATCGGGACTCCCGCCTCCTTGAGCGCGGCATAATTGTTCGGGTCGCCGGGATAATCGGGCGGGATCGGGCCGAGGCGGATGAAGTAGCTCGAAAAGTCGAGCCCGCCGGACAGCCAGCCGATCACAGGCATGATGATGTCGCTGGTCAGAGAGGTGACGATGGTCGCGAACGCCGCCCCGATGATCACCGCGACCGCGAGGTCGAGCACATTGCCCCTGGCGATGAATTCCCTGAAGCCCGACATGTCCTGGTTCCCCCTGTTGAGGGCGGGAGAGTAGCGCGAACGACGTGATGCTCCAAATCCTCCCTGGCATTTGCCGGGGAGGGGGGCCGCGCGCAGCGCGGTGGAGGGGTTCTGAGCGCCGGGAGAACCCCTCCGCCAGAGCTTCGCCTGGTTCCCCTCCCCCGGAAATCCGGGGGAGGAATTTTCGGGCTCAATGCTTTTCGCCCGGCGCCTCGTCCCCCGCCGCCCGAACCTCGGCCTCGATCGTGATCGGCGGGGCAACGTTGAACGAGAAGGTGAGGGGGATCCGCGTGCCCGGCTTCACCTTGGGGCTGATCCCGAAAAGCATGGCGTGGCGCTCCCCGGGCTCGAAGACGAGCTCGCCTCGGCTCGGGAACTCGATCTCCTTGCGCTGCTTCATCTTAGTCCTGCTGCCCGTCGTCTCGGTCTCATGAAGCTCGACCCAGCGCACCGACGGGCTCGATACGCCGACGAGCCTCGTGCCCTCGCTTCCCGCCTCCATCCGGAAGTAGGCGCTGCCCGGGCGGCTCTTCGCCGCCGGCAGCCTCACCCAGACGTCGCCGACCCTGACCGTGCCGTCGGGCGGCGGCCGGTCGCAGCCCGTCAGCAGCATCGTCCCGGCGAGGGACGCAAAAACGAGGCTTTTGAGCATCTTCTTCATCGCCGCCGCTCCGTAGCGGCAGGTGCACTTCTTGTCGCCTCGGAATCCACCCCTATATCGCTCCCGAAACACTCCGCGTGCCTGATCGGAAGGACGCAGGGGTGCGGTAAACTTTTGGGGCACATGAGGATTTAAGAATGGCTAGAGTCATCGGAATCGATCTCGGCACCACCAACAGCTGCGTCGCCGTCATGGAAGGCGGCAAGCCCAAGGTGGTCGAGAATGCGGAAGGCGCGCGCACGACGCCGTCGATCGTCGCTTTCGCCAAGGACGGCGAGCGGCTGGTCGGCCAGCCCGCCAAGCGCCAGGCGGTCACCAACCCCGAGAACACCGTCTTCGCGGTGAAGCGCCTGATCGGCCGCCGCTTCGACGATCCGATCACCAAGAAGGACACGGAGCTGGTCCCCTACAAGATCAGCCGCGGCCCCAATGGCGACGCCTGGGTCAATGCCGGCGCCAAGGATTACAGCCCGTCCCAGATCTCCGCCTTCATCCTCCAGAAGATGAAGGAAACCGCCGAGGCCTATCTCGGCGAGAACGTCACCCAGGCGGTGATCACCGTCCCGGCCTATTTCAACGACGCCCAGCGCCAGGCGACCAAGGACGCCGGCCAGATCGCCGGACTCGAGGTGCTTCGAATCATCAACGAGCCGACCGCGGCGGCGCTCGCCTACGGCCTGGACAAGCAGGACGGCAAGACGATCGCGGTCTACGACCTCGGCGGCGGCACCTTCGACATCTCGGTGCTCGAGATCGGCGACGGAGTCTTCGAGGTGAAGTCGACCAATGGCGACACCTTCCTGGGCGGCGAGGATTTCGACGCGAAGATCGTCGATTATCTCGCGGACGAGTTCAAGAAGCAGGAAGGCATCGACCTTCGCGGCGACCGCCTCGCCCTGCAGCGCCTCAAGGAGGGCGCCGAGCGGGCCAAGATCGAGCTGAGCTCGGCCCAGACCACCGAAGTCAACCTGCCCTTCATCACCGCCGACCAGAACGGGCCCAAGCACCTCGTCAAGACGATCACCCGCGCGGATCTCGAGCGGCTGGTCGAGGACCTGATCAAGCGCACGCTCGATCCCTGCAAGAAGGCGCTCCAGGACGCCGGCGTGAAGGCCGACGACATCGCCGAGGTCGTCCTCGTCGGCGGAATGACCCGCATGCCGAGGGTCCGCCAGATCGTTCAGGACTTCTTCGGCAAGGAGCCGCACACCGGCGTCAACCCGGACGAGGTCGTCGCCATGGGCGCCGCCATCCAGGCCGGAGTCCTTCAGGGCGACGTCAAGGACGTCCTCCTGCTCGACGTCACTCCCCTGTCGCTGGGCATCGAGACCCTGGGCGGAGTCTTCACCCGGATGATCGACCGCAACACGACCATCCCGACCAAGAAGAGCCAGACCTTCTCGACCGCCGAGGACAATCAGAACGCGGTCACCATCCGGGTCTTCCAGGGCGAGCGCGAGATGGCCGCGGACAACAAGATCCTCGGCCAGTTCGACCTGGTCGGGATCCCGCCGGCGCCGCGCGGAGTGCCTCAGGTCGAGGTCACGTTCGACATCGACGCCAACGGCATCGTCCACGTCTCGGCCAAGGACAAGGGCACCGGCAAGGAGCAGCAGATCCGCATCCAGGCCTCGGGCGGCCTCGCCGACGCCGACATCGAGAAGATGGTCCGCGAAGCCGAGCAGTTCGCCGAGGAGGACAAGAAGCGCCGCGAGGGCGCCGAGGCGAAGAACAGCGCCGAGGGCCTCGCCCACAGCACCGAAAGGCAGCTGGCGGAGCATGGCGACAAGGTTGACGAGTCGCTCAAGTCCGAGATCCAGGCGGCAATCGACGAGACGCGCCAGGCGGTCGAGAGCGGCGACATCGAGGCGATGAAGTCCAAGACCGCAGCGCTCAGTCAGGTCGCCATGAAGCTCGGCCAGGCCATCTACGAGAAGGAGCAGGCCGGATCGGCCGGTGGCGCTTCCGACGATGCTGGCGCTGCGCAGGGCGCGGAAGCCGGTGGCACCGAAGAGGAAGTCGTCGACGCCGAATTCTCCGAGGTCAACGACGAAAACAAGGGCTGAGGCCAATGTGGGTGACCGTCATCCCGGCGAAGGCCGGGATCCCAGCGAGGATAGGCACAGACCTTCTCCCTGGGACCCCAGCCTTCGCTGGGGTGACGGCGCTCCTTGCGGATCGCCGTCATGGTTGAAACCGATTATTACGAGCTTCTCCAGGTCGAGCGCGGCGCTGACGAGCGGACCCTCAAGACCGCCTACCGCCGCCTCGCCATGGAATGCCATCCGGACCGCAATCCCGGCTGCGCGGATTCCGAGGCCAAGTTCAAGGCGATCAACGAAGCCTATGACTGCCTGAAGGATCCGCAGAAGCGGGCCGCCTACGACCGCTTCGGCCACGCCGCCTTCAGGAACGGCGGAATGGGCGGTGCGGGGGCCCAGGATTTCGGCTCCTTCTCTGACATTTTCGAGAACATCTTCGGCGAGTTCATGAACGGCCAGCAGGCCGATCGCCGCTCCAACGCCCTTCGCGGCTCCGACCTTCGCTACGACCTCGAGATCGGTCTCGAGGACGCCTATGCCGGCAAGCAGGTCGAGCTCAGGATCGATACGACCGCGAAGTGCGAGCCTTGCGGCGGCTCCGGCGCCAAATCGGGCACCGGCGCCCGGCCCTGCACCATGTGCCACGGCCGCGGCCAGGTTCGCGCCCAGCAGGGCTTCTTCGTGGTCGAGCGCACCTGCCCGACCTGCCGAGGCGTGGGCCAGGTGATCGCCGATCCCTGCGACAAATGCCGCGGCGAGGGCCGGGTCGAGCGCCAGCGCTCGCTGGACGTCCGGATCCCGGCCGGGGTCGACGAGGGCACGAGGATCCGGCTCGCCGGCGAGGGCGAGGCCGGAGTGCGCGGCGGCCCCAACGGCGACCTCTACATCTTCGTCCACCTCGCCCGCCACGCCGTCTTCCAGCGCCAGGGAACGACCCTGTTCATCCGCTGCCCGGTCAGCATCACCACCGCGGCTCTGGGCGGGACGATCGATGTCCCGGGGCTCGACCGCCAGAAGCATTCGATCCAGATCCCCGCCGGGATCCAGTCCGGCAAGCAGCTTCGCCAGCGCGGCGCCGGAATGCCGGTCATCAACGGCCGCGGGCACGGCGATATGGTCATCCAGGTCGAGGTCGAGACCCCGACGAAGCTGAGCTCGAGGCAGCGTGAGCTCCTCGAGGAGTTCCGGGCCACCGAGACCGGCGAGGAATGCCCGGCCAGCAAGAGCTTCTTCGGCAAATTGAAGGGCCTCTTCGACGGCTAATATCCTCCCCGCGCGAAGCGTGGGGAAGGGGACCACACGAAGTGTGGTGGAGGGGTAGATGGCCGAGGCTTCTGCCGTCTCGCGCCCGAACCTCGTAACCCCGAGCCATTACCCCACCACCAGGTTTCACCTGGTCCCCCTTGTATCTTTGATTTGTGGCAGAAGGTGGGTCGCAGGTGGCCCCGCGGGGCCACCTGCGGCGCCCGGAAGCCCGCGACCCCCTAGGAGTTGCAGACCGCTGGGGAGCTTGGTGCTCCGGGCGCATCTTCATC
>DASWLZ010000011.1:0-1839 GCA_036399975.1 Allosphingosinicella sp.
TTTTGAGAGGCTGTCATGGCCAAGCCGACCACGGTCAAGATCAAGCTCGTCAGCACCGCCGACACCGGCTTCTATTATGTGACGAAGAAGAATCCCCGGAACATCACCGAGAAGATGACCTTCCGGAAGTACGATCCGGTCGTGCGCAAGCACGTGGACTTCAAGGAAGCCAAGATCAAGTGATGAGGCGCCCGTGAGCTGCGACGCCGGTGCCTGAAAGGCGCCGAGGGAGCAGCGAACGAAGTCGCCGAAGTCCGGCCGGCGGGGCAGCCGGTTCAAACCGGCTGAGCCCGTCCGACAGGGTTACTATGAAAGTACTACTTTCATGGGTCCCATTCACGGCCGCCGGTGACGTCGCCCCTTCCGCGCCTCATTTTCGCTGGGCCCCGGCCTCCGACGGGGCGAGGCCTACCGGCTCGCTCCGTCGTACGTCGTCACCTCGAGCGCCTCGAAATCCACCCCTTCCGCGCATCTGAGGTTGATCTCCACCATCGGCCCATTGGGGCTTTCGCCTTCGGCGAAGGGCGCGCAGCCGCACGTCCGGCAGAATTGGTGGCGGACGGCGTGCTTGTTGAACGTGTAGACCTGGACGTCCTCGTCCGCCGCTTCGCGGGTGAACCTGTCGGGCGTGGTGAAATGGTGGAGCGCGCCCTTCCTCCGGCAGATCGAGCAGTTGCAGGCCATCGCCCGGGTCGGCAGGTCCTCCTCGACGGTGTACGCGAGCTTGCCGCAATGGCAGCTTCCCCGAAAACTCATTCTTCCTCTCCCTGACGTTCGAGTCGGTCGGCGAGCGCGGCGAGGATCGTCGCCCACCCTTGGGCAATCCGCTCCGGGCCCGCGGGCGCGCCTGGCGACACCGTCTGGGTCAGGGCCAGCTCGCAGCCCTCGGGCAGAGGCGTGATCTCGATCCGGACGCGCTCCTGATTGTCGGAATATTTCGGCACCTGCAGGGTGAAAGCCAGAAGCAGCGGCCGCGCCATCTCCTCGTAGCGGCCGGTGTGGAGCACCTCCTCGCCGCCGCGCCGCTCGATGATCTCAAACCGGCCTCCGACATGGGGCTCGATCTCGACCCGAGCCGTCTCCCCGCCCGGGGTCGCGAACAGCCACTCGCCCACCGAGCGTTCCTGAAGCCAGGCGTCGAACACCGCTTCCGCGGGCGCCTCGAAACGGCGGGCCACCGATATCCCGGCCGGGACGGGCTCCTCCGGCCTCGGCGCCGCCAACAGCGCCCGGACCGCCTCGACGAAGCGGATGACGGAGATGGGCTTGGAGACATAGCCCTCGGCGCCCGCCTCGCGGATCCGCTCCTCGTCGCCTCTGGCGGCATAAGCGGTGACGGCCATGATCGGGGT
The DNA here is from genome assembly GCA_036399975.1 of Allosphingosinicella sp. Classification (GTDB taxonomy): domain Bacteria; phylum Pseudomonadota; class Alphaproteobacteria; order Sphingomonadales; family Sphingomonadaceae; genus Allosphingosinicella. Next base: position 1,353 of record DASWLZ010000011.1, read on the forward strand.
CCGCCTGAGGTCGGAATCGCCCTTCAGCTGCTCGATCAGCTCGAGGCCGCTGACGTGCGGCATCTGGATGTCCATGACGATGAGGTCCGGCCGGAAGCCGCGCGCGCGGTCGACCGCCTCGCGCCCGTCCCGGACCGGCTCGGCCTCATAGCCGTGCGCGCGCAGAAGGTCGCAGAACAGCTTCAGGTTGAGTTCGTTGTCCTCGACAACGAGGATTTTTTGTCCCACCGGGCCGCCTTAGGCGATGACTGATCCCGAAACAATCGACCGGGCCGCCGCGCTCGGCCTCTCCGCACTCGGCTGGACGCTTCAGGAGGGCGACCGGGCCGCCCGCCTGCTCGCGCTGACCGGCCTCACGCCGGACGATTTGCGCACCCGGCTCGACGACCCCACACTCCTCGCGGCCGTACTGGGCTTCCTCGAAGCGCACGAGCCGGACCTTGTCGCCTGCGCCGCCGCGCTGGATGTCACCCCAACGAAGTTGGTC
>DASWLZ010000012.1:0-39203 GCA_036399975.1 Allosphingosinicella sp.
GCCGAGCCCAGCCTTGAGGCGACCCACGACCGCCTCGACGTCCTCGCCAACCAGCGTGGCGTTGGGGCCGACCGACGTCAGCGAGCGCGACACCACCCACTTCGGCTGCTTGCGCCACGCCGCTGCGAAGTCGCGTCGCGCCGCGTCCCACGCGGGATCGTCATCGTCCCAGTAGCGCATGATCTCGTACATGCGGCGGCCGTACACGCTGCCGGCCAAGTCGCGCACCTGCTCCGTCCAGTGACGAAACAGCGTGGGATCCGGCTGGAACTCCGTGTGGTCGACATAGCCGTCCAGCGACTGGTTCATCCCGAACACGAGCCTGGCCATCGCCGATCCCCTTCGTCATCCCGCCTGCGCTTGCCACCTTTATCAACATCCCGTCGGGCGGCGACAGGGGATCGTCCCGAAGGCGAGCTCGACCTCATCCCCTCGTCGGAGGACGAGGCCTGATGAGCGAGGCTCCCGGGGCGAGCAGCGACTCGAGGGCAGGATCGGCGAGCCGGAGGTAGAAATGGCCGATCCCGGCATTGCCGATCATCAGCCCCGAGGCTTCCTCGCGAGTCAGGAGGCCGGAGGGCCAGGGGAGCTCTCCCTGATGGTGGATCTCGAGGCCCTGCCGAGCCGCGGCCGCCAGCGGCGCCAGACCGAGGCCGTGCCCCTGGCGGGCCGCGTCGAGCAACCCGTCGGCCAGACCCAATATGCCGTGGCAGAGGGTGAAATCGGACTGCGCGGAGCCCAGCGCGCGAGTCACTTCGGCCGCCGACGCGGCGAGGCCGGCGGCGATGTCGTGCGCAACGTCGAGCCCGGCGGTGGCGGCGATCAGGCGACTGCGCAGAATCCCGCCGGCGCCGTGACACCAGGCGACCGGGAAGGATAGCTGGTCCGAGGGATAGCCCTGGAGCAGGCGGTAATCCGGCCAGTTGCAATGACCGGGATCGAAAGCGCCGGCCTCATAGGCGAAGGCGGCGGCGGCGGCTTCCCGAAGCCCGGCGTCGGGAGCCATCGAGTCGAGCACGAGGAGGCCGTGGGCGATCCCCGCCGCGCCGTGGCCGAAGCCCGTGAGGTTCGCCCGGCGGTCCGGAACCGTCGCCCAGGACAGGTTTCCAGCGCCGTCGCGCTGACCCAGGGCGAGCAGCCGCCCGGCGGTCTCGGTCGCCCGGGCGAGCAGGGCCTGGTCTCCGCCCAGCGCCGCGGCGGCCAGCGCGAAGGCGAGGATGTCGCCGCTCAGCCCTGAGATGAGATCGGTCAGGTGGATGTCCGCGAGCTCGGCCGGAATGGCGAGGAGCAGCGTCCGGCCGGCGGCCACCGCCTGGTCGTCGTCCAGCTCCAGCCCCGCCGCGACCAGCGCCGCGCCGATACCCGCGGCGCCGCCGTAGAAGCCGTGAGGCGCGGAGACGGCTAGATCGCCGGAGCGGGCCGCCGCCTGACGCAGCGCCGCGACCGCGGTCCGCCGAAGCAAGGGATCACCGGTCCGGGCCGCGGCCTGGGCCAGAAACCAGCCGATTCCCGAGCTGCCCCCATAGACGTCCGCCCCGACCATCGCGCTGATCGCCGGATTCTGCCCGGGCGCGACCGCCACCCCGTCGAGCCAGCTGCATCGCTCGCCGCTCCAGATCGCGCTCCGGGCGAGCTGGAAGCCGATGACGGCCGCGACCTCGAGCGCCTGGTCGGGGCCAGGAAGCGCGGAATCGGTCACGCGGCCAGGCATTCGAGGCGGTAGGGATAACGCGTCGCCGGGTTGCGCTCGGGTGCCGCGGGATCGAGGCCGTAGCCGACGAAGCGATCCCGAACCGCGGCCATCCGGCCCGGGGCGTCTCTCGTCCCGCTCGCGAATGCGGCGACCAGGCCCTCGGCGACGAGCCTGCAGCGGTTCATTCCGAAGCTTTCGCGGGTCGGCGGGCTTTCGGCGAAGGCGAGGCCCGGCGCGAGCCGGCGGGCGAAGAGCGGAGTCGCCGGACGAAGGGAGCCCTTCAGCGCCGAGGCGGAGTTGGCGATGAGGTCGAGCGCCGCCTCGATGTCCTCCAGGGCAAGATAGAGCACTCCGCAATCGGCGCGGCCGTACAGCTCCGGAGCGACGGGCACCTTCGCCTGGAAGGGGATCCGGCGCCGCTCGAGACCGGCCCCGATGCCGAGGAAGCGCCCCGCGGCTTCGGGCGGGACATTCCAGTAGAAGCGGGCCTGCCGGCCGGTGCGCGCTTCCGGGATCGGCCGGCCGAAGGCGACGTAATGCCCTCCCGGCCCGCTGACCGACTCGCGCGGGACGGCGACTCGAGCCGGCTGGCCGGGAACCAGACCCGCCGCATAAGGCACGACGTCCTGGATCGAGGCGCGGCGCTGGGCGCCGCGCGCATCGGCGAGCAGGACTCCCGACTGGTCGATCTGCACCACGTTCCACCCCGCCTGCAGCCGTGGCGGCACCGGATTGGCCGCGCGCAGGCCCGCGAGGAAGGCCTCCGGCTGAGCGCCGGCCGCGGGCGCCGGCGAGGGCACGCAGTAGAAATGGGCGTAAAGGGCGGCGACGAGGCCGGCGACGGGGCCGGCGGTCCCGGCGATTCCAATCTCGGCTTCCCCCCCGGGCGAGGCGATCCGGGCTCGCCCGCCCTCGAGCAGGGCAATCCGCTCCACTATGTCGCGCAGCGCCGCCTCGGTTCCAGGCTCTAGGCCGCCCATCGCCAGCCTTCCGTCGCCGCTTCCGGGCGCGCGATCAGCCCGGCCGCGAGATGGACGAGCGATGGGACCGCGGGCGGCACCCGATCGGAATGATGGACGCTCTCGAGGCAGGTCTGGAGCAGCCGGGCGCCGGTCAGGCGAAGCACCCGCTCCCGCCAGCGAGGGGGCCGGGCCGGACCGGCCTGCGCGCCCCAGTAACCGGAGCACAGCGCCTCCAGCCACGGCGCCGCCCGCGCCTGAAGCGCGGCCAGCGGCTCATTCGGCGCCATAGGGTTGGGAAGGAGCAGGGAGTGAACGAGGCCGGCAAGGTCCCAGAGGCCGTCGCCGAGCGCGGCGATCTCCCAGTCGATCAGCCGGATCGATCCGTCGTCGAGGATGAGCACGTTGGCGCCCTTGACGTCGCCGTGGACGATCTGATCGGTCCGCCATTCGCTGCGCGCTCCGGCCAGCCCCGCCATCGCGTCGGGACGCCGGAGCGCCTCGCCGAGGACGGACCAGGCGACCGGGTTCGGCGCGGCATAGCGCATCTGGGGCGTCCCCAGAGTGAGCACCCACGGGATATGGTCGGCGAACAGGCGCCGGCTCGGCTGCGCGGCGGTGGCCCGGGAGACCGGCCCGTGCAAGGTGGCGAGAGCCCTGCCGACGTCGCCGAGCAGCCCGGCGGGGGCGGTTCCGGCGATCAGCTTCGCCATCAGCGAATCGCCGCCGGTGACGAATTCGATGGTCAGCACCTTGTCCGGCTCGTGATAATGGAAATAGCGCGGCATCCAGGGCGCGAGGCGCTCGAACTCGGGATCGTTGGCCGAAAGCCAGAAGATTGCGGCCTCGGTCCACATCGTCATGGAATCGTAGGCGTCGACGTCCCTGGGCTGCTTGATGGTGAACGAGCAGCCGCTCGATCGGTCGATCCGGATCAGATGGTTGCGGCCGAAGAACTCGCTCGCCGTGACCGAGCCGTCCAGTAGCTCCTGAGGAGTCACCAATCCGATCCTTAAAAGATGATGGATGGCATCGACCCGGCTCAACAAAGTCCCACTCCCGCGCCTCATCGCCGCGTCCTTGTACAATGAGAAAAATGGGAGGCGCCATAGCCTGATTTAAATTTAGTCCGAAACGGTTTAAGCAGTTGTGCGCGTCGACGACTCGCGCCTAGTCTGATCAGTTGCTTGGTAAGCGTTCGATCAACCGCACACCGGAAGGATCCGCAAGATGGCCGAGAAGAACTCGTCACGAATCCGCTACGACGACATCGTCAACGCCGTTCATGCCGACCCGGCCCAAGCCGAGCCGATGATCCTCCTCTCCGGGCTGATCGGGCGAGGCGCCGAGGACGGCAGCCTGCGCGTCTATCCCGAGGCGAGCCTCGGGCGTTGGCTGGAAGTCGCCGAGGCCGACGTGGTTCATTCGGCCCCGCTCGCGGATTCCCCGCTGGGCGGATCGAACGTCTGGGTGAGGAGCTCGGCGCGAGTCACGCCCGGCGTGGCCACTCCACCGGCACCCCCCGAGGGCGAGAAGCCGGCCGGGGGCGAAGCCGCCGGCGTCCCGCTGCAGGGAGCGGACACCGGGGTCTTCAATCCCCTGGCCGCGCCGTGGACGGGCCATTTCGGCTGCCCGACCGTCGAATTCTGGTGCCCGCGGCCCGGCCCGGTGCCGCCGCCGTGGACCGGCCACTTCGGCTGCCCCACCATGGCTCAATGGTGCCCGCCCCAGGGTGCGCCCCGATGGACTCATACCGGCTGCGCGACCCGGGAATTCCCGTGCACGCCGACGAACAATCCGAACTGCGCCGTCACTATCGCCTGCCTCGGCGGCGGCCTGGCCCAGGCCGCCGCCATGCCGAGCGTTCCCGGCTGCCTGCCGCCGACCCACAACATAGGCTGCCCGGACACCATTTCCTGTGCGCCGCAGCATATCAGCCTGCCCGGCTGCATCCACACCGGCACCTGCCCGCCGCAAGCCGCCGCCGTGGGGACGATCGGCCTGTGCCCCACCATCGGCTTCACCTGCACGCTGATCGACTGCCCCGGCGGCGGCTATGGCGCCGAGGCGCGCATGACGATTCCCTGCCTTCCGCCGACCTATAATCCCGGCTGCCCAAGCACCGTCTCCTGCCCGCCGGCCCCGACCCATGCCGGCTGCGGACTTGCCGCCGAGGCCCGCTTCACCATCCCGTGCCTGCCGCCGACCTACAATCCCGGCTGCCCAAGCACCGTCTCCTGCCCGCCGGCGCCCACCCATGCCGGCTGCGGGCCTGCCGCCGAGGCCCGCTTCACCATCCCGTGCCTGCCGCCGACCTACAATCCCGGCTGCCCAAGCACCGTCTCCTGCCCGCCGGCGCCCACCCATGCCGGCTGCGGCTATGGCGCCGAGGCGATGGGGTACCCGACGGGCTCGCCGACCGCGAGCACGCGCTGCTTCATCTGTCCGCCCGACCAGTTCGGCGCCGCCGCAGCCGCCCAGAACACGGCCGCCACCGTCTGCACCCAGATCGGCTGCGTCAGCGTCGCCGGCCATTGCCCGACCGTCGGCGCGCAATGCGCGGGCGGCCAGCAGATGGTGAGCATGGCGACGATCTGCCCGACGGTGAGCCCGGCGGCGTGCCCGACGCTCGGCATCGCCTGCGTCCCGACGCTAGCGGGACCCTGCCTGCCCTTCACTCTGTCCGGCTGTCAGGGGTAAGCGCGCCGGCCGCCTGGTTCGGGTCCAACCGTTCCGGGCGGCGTGGTCGCGCCGATGCGGCCGATGGGCGATAGGGAAATTGGCGCGCCCAGAAGGATTCGAACCTCCGGCCCCCAGATTCGTAGTCTGGTGCTCTATCCAGCTGAGCTATGGGCGCGCGGGAGAGGGCGACATAGGGGCAAGGGCGGTGGGGTGCAACCCCGTTGCGGGCGGGGAGGCCTCCGCCTAGGAGGGGCCATGGCCCGCCGCAAAGCAGCATATTCGATCCTGGTCCCGCTCATCCTCGCGGCCGGCTGCGCGGCGCCCGGCCCCTACCCTTCCCTCGCCCCTCGCCCCGCCGAGAAGCTCTATGCCGAGGATGCCGACGAGCGGAAGCCGACTCCGCAGCCCGACGACCCGGCTCTGGCGGCCGAGATCGACCGGCTGCTCGCCGAGGCGAAAGCGGGCGGCGCCCAGTTCGACTCGGCGCTTTCGACAGCGCAGAGGAGGGCGGGCTCGGCCGGCCCGGCGGGAAGCGATTCCTGGATCGAGGCCCAGCAGGCGCTGTCGCGGCTGGAATCGGCAAGGGCGCGAACCACCGCGGCGTTCGCCGACCTCGACCGACTTTCGATCGAGCGGAGCAATGCCGGAACGCTCGGCGACGGCGACCTGGAGAGAATGCGCCGGGCGGCGGCTGAGATCCAGGCCCTGGCCGACTCCCAGGCCGACCGCCTCCAGAAACTCGGCGAAAGCCTCCTCCGCCTCTAGGCGCTCCCTTCCCTTACAGGGAGGGGAGTTTCAGTGCTTCGGCGTGGAGCTTTGCGAGGGCAACGTAATGGGCGACCCCGGCCTGCTGCCCGGCGAGCTCTTCCTCGCCGAGGTCGCGGACATATTTGGCGGGGCGCCCTGCCCACAGCTGGCCGGCCGGGATCCGGCGCCCCGGAGTCAGCAGGGCACCCGCCGCGAGCATGGCGCCGCCTTCGATCTCGCAGCCGTCCATGACGATCGACCCGAGCCCCACGAAGGCGCGATCGTGGAGGATGCAGCCGTGGACCATCGCCATGTGGCCGATCAGCACATCCTCGCCGATGATCGTCGGCAGGCCCGCCTCGTTGCCCGGCCGGGGCGAATCGACGTGGAGGACGCTTCCGTCCTGGATGTTGGTGCGGGCGCCGATCCGGATCCGGTTGACGTCGCCCCTCAGCACGCAATTGTACCAGATGCTGGCTTCCGGCCCGATCTCGATGTCGCCGATCAAGACGGCGCCCGGAGCGACGAAGGCGGACGGATCGACGAGCGGCGACTTGCCGCCGAAGGGGATCAGCTTCGCCATTGCTCGCGCCTTATCTCGTAGACGATGACCGTGCCCTCGGCCCAGAAGGCGGTGTCGTAATCGAGGTCGGCCCGCCGGGTCATTCCGAGCCGAATCATCAGCCCCCAGCTCGGCGAATTCCCCTCGACGGTTAGAGCAACGACCCGCTCCACCCCGAGCGTCCCGAACGCATAGTCGAGCGAAGCCTCCGCCGCCTCTCTCGCATAGCCCTGGCCCCAGGCATCCTCGCGCAACCGCCAGCCGATCTCATATTCGCCCTCGACCGGGCTGTCCGGGTCGTCGGCCATCTTCAGGCCGCAAAAGCCGAGAAGCTCGCCGTCCGACCTGCGCTCGACCGCCCAGAAGGTGAAGCCGAGCGTCTCCTGCCAGAGCATGAAGCGTTCGCGCACCGACCCGATCTGCTGCTCGCGAGTCCGGACCCCACCCAGCCAGCGCATCACCGGCTCGACGTTGAGGTGGCGGATGAACGGCTCGATATCCTCCTCCCGCCAGTCGCGCAGAAGGAGCCGGGGAGTCTCGATGGTCATGGCTTGAGCACCCCCGGGAGCCAGGCCCGCCAATCCTCGAGCAGCGGCAGGATGCTGGCATAATCGTCGGTCCACCCCGGGAAGCCCCGACGGCCGAGCAGGGGCCGCCATTGGTGGGCATCCTCGGCGCTCGCGATCCTCAGGGTCATCAGAGTGTCGTCGTCCCTCGCCATCGCCACCCATACCGAGCGCGACAGGTTGCGTCCCTCGTCCTCGGCGGCCGGCGAATAGTCGAAGGCGGCGGCCCGCCAGCCGTCTCGCTTCGCCGCGGCGGCGAGCACGGGCTCGAGGTCCAGGTAGCGGTTGGAGATGTGGATGAGGAGAAGCCCGTCGGGCTTGAGCGCCCTCCGATAGACCTGGAGAGCTTCGCGGGTGAGGAGATGGATCGGGATGGCGTCCGACGAGAAGGCGTCGACGGCGAGCAGGTCGAGCTTGCCCGCGGGCTCCCGGGCGAGGCTCAGCCGGGCGTCGCCGAGGATCACTTTCGCGCTCGGCGCGCAGCGCGAGAGGAAGGTGAAGATGGCGGGGTTCCGGGCGATCCGGACCATCGCGGGATCGATCTCGAAGAAGCGCCAGTCCTGCCCCGGCTCGGCATAGCAGGAGAGCGTTCCAGTCCCGAGGCCGACCACTCCGACCGCCGCATTGGGGCCGTGGAACATGGGCAGCGACGCGAGCGCGTGGCCGACGCCCGAGCGGCGGGCGTAATAGGACGTCGGCTCCCTCTCGCCGCCGGGCGTGAGGTTCTGCACGCCGTGGAGGGTGGTGCCGTGGGTCAGCAACCGCGACGGCGGCTGGCGACGGGTGGTGACGGTATAGACGCCGAAATAGCTCCGGGTCCGGATTCCGTCGCGGCTCTCCTCGAGCTTGGTCCAGCCGCCGTAGCTCAGCATCAGCGCCGCGAGGCCGAGCGCGAAGGCCACTCGCCAGCCGATGAAGGTCAAGGCGACGAGCGAGATGACGACGCTTCCGATGAGGGCCGTGCCGTCGCTGCGGAAGGGGCCGAAGCCCTTGTCCACTGCCAGCGAGAGAGCCAGAGCGGCCGCCACGAGCAGCCAGCGCATCGGCGCGGGGATCCGCGCCGCCGGCGGGATGAACGGAGTCTGCGGCAGGAGCAGGGCCGCCGCCACGATCAGGATCGGATGCTCATAGGCCCAGTCGAAGATGGTCGGCGCGAGGATCGCGCAGAAGGCGCCGCCGAGGACCCCGCCCACCGCCATGGCGAGGTAGAAAGCGGTGAGATGGGCCGGCTCCGGGCGAAGCCGGTACATCTCCGAATGGAGCGCGATGGCGATGACGAACAGGAGCAGCAGCCCGAGGGTGGCGGTGAAGAAGGGCTGGTCGGACCCGCCGCTGAACGCGAAGCCGCCGGCGACGAGGAGGAAGAGCGGCGCGAGGTTGACGACGAGGTTGGCGGCGCCTCGGCGGTGGGCGAAGGCGATCACGAAGCTCAACAGGTAGAGGGCGAGCGGAAGCACCCACAGCAAGGGAACGGCGACGATGTCGGTGGTGAGGTGGGTCGTCGTCGACAGCATCAGCCCCGACGGCACCGCGGCGAGCGCCACCCAGTGGAGAAGCCGCCGGCGCGTCGGCGCCGGGCCTTCCGCCTCTGGAACCGCCTCCACCGCCACCGGCGGGACGGTGAGCGCGCAGGCCACCACCATCAGCACGAGCAGGAGGTAGCCGATCGTCCAGAGCAGGCTCTGCTGCTCCAGGGTGAACAACGGCTCGACCAGCAGGGGATAGGAGAGAAGGCCCGCGAAGCTTCCGAGGTTGGAGGCGGCATAGAGAGGATAGGGATCGCCGCGCGCGCTCTCGAGCGCGTACCAGCGCTGCATCAGCGGCGCCTGGGCCGAGACGATGAAGAAGAGCGGGCCGATCGAGCTGGCCAGGAACCAGGGCGCCCACAATGCCGGCGCCCAATCCGCCGGCAGGACGGCGCCCGAGACTCCGATCGGGAGCCAAAGAGCGGCGAGAGCGAACAGCGCGAGGTGAAGCCCCGCCTGGCGCCGCGGCCGCAGCCGGGTGAGGAAATGCGCGTAGGCGTAGCCGGCGAGCAGCAGGCCCTGATAGACCAGCATTGCGCTGTTCCACACGGCCGGGGCGCCGCCGAGCCGCGGAAGCGCCATCCGCGCGATCATCGGCTGGGTGAGGAACAAAAGAAAGGAGCCGGTGAGCACCGTCAGCAGGAAAAGCGGCTTGGCGAAGCGCTCCCTCGAGGACTCCGTCGAGCCTTGCGCCGAAGCCGCCGTCACCGTGCGAGCAGCCTCGCCGCCAGCGGCGCGTGGTAGGTGAGCACGCCCGAGCAGCCCGCCCGCTTGAACGCCATCAAGGTCTCCAGCACCAGGGCGTCGCGCTCGCCCGCGCCGGCCGCCGCCGCGGCCTCGATCATCGCATATTCGCCCGACACCTGGTAGGCGAAGACCGGCACCTCGAACCTTTCCTTCACCCGCCGGACGATGTCGAGATAGGGCAGGCCCGGCTTCACCATGACGCTGTCGGCGCCCTCGGCGAGGTCGAGCGCGACCTCGCGAAGCGCCTCCTCGGCATTGGCCGGATCCATCTGGTAGCTCTTCTTGTCGCCCTTGAGCAGCCCGCTCGAGCCCACCGCGTCGCGAAAAGGGCCGTAGAAGGCGCTCGCATATTTGGCCGAATAGGCCATGATCTGGACGTTGGCATGCCCCTCGCGCTCCAGCGCCGAGCGGATCGCCCCGACCCTGCCGTCCATCATGTCCGAAGGCGCGACGATGTCCGCCCCGGCGGCCGCCTGCACCAGCGCCTGCCGGGCCAGCAATTCGCTGGTCGGATCGTTCACCACATAACCTTCGGCGTCGACCAGCCCGTCATGGCCGTGCGCCGTATAGGGATCGAGCGCCACGTCGGTCAGCACCCCGATCTCCGGCACCGCCTCCTTCACCGCCCGGACGGCGCGGCAGATGAGGTTGCCGGGGTTGAGCGCCTCGCGCGCATCCTCCGTGCGCAGCTCGCGCGGGGTGTTGGGGAACAGCGCGATGCAGGGGATGCCGAGATCGCGGGCCTCGAGCGCCCGGTCGGACAGCCGGTCGACGGACCAGCGCGACACGCCGGGAAGGCTGGCGATCGGCTCCTCTGTCCCCTCCCCCTCGGCGACGAACAGGGGCCAGATGAGATCGGCCGGGCTCAGCAGGGTCTCCGCGAACAAGGCCCGGCTCCAGGCGGAGGCGCGGGTTCGGCGCAGCCGGAGCGCGGGAAAGGCGGCGTTGCTCATCGGCGAGGCTGTAACGCCCCTTGGCGCCCCTGCAAAGCGCGCCGCGGCCGGCGCCGCGACTTCCTTGTGTCGCAACCGGAACGATGTCATCCTGCAGGCGCGAAAGCACGACTTCGGGAAGCTCACTCTTGGGATGAAAGGGGCAGTCGATGAAGTTCACCACCAGGTTCGCCTTGCGCGCGGGGATCGTCGCCACGGCTATGCTTGCCGGCACCGGGCCGGCCCAGGCTCAACCCAACCCGGTCCTCTATCTGACCGGCCTCGAATATTATTCGGCCGGCGGGAAGAATTGGGTGAGGCACCGCTACGACGTGATGAACAAGGACCAATATCCCGCCGCCATGTTCGCACCCGCCCCGTCGCTGCCGCCCTGCGGGAGCAACACCAATTCGTCGCGCTCCTGGGTCGATTTCTTCGATTCCGCGGGGAAGCGCCTCTACGGCTTCTGCGCGCTCGGCAGCCCCGCCAACCTCGGCAAGATCTGGTTCGCGACCGAGCAGGGAACGGTCCCGCCCAGCTACGTCTACATCGTGATCCACGATCGCCAGACCAACCAGAAGTTCAAGTCCAACCTGGCCGATACGACGCTTTAGATCCTGAAACTCCTCCCCGGGCTCATCTCGGGGAGGGGGACCGCGGCGCGAAGCGTCGTGGTGGAGGGGCAATTCTGGCTCCGCATTGCCCCTCCACCAGGCTTCGCCTGGTCCCCCTCCCCGAGCAAAGCTCGGGGAGGAATGTATCGGCGCGGCACTTGCGCGCCCCTCCCCGCGTTGCCACCTTGTGCCCTTGACCGCTCCCGTCCCCAAACAAGCCGTGCTCGTCGTCAACGCCGCCTCCCGCAAGGGGCAGGCGCTGTTCCAGGAGGCCAGGGAAAAGCTCGAGGCGGCCGGGATCGTCCTGATCGCCGCCCACGGCCTTCGCGACCCGCGCAAGCTGGTCCCCACGGTCAAGGAAGCGGTTCGAAGCGGAGCGCCGATGGTGATCGTCGGCGGCGGCGACGGCTCCCTTTCCTACACGGTCGATGAGGTCGTGGGGAAGGACTGCGTCTTCGCCCTTCTCCCCCTCGGCACCGCCAACAGCTTCGCCCGGACGCTCGGGATCCCGCTAGACCTCGACGGGGCGATCAACGTCATCGCCACCGGCCAGCGGCGCCGGATCGACCTCGGGATGATCAACGACGATTATTTCGCCAATTGCGCGGCGATGGGGCTTTCGCCGATGATCGGCGAGGGCGTCCCGCACAATCTGAAGCGCTATCTCGGGCGCGTCGGCTATCTGATCTGGGCGGTCTGGTGCCTGATCCGATTCCACGCCTTCCGGCTCACCGTCCGCGGCGAGGGCATAGACGAGACGATCTGGGCGACCGAGGTGCGGATCGCCAACGGCGGCCATCATGGCGGGGTCGAGCTGATCGAGAGCGCCGAGCTCGACAGCGGCCAGATCGTCGTGCAGGCCGTCGTCGGCCGCGCGGCATCGAGCCTGATCTGGGACTGGTTCGCCAAATATTTCAAGCTTCCGACCCGGAACCGGACGACTCGCGAGTTCCACGGCGCCAAGCTCACCATCGAGACCCGCCCCCGCCAGCGTATCTCTATCGACGGCGAGGTCCTGGCGAGGACTCCCGTGGTCGCCCAGGTCGCCGAGTTCGCGATCGAGGTGGTGGTGCCCTCCTCGCCGGGATGACGGTTCAACCCAGCCGCGCCAGCGCCGCCCGGTACTTCTCGGCGTCCGACGCCTTCTCGGCATGGTCCGCCCGCGCCTTCTCCACCGCCTCCGGCTTGGCCCGTTCGACGAAGCTGGGATTGGCCAGGCGGGCGGCCAGCGAGTCCCGCTCCTTCTCCGCCGCCTCGGCCGCCTTCGCCAGCCGAGACCGCTCGGCCGCGACGTCGATCACGCCGTCGAGCGGCAGGATGTAGGTGGCCTCGTCGACGACCACCTGGGCCGCGCCGCCGGTCGCTTCGGCGAAGCTCACTGATTCGACCCGCGCCAGCCGCCGGAGCGCGGAATCGTGCCGCTTGAGCCGCCCCTCAGTCGCCTGGCCGGAGTCCCTGACGTGCAGGGGCAGCTTCGCTCCGGGAGGAACGTTGAGCTCGGCCCGTGCCGCCCGGATTCCGCCGACCAGCCGAATCAGCCAGTCGATCTCCGGCCCCGCCTCCGGATCCAGAGCCCGAGCATCCGGCATCGGCCATTTCGCCACGATCAGCGGGTAGGGCCGCTCGCTGGCGTTCCACAGCTCCTCGGTGATGAACGGCATGAACGGGTGGAGCATGACCAGGATCTGGTCGAGCACCCAGCCGGCGACCGCTTTGGTCTCGTCGTCGATCCGGCCTCTCTCGTCTCCGCTCGAGACAGGCTTGATCAGCTCCAGATACCAGTCGCAGAAGGTCGCCCAGACGAAGTGATAGATCCCGTTGGCGCTCTCGTCGAAGCGAAGCTCGGCGAGCGACAGGTCGAGCGCCTGGACCGTCTTCACCGTCTCGCCGACGATCCACCGGTTGACCGGAAGCTGCGCCTCGGGCGGCTCGAGCCCCGCGCTCGGCCCGATCCCGTTGGCCTGGCAAAAGCGGGCGGCGTTCCACAGCTTGGTGGCGAAGTTCCTGTACCCTTCGACGCGCCTCTCATCGAGCTTGATGTCGCGCCCCTGGCTTTCCATGGCCGCCAGGGTGAAGCGAAGCGCGTCGGCGCCGAAGCGGTCGATCAGGCCGAGCGGGTCGACGGTGTTCCCCTTCGACTTCGACATCTTCTGGCCCTTGGAGTCGCGCACCAGGCCGTGCAGGTAGAGCGTCTTCCAGGGGCGCTCGCCCAGGAAGTGGAAGCCCTGCATCGCCATCCGGGCGTCCCAGAAGAAGATGATGTCGAAGCCGGAGATGAGCACGTCGTTGGGATAATGGCGCCTCAGCTCCTCCGTCTCCTCGGGCCAGCCGAGGGTGGCGAAGGGCCAGAGGGCGGACGAGAACCAGGTGTCGAGCACGTCGGAGTCGCGACGCAGGCGAGCGCCCTCCCCCGCCGCGGCCTGGGCCTCGGCTTCGCTCTCCGCGACATGGACGTTGCCGTCCTCATCGTACCAAGCCGGGATCTGGTGCCCCCACCAGAGCTGGCGCGAGACGCACCAGGGCTGGATGTTCTCGAGCCAGTTGAACCAGGTCTTCTCCCAGCTCTTCGGCACGACGCGGATATCGCCTTCCCGAACCGCCGCGATGGCCGGCTTCGCCAGGGTCGCCGCGTCGACATACCATTGGTCGGTCAGCCACGGCTCGATGACGACTCCGGAGCGGTCGCCATAGGGGGTCTGGATGATCCGGTCCTCGACCCGGTCGAGGAGCCCCTCGGCCTCCAGCATCTCGACGACCCGCTTCCTCGCCTCGAAGCGGTCGAGCCCGGTCAGCTCTTCCGGGACCAGGCCGTCCTGGGTCTGGACGACCTTCGCGTCGCCGCTCAGCATGTTGAGCATCTCGGACGCGTTGAAGCCCGCCCGCTTCCCGACTTCGAAATCGTTGAAATCGTGGCCGGGCGTGATCTTGACCGCGCCCGATCCGAGCTCCGGATCGGCATGCTCGTCGGCGAGGATCGGGACGAGGCGGCCGGTGATCGGCAGCCGCACCTTCCTGCCGACCAGCTTCGTGTAGCGCTCATCCTCCGGATGGACCGCCACCGCCATGTCGGCGAGCATCGTCTCCGGGCGAGTGGTGGCGACGAGCACGTGGCCCGACCCGTCTGCCAGCGGGTAGCGCAGGTGCCAGAACTGGCCCTTCACCTCCCGGGTCTCGACCTCCAGGTCCGAGATGGCGGTCTGGAATTTCGGGTCCCAGTTCACCAGCCTCTTGTCGCGGTAGATCAGCCCGTCGCGATGGAGCTGGACGAACACCTTGAGCACGGCGGCCGAGAAGCCCGGGTCCATGGTGAAGCGCTCGTTCGCCCAGTCGCACGAAGCGCCTAGCCGGCGGAGCTGGCGGGTGATCTCGCCGCCGCTCTCGGCCTTCCACTCCCACACCTTCTCGACGAACTGGTCGCGCGAATAGTTGGTGCGCTTGTCCTGCCGTTCCTCGAGGCGGCGCTCGACCACCATCTGGGTGGCGATCCCGGCATGGTCCATCCCGACCACCCAGAGCGCGTCCTTGCCCTGGAGCCGGGCGTGGCGGATGAGGATGTCCTGGAGCGTGTTGTCCAGGGCATGACCGATGTGGAGCGAGCCGGTCACGTTGGGTGGCGGGATGACGATGGTGAAGGGCTCGGCCTCCGGCCGCCCGGGCCGGAACAGGCCCTCCCCTTCCCAGCGGGCATACCAGCGGGATTCGATCTCGGCCGGGTCGAAGGTCTTGGGAAGTTCGGTCATGGGTGGCGCTTAGACGATGGTTTGCAGACCGCAAACCCGTCATCCCAGCGGAGGCTGGGATCCCAGGGGGTGAAAAGCGCGGGAGGTCTTCACCCGCCGGGGCCCCAGCCTCGCTGGGGCGACGCTAAAGGCTCTTCCCCGTGATCCGGGCGATCTCGCGGGTGACCAGCTCCTCGACGATGTCGGGCAGGTTGCGGTCCAGCCAGTCCTTGAGGAGCGGCTTCAGCATCTCGCGAACCGCGGCGCCCAAGGCGGCATCGTCGATGGGCGCGCCCTCCGACCGCTCGCGCAGGCTCGCCAGCACGGCGAGCAACTGGCGGCTCGCGGTGGCGGCGTCGTCCGAGACGAGGGCGTGGCCCTCCCCCACCGGGTCCTGGAGCTCGAGTATGTCCTCTTCGGCCGGCGGCGCCGGGCGCGGCGCCTCCGCCGGGCGCGAGCCGCGGGCCGGACGAGCGGCCGGCCGCCCGTCCTCGGCGATCACCCTTTTGATGGAGGCGAGTATGTCCTCCATCGAGGGTTCCTGGTTAATATCCCCCATGAAGAGGGGCTTATCGCTCAATTCGAAGGCGGTGTCACGGGGGTGTTTGGAGGCCCCGCAATAGGCGAGGCCGAACCGCCCGCAACCGTCCGGGTGGAGACCGCCACGGGAGTCGGGTCGTCGCTCCAGTCCGAATTGCGCTTGCGCGTTCGGTTGTAGTGCACAATCGGGTCGTACAGCGCCCCGCCGTCGAGGTTGATGTCCTCCGCCTCGGCCTTGCCCATCGCGTTCAGGAGGGCGAACCCCGCGACATAGGCGTCGCGGCGGGCGCTGACGAGCTGGACCTGGCTGTTGAGCAGCTCCTGCTCGGCGTTGAGCACGTCGAGGACGTTGCGGGTGCCGACCGTCTGCTCGGCGCGGGTGCCTTCGAGCGCCAGGGTGTTGGCATTGACCGCGACCTGGTTCGATTCGATCGCCTCGACCGCGGCCTGGTAGCTGGAGAAGGCGGCGCGGGTATTGGCGACGACCCGCCGCTCGAGCTCGACTCCGAGCTCGAGCAGCCGCCCCTGCTCCGCCTGCGACTGGCGCACGCGGGCGCCGACGAGGCCGCCCTGGTAGATGGGGATCCGCGCCTGGACGCCCACCGTCCCCTGGAAGACCTGGTTGGGCGCTCCGGGCGCGAACTGCCTGTCGGCGGTACCCAGATAATTGGCGGCATCGACCCCGCTGACGGCCGAGACCGTCGGCAGGCGGTCGGCCCGCGCGACCGCGACCTCGCGCCCGGCGGCCCGCGCCTGCGCGGCGATGGCGACGAGATCGCTGTTGTTGGCGAGCGCGATCTCGACCGCCTGGTCCGCGGTGGCCGGAAGCGACGGAAGCGGATCCGGCGGGGCAAGCTCCTCGGGCAGCTCGCCGATCACTCGCCGGTAATTCTCCTCGCTTCCGCTCAGCCGCCCCTCGGCGGTGGCGAGCGCGCTTTGCGCCAGCGCCAGGCGTGCCTCGGACTGGGCGACGTCGGTCCGGGTGAGGTCGCCGACCTCGAAGCGGTCGCGGCTCGCCTGCAGATTGGTCTGCAGGACCCGCACCTGATTCTGGTTGAGGGTGACGATCGAGCGGTCGCGGATCACGTCCATGTAGGCGCCGACCGCCTCGGTGAAGATGTCGCCCTCGGTCGCCTTCAAATTGGCGCGCCCGGCCAGCACCCGCTCGTCCGCGGCGCGGATCGCGTTTCGGACCCGGCCGCCGTTGAACAAGGGATAGCTGACGTCCACTCCGGCGCTGATGTTGCGCCCGCCGCCGCCGCCGGTCTGGAACAGGTCCTGGTTGAGCCCGGCGGTTCCCGCGAGCTGGGGCCGGCCGGCCGCCCGAGCGGCGGCGACGCCCTCGTCGAGCGAGCGAAGCTGAGCGCGCTGCGACATGATCGTGGGATTGCCGGCATAGGTCTTGACCAGCGCCCCCGTCAGAGTCTCGGCGGCGTTCGCCATCGCTCCCGTCAGAAGCGCCGCCGCCCCCACGGCAGCCATCAACCCTCCCCGCATTTTCCTCGACTCCACTCTCAAAATTTGAACGCCCGGGGCTTCGCGAAGCCGGGCAGGATCGCCGCCGCGGCGTCGGCGAACGCCGCCATTCCAAACCCTTCGCCCGCCCGCCGGCCGATGGCAAGCCGGGTGACCCCGTTTTCGAGCAGGCCCGCCGCAAGCCGTCCATGATCGGCGAGCTGGGCGACGAGCGAGCCCGGCACGCACTCGACGGCTCCGTCGACGAGGATGAGATCGTAGGGCGCGCCGTCGGCGAAGCCTTCCGCCAGCGGCCCCTCGACCAGCCTGACCCGGCTCGAGGCGAGATTGGCCCGGGCCGAAGCGGCGAGCTCGGCATCCTCCTCCACCGCCACGACCGGCCCGACCAGCCGCTCCATGACGGCGGCGGCGTAGCCGGTCGCCGCGCCGACGACCAGAGCCCGCTCGCCCGGCCTCGGAGCGGCCTCGGTGAGGAGGCGGCCGAGCGCCATCGGGCTGTTGAAATCGCGGCCCGGCTTCAGCGGCACAAGGGCGTCGGCGTAGGCCAGCGGGATCCGGGATTCCGGAACGAAGCGCTCGCGCGGCACCTCGCCCATCGCCGCGAGCACGCGCGGGTCGTTGGTCCCCGTCGTTCTCAGCTGGCTGGCGATCATCGCCGCCCTCATCTGGTCGAAATTGTGCTCGGTCATCTCGGCAATCTCATCGCACGGCTGTCTTATTGGCGCAATACACCATCTCGTCAGAGCGGCTTTTATCGGTAAGGCCTCGCAAGGCCAAGCGGATAGTCCCGGCATGGCCAGCATTCAGCAAGACGCGTGCCAGCGGCCGGCCCGAGGCCGCGCCGCCGCCGGCGTGACGATGCGTGTCCGGATACGGACAGGCCCGTCCGGGGGCGGACAGCGGGAAATGAGGTTGACTTGAGAGGCGATCCTGCACAAGTCCTGCCACCGGCGGCCCGATGGCGGAGTGGTTACGCAGAGGACTGCAAATCCTTGCACGCCGGTTCGATTCCGGCTCGGGCCTCCAGCCTCCCTGTCGATTATCACGCCAGGCTCCTCATTGCTCAGCCCTGGACCGCTCTTTGGGCAGGTTAGGCGCAGTGGCGCCGGGATCGGGGAAACGAGGCCTCCTCGCGAGCGCAGGATAAACAAATCAGCCTTGCGGATCTGAAAGAAGCCTTGACCTTCGGCGGCGTCGCTGTGCAGCCATGGATGTGCGTATGCACACCTCCGTGGCTTTGTAACCACAGGGGCAACTTGATTTTCCATATTCGAAATACGGGGTTGGCCTCGGCTCATTTGGTCTGTAAACAGGCCGAGAAACAACGAAAAGCAGGGAGCTAGTCCTTTGTCCAAGAATGCGCAGCTGAAGTCCGCCCAGTGGATCCGTCCCGAAGTGAAGAAGCTCGATGCCGGCTCCGCCGAGGCGAATGCCGCCGGCGTGAACGACGGTGGCCCCGTCGGCAACGCGCGCTCCTAAGCGCTACGTTACCGACAGCGACAAAAAAGGGCGTCCGCCGCCAGGCGGACGTCCTTTTTGTGCGTCCATTCCATTCGGCCTGAACCTTGTCCGCCCTCGCAGGTGCCTGGAGCTTCGGCGACGAAGCTCGTGCGGCGGCTCTCACCGGGCATTTGCTGGATGCGCAGTCCGTCTATGGCCCGCACTCCCGCGACTGCCTCAGCCAAAGCGATTACTCCGCCGGGCGATGCCTATACCGGCTGCTGCCGGAGGATGATCTCGACCGCCAGCCGCTGACCGGCGAGGATAAGCGATTCATTCTGGTCGCGGACCTGCGAATCGACAATCGCGACGAGCTCGTCGCGGATCTGGCGATCGGCGCGGCGGCGGGATGCGGGCTCGCCGATTCCGAGCTTCTCCTGCGCGGCTGGCTCGCCTGGGGACGGGGCCTGTTGACCCGGATGATCGGCGATTTCGCCTTCGCCTTGTGGGACGGGCGCGAGCGGACTTTGCTGCTCGCGCGCGACACGGCCGGCGAGCGGCCGCTCCACTATCGCGCCGGAGCGGGCTTCCTCGCCTTCGCGAGCCTGCCGGCCCCCCTCGCCTCCCTGCCCGGGGAGCGGCTCGATATCGACGAGGAGAAGCTGGCCGGCTTCGTCGCCGACCTGCCGCCGGGCGGACGGCGGAGCTTCTTCGCGGGAGTGAGCACCCTGGAGCCGGGCTGCTTCGCGATCGCGACGAGCCGCGGCCTCGCCGTCGAGCGTTATTGGGAGCCGGGAGGCCGGACCCTCCGCTTCGCCTGCAGCGAGGATTATGGGGCGGCCCTTCGCGACCAGCTCGACTCCGCCGTCGCCCGGCGCCTTCGGGCCCGGGGCCCCGTCGGGTCCCAGCTGAGCTCCGGATTCGACAGCAGCGCGGTGACGACCTCCGCCGCTTTGGCCCTGGCGGCGCGCGGAGAGCGCCTCCTCGCCTTCACCTCCGCCCCGCGCGAAGGGTTCGACGCACCGGTGGTGGCCGGGCGGATCGCCGACGAATCCGGGATCGCGGCGGCGACGGCGGCGCTCCATCCCAATGTCCACCATCGGATCGTCCGGCCTTCCGGCATGTCCGCGCTTGACCTGCTCGAGCGCAGCCACCGCCTCGCCGGCCAGCCGGTCGGCCATGTCTGCAACAATGTCTGGTGGCAGTCGATCAACCGCGCCGCGGGCGAGGCGGGCGTCCGGGTCATGCTGACCGGCGAGGCCGGCAATTTCACGATCAGCGCCGGTCTCGGGGTCGATACGCTCGCGGATCTGGTGCGGACCAGCGCCTGGAAGCGCTGGTGGCGCGAGGCTCAGGCGCTCGAGCGGCGGGGCGAGTTCGGCTGGCTTCAGCTGCTCAACGCCTCGTTCGCGCCGTGGCTGCCGGAGGGCCTCTACGCGCGCATTCGCGGGCGACGTCCAGAGCCGGCGCCTTTCGTCGCCGCCGCCTGGCGCGAAAAGGCGCAGCGCGAGCTCGACACGGCCGGCGGCTGGGGAATCGCCCCGCCCCGCAATTCGGCCGAGCGCCGGCGAAAGATGCTCCGGCTGGCCGATCCCGGCAATTACCGGAAGCGAAGCCTGGCCGAATGGGGGGTGGAGGAGCGCGACCCGACCAACGACCGGAGGCTCGTCGACTTCTGCTTCTCGCTTCCGCCCGAGGCACTCCTCGAGGGCGGAGAACGCCGCCCCGCGCTTCGCCGGGCACTGTCCGGCCGGGTCCCGCAGGCGGTGCTGGACCAACGGCTTCGCGGCTATCAGATGCCGGACTGGTATGAGCAGATTCGGGGCGAGGAGGTTCAGGCCTTTGCCCGCGCCGCGGCCGAATCGGGCCTGGCCGGGTCCGTCGTCGACCTGGCGGCGATGGACAAGGCGGCTCGAAACTGGCCTAGGGCCGGCTGGGAGGAGCGTCCGATCATCTACCTTTATCGAATGCAGCTGCTGCGCACCCTCGCGGCCGCGAGCTTCGCCGGCTCGGTGAGGAGCGGGAAGCTTGGCTGATCCCGTTCATCGTTACCGCCTGTTCGGGCTTTCGGTGCGGTCGGAGGTGCCGCTGCCGGAGCTCGTCGCCGATCCCGCCGCCGAGTCTCCCGACGTGGACGTCACGGTCGGGGCCATAAAGGACCGGCCAGACGCCGCGGCCGGCCTCCACGTCGACGGCGAGGAGGCCCTGCTCGTCATCCCCGCGGCCGGCCGATTCCTCGCCCGCGGCGGACGCGAGCTTCTGGTCGAGCCGGGCGCCGGCGTTTCGCCGCGCAACCTTCGCCTCTATTTGCTCGGGTCCGCCTTCGCGGCCATCCTCCACCAGCGCGCGCTCCTTCCGCTCCACGCCAATGCGGTCGTGGTGGAAGGCCGGGCGATCGGCTTCATGGGCCACCCCGGCGCCGGCAAGTCGACCCTCGCCGCCTGGTTCCACGACCGCGGCTTCGACGTCCTGGCCGACGATGTCTGCGTGGTCACCGCAGGCCCTGACGGCAGCCCGATCGCCCATCCGGGAATCCCCCGGCTGCGGCTGTGGCGGGAAGCCCTGGAGGCGGGCGGCCGCGACGCCTCGGCTTATGAGCGCTCGTTCGACGACATGGACAAATATACGGTCCCGACCGATCTCGAGCGGCAGCTTCCCCCGGTCCCGCTCAGCCATCTCTACCTGCTCGAAAAAGCGGAGGGTGAGCTGTCGGTCGCCCGGCTGGAAGGCTCGGCGGCGGTCGAGGCGATGATCGCCAACACCTATCGCGGCGCCTATGTCCGGCTGATGGGTCGGACTCGGGAGCATATGCTCGCCTGCGCGCAGCTCGCCCGGACGGTGCCGGTGTTCCGGGCCCGGAGGCGCTGGGGCTATGACAGTTTCGACGTCGAGGGCGCCGCCCTCGAGGCGCATGCGCGAAAGCTGATCCTCGAGGGCTAGCGGACGGGCGGGAGGCTCGAGAAAGGCACCGTGCGGACAGCGATGCCGTTGAGCATCCAGCCCTGGTTCCACTGATAGAGCAGGTCGAACTGGACCGCCTGCGGCCGCATCCTGAAGGCGCCGCGCAACCTCAGCATCCCGCCTTCCAGAGCCGGCGGGAATTCGTAGGAAGGCTCGATCGACAAAGTGTCGCTGAGGTTGATCCCCCCCTCCCGCAGGCTCGCGAAAATCCGGGAGAGCGCCGGAGCGCCGTTAGCGGCCTGGAAGTCGGGCGATCCAAGGCTTCGCAGCACGCTGTAATTGCCGGTCTTGTTGGCGTGATCGACCGCCGCCATCGTGCTCCACACCATCCGCGCGAGGCCGGCCTGGTCGGGGATGGCGCTGACCGCCGCCGCTTGTCTCGGCGCCTGCGCCGCGGCCGGGCCGATGGAGACCGGAAGCAGAAGGGCGGCCAACAGCAAACGGGCCGGGGCATGAAGCCCCGGCCCGTTCGTTTGGCCTCGTTGAGGCCTGCTTACCACGCGGTGGAGAAGCCGGCGCGGGCGCCGATCTCGCCGCTGTCGAAGCCCAGGCCGACGCCCGCCGAGAAGGCGGCGTTGGTGCCGACGCGCGCGGCGAAGGACGCCGTGCCCGCGAGGCGGTTCTGGAAGTAGCCGATTCCGCCGGCGACACCCATGGTGGTTCCCGCCGGAAGGACCGGAGTTTCCATCGCCAGCGCCATGGCGACGCCCTCGTTGGCCTTGCGGATGTCGCGACGGTTGACCGTCGAGAGATCGAACAGGTTGGTGACCTGGGTGTTGAGCGTGCCGATCGAAGCGGTGTTCGCCGCGATCTGCGTGCCCTGGGTCGCCGTCAGGGTCTGAAGCGCCGTGATCTGCGTCGTCTGCGTGGCGTTGACGCCCTGGATGGCCGTGATCGCGGCGGTGTTGGTTGCGACCTGCGGGATCAGCGTCGTGTTGCTGCTGATGACTCCGGCGGCGTCGTTCACCAGCACGCCCGGCGTGGTGTAGCCGCCGAAGCGGACCGTCGTGCCCGCGCCGCCCAGGGTGACCTGGTTGGCCGCGGTCGTCGTCGCACCGTTGCCGATCGCCGTGGAGTTGGCGAAGGCCGCGGTGGCACCATTGCCGAGCGCCGTGGAATTCGCACCACTCGCCAAGGCGGCATTGCCCAAGGCGGTCGAATTGGTGCCGGTCGCCCGAGCATTGTCGCCGAGCGCGGTCGAGTTGGCGGCGGTGGCCTGAGCCTGGCGCCCAACCGCGGTCGAGCGCGCGCCCGAGGCCGTGGTCTGCCAGCCGAACGCCTGCGCGCCGAGACCGGAAGCAACGGCCTGCCCGCCGACAGCGGTCGAGTGGAAGCCGGTCGCCAGGGACAGCGCGCCGACGGCCACCGCTTCTTCGTCAGCCGCCGAAGCGCGGTTGCCGAGGGCCGTGGAGCGAGCGCCGAGTGCGGTGGCGATGGTGCCGACGGCGGTCGTGTTCGCGTCCTGGGCCAGCGAATCCACGCCGAGGGCGACGGATTCGGCGCCGAGGGCGCGCGAGATGGTGCCGAGCGCCGTGCTCCCGGCGCCGGAGGCGCTGGAGCGGTTGCCGATGGCGGTGGAGAGCGCGCCATTGGCAGTGGCGATGACACCCACGGCGGTCGTCTGGGCTGCCGTGGCGCGAGCGTCGGCGCCTACGGCCACCGCCTCGGCACCGGTCGCCCGGGACAAAGCGCCCACGGCCGTCGCGAAGGCGGACGTGGCGAGCGCGGTATCCCCGACCGCGACCGAGCTCTGCCCGGTCGCAGTGGCGTCGTCGCCATAGGCCGCGCCGCGCGCGGAAGCGGTCGAGCCGGCGCCGACGGCGACCGAGCCCGTGGCGACCGCCCCGGTGCCGATCGCGATCGAGTCGACTCCGGAGGCCGCCGCGGTCGTGCCGATGGCGATCGAATTGGCCGCCGAAGCGATGGCCTGGCCGCCCGCGAAAGAGCCGGCCCCGGTCGCCTGGGAGAGATAGCCGACCGCGGTCGAGTTCACCGCACCGGCAGAGGAGCGGTTGCCGAGCGCCGTCGAGCCGTTCGCGAGCGCGGTGGCGATGGTGCCGACCGCGGTCGAGTTGTTGCCTTGGGCGAGCGAATCGGCGCCAACGGCGACGGCCTCGGCGCCAAGTCCGCGCGAAAGCGCGCCGAGGGCCGTGCTGGCGGCGCCTGCGGCGCTGGAGCGGTTGCCGAAGGCGCTGGAGAGCGCGCCGGCGGCGGTGGAGACGGTGCCGACCGCGGTCGACTGCGCGCCGGAGGCCTGGGAATCGCCGCCGACGGCAACCGACTCGACGCCGGTGGCTTCGGCGAGGCCGCCGAGGGCGACGTTGAACGCCGAGCTGGCGGTCGAGGCAGTACCGATGGCAATGGCATCATCGGCGGTCGCAAAGGCCAGGGTGCCCAGGGCAACCGTGTCGTCGGCGTCGGCGTGGGAGCCGCTGCCGATCGCGACACCGTTGACGGCTCCGGCCAGGACCCTGTTGCCGTTGCCGATCGCAATGCCGCTGCTGGCCGCAACATTGTTGAACGCGCCGACGGCGGTGCTGAAGGAACCGGCCGCCGTGACCGTGTTCAGGTCGCCCAGAGCGGTGGCGCCGGTGGCGCCCGCGGCGATCTGGTTGCCGTTGCCGACGGCGGTGCTGAAGCCCGCTCCCGCGACATTAGGGCGCGAGGAGGGGCCGAGCAGCCCGTTGCCCGTACCGACGGAGGTCGAATAGATCCCGGAGGCCACGGTGCCTGCGCCGACCGCCGTCGCCGCGTCCTCGGCAGCGCTGGAGCGGTTGCCGAGGGCGGTGGAATCATCGCCGAGAGCGGTCGAGACAGTGCCGAGAGCCGTCGAACGATCGCCCGAAGCGAGCGAGTCGGTGCCGACCGCGGTGCTCTCCTCGCCGGTGGCGGTGGCGAGCTGGCCGACGGCGGTGCTGAAGTTGGAGGCTCCGGTGGTGGAATTGGTGCCGCACTCGGTGGTCAGCGAGCCGACGCCGTTGTTGCAGGGAGGCGTCGGATCGGCGGCGGCCGGAACCGCATAAAAGGCCCCGGCCGACATGGCGGTCGCGGCCAAGAGCTGAATCCTGGTCAATCTGGTCATGAACATTCTCCCTGTATGTATTTTGAATATTATGGTTGTCCGCGACGGGACTGCCCTGAAACAGGTGATACCTGCACGCTCCCTCTTCGGCAGCCGCACACTCGCTGGCTGCGGCCGTTTTCGGAGATGCACCTTTGGCTTGCAAGCTGATTCGTCAGTGGAAGAGTGCCGGAATCAACTATTTTGGCAGATTCCCCCCTCTTCCCCCGCTTTTCCGGGCGTTGCGGGTCCTTGCCGCCACACTCGCCGACAAAAAAAAGGCGGGCGTCAGAGTTCCGGGAACAAACGGCCGCCCCTTCATGACGGGCCGCACCCGGTCCGTCGGCCCCTGCAGGATCAGCAAGCGCATGGATAAACCCTTATACAGACGCTAGGCGGACCCCGCCACGAGGATGAGGGGAGCGCGCCTTGGCGGGATACGAGCTGATCTCAGGGATCGAGGTGGACCGGCGGCTCAGGGCCTTCGTCGAGGAGGAGGCGCTTGCGGGCACGGGGATCGACCCTTCGGCCTTCTGGTTCGGCTTCTCGGCGCTGCTCCGCGATCTCACGCCCGAGAACCGACGCCTGCTCCGCCGCCGCGAGGACCTCCAGGCCAGGATCGACGAGCGCAACGCCGCCCTCGGCGGACGGCCACCCCATCCGGCCGAGGAGGAGGAGTTCCTTCGCGAGATCGGCTATCTGGTCGATCCGCCCGCGCCCTTCTCGATCGGCACCGGGAATGTGGACCCGGAGATCGCCCGCATCGCCGGGCCGCAGCTGGTCGTTCCGGTGAGCAACGCCCGCTATGCCCTCAACGCCGCAAACGCCCGCTGGGGAAGCCTCTACGACGCCCTCTACGGCACGGACGCCCTCGGCGACCGGCCGAGCGGCTCCGGCTACGATGCGGAGCGCGGCCAGCGGGTCATAGCCTGGGCAAGGGCCTTCCTCGACGAGGTGCTGCCGCTCACCGAGGGGGTCGCGTGGGCGACTCTGGACACTCCGGAAGAGGCCGAAATCTTCCTCGATGAGCAAGTCGCTCAATTCCTCGGCCGCCGCGA
This sequence comes from Allosphingosinicella sp., assembly GCA_036399975.1. Taxonomy (GTDB): domain Bacteria; phylum Pseudomonadota; class Alphaproteobacteria; order Sphingomonadales; family Sphingomonadaceae; genus Allosphingosinicella. Next base: position 25,284 of record DASWLZ010000012.1, read on the forward strand.
GATGGGCCGGGATCGCCGGGCGATGCTGTTCAGGCGGAACGGGCTTCACATCGAGGTGGTAGTCGACTGGGAACATCCGATCGGCCGCGGCGACAAAGCGGGAATCGCCGACGTCATCCTCGAAAGCGCGGTCACCGCGATCATGGACTGCGAGGACAGCGTCGCGGCGGTGGACGCCGAGGAGAAGATCGCCGTCTACCGGAACTGGCTCGGCCTCATGAGAGGCGATCTCAGCGCCCGCCTCGACAAGCAGGGCGAATCGGTGGTTCGCCAACTCGAGCCGGACCGCGAATATGACGTAAGGTTCGGCCGGACGCTCACCCTCAAGGGCCGGGCCCTGATGTTCGTCCGCAATGTCGGCCATCTCATGACCAACCCGATGATCCGGATCGACGGAGAGGACGTTCAGGAGGGCCTGGCCGACTCGGTGATCACGTCGCTCGCCGGGCTCCACGACCTGAACGGCGAGCGGTCCAACAGCCCCGCCGGCTCGATCTACATCGTCAAGCCCAAGATGCACGGTCCCGAGGAAGCGGCCTTCGTCGGCCGCCTGTTCGACCGCACCGAGGATTTGCTCGGCCTGCCGCGCCACACGATCAAGATCGGCGTGATGGACGAGGAGCGCCGGACCAGCGTAAACCTCGCAGCCGTCATCCGCGAGGTGAGGGACCGGGTGGTGTTCATCAACACCGGCTTCCTCGACCGCACCGGCGACGAGATCCACACGGCCATGAAGCTCGGCCCGGTCGTCCGCAAGTCGGAGATGAAGAACAGCGAGTGGCTGAGGACCTATGAGGACAACAATGTCGACACCGGCCTCGCCTGCGGCTTCGCCGGCCGGGCGCAGATCGGCAAGGGCATGTGGGCGATGCCGGACCTGATGGCCGACATGCTCGAGCAGAAGATCGCCCATCCCCTCGCCGGCGCCACCACCGCCTGGGTCCCCTCCCCCACCGCAGCGACCCTTCACGCCATCCACTATCACCGCGTCGACGTGGCGGAGCGTCAGCGCGAGCTGGCCGGGCGCGCTGCGGCCTCGCTGCACGGCCTGCTCTCGATCCCGGTCGCGGCCGAGCCTGATTGGTCCGCCGAGGCGATCCGGGAGGAGCTCGACAACAACGTTCAGGGGATCCTCGGCTACGTCGTCCGTTGGGTGGACCAGGGGGTCGGCTGCTCCAAGGTGCCCGACATCCACGAGGTCGAACTGATGGAGGACCGCGCCACCTGCCGCATCTCCAGCCAGCACGTCGCCAACTGGCTTCTCCACGGCATCGTGAGCGCGGAGCAGGTCGAGGAGAGCCTTCGCCGGATGGCCGCCGTGGTCGACCGCCAGAATTCGGGCGATCCGGCCTATCGCGCCATGGCCCCCGAGTTCGGGACCAGCGCCTTCCGGGCGGCCCGGGCGCTGATCTTCGAGGGCGGGCGCCAGCCTTCCGGCTATACCGAGCCGCTGCTCCATGCCCATCGGCTGGAGCTGAAGGGCGGATGACCGACTCCGTCGCTCCAGCGCAGGCTGGGTCCCCGGCGGGTGAAGAACGCGGGTGCCATTCACCCCCTGGATCCCAGCCTTCGCTGGGATGACGAGCCGCCGAAGCGCGGGAGAGTTGCGCGGCCGGCCGGTTCGCGGCCATGACAGCGCGGTGCAACAGGAGCCTGGAAGAGCCATGGAGCGAAGCGCCCAGAATACAGGCACGATCGCGGTGCGCGACTCCCACCGCTTCGACTCCGCCTCGCTGGAGCGCTGGCTGGAGCGCGAGGTGGAAGGCTATTCCGGGCCGCTCACCGTCGAGCAGTTCCGCGGCGGCCAGTCCAACCCGACCTACAAGCTGATCACGCCCGGCCGCTCCTACGTCCTTCGCCGCAAGCCGCCGGGCAAGCTCCTGCCCGGAGCCCACGCCGTCGACCGGGAATATCGGGTCATCTCAGCGCTCGGTCGGCAGGGCTTCCCGGTCGCCCGGGCCTACGGCCTGTGCACCGCCGAGGCGGTGATCGGGACTCCCTTCTACGTGATGGAGATGGTCGAGGGCCGGATCTTCTGGGAGGCCGACTTCCCGCAAGTCCCGAGGGACGAGCGGCCGGCCTATTTCGACGCGATGAACGCGGTCATCGCCCAGCTTCACCTGATCGATCCCCTCGCCGCGGACCTCGGCGACTACGGCAAGCCGGGCAATTATTTCCAGCGGCAGATCGGGCGCTGGTCGAAGCAATATCTCGGCGACGTCGAGGCGGGCAGGGTCGACGCGATGGACCGGCTGGTCGAGTGGCTTCCCTCGAACATCCCGCCGGACGACCAGGACGCCCGGATCATCCACGGCGACTTCCGCTGCGACAACATGGTCTTCCACCCGACCGAGCCAAGGGTGCTGGCGGTGCTCGACTGGGAATTGTCGACGCTCGGCCACCCCCTCGCCGACTTCACCTACCATCTGATGGTCTACCGGATGCCGGCCGGAGTCTCGACCGGACTCGCCGGGCTCGACCTGGCGGCTCACAACATCCCGTCGGAAGAGGAATATGTCGCCGCTTACTGCCGGCGCACCGGCCGCGACGGGATCCCGGACATCGACTTCTACATGGCCTTCAACATGTTCCGGCTCGCCGCCATCGTCCACGGGATCAAGGGCCGGCTGGTCCGCGGCACCGCCTCGTCCGGCCATGCGGCCCAGATGGCGGCGAGCCTGGAGCCGCTCGCCGACGGCGCGTGGGCGCAGGCGGTTCGGGCGGGGGCATGATCTTTCCTCCGTCGCCCCAGCGCAGGCTGGGGCCCAGGGGGTGAAGGGCGCCGCGCCCTTCACCCGCCGGGATCCCAGCCTTCGCTGGGATGACGTATCTTTCCCTTACCCCGTCGGGAAGCCGCGCTTGCGCATCAGCGCCTTCACGTCCGGGTCGCGGCCGCGGAAGGCGCGGTAGGCCTCAGCGCGGTCGGTCTCGTTGCCGGTCGACAGTAGCGACCGGCGGAAGCGGTCGGCGGTCGCCTTGTCGAACGGATTGCCGGCTTCCTCGAACGCAGCCCAGGTGTCCGCGTCCATCGTCTCCGACCAGAGGTAGGAATAATAGCCGGCCGAATAGGCGTCGGACGAGAAGAGGTGGTTGAACTGCGGCAGACGGTGCCGCATCACCAGCTCCTTCGGCATCCCGATCTTCTGAAGCGCCTGGGCCTCGAACGCGTTCGGGTCGACGACTCCGTTCGGGTCCATGTGGAGCATCATGTCGACGATTGCCGACGACAGATATTCCGCCGTCGCGAAGCCCTGGTTGAAGGTCGAGGCCTTCTCGATCTTCTGGATCAGCGACGCCGGCATCGGCTGCTTCGTCTGGTAGTGCTTGGCGAAACGGCTGAGCACCGGCTGGGTGAGAAGCCAATTCTCGTTCACCTGGCTCGGATACTCGACGAAGTCGCGAGGGGTGTTCCCGAAGCTCGGATAGTGGATGTCCGAAAGGAAATAATGGATGGCGTGGCCGAATTCGTGGAACAGCGTCTCGGCGTCGTCGAGGCTGATCAGCACCGGCTGGCCGGGCGCCGGCTTGACGAAATTGTTGTTGTTCGAACCGAGCACGATGTCGTCGCCGAGCAGCCCGGCGCGGCTCCGGTAGGTCGTCGCCCAGGCGCCCGAGCGCTTGCCGGTGCGGGCATAATCGTCGCGGTAGAAGACGCCGATCTGCTTGCCGGTGCCGCGCTCGGTGACGCTGTAGACCCGGATGTCGGGGTTCCAGGCCGGGACTGTGCCGGTGATCTCCTTGAAGTCGAGCCCGTACAGCTCTCCCGCGGCCCAATAGGAGGCCTCGATGATGTTGTTCAGCTCGAAATAGGGTTTCACCTCCTCCTGGGTGAGGTTGTAGCGCTGGGCGCGGACCTTCTCCTGATAGTAACGATAGTCCCAGGGCTCGATGGTGAGGGTGCGGTCGGTCTTGCGGGCGAGCGCCTGCATGTCGGCCACTTCCTCCTTCACCCGGGCCACGGCGGCAGGCCAGACCCGGTTCATCAGGTCGAGCGCCTTGGCGGGCGACTTGGCCATCGTGTCCTGCATCCGGAACTCGGCATGGCTCGAGAAGCCGAGCAGCTTGGCGCGGTCGGCGCGAAGCTTGACGATCTCGGCGATCGTCCGGTTGGTGTCGTTGGCGCCGCCATTGTCGCCGCGGTTGACAAACGCGCGCCACACCTTTTCACGAAGCGCCCGATTGTCCGCATAGGTCAGGATCGGGTCGACCGCCGAGCGGGTGTTGACGATCGCGAAGCTGCCGGCGGGCATCTTGCGCTCCTGGGCGGCCGAGGCCGCGGCCGCCTTGACGTCGGCGGGGACTCCCTTCAGCTCCGCCTCGGTGGCGGTGATGTGGGTGCTCTCGTCGGCCAGCACCTTTTCACCGAAGGTGGCGAACTTGCCGGCGAGCAGCGAATTGTAGGCGGTGAGCTGCGCCTTCTGCTCGGGGTTGAGGTTGGCGCCGCGGCGGACGAAGCTGTCGTAGAGCCGGGTCACCAGCCGCTGCTGCTTGGCATCGAGATTGGCGTTCTCGCGCCTCTCGTAGACGGTCTTGACGCGCTGGAAGAGCTTGGGATTGAGGATGATCTCGTCGCTCGCCGCGGAGAGCTTGGGCGACCATTCCTTCTCGAGCGCCTGATAAGCGGGCGTGGTCATGTTGTCGGTCATCACCCCGAACAGGGAGAGCACCCGGTCGAGCCGCTGGCCGGTCTTCTCGAGTGCCTCGACGGTGTTCGCGAAGGTGGGCGCGTCGGGACTGTCGGCGATCGTCAGAACCTCGCGGCGCTGCTCGTCGATCGCGAATTGGATCGCCTCTGGGAAGAGCTCCGGGGTCACCTGGTCCCAGGGCGGAACGCCGTCATAGGGGCCGGTCCAGTCGGCGAGCAGGATGTTGTCGGGAATGGTGACGGCGGGCTCGGCGGGGGCCTCGGCCACGGCCACGGCGGAATCCTCTGTCACGGCCATGTCGGAAGTCCTGCTGGTGGTTGCGCAGCCCGCGAGGGCCAAGGCGGCGGCGCCGCCGAGTAGAAATGACTTCAAAACCGGTCTCCCTAAGGATGATCTAAATCAGGGTCGTCGCCATCGGCTATAGAGGCGTGCTCCGCCCCGGCAACTGTTCCGCGTTTGCGAATTTTCATCCGCCGCGCGTGTGCCGTCGCCTTAGCGGTTACGACATTATCCGGACATGTACGGTCCGCGGCTGGCCGTCATGCTGAACTTGTTTCAGCATCCAGGGTGGAGGCGCCTCGCCGGTGGAGAACTGGACCCTGAAACGAGTTCAGGTGACGAATTCGGGCGAGGCGCCGTCCATCGACTCGTTTCGGCGCGGGAAAGGAATCGTTCAGCGCAAAAAGCGTGGGAAGCCATGGCCTTGGACCTGGGGATAAGTCAGCTTCGGGCATCGGTTCTGTCGGGGGAGTGACGGTGCTCAATATATTGATCGTCGAGGACGATCCCTTGCTCGCCGAGACGGTGAAGAGCCTCGTCGAGCTCAACCCTCGCTTCCGGGTCACGGCGCTCGCCAACGATCTTGCAAGCGCCGTCACCGCCATCGAGGCCTGGCGGCCCGACCTCGCGCTCGTCGACCTCCAGCTCGCCAACGGCAGCAGCGGCTATGCGGTGGCCGCAAGGCTTCACGACGTAGGGATCGCCTGTCTGTTCGCCACCGCCAGGGCCCCCGGCTTCGCCGTCCGCGACCTCGCCATAGGCTGCCTTCAGAAGCCCTATCGCGAGGAGGATCTGGTCCGCGCCCTGTCGGAGGCCGAGGACATTTTGAAGGGCCGCCGCAAGCTCGTCCTTCGCCAGCGGCTTCCCGCGCCGCTGGAGATCTACGGCGACGAGCAGCACCCGGACGAGCCGGCCTTCGCGCTTCAGCTTCGCGGTCGCACGTCGTGGATGGCCAGGCTCAGGAAGCTGGTGCGGCGGCCTTCCTCCTTCAGGAGCGCGGCGGCCTAAGCGTCTCTCACTCGCCGCAGTCGAGTTTGATCGCAGACTTGCGGATCGAGCGGCCGATCGTGGCGGTGACCTCGATCCGCCCGGCGCAGCCGACGTCGTTCAGCCACAGCGCCTTGTAGGTGCGTCCCTGAACGGTGGTGAGCAGGCCGTGGAAGCGCCGCTGGCGAGGATCTTGCCCTTGGCCCGCGCCACCAGGGTCAGCGGCTGCTCGATCAGCTCGCCCGGCGCCCCCGAACCTCGACCGTCACGAGAAGATCGTCGGCCGCGTCCTCGGCGGAGCCTTCGCCGATGACGGTGTTCCACCCCGTGAACTCGACGGGCGGGGAAATGTCCTTCGAGAGCCGGCCCGTATTCTCGTAGAAGAGGTGGTCGTCTCGCCTCGCCCACGGAACGGAATCCCGCTTTGCCCCCCGGCAGCGCCGGCCGCCGCGGCAGGGCGGCCCTTGACGTTGGCCGAATTGGGGCAAGGATGGCAAGCCATGACCGCCCTCCCGCAAAGCCGCTCCCGCCTTCCCTCCGCGGCGACGGTCATCCTCGCCGTCGCGGCGCTGATTGCCTTGGTCTCGGCGGGGATCGCCATATCGAGGAGCGGCGGCGGGGGCGAGGGCGTCGAGGCCGGAGGCCCCGCCGCCAAGGACTGGCGGGTCGTCGGCTGGGCCTATGCGCAGGCTGGCAATGCCGGCGAGGCCGCCGCGGCCTATCGCAAGGCGGCGGCGCTCGAGCCGGGCGATGCCGAGACCTGGTCCTCGCTGGGCGAGGCACTGCAGGTGCCCAGCCCGACCCTCGTGCCCGAGGCCGCGGAGGCCTTCCGCAAGGCGCTCGAGCTCGACCCCGGCAATCCGAGGGCGCGCTACTTCCTCGCGGTGCAGAAGGAGCTGTCCGGCGACCACCAGGGCGCGGTCGACGACTGGATTGCCTTGCTCAGGGAGACTCCGCCCGGAGCGCCGTGGGAGGACGATCTCAGGCGGACGATCGAGCAGGCGGCGGCGAAGAACCGGATCGACCTCGCCGGCCGGATGCCGGCCGAGAGGCGCGGGGAGGAAAGGCCGGGCAGCTCCGGCCCCACTGCCGGGCAGCTGGCCGCCGCCGCCTCGCTTCCGCGGCCGCAGCGGGAGGCGATGGCCCGGCAGATGGTGGCCCGGCTGGAGGCCCGGCTGAAGGCCGTCCCCGGAGACGAGCAAGGCTGGATCATGCTGATCCGCGGGCGAATGGCGCTTGGAGAGGCGAAGGCGGCCGAGGCGGCGCTCCGCTCGGGGCTTGTCGCCTTCCAGGGCGATCCCGAGGCGACCGGCCGCTTGCGCAGCGCCGCCGCCAAGCTGGGGGTGCCCATGGCCGGCTGAGCCGTCGCTTCGTGGTTTTCGCATTCGCTCGATGGGGTTTTTGGATAGCCTGACGGCCCGCCTACCCTGCGGCCATGAACAGCCAAGCCACCCTCCCCGCCGCCCGCTCCCGGGCTTCCCGTCCCTTCATCGTCTCGATCGTCGGCACTCGCCCCGAAGCCATCAAGATGGCTCCGGTGGCCCAGGCCCTCGAGCGGTTGCCGGGGGTCGAGCATCAGGTTGTCCTGACCGGGCAGCATTCGGGCCTCGCCCGCTATTTCGACCTTCCCGGGGAAAGCCTGCGCCAGCTCCGCTTCAGCCCGCGCGGACGGAGCTCCGACAGCCTTCGCGAGGCGCTTCACGCCTTGCTGTGCGGTCGCTTCCAGCGGCGGCGGATCGATCTCGTCCTCGTCCACGGCGACACGACGAGCGCGGTCGCCGGGGCGTTCGCGGCCCGGGATTGCGGAATCCCCGTCGGCCATGTCGAGGCCGGCTTACGGTCGTTCGATCTGGACCAGCCCTTCCCGGAGGAAGGCCACCGGATCGCCATCGACGCGCTGGCGCAGCTGCTGTTCGCTCCCACCGCCACTGCGGCTCGGAACCTGACCCGGGAGCAGCGGCAGGTCGGCGGGCGGATATGGGTGACCGGCAATACCGGCATCGACGCCCTGCTCCGGGCCCGGGAGCGCCTCCCCTCGTCCGGCCCAGGCGCCACCGGCGAACGGCGGCTGATCCTCGCCACCTGCCATCGCCGCGAGAATCAGGGGGAGCCGGCCAGAGCGGTATGCGACGCCCTGAAGCGAATGGTCCGGGAGCTGCCGGTGCGGGTGGCGGTGCCGCTCCACGTCAACCCGCTGGCCCGGCGGGCAATGGAGAAGGCGCTGAGCGGGGCGGAGCATATCGAGCTGCTGGAGCCGCTCGGCTATGAGGAGATGGTCGGGCTGATGGCTTCGAGCTGGCTGATCCTCACCGACAGCGGCGGGCTTCAGGAAGAAGCGCCGGCGCTCGGCAAGCCGGTGCTGGTGCTTCGCAACGTCACCGAGCGGCCCGAGGCCCTGGCGACCGGAAGCCTCGAGCTGGTCGGCACCGACACCGGCCGGATCGTGGCCGCGGTTGCCGGCCTGCTCGCCGACCCCGGCAGATACGCCCGTATGGCCCGGCCCGCCTTCCCTTTCGGCGACGGCCGGGCGGCGGAGAGGATCGCAGAGGCGATCCGGGAATGGCTGGCCGAGCGGGAAGGGTCCCGGTAATCCGGCTCCGGCCAGCTACCCTCCCGCCCGCTTCAGCCGCTCGAGCAGCCTTTGGCGGGCGGCGAGGATCTCCGACTGACGCTCGATCAGGACGTCGCGCGCCAGGAAATGGCCGGTGATCCGAAGACCGGCGAGGATGTCGGGCCACTCGGCCGCACCGGAGCGGAGCATCAGCGGCGGAAGCGGGAAGAGGCGGTCGTGATATCCGGCGGCGGCCGCCGCGCTGACCGCCCGGCCGCTCTTCGGGCTGACGAAGGCGAGGCCCTCGGCGGCTCCGGTGGCCGCGCATTCGCTGAGGTCGAGGCCGAAGCCGAGCTCGGCGAGGACGAAGAGCTCGTAACGCACCAGCGAGGGCGCCCAGCCGCGGGCGCTCGGCGACGCCTCGATCGCGGCGAGCAGGCCGTCCAGCGCCTCGTAGAGCCGCGGATAGGGCTGGCCTTCCGGAAGGGCGGTGGCGGCGAGCGCCGTCGTCCATTCGATCGCCGCCGCCGGCAGCGCCTCGCCGAGGAGCGGCGCCCGGCTTGCGGCGAGCTCGACGCTCAGCTGGGCGAGCTGGTCCTCGGTCCGGGCGCGATATTCGGCCTGGACGAGATTGCCCGGGAGGAGAATCGGGCGAATCCGGCGGGAGCGGCCGCCGCGCACATAGCCCACCTGGATGCCGTCGGCGGGAGTCAGCGCTCGAACGATCGCGCCATGCTCGCCATGCGGTCGGACTGCGCAGATGATCGCCGGGGTGAGGAGGTGCATGGGGGCGAGAGTATCGCTGAGCGCACAGGCCGTCATGCTGAACTTGTATCAGCATCCAACGCCAAGCCGCCTCGCGGGTGGAGAGCTGGACCCTGAACGAGCTCAGGGCGACGGTCAGCGGCTACAGGGACCGTGCGTGGAGAGCGTCGGGCCAGGCCTGCTCGGCCATTTGTCGGGCTCGGCGCCAAGCCCGGGGGGACAGGGCACGCGCGGTGGGCGCGGGTTCGAGATCGGCGAAATGCGCCATCGGCAAAGCATGAGCCTTTGTGGCGAGCAAGGCGCAGACCTCTTCGAAGCGGCCGCCGGGGTCGGAGCCCCCTGCGGCCAAAGCGACGAGGGGATGCCCGGCGCTCAGAACCGCCTCGATCTCCTCGTCGGAAGCGGCGCCGAGGTGGAGGGCGACCGGCACTTCGACCACTCCGCCGAGATCGGCCGGGCCGGCCAGGTCGGGCTCGAGCGGCAGGGCGCTCGCCCCGGGAAGGTGGCTCGAGTCGAACCGAACGCCGGCCTGAAGCAGGGCGGCGAGGGTTCGGACGTCGGCGGCATAGCCGCCCGAGCGGAAGGCGATCGGCGGCGGAGCGCCGGCCTCGACCAGGAGATCGCGGGCGGTCTCGATCAGGTCGAGCTGGTCCTCGGCATCGAAGCAGGTCAGCTCGAAGCGGGCGCCCTCCGCGACTCCCTCGGCGACGCTCTGCCAGACCGGGTGGAGGTGGAGCTGCACTTCCTGGCCGGCGGCCAGGACCGGCTCGACCATTTGGCGGACGGGCTCGAGGCCGTAGACCAGGGCGGGCATCGGATCGACGAAGAAGCAGGCCTTGAGGCCGTGGCCAGCGAGCAGGTCGAGCCGGCGGGGATCGAAGCAGGCGGCGAGATTCTCCTGCCAGGAGGCGCCGCGAGCGTGAGCGGCCCAGCTGAGCGCAGTGTCGACCGTGAGGAGAACCTGGGTCATTGCGCGATGATAGGATTGCGCCAGTGAATATATGGTGAGTGCGGCCTTAATATTGGGGCAAGGGTGGGGTTGGGGCGTCGCCCCAGCGAAGGCTGGGGCCCCAGGGGGTGAAGACCGCGGCGCCTTTCACTTGCTGGGATCCCAGCCTTCGCTGGGGTGACGGGAGTCAGCCGCTGGGATGGAAATAATCGTAGATGCCGCGGGCCATGGCCTTCGAGATGCCCGGGGCCTTTTCGAGATCCTCCAGAGCCGCTCCCCGGACCGCTTTCGCCGTCCCGAAATGCATGAGCAAGGCCCGCTTCCGGCTCGGGCCGATTCCCGGGACCTCGTCGAGCGGGCTGGCCGTCATGCTCTTCGCGCGCTTGGCGCGATGGGCGCCGATGGCGAAGCGGTGGGCTTCGTCGCGAAGGCGCTGGATGTAGAACAGCACGGAGGAATTGGGAGGAAGCTGGAAGTCGCGCCCATTGGGCAGATGCAGGGTCTCGCGACCGGCATTGCGGTCCGGCCCTTTCGAGACCCCGACGACCGGGACGTCGTGGATGCCGGCGCATTCCAGGGTCTCCAGGACCGCGGAAAGCTGCCCCTTGCCGCCGTCGATGAGGAGCAGGTCCGGCCATTCGCCGCGGCTCCGGTCCGGATCCTCCTTCTCGAGCCGGGCGAAGCGGCGGCCGAGCACTTCGCGCATCATTGCGAAATCGTCGCCCGGGGCGGTCTCGGGACGCTTGATGTTGAACTTGCGGTAGGCGTTCTTGCGGAAGCCCTCCGGGCCGGCGACGATCATCGCCCCGACGGCATTCGTCCCCATGACATGGCTGTTGTCGTAGACCTCGATCCGCTCCGGCGGCTCGGCGAGCTCGAGCAGCTCGGTCAGCGCCCGCATCGTCTTCGCCTGGGTGCTGGTCTCGGCGAGGTGGCGGTCGAGCTCCTCCTCGGCGTTTCGCGAGGCCTGGCGGATCATCCGGACATGGTCGCCGCGCTTCGGGACCCGGATCGTCACCTTGCGGTCGGAACGCTCCGACAGCGCCTCGCAGAGCAACTCCGCCTCCGGCACCTCACGGTCGAGAAGCACCTGCTTCGGCGGCGGCACCTCCTCGTAGAATTGCATCAGGAAGCTGGCCAGCACCTCTTCCTCGGGCACGTCGGCGGTATGGGCCGGGAAGAAGCTCCTGTGCCCCCAATTGTTGCCGCCGCGGATGAAGAAGGCCTGGACGCACATCGTCCCGCCCTTGGCGGCCAAAGCGAAGATATCGGCGTCGCCGAGACCTTCGGCGGCGATGGCCTGGGAACCCTGGATGAAGGTGAGCGAGCGGAGCCTGTCGCGGAAGACCGCGGCGAGCTCGTAATCCATCGCCTCGGCCGCCTCGTTCATCGCGGCGGCCAGCTTCTGCTGAACCTGGCTCGACTTGCCGGCGAGGAAGTCTTTCGAATCCTGGACCAATTCGGCATAGGCCTCGGGCGTCACCCGGCCGACGCAGGGCGCCGAGCAGCGTCGGATCTGGAAGAGCAGGCAGGGCCGCTTGCGGGTGGCGAGGAAGGTGTCGGTGCAGCTCCTCAGCAGGAACAGCTTCTGGAGCGCGTTCAGCGTGCGGGTAACGGAGCCGGCGCTCGCGAATGGGCCGTAATATTGGCCCTTGTGGCGCCGGGCGCCGCGATGCTTGCGGATCTGCGGATAGGGATGGTCCTCGCGAAGGAGGATGAAGGGGAAGCTTTTGTCGTCCCTCAGCAGCACGTTGTAGGGCGGCCGGTAGCGCTTGATCAGCTGCGCCTCGAGCAGAAGCGCCTCGGACTCGGTATTGGTGGTGACGATCTGCATCGAGCGCGTCTGCGAGACCATCCGCTGCAGCCGCTTGGTCAGGCGGGCGACCTGAGTGTAGTTGGTCACCCGGTTCTTCAGCGCCCTCGCCTTGCCGACGTAGAGCACGTCCCCCTTGGCATCGAGCATCCGGTAGACCCCGGGGCGGACGGGCAGGGTCTTCACCACCTTGCGGATGGCGGCGACTCCCGCCTCCAGGTCCGGCTGGTCGCTGCCGCGAACGGTGTAAGCGGATTTCTCCTCGTTGAAACGATCGGTGGGGGGGGTGTCGGTCACGGTCAACGATCTAGGACGAGGGAGCGGGATAGACCACTCCGTGCGAACTCATTTTTGAACGCAACGACGCAACGATTCCGCGAAGCGGACGATACCCCGTCCGTCCAACGAAGCCGCGCCTTCGGCCACCCGGGGGCGGCGGGGGAGCGCTCCGCGCTCGTTGCGTCGGTGCGTCGTTGCGTTAAAAAATCGACCGGCACCGCGGCGGCGATTTGTCTCCGGCGGCTCGGTCATCATTCCGGCGCAGGCCGGAATCCATGAACAGGGGCGGGCGAAACCAGACACTGCAATGTTCATGGATCCCGGCCTTCGCCGGGATGACGGGTCAATTCGCGCGGCCGAGACCTTCGATGGTGCGGTTCACCAAAGCCTTGTCCGCGCCGGCGTCGAGCTTCTCGCGGATCAGGGTCTCGGCGGCGGCGGCCGCGGCGCGGGCGGCTTTGGCGCGGACCTGGTCGAGGGCGGAGCGCTCGGCGGCGGCGATCTTGTCCTCGGCCATCCGGCCGCGGCGCTCGACCAGGGCCGAGGCGTCGCTCTCGGCCTGGCGGACGATTCCCTCGGCTTCGACGCGGGCCCGGTCGAGGAGGGTCGCAGCCTCGGCGTCGGCCTGCGCGGCCTTGGCTTCATATTCGGCCTTGATCGCCTCGGCCTCCGAACGGAGCTGGGCGGCCTCGTCGAGCTGGGCGCGGATTCCCGCGATCTTGGAATCGAGCGCCTTGCCGATCAGCGCCGGGACCCGCTTCCACAGGAGGATGGCGAAGACGACGACCATCGCCAGCGCGATCCACTGCGGGGCGTCTAGGCCCAGAGCGGTCGGAAGCTCGTGATGCTCCGGCGCTCCGACCACTCCGGCAGGCTCGGCGCCGTGGCCGGGGGCCTCGCGGATATGGGGGGCCTGGGGGCTTTCCTCAGCCATGGGTCATCGCATTCCTGACCGCGCGCGCGGCCTCATCGCTGTCCACCGAAACGCCGGCAAGCCGCTCGACCATCTCGCGCGCCGCCTCGGCGGCCACGCTCTCGATCTCGCCGAGGGTCGCCTGCGTTGCGGTCCGGATACGCGCTTCCGCGGCCTCCACCTTCGCCCCCAACTCCTCGTTCGCCGCCTTCATCCGCTCCTCGGTCGCCTTGGCGCTCGACACCTTGGCCGCCTGGGCGACCTTGAGGGCCTCCCCGCGGGTGGAGTCCATCCGGGCGCGATAGGCGGCCTCGGTCCCTTCCGCGGCCTCGCGCGCGGCCTGGGCCGCGGCGAGATCGCCGGCGATGCGCTGGTCGCGCGCCTCGACCGTCGACTGGATCTTGGGGAGCATCATCCGGCCGATGCCGAAATAGATGATGGCGAGCACCAGCAGCAGCCAGAAGAACTGCGAATAGGCGGCGTCGGCCAGCTGATTGATCTGGGGCATGGGCTAGCGGGGACACTTTGCTAGCAAAGTGTCCCCTCCTTCCTTCTTAGCGGGCGTAGAGGATGATCATCGCCACGGCGAAGGCGATGAGGCCGAGCAGCTCGGCGGCGGCGAAGCCGATGAACAGGCGGCCCTGCTGGCTGTCGGCGGCGGCCGGGTTGCGGATCGCGCTCTCGAGGAACGAGCCGAAGACGTTGCCGACGCCGACCGCGGCGGCGCCGACGCCGATC
>DASWLZ010000013.1:0-34560 GCA_036399975.1 Allosphingosinicella sp.
CAACCGCCGGATGCTCCAGACCGAGAGCGCCTGGATGCGCGAGGAGCTGGCCAAATATCAGTCCGCCGCCCCCTGCGAGACCTGCCTCGGCGCCCGCCTCCGCCCCGAGCCGCTCGCCGTCAAGATCGCCGGCGAGGACATCAGCCTGTCCACCCGCCGCTCGGTCCGCCACGCGCTGGACTGGTTCTCCACCCTCGAGGACAAGCTGAACGGCCAGCAGAAGGAGATCGCCCGCGCCATCCTCAAGGAGATCATCGAGCGCCTCGGCTTCCTCGACAACGTCGGCCTCGACTATCTCAACCTCGACCGCACCTCCGGCACCCTCTCCGGCGGCGAGAGCCAGCGCATCCGCCTCGCCAGCCAGATCGGCTCCGGCCTCTCCGGCGTGCTCTACGTCCTCGACGAGCCGAGCATCGGCCTCCACCAGCGCGACAACGACCGCCTCCTGATCACCCTCAAGCGCCTCCGCGATCTCGGCAACACCGTCATCGTCGTCGAGCATGACGAGGACGCCATCCGGACCGCCGACTATGTCATCGACATGGGTCCCGGCGCCGGCGCCCATGGCGGCGAGGTCGTCGCCCGCGGAACGCTCGAGGAGGTCCTCGCCAACGACAAGAGCCTCACCGCCGACTATCTCACCGGCCGCCGCTCCGTCGCCGTCCCCGCCAGGCGCCGCAAGGGCAACGGCAGGAAGCTCACCGTCCACTCCGCCCGGGCCAACAACCTCAAGGACGTCACCGCGTCCATCCCGCTCGGCACCTTCACCTGCATCACCGGGGTCTCCGGCTCCGGCAAGTCGAGCTTCACCATCGACACCCTCTACGCCGGCGCCGCCCGAGCCCTGAACGGCGCCCGCGTCGTCTGCGGCCCCTGCGAGAAGATCAGCGGCCTCGAATATCTCGACAAGGTGATCGACATCGACCAGTCGCCGATCGGCCGAACCCCCCGCTCCAACCCCGCCACCTACACCGGCGCCTTCACCCAGATCCGCGACTGGTTCGCCGGCCTCCCCGAGAGCCAGGCGCGCGGCTACAAGCCCGGCCGCTTCAGCTTCAACGTCAAGGGCGGCCGCTGCGAGGCCTGCAAGGGCGACGGCCTGATCAAGATCGAGATGCACTTCCTCCCCGACGTCTACGTCACCTGCGACGTCTGCCACGGCCACCGCTACAATCGCGAGACCCTGGAGGTGAAGTTCAAGGGCAAGAGCATCGCCGACGTCCTGGACATGACCGTCGAGGACGCCCACGAATTCTTCAAGGCCGTCCCCCCCATCCGCGACAAGATGGCGATGCTGGAGGAAGTCGGCCTCGGCTACATCAAGGTCGGCCAGCAGGCGACGACGCTCAGCGGCGGCGAGGCCCAGCGCGTGAAGCTGGCCAAGGAGCTGTCGAGGCGAGCGACGGGGCAGACTTTGTACATATTGGACGAGCCGACCACGGGGCTCCACTTCGAGGACGTGCGCAAGCTGCTCGAGGTGCTCCATGCGCTGGTGGATCAGGGCAATTCGGTGGTGGTGATCGAGCACAATCTCGAGGTAATCAAGACGGCGGACTGGGTGCTGGATCTTGGACCCGAGGGTGGGGACAAGGGCGGGGAAATCGTGGCGGAGGGAACGCCCGAACAGGTGGCCGAGGTCCCCGGCTCTTACACGGGCGGCTATCTGAAGCCTCTGCTCAAGGGAGCCCGCGTTGAGGCCGCTGCTCCGATGCGAAAGAAAAAAGCGCGCGCATCCGCCCAAGTGCGCGAACGAGAAGCTGCTGCATGAGATATAAGATAGTAAGTGCAATGATTATGCATAATATCGGTTAGGGGCTTTACACCTACGAGTCCATTGAGCCACTGGGTTGCCTGGAAAACAGGCTTTCCAGGAATTTATTTCGTGAAGCCTGCTGTTGATCAATTCCCTGACGAATCTCGCGAATCTGTTCGAACTCTTGTCGAATGAAGGCGAGCAAGCCACCTCGCTCTAGAGCTTTCTCATGCTCGGGCTTAAATAGAATGTTTCTAAGCTTTAGATTGCCAGGCATTAGACGCTGCTCGCTATCCACCTGTTCTTCATTCCACACTTTTTTTAGTTCGTTAAAGTCAATACGGTTATCAACTAGTATACGCTGACCGTAAAACCTGCGCATAACTAGGATGAACTTATGGTGAGGGCCATACATAAAGTTATATATTTCGTTAGTTTCTCCAGTTTCATAGAATTGTAATCCGACCCACTTGGCAAGAAGTATATTGAAATCTGTTTCGCCTAGTTCCTCGATATAAGATAGATAGGCGTCAGCGTTTCTTACCACCCACGACGGCTCAAGCTGAGCAGCTGCCATGTCGAAGAGCATTGAAAGCACGTTATCCCAGCTCCGGACCGCGACTTGCTCGATGAAATCATCACGTATATCCTCCGGACAGGAAGCCAGAAAGAGAGCCGTAAAGTACTCTTGGAATGATCTGTGAACAAAGAAAAATGAGTTTCCTTCCTTCTGCAAGAGGCATACTGCCTCTTCCACGTCAAATAGCATATTCTCGGGATGCACCTCGAGCCCTGTATAGTTTATGGCCTCCTTTATGCTTTTTAATAGTTCAGCTTTCGTAAACTCCAACTTTTCACGGACATATGTTCCGAGACAGAAAACCGAAAAAACCTTTTCGAAGTCATCTATTTGAAGACCTGAGCGCCTCTGCCGGTCATACTGCTCTTTCATTGCGTCATGCTTATGGAATAGCGTGTCAAACGCTTTGGCATAAAATAGATGCATCTTGTCCGGTATATTAGCATTTTCTTCGTAAGTGAGGAGCATTAGTATTGCGAGCAGCGGAGTCGAAAGGAAGCTCTCGTGACTTTCGTAAAGACCTTTATTTATCTTCTGAATAAACCTGCGCTTCGTTCCTCTGTCGTATTCTAGCTTATTGATGAGTTCTACCACTTGCGGCTTTGTCATTGGGCATATTTTGAGAACTTCAAATAGCCGCCAAGACAGAAACTTATCATCAGGTCGGCCTGACACAACAATGGAAACTTTAGGGTGAGTCCTAGCCGCTTGGAGTATTTGCTCCTCGATCGTAGCTCTAAGCTCATGGTTAAGTTCATCAAACCCATCTAAAAGAAGAGCAAAGACTCCTAGAGATAGTCCCTGCCTAAAAACGTCTTCGCTAATATTGTAAGTTCGCTTATATGACGTATTGATATAAGTTATCAGGTCAGGTTTGCTTACTCGATTGAGATGCCTCAGCTCGACAAATATAGGAATTCTTCCACGCGGGTTTTCGTACAGCGAAAGTGCAATATATTTCATAAGCATGCTTTTACCGTGCCCGGCCGTTGCTGACACCACGACTCTTCCTCGCCTAACGATTCGGTCTATCAGGTCGTCTTGGTCTTGCGTCGCATCCTGTTTCTTTGGGGGACGCAGTTTAGTTGTAACGAAATGATCAATTAAGCTGACAGGAAGTGCTGGATTAGCAAACGTTTTAACGGTCGAGACCCTATCGTTTGTTTCTTGAAGATATGATGCATATCCTTCCAAGGCACTCACCACCCGAACTGCCGCAGAACGCGCCGGGCCAGACAGGGTGCGACTGACTTTCTGGGTAACGCTGGCGAAGAGGTTGGCCGCTGCCGGGGTTTTGGCTAGCACCATTGCCGTCTCACTGATCGCCATAGAAACAATCCTCTCTACGAATTCCGCTGGTGTCTATTGGATCAGGCAGGGTGTTGTCGAGCCTCGCTCGCACGTCATGATAGTGTTGCTGGTAGACAATCCTATCTTGCATCGAGGTCAAAGCTACTTATCCAAGACACATTGATGCGCTGACAAGCCAGACTTGATCAGGCGCCGGATCGCCTTTGGACGGGAAGGGGTCTGGCTGGCGGTAGATCCAAGCAGTCATCACCGTCCAGCTCCGGCGATATGCCCACGGCTCATACGGGGTGGGCGCCGGTTCGTGGGCGGCCGCCAGGTCCTTTTCAAGATCGACTATTGACCTGCCTCTTCCCTCATCGGTCCGAGACGGAGATCCCCTTGCTTCTCAATCCAAGACCGAGTGCATTCCAGCGGCCCCGAGGGCGCGTCACTTCGGGCGTCTAGCACCGCCTCCTCGGGGCTCAGGGGATCGATGTGAACCGGCAGGCCGCAGTCGCGCGCCGCTCGGGCCGCCCGTTTGATGCTTTCGATCGGGCCTCGGGCAATGGTCTGCGGGCCTGGCGGAGGTTCTGAGATGAAGCCGATGCGCGCGCCTGTCCGCTCCGCCCAGCTAACCATGCAGAGCAGGGCCTCCGGCTTCAGGCCGTCCAGGTTTCCGTTCGGGGAGAGGTCCGCATAGTCGCCGTAGGAATCCCGGCCGACCCGAAGGAATTTCGCCGGCAAGCTGCAACGGGCCGCCGCTGCCTCTATCTGTTGCCGGTCCGGCGGAGGAGCTGCAGGAGGTGCGGTCGCGGCTAGCAGCGCGCCTAGCGAAATCGGCCCAATCATCCTCGCAGTCCCTGCTCGATCAGCCGCCGGATCGCTTCGGAGCGGGAGGGCTTAGGGTCGGGCTGGCGGTCGATCCAGGCAGTGATCGCCGCCTCGAGCTCGGCCCCGATGCGCAGGGTTCGCACTGGGTCTCTTCCGGTCCGCGGGCGGCCGCGGGGTCTTTTTTCAGTTTCGGCTATTGACCCGCCCCTACAATATGGTAACACCATAAAGAGCCGAACCAAGGCGCCCGCCTCGCTTCGGCGCTGACCAGCAGTTTATCCTGAGCATTGCGAAGCATGAGTCGAAGGAACTCCCGATAAAAGGAGGCGAAGGATGGCTGACGGGCAGCATAAGCTGTCGCACTCCGGACCGCCAGCGGTCCGGAGCCTATGAAACGCAATTCGACCGGGATCAGCCGAAGGGCGCTGCTAGGCGCTGTCTGCGCTTCTTCCCTTGTTCGTCATCCCGGACTTGATCCGGGATCCACCTTACTGCCTTCCTCGCCACCCCTACCGCTGCAAGAAAGATGGATCCCGGATCAAGTCCGGGATGACGAGTCCTGCGCGGTCACTATTTGGGACCGCGCCCTCGCCCGCTTCCACCAGGCGGACGCCATTCTCGACTCCGCCCGGAGCGAGCCTGACGAGGACGCCTACGACGCCCTCCTCGACTCCCACACCGCAGCCCTCGACGCCCTCCTCGCCCTCCCCGCCCCCGATCTCGCGGCGATCGCCGCCAAGCTGGACATCATCGTCCTCCAGCAGGCTTGGGAGCTCACCGGCAGCGAAGACTGCCTCGAGATCCTCCGCCGGGACGCCCACCGCCTGGCCGCGATCGCGGCCTGAATTGTCTCACCCAAAGCACCAAAGAGGCTGAGCGAGCCCGGTTGCCGGCGGAAATGGGGAGGCCGGCTCGCCAGGTTCGGCCTCTTTGGGCCTTTGGTGCTTTGGGTGAATCGAAATGCGCCTTCCCGCCGCCCGTCGATCCGCTCGGCCCCTTCGCGTCCTTCGCCTCCCTTCGCGTGAACCCAATCCTTCCTGCCCCCGCTTCCTGGCCGCCGCGCACCCGACTTCGCACCGAAACGGAGGCAAAGCCGATTGCCGAATAGGAAATATCCTGTCAGATAACGGGGTTTAGAACAGATAGCGAACGAGAGGAAGCATGGCCGACGAGGAAATCATCCCGCTGCTCACCGACCACATGCCCGCGCTGGTCGATCCGCTCGAATCGGGCGAGCTCGACACCAGCTTCAGCGAGACCCGCCGTCTCCGCCACGACGGCTGGACCCCGGAGAAGAAGCGACTCTTCCTGGAGCGCTTCGCCCAATGCGGGATCATCGTCGAGGCCTGCGAGGCGGCGGGGATGAGCGCCCGCTCCGCCTACAATCTTCGCGACCGCGATCCCCTGTTCGCCGCCGGGCTCGAGGCGGCCCGGGTGGTCGCCCGCGGGCCCCTCGCCGACGAAGCCTATTCGCGCGCCCGCAACGGGGTCGTGGAGCGCATCTACAAGGACGGAGTGATCGTCGCCGAGCGCCACCGCTACGACAACCGCCTGACCATGGCGGTTCTCGCCCGGCTCGATTCCCGGATCGACCGGGCCGAGGAGCGGGGCGCCCCGCACCTTGCGCTCGCCCAGCGCTGGGACGAATATCTCGATGCCCTCGGCGAGGACCGGCGCGAGGACGGGCTGGCGATGCTCGCCCCGGCGGCGCCCGAGACCGAGCCCGATCCCCTCCCCGCCCCCACCCCGCAGAAAAACCCGCCAGATCGTGAACTTCGTGAACTTCACCTCCGCGACGATGCCGGAATCGACGAGGATCCCCACACCCTCTGGGAGGAGGAGGACGGCTGGTGGACCGATTACCCGCCGCCCGAAGGCTTCGACGGCGAGGAGGAAGGGCGCTGGGGCGACCATGATTATCGCCGCACTCTGTCCCCGGACGAGCAGGCGGTGATCGATTCCGACCTGGCGGAGGAGGAAGCGGAGGAGGCCGAAGAGAGAGCCGAGGCCCGGGCGATCGCCGAGGCCCGGCGTGACTTCTATTTCGGCTTCGGTTCGGATTGCGCTAGGGACTCGGCCGGCGACGAGAAGGGCCCCCTACCAGGCCCCGCCCCCGCAGGAGAGATTTCCGATGCTGAAGGACCATGACAGCTCCGCCATCCTCGCCGTCGCCAATCTCGACCGGGCCCACACTTTCTATGCGGACGTCCTCGGGCTCGAATGCGCCGGCCAGGGCAAGGAGGAAGGAGTCCGGGTCTACCGCACCGGCGCCACCCGGCTCATCGTCTACCAGTCCGAATTCGCCGGCACCGGCAAGGGCAATTCGGTGGTCTGGGGAGTCGGCGGCGAGGTCGACGCCGTCGTCGAGGCGCTCGAGGCGAAGGGCGCGACCTTCGAGCATTATCCCGACATCGGCGAGCTTCGCGGCAACGTCCACCATGCCGGCGGCGAGAAGCTGGTCTGGATCAAGGACCCGGACGGCAACATCCTCCACATCAACAGCCTGGCCGTCCCGGGGTAAAGCCAAGCCGCCCGAAGGCAGCCCGGCGCGCAGCGCCGCGCGAGCAGCCGCCGGAGCCAGCGCAGGCCGGACGGCGGGTCGGCCATGCCGAGCCCGTCCGACGGCGGGCAGGCCGCCCTGCCCGCCAAGCCGCCCGGAGGCAGCGAGCCCGGCGCACAACGCCGCGCGAGCAGCCGCCGGAGCCGGCGCAGGCCGGACGGCTCACCGAGAGTCCGTCATCCCGGACATGATCCGGGATCCATGAACACCGCCGCACGAGTATCGGCACCGTCCGTGTCCATGGATTCCGGCCTTCGCGTGACCTTTGCATCAGTCGCTGGTGTTAGCCCCTCCCCTTCAGGGGAGGGGTTGGGGTGGGGGTTGTCTGCTCGGCTCAGACCTAAGCGAACATTCTGCCCCACATTCCCCACCCCAACCCCTCCCCTTCAGGGGAGGGGCTATGCCTCCGCGCGCTTCGCAAGGGTTATGCAAAGGTCCCGCCTTCGCCGGAATGACGCGGTGTTCCGTCGGAGCGCGCTGCTACCGCCCGCCCCTCATATAAGCCTTGGCGGCCTCGTTCGGGTCGACCATCGGCTTGGCGCTGGCCGTCGGCACCGGCGCGGTCGGCCTCGAGGCCGCTTCCTGCATCTCCTCCCTCACCGCCTTCGCCTCACCGAGGGTGGGAAGGCGGTTGCTCCAGGCGGACATGCTCAGCGGGCCCATCGTCGGAAGCGCCCGGCCGGCCTCGATGTCGGCGGCCAGCTCGCCCAGCACCTCGTTCATGGTGAGGTTGATCATCATATCGGGGGCCGGGACGAATTGGTCGCCGGTCTCCGGGTCCATCAGCTTGGCCAAAGCGCGCTGGTCGACGTCGATGTCGGCGGCGAGCGTGGACGATTTGCCGTCCTTCTGCCCGGCGACGGCGAGATCGAGCCGGCCGATCTGCTTGCCGTCCATGGTCAGGATGTAATGGACCGCCTCGCCCTGCTCCTTGCGGACCTCGAGCTTCATCGCCGGAAGGTCGCTGCTCAGCGGCGCCTGCCTGATCCCTTCCGGGGCCATGGCCGAGATCGCGGCATAGACCTCGGCCGGCGGCTTGGCGACGAGCCGCTCGGCATCGTGGCCGCCGAGCCCGCCGCCGGTCAGCGCCGCCCCGCCCACTCCCGCGGCCGCGACTCCGAACAGCATGAACTTGATCGACATAGACTTTCTCCCCGGATCCCGTCGGCGCCACCATGGCGGGCGCGACTTAAGAAACGGTGAGCGCCGCCCCGGCGAGGGCTGGCGGGGGCGGACCTTCGTTCCCGCTTTCACGGCGAAGCGCCGGCCTGCCGCCCGGTCGGTCGGGGTCGGCGGGTCGACGGTGGCGAGGGCCCTGTGCGTTCAACGCTGGAACGCGGCCGCGGCGAGAGGCACCGGGCGAGGCCATCGAGCGCCGCGAAGACCATCCCCCAACCCTTCTTGGCGAAGGGAATCTCATTTCCGCCCGTGGCGGCGCAGGTGGAAAGGCGGCCGGGCCGCCTCGGCCTCAGGGGCTAACGGGCTCGGGGTCGCCCTCGTCGTCGCTGAACAGGAGCAGGGCCGCGAAGGCGAGCACGATGAAGCCGGCGACCACCCACATGGTCGTGCCGCGGCGGCGCTTGCGGTGCTCCACCCCTTCATGGGCGAGCGCAACGCCTTCCTCGACGCTCGCGGCCGGCTCCGGCGCGGCCTGCGCAAAGCTCGGCGCCGAGGTGCAAACCAAGGCCGCGGCGGTGAGCGCGGCCGTCAAGGTCCGAATGCGCATTGAGCTGTCTCCTCCTGAACAGGGGTTGCCCCAGCCTAGTCGCAACGGCGACTCAATGACAATAGGGTTATCGACCCGCCGCGTCTTCGCCCGCGGGGCACGGGCCCGTCGATTTGCCACGGGGGGCGAAATCGTTCATAAGGTCCGGGCTAAAGTCGCATGCGACGGACATTTCCTTCTTCGGTTGGTTTTTCCTTCTCTCTACGCTTCTAAAGCCCGGCGCCGTCGCTTTCGGCGCTGCCGGCACTTTCTACCAAAGGAAAATACCATGCCGACCGGCACCGTTAAATTCTTCAATCTCGACAAGGGCTATGGCTTCATCCAGCCCGAGGGCAGCGGCAACGACGCCTTCGTCCACATCTCGGCCGTCGAGCGCGCCGGGATGACGACCCTGGAGAAGGACCAGCGCGTCAGCTACGATCTCGAGCAGGACCAGCGCGGCAAGACCAGCGCGGTCAACCTGCAGAGCGCGTAAGCCTCCGCGATCCGAAAGAAGGGCGTCGCCTCGGCGGCGCCCTTTTTTTGCCTAATCCTCCCCCTCCACGGTCGGCGCCTCCGCGACGTAGACCGGGGTCTCGGGCGCCCTCAGGTAGAAGAGCGTCACCGCCGCAGCCAAAGCGAGTCCCGCTTCCCAGCGCACGAAGACGAGCAGGGCCGCGGCCGCCATCAGCGCCGACGTCACATAATATTTGCGGGTCAGCCGGCCGACATAGCTCTTCTCCAGCCGGTCATCGACGTCGCCGGTCAGGCAGCCGGTCCTCCATTTGATCAGCCAGGTCAGGTTCGTCACCGCCAGAGCGCAGGTGTAGAAGATCGCGCCCGTCTCCCGGCCGGCCGGATCGTGGATATGCTCGATGAAGGCCCGGGTCGGGAAGGCGATGAACCCGATCGCCATCAGGAACAGGATCGTCGCGAGCAGGAAATGGTGGCCGGTGGTCCGGTAGATGGCGCCCGAGAAATGGTGGTGGACCCAGTAGATCCCGATCACCAGCGCCGACAGCAGATAGCCCAGATATTGCGGCCACAGGGCGAGCAGCTCCGCCCCGAATTCCGGCCCGGCCTCGGGCAGCTTGATCTCGACCATCGGCAAGGTGAAGGCGATGGCGAAGACCGCGTCGGCGAAGATCTCCATCCGCTGGGTGCCGCGAACCGCACCCTCGCCCGGATGCTCGTCCAGCCTCGGCGCGTCCTCCGGGTTGGTCCTGTCGGTCATGCCGAGGCAACCGACGGCGCGACGCTATCGTTCCCGCCCCGAACCGTTCGCCCGCCGCCGCCCGTCCCTTCGTCGCCTTCCCTCGCCGGCGGCGCAACTTCGGGGGGCGCCGCTCATTCTCTGTGCAGCCGCGCGCTGGCGCCGCCACCCCGACAGGAGAGTAAGCATGAGTATCTTCGGCAAGATCCGAGACGCCATTTTCGGCAAGGCCAAGGCCGCGCCCGCGCAACCGCAGGCGCAGCCCCAGGCGCAGCAGCCGCGCCCGCCCGCCATGCCCCAGATGAAGCCGGCCGCGGCCACGCCCGCTCAGCCCGTGGACGTCGACGTCGACGCGATCCTCGCCGAAATGGCCGCGAAGAATGGCGAGAAGCTCAACTACCAATCCTCGATCGTCGACCTGATGAAGCTGCTCGACCTCGATGCCAGCCTCGCCAACCGCAAGGAGCTGGCCACCGAGCTGGGCTACACCGGCGCCAAGGACGGCAGCGCCGAGATGAACATCTGGCTCCACAAGCGGGTGATGGAGGAGCTGGA
Source organism: Allosphingosinicella sp. (assembly GCA_036399975.1). Classification (GTDB taxonomy): domain Bacteria; phylum Pseudomonadota; class Alphaproteobacteria; order Sphingomonadales; family Sphingomonadaceae; genus Allosphingosinicella. The sequence goes on from DASWLZ010000013.1 coordinate 10,488, forward strand.
CAAGAGCGGCGGCAAGGTCTCCGCCGCGCTCAGGGACTGACCGCTCTTGGAGGCGAGGCCGGCGACCGGTCCCCACCCGGGCGCCGCCCCGCCTCCGCCGGGCCTCGCGCCCGCATGGAGAGGCTCGGGTCCCGGCCGGGCCGGGTATCGGCCCCGAATGCGCCGGCGCGCGTGACCGGCATCACGTCGGCGGGGCACAGCGCCAACCCAGGTTATGGCGTGGCCCGCCGCGAGTCTGCCAAGCGCCGCGCCCGGGTTGGGCGGCGAAGGAAGGCTTGGCGGAACATGCGCATCCACCATCTCAATTGCGGCACCGACTGCCCGCTCGGCGGAGCCCTGTTCGACGGGCGAAGCCTCGGCCCGCTCGGCCGCCTCGTCTGCCACTGCCTGCTGATCGAGCATGACGGCGGCCTGATCCTCGTCGACACCGGCTATGGCCTGAAGGACGTCGGCCACCCGCACCGGCCGCCGCACCCGCGAATCACCCGTTTCATGCGCACCCTGCTCAACATCCGGCTTCGCGAGCAGGAGACGGCGGTCCGCCAGGTGGAGGCCCTCGGCTTCAAGGCCTCCGACGTTCGCCACATCCTCCTCACCCATCTCGATTTCGACCATGCCGGCGGGCTCGAGGATTTCCCCGCCGCCACCATCCACGTAATGGCCCGGGAGTATGACGAGGCGACCGGCCCGCGCCGGGGCTTCGTGCCCCGCAACCGCTATCGCCCGTCCCAGCTCGACGAGGTGCGCGACTGGCAGCTTCATGGCGGCCCCTCGGGCGAGCCCTGGTTCGGGTTCGAGGCGGTGCGCGCGCTCGAAGGGCTGCCGCCCGAAATCCTGATGGTGCCGCTGCCAGGCCATACCTGGGGCCATGCCGGAATCGCCGTCGACCGCGGCGCCGAGGGCTGGCTGCTCCACGCCGGCGACGCCTATTTCTACCGCCACGAGGTCCGCCGCCGGGACCGCAAATGCACGCCCGGCCTTCGCGCCTACCAGAATATGATGGAGGTCGACCGCGAGCGGCGGCTCGCCAACCAGGCGCGGCTTCGGGCGCTGTCGGTCGAGCGGGCGGCCGACGTGAAGCTGGTCTGCGCCCATGACCCGGTGGAGCTGGAGGCGTGCATCGCGGGCCGGCCGCTCTGAAGTTCCACGTTCGGGACAGCCGGCGCCCGTCCCGGCTCTGGACAGACGGCCGGATTGCGGACAGAAGGCGCCCCATGTCCAGCCAGCTCGAATTCTATCTCGCCCGCGCCGCCGAGGCGCGCGCGGACGCCGAGGCCGCGACTCTCGACAATGTCCGCAACCGCTGCCTGCGCGCCGCCGAGGCGTGGGACGCCATGGCCGCCAGGGCGCAGCGGGGCGACACCATGCGGGCCCGCCAGGAAGCGGACAAGCGCGCCCTCGCCGAATCCGCGGCGACGGAATAGGGGACAGTCGCTTGTGACTGTCCCACCGCGGCGCGCCAGGGGCCGATTAACCCCGGTTAGCCATTGCCGGTGCCCATGGCAGGTGCTAGCAACGAAGCTCGGCACCTGCTGAAGGAGCGACGCTCCCTTCTCGTCTCGGGCCGAACGCATGCGCCGGCATCCACGCCGGCCACCAAGGTTGACGCTGCATGAGGCATTTTTCCCCCCAGACGCTGCCCTCCCCGACGGGACCGGGCATTGCGGCCGGGGCTTTGCGGCCGGGCATTTCCGCCGGCCTGCCACGCGCAGCAGAGGCGACTTTTTTCTTTTCAACCCGGACATTGAAGGCGCGCGCCGACCAGGCCGCGCCTTCGTCCATATTCGAGCGCGCGCAAGCCGCCGCCGCAAGGTCGGCACAGCGCGCGTGGAGTGATATTAATGACGATGCGCATGTTGATCGACGCGCGCCACCAGGAGGAAACTCGGGTGGCCGTGGTCAAGGGAAACCGGATCGAGGAATTTGATTTCGAATCCGCCGAGCACAAGCAGCTCAAGGGAAATATCTATCTAGCCAAGGTCACCCGGGTCGAGCCGTCGCTTCAGGCGGCGTTCGTCGACTATGGCGGCAACCGGCACGGCTTCCTGGCTTTCTCGGAAATCCATCCCGATTATTACCAGATCCCGCGCGAGGATCGCGAGGCCCTGCTCCGCGAGGAAGCCGAGCACGCCGCCGAGGAGGAGCGCCTTCGCGCCGCCGAGGATGCGCGCTACGAGAGCCGCGACAACCGCAACGATCGGGACGAGCGCGACGAGGATCACGATCAGGACGAAGCTGAGGCCCATTACGACGACGGCGATGAAGCCGAAGGCGGCGACGATGACGCCCCCGCCCCGCCCGAATCCGCCGAGAGCGCTCCGGAGGAGAATGCCGCCGACGAGCTTCGCCGCAAGCGTCAGAATCTGCGCCGCCGCTATAAGATCCAGGACGTCATCCGGCGCCGCCAGGTGCTTCTCGTCCAGGTCGTCAAGGAGGAGCGCGGCAACAAGGGCGCGGCGCTCACCACCTACCTCTCGCTGGCCGGCCGCTATTGCGTGCTGATGCCCAACACCAGCCACGGCGGCGGCATCAGCCGCAAGATCTCGAACGGCGCCGACCGGAAGCGCCTCAAGCAGATCATGTCTGACCTCAGCCTTCCCAATTCGATGAGCTGCATCGTTCGGACCGCGGGCCTGTCCCGCACCAAGACCGAGATCAAGCGCGACTTCGACTATCTCGCCCGGCTCTGGGACGAGATCCGCGAGCGCACCCTGGGCAGCTCCGCCCCCGCGCTCATCTACGGCGACAGCGACCTCATCAAGCGCGCCATCCGCGACATCTACAATCGCGACATTGACGAGGTGATCGTCGAAGGCGACGAAGGCTACAAGCACGCCCGAGCCTTCATGAAATTGCTCATGCCGAGCCACGTCAAGCGGGTGCAGAACTACGTCGACACGGTGCCGCTCTTCCAGCGCTACGGCGCCGAGGACCAGCTCGCGGCCATGTACCAGCCGGTCGTCCAGCTCAAATCGGGCGGCTACCTGGTGATCAACCCGACCGAGGCCCTGGTCTCGATCGACATCAATTCGGGCCGCTCGACCCGCGAGCACAATATCGAGCAGACCGCCTACGCGACCAACATCGAGGCCGCCAACGAGATCGCCCGCCAGCTCCGGCTTCGCGACATGGCCGGCCTCGTCGTCATCGACTTCATCGACATGGAATCGAACGGCCATATCCGCAAGGTCGAGAAGGCGATGAAGGACGCGCTGAAGAACGACCGCGCCCGGATCCAGGTCGGCCGCATCTCGTCCTTCGGGCTGATGGAGATGAGCCGCCAGCGGCTTCGCACCGGAGTCCTCGAGGCTTCCACGCGCCCCTGCCCGCATTGCGAGGGCACCGGCCTGATGCGCACGGCCTCGTCGGCCGGCCTGTCGGCGCTTCGCATGCTCGAGGAGGAGGCCGCGCGCGGCCGAGGCAGCCGGATCATGCTCCGCGCCGGCCGCGAGGCCGCGGTCTACGTGCTCAACCGCAAGCGCGGCGAGATCGGCGAGATCGAGTCGCGCTACGGGGTCGTCATCGAGGTCTTGATCGAGGAGACGTTCGAGGGCGCCAAGATGGCCGTCGAATCCTTCGGCCCGCCGCCGGCGGCTCGCCCCCGGGTCGAGCGGATCGTCGAGCCCGAGGTCGACGAGGAGGAGTTCGCCGAGGAGCTGGCCGACGAGGACGAGGAGGAAGCCGAGGAGGCCGAAGAGGCCGAGGAGGAGGCCCGCCCCCGTCGCCCCGAAAATCGCGAGGACCGCCAGCGCCGCGAGGAGAGCGATGAGCGCGGCCGCAAGCGCCGCCGTCGCCGCGGCCGCCGCGGCGGCCGCCGCAGGGACGGCGAGGAAGGCGGCGAGGGCTCGTCCGAGCAGGAGACCGCTCCGATGCTGGACGAGGCCCCGGAATCCGAGCAGCCCGAGCGCCAATATGCGCCCGAGGCGGAGGCCGAGGACTCGGTCGAGCCGGCTGCCGCGGCCCCCGAAGCCGCCGAGGCTCCGGTCGAGGCGGAAGAGAAGCCCAAGGGCCGCAGGCGTCCCCGCGCGCGGCGCAAGGAGGAGGCTCCGGCGCCGATCGAGGCCGCTGCCGAGCCCGAGGCCGCCGAAGCGCCCGCTTCCGCCGCGGAGGCCGAGCCGGCTCCGGTGGCGGAGCCCGCCGCCGAGGAGGAAAAGCCCGCCAAGCCGAAGCGGACCCGCCGCAAGAAGGCCGTGGAGGCCGAAGCGCCGCCCGAGGCGGCTGCCGAAGCTCCCGCACCCGACGTTGCACCCGAAGCCGCACCCGAGGCCGCCAACGACCGCGAGGCGGGGGAGGACGGGGAGCCGCCCGCCGGCGACGAAGCGGGCGCGAACGGAGAGCCTCGCCGCGGCTGGTGGCAGCGCACCTTCGGCGCCTGAAAATCCGCATGGGCGCGCTTGCTCCGGCAAGCGCGCTCATGTCAGGTTCAGCCCCGCGACGGGATAGGATGAGCGATGGCTGAAGCTACGGTTACGCTGAGAGGGTGGAGCGTCTTCCTCGCCCGTCTCGTCATTCTCCTCACCTTGAGCTTTGCGATCGCGGCTCGGCCGGCGGCGGCTCAGTCGGTCCTTCGCGACGCCGAGACGGAAGCGCTCTTCCGCGACATGTCGCGGCCGATCGTGCAGGCGGCAGGCCTGAGGCCCGAGGACGTCCAGGTCGTTCTCATCCACGACCGCTCGATCAACGCCTTCGTGGCGGGGGGCCAGATCGTCTACATCCACTCCGGACTGATTGCCGCCGCCGACGGGGCCAACGAGGTGCAGGGCGTCATCGCCCATGAGGTCGGCCACATCACCGGCGGCCACGTCATCCGGATCCAGGAAGGCATCAAGGTCGCGACCGGAATCATGCTGCTCTCGCTCGTCCTGGGCGCCGCCGCGATGGCGGCCGGCGCGGGAGAGGCCGGAATGGGCGTGATGGCCGCCGGGCAGCAGGCGGCGATCGGCAAGTTCCTCGCCTTCAGCCGGACCCAGGAATCGTCGGCCGACGCGGCCGCGGCCGGCTTCCTCGCCAAGTCGAACACCAACGGCGCCGGGCTGCTGACCTTCTTCAAGAAGCTCCAGAACCAGGAATTCCGCTACGCCATCCCGCAGGACAACGGCTATATGCGCACCCACCCGCTGACCGGAGAGCGCCTCGCGGCGCTCGAGCAGTCGGTGAAGAGCGCGCCCGGCTGGAAGGTCGCCACGGACGCGAGGCTCGAGGCCCGGTTCCAGCGGGTCAAGGCAAAGCTCCTGGGCTATACCGAGGACCCGACCCGAACGCGGGTCGTCTTCCCGGAGGGCAACAAGACCGTCCCGGCGCGCTATGCCCGCGCTTATGCCTGGCACAAGAGCGCCTATCCGGACAAGGCGCTGGCCGAGGTCGACAGCCTGCTCGGCGAGCAGCCGACCGACCCATATTATCTCGAGCTGAAGGGTCAGATCCTTCTCGAGTCGGGGCGGCCGAACGAGGCGCTCGAATCGCTCCGACAGTCGGTCAGGCAAGCTCCCGACCAGCCGCTCATCGCCGCCCTGCTCGGCCACGCCCTCATCGCCACCGAGCGGCCGGACCATTATGAGGAGGCGAAGCGGGTGCTTCGAGCCGCGATCGGGCGCGACAATTCGAACCCCTTCGCCTGGTACCAGCTCGGCATCGTCTATGATCGCGAGGGCGATCCCGGCCGGGCGGCGCTGGCCACGGCCGAGCGCTACAACCTCCAGGGCGAGCCCCGCCTCGCTTTGGTCAATGCGGAGCAGGCGCTGAGGACCGTCCCCAGCGGAACGCCCGACTGGCTTCGGGCGCAGGACATCGCGATGGTCTCGCGCACCCAGGTGGAAAAGAAGAAAAAGAACCGTGACAACTGATCCCGCGCCGGCGCGCCAGGGTCTCGCAGGCTGGGCCGTCGCCCTGGTCGCGGGACTGATCGGCGCCGCTGTCGGCGGAGGCGCGGTGGCCTATGGGTCGCGCGAATCGGTCCGCGACTATCTCCTCGAGAACCCGGAGGTCCTGCCCGAGGCCATGGACCGGCTCAGGTCTCGCGAGGCGGCCCGCGCGGTTTCGGCGAACCGCTCGGCGCTCGAAACTCCGTTCGCCGGCGCCTGGGCGGGCGCGGCGGACGGCGACGTCGTGCTGGTCGAGTTCTTCGATTATGCCTGCGGCTATTGCCGCAAGAGCAATGACGACATCGAGCGGCTGCTTCGCGAGGACCCCAAGCTCAAGGTCGTGTGGCGCGAATGGCCGGTGCTCGGGCCGGACAGCGAGGCCGCCGCCCGAGCCAGCCTCGCGGCCGCCCGGGCCGGGCGCTTCAAGCCCTTCTACGACGCCCTTTTCGCCTCCGGCCGCCCGGATTCGGAGGCCGTCGCCCGCGCTCGGGCGGCGGTCGGCCTCACCGGCGACCTTCCCGCCGAGGCCGCGGATCGGGAGCTCCAGCGCAACTTCCAGCTCGCCCGCCATCTGGAGGCGACGGGCACCCCGACCTTCATCGTCGGGGACCAGATCCTCCAGGGCGCGGTCGGCTACGAGACGCTGAAGGACGCGATCAAGGAAGCGCGGGCGAAGAGCTGACGCTTCCCGGCCAAGGCCGGGGCCCAGCGGCGCAGGCTCTGGAAAACTGGGCCCCGGCCTTCGCCGGGGAACAACCTCGCGCTTGGAAACCCCGGCCCCACCCGCCATAACCCCCGCATGCAACCCTATCTCCAGCTTCTCTCGCGAATCCTCGAAGAAGGCATCGAGCAGAGGGACCGGACCGGAGTGGGCACCCTTTCCGTCTTCGGTCACCAGATGCGCTTCGACCTTGCCGACGGATTCCCGCTCCTGACCACCAAGAAGCTCCATTTGCGCTCGATCGTCATCGAGCTGCTCTGGTTCCTGAAGGGCGAGACCAACATCGCCTGGCTGAAGGAGAACCGGGTCCGCATCTGGGACGAATGGGCCGACGAAGGCGGCGAGCTCGGCCCCGTCTACGGCAAGCAATGGCGGGACTGGGAGGGCGCGGGCGGAGTCCATGTCGACCAGATCGCGAACCTCATCGAGACGATCAACCGCGACCCCGCGTCGCGCCGCCAGATCGTCTCCGCCTGGAACCCGGCCGAGATCGAGCGAATGGCCCTCGCCCCCTGCCACTGCCTGTTCCAGACCCAGGTGGCGCGAGGCCGCCTCAACCTCCAGCTCTACCAGCGCAGCGCCGACGCCTTCCTGGGTGTCCCGTTCAACATCGCCAGCTACGCCTTGCTCACCCACATGCTCGCCCAGCAATGCGGCCTCGAGCCGGGCATGTTCGTCTGGACCGGCGGCGACTGCCACCTCTATTCCAACCATCTCGACCAGGCCCGCCTGCAGCTGACCCGCGAGCCCAGGCCCCTCCCCCGCCTCAACATCCTCCGCCGCCCGGAAGCGATCGACCGCTACCAATATGAGGATTTCGAGATCACCGGCTACGACGCGCATCCCCACATCAAGGCCGAGGTGGCGGTTTGAGCGGACACGTCGCCGCAGCGAAGGCTGGGGCCCCAGGGGGCGAAAGCCGCCTGCGTTCTTCACCCGCCGGGACCCCAGCCTTCGCTGGGGTGACGGGAAGATGAGCCCCATCACCATCGTCGTCGCCCGCGCGCGCAACGGCGCGATCGGGCTCCGCGGCGGGCTTCCGTGGCGGATCCCGGCCGATCTGAAGCATTTCAAGGCCGTGACCATGGGCAGCGCGATGGTGATGGGGCGCAGGACGTTCGACAGCCTTCCGGGCCTGCTGCCGGGGCGTCGCCACATCGTCCTGACCCGTGATCCGCGCTGGAGCGCGCCCGGCGCGGACGTGGCGCGCACGACCTGCGAAGCGCGGGCTCTGGCGGGCGGCGGCCCCGTGTCGGTGATCGGGGGCGCGGAGATCATCGCCCTCTATCTGCCGCTCGCCGATGCGGTCGAGCTCACCGAGGTTCATGCGCGTCCCGAGGGAGATACCTTTCTGCCCCCCTTCGATCCCGTCCACTGGCGCGAAGTCAGCCGGGACAGCCATGGTGCGAAAGCCGGGCAGCCGGCATACAGTTTCGTGCGGCTCGAGCGGAGCGATTGAGCATGCGCAAATACGTCTACGGGCTTCTCGCCCTGCTCGTCGTCGCCATCGGCGCCTTCCTCATCCTGGGGCCCGGGATCGTCGAAGGCGGGATGAACAAGGTGGTGGCGACGCCGCTGCCCACGATCGGCGCCCGCGCCCGGGCGCTTCACCCGCGGCTCGCCGTCGCCGACATGCATGCCGACACCCTGCTGTGGCAGCGCAGCCTGCTCGACCCATCCGCTCGAGGCCAGGTCGACCTGCCGAGGCTCGAGGCCGGCAACGTCGCTCTCCAGGTCTTCTCCTCGGTGACCAAAACCCCGAAGGGCCAGAATTACGAGGCCAACGGGCCCGATACCGACAACATCACCCTGCTCGCCGTGACCCAGCTTCAGCCGCCCCGGACATGGACGTCGCTCCTCCAGCGCTCGCTGTGGCATTCGGAGAAGCTGCGCCGTGCCGAAGCCGCTTCGCAGGGCCGGCTCAGGATCGTCAGGAGCGGCATCGACGTCCGGCGCCTGCTCGCCGATCGCGCGGCGGGCCGGAAGGTGACCGGGGCGCTGCTCTCGATCGAGGGCCTGCAGAATCTGGAAGGCCGGCTGGAGAATGTCGGCCGGCTCCACGCCGCCGGCTTCCGGATGGCGGGTCTCGCCCATTTCTTCGACAACGAGGTCGCCGGCTCGATGCACGGGCACAAGAAGGGCGGCCTGACCCCGCTCGGCCGGCAGGTGGTCCGGGAGATGGAGCGGCGTGGGATGATCGTCGACATCGCCCATTCGAGCCACGCCGCCGTCGCCGAGGTGCTGGCGATGGCGAGGCGTCCGGTGGTCTCCAGCCACGGCGGGGTCCAGGCGACCTGCCGGGTCAACCGCAACCTCACCGACGAGGAGATCCGCGGAGTCGCCCGCACCGGCGGCCTCGTCGGCATCGGCTATTGGGACGCGGCGGTCTGCGATCTCCGCCCGGCGGCGGTCGCCGCCGCCGTCGCCCATGTCCGCGATCTCGTCGGCATCGATCATGTCGCCTTGGGCTCCGACTTCGACGGCGCGGTGACCACGGGCTTCGACACGGCCGGCCTCGTCAACGTCACCCAGGCCCTGGTCGACCGCGGCTTCACCGATGAAGAGATCGCCAAGGTGATGGGCGGCAATCTGCTGAGACTGCTGGCGCAGCTTCCATAAATACTCCCAGCGGAAGCTGGGGAGGGGGATCATGCGAACCATAGTGGAGGGGTTGCTGGCGAGGCTTCTGCCATTTACCCCTCCACCACCCTTCGGGGTGCCCCCCTCCCAATCTTGGATAGGGAGGATTTACCGCCCCCTCCCCCTCTCCTATACCGCCGCCCATGGAGCGGCTGGACGGCGGCTCGGCGGTTCCGCAGGCGCTTCGCGGGGGCATCGTCGCGCTCGGCAATTTCGATGGATTTCACAAGGGACACCAGGCCGTGGTCGCCCGGGCGGTCGATCGCGCCCGGGCCGAAGCGCGGCCGGTGCTGGTCGCGACCTTCGATCCCCACCCGGTCCGCTTCTTCCGCCCGGAGACTCCGCCCTTCCGGCTAACCAGCCTCGACCAGCGCCAGCGGCTGTTCGCCTCGGCCGGCGCCGATGCGATGATCGTCTTCCGTTTCGGCGCCGAGCTCGCCGCCACGTCCGCGGAGGAGTTCATCTCGAGGAACCTGCTCGACCTGATCGGAGCGGCCGGGGTGGTGACGGGCGAGGACTTCACCTTCGGCCGAGCGCGCGGCGGCAACGTCGAGGTGCTGAAGGCGGCGGGAGCCCGGCTCGGCTTCTCGGTCGATTCGGTCGGCCCGGTCTCGGACGAAGGCGGCCCGATCTCGTCGAGCCGGATCCGAAGCGCTCTCCAGGCGGGCGAATGCGAGGCTGCGGCCCTGCTGCTCACCCGGCCCTTCGCCATCGAGGGCGCGGTTGAGCATGGCGACAAAAGGGGACGAACCATCGGCTATCCCACCGCGAACCTCGCGCTCGGCCCCTATTTGCGGCCCCGCTTCGGAATCTATGCGGTCCGAGGGCGGCTCGCCGGCCGCCGCGCGCTGGACGGCGCCGCCAATCTCGGCATCCGGCCCACGTTCGAGCCGCCGAGGGAGCTGCTCGAGCCTTATTTCTTCGGCTTCGACGGCGATCTCTACGGGCAGGTCCTCGAGGTCGAGCTGATCTCCTTCCTCCGGCCGGAGGCGAAGTTCGACAGCCTCGAGGCGCTCGCGGCCCAGATGGCGGCGGATTGCGACGAGGCGAAGCGGAGGCTTGCGCAATGAGGATCTGGCGCTGGGTCGGGATGGCCGTCGTCGCCTTCGCGGTGACCGTGTCGCTGATCAACGCCTCATGGATCGCGCCGCGGTCGCAGAAGCCGCTGATCCTGGTCGCCCATCGCGGGCTCGCCCAGCAGTTCGATCGCGCGGGCGTCGGCAACGAGACCTGCACGGCCGACCGGATCAAGGCCTCGGAGCATGATTTCATCGAGAACACCCTCCGCTCCATGTCCAACGCCCGCCATTTCGGCGCCGACGCCATCGAGCTCGACGTCCACCCGACCAAGGACGGGCAGATGGTCGTCTTCCACGACTGGACTCTCGACTGCCGGACCGACGGCAAGGGGCCGGTCCGGCAGAAGACGCTGGCCGAGCTGAAGTCGCTGGACGTCGGCTACGGCTATACATCGGACGGCGGACGGACCTTCCCCCTCCGAGGCCGAGGCGTCGGCGGGATTCCGACCGTTGAGGAAGCGCTTCGCGAGACCCCGCGGATGAGGCTCTTCTTCAACTTCAAGAGCAAGGACCCGAGCGACGCCGACGCCCTCGTCGCCGCCTTCCGCCGCGCCGGGGTCGAGATGGACGGCAGGTTCGCCTTCTACGGCCATCCCCGGGTCACGGCGCGGATGAAGCAGCTCGCCCCCGGCGCCTGGACCTTCTGGAAGGGCGAGATGAAGGAATGCCTGACCGATTATGTGAAGTGGGGCTGGTCCAGCTTCGTGCCCGAGAGCTGCCGAAACACGACCGTGACCGTGCCGCTCAACTATCAATGGGCGATCTGGGGCTGGCCCAAGCGCTTCATGGCCCGGATGGAGAGCGTGGGCACGAAGGTGATCCTGATGGGGCCCTACGAGGGCGGGAAGATTGCCGGACTGGAGCGCCCCGAGCAGCTCGCCAAGGTCCCAAGGGACTTTCGCGGCTATCTGTGGATCGAGGATTTCTACACGGTGGGGCGGGCGCTGGAGAATTGATTGTATCGACATTCAACCCGCCGCGCGGTGCAGCCCCCTCTCCCCTGCGGGGAGAGGGTTGGGGTGAGGGGGCTCTGAGTTCGAGATATTGCTCGGACGCCGAACCCCCCGACCCTGCCCTCTCCCCGCAGGGAGGAGGGGTTTGATCGACGGCAAGCAAGGCGCGCTTGGCGGAACCCCGCTCTACCCTTTGCGCCGGGTGGGAGCGGCCTGCCCGGAGGGCACCAGATCCTTTTCCCGCATCCATGCCAGGGCTCTGGCCAGGCGGTCCCGGGCGAACCTTTTCTTCTCCTCGTGCCAGCGCTCGCGGAATTCCTCGATGATCTCCGGATCCCCGGCGGGACGGCCGGCGGCCAGCAGGTCGTTCCAGCAGGCGTAGAGGGTTGCGACGATTTCCGACTGTTCGGTGTCGAGCTCGCGGCAGATCGAGGCGATCCGGCGGATCTCGGCCTCGTCGCCGGCGAGATGGCGGGCGGCGAACGGCTCCAGCGCGCGGAGAGCCGCAAGCGGCTCGTAACGGATCATCCTGCCGTGCCGGCCGGGGCGGAAGAGGTGATTCGCCTCGGCAAGGGCCTCGATCCCCATCTCCTTGTTGTAGAGGGCGCGGGCGTCGAGCGGTCCGGCCGCCTCGCGCGCATAGCGGGTCCTGAGCTGCAGCCGGGTCCGGGCATCGGCGAGGTAGAAGAGCTTGGCGAGCTTGGTGCGGCCGAAATTGGGGTCGTCGTGCAGGTCCTGGACCAGGACGCCCGCCACCGCGAGGCGGCGCGCCAGCGCCTGCTCGAACGGCGTGGCTTCGGGCATCTGGAGCCGCCCGGCCCCTCCGTCCCGATGGAAATAATCGATCCCGTCCGGGCGGGTGAGGAGGGCATGGAACTCGGCCTTGGCGGCTTTCAGCGAAGCGTTCATCCGCTCCAGGCAGGCCAGCAGCGGCCCGGCCTGGCGGGCCACGGCATAGTCCCGGATCTGGATGAGCCCGGCGCCGCGGGTGAGCGGGCGCTCGTCGATCAGCCAGGCCCGGCCGGCCGGAGCCGGAACCTCGCTCCGGCGCCCGAGCAGGCCGCGCCACGCCTGGAAAACGGCATCGGTATCGCGAACCAGCGCCGCGACCGCCGGCGAGGCTCCGCAAGCCGCGACGGGCCGCATCACCTCGTTCCAGAAGGAGCCGTCGACCAGCGGCGTGAGCGGATTGACGACATAGGCTTCGGGAACGCCGGCGACCGGGTTGTTGGCCGGAAACCAGGCCTCGACGCACTCATTCTCGGCATAGGCAATAGCGAAGGCGCTCGCCAGCACCGGGGCTCGAAGCCGCTCCGGCACCACCGGCTCCCACAAATCGTCGGCGTCCGCCCACATCGGGTAGCCATGCTGAAGCAAGGTCCTCGCGATCGCATACCAGAGGAACAGCCGCTCCGCCGATTCGAGGTCGCCGGCGCAATAGCCGCGGTTGGTCGGCGGGCCGGAAAGGCATCGGTTCTTCCGGACGTCCATGAACTGGGCGTTGAGCCGGAACCAGGGCCTGCCCGCCGTCGACCGTCTCACCCGGCAGGGGGTCAGATCGTCCATGAATCCGACATTGGCGCCATCGCTCTCGCCATAGGTCTTCTTGCCCGACCGGCGCCGGTCGCCGGCCGGAAGGCCGCCCACGCTGGACTGGTCGGTCTCGCGCTTGCGGCGGTCGCGCTTGAAGTCGAGCATCGGCAGGGCCGCCCATTCGCGGATCGACGGCCGGGTCATGCCCAGGGCGACGCTGGTCGTCCTCGAATCGGCCAGGAGCCGCCGGCACTCGTCGTCGGCTACGGCGGCATCTCCCCAAGCGATCCGGGCGAGGTCCTTGCGCTTCAGCCAGGTGAGGTCGGTCAGGTGGATCGGGCGATTCGAATCGAGCCCCGCCCCTTCGCCCCGATATTCCCAGATCGTGAACGCCACCGGCCATGCCCCCTTCACCGCGAAGAACTCGCTGCCGTCGAGCAGGAGGCCGGCCACGTCCCTGAACGCGCCCGCCATCTGGGAGCGTATCTGCCGGAAGGCCGACCGGTCGGTGAGCCACGCGGCCTTGGTGAACAGCAGCAGCAGCGAGCGGCCCGGAAGGCCCGTCGAGGCGGCGGTCTCGCAAAGCCTCTTCATCTGAGCGAGGAAGCAGCAATAGCGCTCGTTCGCGGCATCGGCGCCGGTCAGAGCCAGGATCGAAGGGTCGATCTCGTAGCCGGCGCCGCCGGCGCTCTGCTCCTCGTCGCTCCGGTAGGGCGGGTTGCACAGGATCGCGAGCGGCTTGTCGGGCGAGTGGCCCTTCTCCGCAAGCGCCGCCTGAAGCTCCGCCAGATAGGTCTCCGCGCTCCGATCGAGGAAGTTGAGGCCGCGATTGTCGGTCACCTTGGGGACGACGGTGAAGCGGCTGTTGTGCCAGGCGTCGCCCTTCATCCGCTGCTCGACCGCGAACAGGAGCTCGGGCTCGATCTCGCTGACCACCTTGTGGCGCAGATCGAGCGGCGAGCGCCAGTTGGTCACCAGATTCCCGCTCCCGCAGGCGGGGTCGAGCACCAGATAGTTCTGGCCGAGGTCCGGCACGTGCCGCTTCGCCGCCCACATGACGAACTTCGACAGATAGAGGTCGGTGAAGTAGATCCCGTGGCGGCGCCGGAATTCCGGGTCGACGGCGTCGAGTGCCTCGTCGTAGCGGGCGAAGAAATCGTCGAAATGCTCGTCGGGGCCGAGATGGACGAAGCGGCGCTCGACGAAGTCCTTGAACGCTTCGCGGGCCGAGGGGATGAGGCTTCCGATCACCTCGCCGCCCAGCGCCGCCTGGGTCGGCGCCCTCTGGCTGAAGCTGAGCACCGAGCCCTCGCCCCAGCCGTAGAGCATGCTGTAGAACGCCCTCACCGCCTTGAGCGGCTGCGCCTGGTCGAAATAGGGCACCATCTCCTTCAGGGTCGAGGTGAAGTTGCGGGTGGTGATTCTCTGCCGGATCGCGCGGCCGCTCTTGAGCACCGCCTCGAACGAGCCGATCTTCTCCGCGACCAGCCGGGCATCGCTCGCGAACAGCGGCGAGAACAGGGGCGTGCCGTCCCAGCCGGCCAAAGCGAGCAGCTCCCGACGGCGGCCGGCGTAGCGCCTGGCAAGCTCGCGCCCGATCCGGTTGGGCGGCCCCGCCGCCCGCGCGACGTCGTCTCGAAGGTCGGCCGGGAGGTCGTCGACCTGCCACACGGCCAGGAACTCCCTGGCGGCGACGACGACCTGCCTGAATGCGAGGTCGGCTTTCCCATAGGCCAGGGCCTGGATCAGGCCGGCCAGCCATCCGGAAGGCCCGCTCTTGAGCTCGAGGACGAAACGCCCGGGTACGTAGCCGTCGGCGCGCGCCGCGTCCGACTGGCGAGTGAACTCACCGCCGAAGACAGCCCTGAAGTAAGCCAATGCAAGATCTTCGTTCGCCCGCTCGTCCGGCCGCCTCAGATAGGCAAGAAGGCCGTCCACATGGGCTGTCGGCGTGCCAGGCATGGATTGCCCCCCTCTGCCGCGCACTACTTCTTGGCCGGCAGAGGTGAAGGGCTAACATTGAACATCATAATGTCAAATAAACGCAAGAGCGGATACGGTCCGTTACTGGCTCCGCGCATGCAACGACTGCACGGCGGGTCGAACTGATCGGGATCGAGCGGGGCGACCCGTCGCGGCAAGGCGCCGCCCGGAGCCGCCCGTGGCGGTGCTTGCCGCGCCGGCGGAGGCGTTGGGTGGTTTTCAATCCTCCCCTTCCCCGCTAAGCCCCGCTCCAATGTCCGAAAAACCCGATTACCGCGACACGGTCTTCTTGCCCAAGACCGACTTCCCGATGAAAGCCGGCTTGGCGAGCAAGGAGCCGGCCATCCTCGCGCGCTGGGCCGAGATGGGCCTCTACGAGCGCCTTCGCGAGGCCCGGGCCGGGCGGGAGCGCTTCATCCTCCACGACGGGCCGCCCTACGCCAATGGCGACATCCACATGGGCCACGCCATGAACAAGATCCTCAAGGACATGGTGGTGCGCTCCCAGTCCCTGCTCGGCAAGGACGCGCCTTACGTGCCGGGCTGGGACTGCCATGGCCTTCCGATCGAGTGGAAGATCGAGGAGCAATATCGCAAGAAGAAGCTGGACAAGGATGCGGTGCCGGCGCGGGAATTCCGCGCCGAATGCCGCGCCTATGCGGAAAAATGGGTCGCCATCCAGTCGGAGCAGTTCCAGCGCCTCGGCGTGATGGGGGAGTGGGGCGACCCCTACCTCACCATGAAGTTCGAGGCCGAGGCCAAGATCGTCGAGGAGCTGTTGAAGTTCGCCGAGAGCGGCCAGCTCTACCGCGGCGCCAAGCCGGTGATGTGGTCGCCGGTCGAGAAGACGGCCCTGGCCGAGGCCGAGGTCGAATATGAGGAGATCGTCTCGACCCAGATCGACGTGGGCTTCGAGATCGTCGAGAGCCCGATCCCCGAGCTGGTCGGCGCCGAGGCGGTGATCTGGACGACGACCCCCTGGACGATCCCCGTCAACCAGGCTTTGGCCTACGGGCCGGAGATCGACTATGTCTGGGTCAACGCGCTCTGGGGCTCCGCGGGCGAATATATGCCTTACGGCACCTTCTACCTGGTGGCCGAGGCGCTGCTTCCCGCCTTTACCGAGCGCCTGAAGGCGAATGGCCTGTTCGAAGGCTTGCCGCTCGAGCGCCTGACGATGGACGTCTGCAAGCGTTTCAAGGGATCAGAGCTGGCGGGGGCCGTCGCACGCCACCCGATGCATCGTCTGGGCGGCTTCTTCGCCCGGCCCCGCCCCTTCCTCCCCGGCGACTTCGTCACCACGGAGCAGGGCACCGGCCTCGTCCACCTGGCGCCCGATCATGGCGAGGACGATTTCCTGCTCTGCAAGGCGAACGGAATCGACCCGGTCTTCGCGGTCGACGATGCCGGCTTCTACCGCTCCGACTGGGAGTGGCTGGGCGGCCTCGGCAGTGTCATCAACGCGAAGTTCAACGCGCCCGACGGGCCGATCTGCACGGGCCTGCGCGAGACCGACGGGCTTCTCGCCGCCTCGGCCGACTTCAGGCACAGCTACCCGCACAGCTGGCGCTCCAAGGCGAAGATCATCTTTCGCTGCACCCCGCAGTGGTTCATCCCGATGGATTCTTCCCCCTCTCCCCGAGGGGGAGAGGGTCGGGGTGAGGGGGAGCGAGCCGCAGGCGAGCGTTCTGACTCCGGGGCCCACTCGACTAGTCAGAGCCCCCTCACCCAACCCTCTCCCCGACGGGGAGAGGGCTTGAGAGCCACCGCCCTTGCCGCCATCGACGAGACCCGCTGGGTCCCCGAGAAGTCGAAGAACCGGATCCGCGCCATGGTGGAGGGGCGCCCCGACTGGGTGATCAGCCGCCAGCGCGCCTGGGGAGTGCCGATCGCGCTCTACGTGCACAGGAAGACCGGGGAATATCTCCGCGACGCGGTGGTCAACTCGCGCATCATCCGCGCCTTCCACGAGGGCGGCGCCGACGCCTGGTTCGACGCGGACCACCAGGCGATGCTCGGCAACGGCTACAGTCTCGAGGATTACGAGCCCGTCACCGACATCCTCGACGTCTGGTTCGACAGCGGCTCGACCCACAGCTACGTCGTCGAGGCCCGCTACGGCGAGGGCGTCCGGGCCGACCTCTACGTCGAAGGCTCCGATCAGCATCGCGGCTGGTTCCAGTCCTCGCTCCTGGAGAGCTGCGGCACCCGCGGCCGCGCGCCCTACGACGCGGTGCTCACCCACGGCTTCGCGCTCGACCAGAACATGCGCAAGATGTCGAAGAGCCTCGGCAACACGATCGACCCGCTCGCGGTGCTCAAGGAGAGCGGCGCCGACATATTGCGGCTGTGGGTGGCCTCGACCGACTATTTCGAGGACGTTCGAATCGGCAAGGAGGTGCTCGCCACCACCACCGACGCCTATCGCAAGCTCAGGAACACCTTCCGCTACCTTCTCGGCGCGCTGGCCGGATTCGACGAGGCGGAACGGGTGCCGGCGGGCGGGATGCCGGAGCTGGAGCGCTGGGTGCTTCACCGCCTGGCCGAGCTCGACGTCGAGCTCAGGGAGGCGACGGAGGGGTTCGAGTTCAACCGCTACGTGCGGCTCATCTCCAACTTCGCCAATGAGGATTTGTCCGCCTTCTTCTTCGATATCCGCAAGGACAGCCTCTATTGCGACGCACCCTCGTCCCCCAAGCGCCGCGCCTGTCGGACGGTGCTCGACACCGTGTTCCACGCGCTGGTGCGCTGGATGGCGCCGGTCCTGTGCTTCACCACCGAGGAAGTGTGGCAGACCCGCTATCCGGGAGAGGGGTCGGTGCACCTGCTCGAATGGCCGGAGATCGACTCCGGCTGGCGCGATGAGGCGCTCGGGGCGAAATGGGCCCTGATCCGGGCCACCCGCGAGAACGTCACCGAAAGCATCGAGCCGCTTCGGCGCGAGAAGCTGATCGGATCGAGCCTCGAGGCGAAAGTGCTCTATCCCGACACCCAGATCGACCTGCTCGACACGGATCTCTCCGAGCTGGCCGAGATCTACATCGTCTCCGAAGTCGGCCAGGCGCCCAGCGAGACGATCGAGGTGACCAAGTCGGACTATCTGAAATGCGGCCGCTGCTGGCGGCTGCTTCCGGAAGTCGAGGAGGACGGGGGCCTTTGCGCCCGCTGCGAGGGGGTATTGAATGGCTGATCTGTCCCGCGATGCCGAGCGATTGAGGAAAAACCGGCGGGTTGGGCTCTCGGTCGCCGCCTTGGTCTTCCTCGTCGACCAGGCGGTGAAATGGGCGGTGACCTACCCGCTTCAGCTTCCGCATCGCCTCACCGTAGAGATCCTGCCCTTCTTCACGCTTCGGTGGCTGAAGAATACGGGCGTCTCGATGAGCCTGCTCAACGCCGAGACCGAGATGGGGCGGTGGCTGCTCGTCGCCCTCACCAGCGCGATTGCCGCCTTCGTCGGCTTCTGGCTGTGGCGGGAGAAGCGCCGCGACGACGCGTTCGCTCTGGCGCTCGTCCTCGGCGGGGCGCTCGGCAACATCCTCGATCGGGTGCGGCTGGGCTATGTCGTCGACTATGCCGACCTGCATTTCGGCGACATCCACCCCTTTTTGGTCTTTAACGTCGCCGACGCTGCCATTACCATCGGCGTCCTGCTATTGCTGGTCCGGGCGCTGCTGACGCGCGACCGGAAGGTTCCCGAGGAGGAAAAGTGACTATGCGTATCGTGAAGCTCGGCCTTGGCGCCTGTGCGGCCACCCTGCTGCTGGCCGGCTGCGGAAGCAGCGGCATCGCCGGCCGGGACCGCCCCGACGAATTCGCCGTCACCCGCAACCAGCCTTTGGTCATCCCGCCCGATTATGCCTTGACCCCGCCGCGCACCGGCGAGCCCGCCCCGGTCGGCGCGGACGCGCGCACCCAGGCGCTCGAGGCCCTGTTCGGCGGCCCCGCGCCGCGTAGCCAGGGCGAGCGCTCGATGCTCAACGCCGCCGGTAACGACCGGGTCGCGATCGGCGCCCGCTCGGTCGCCGGCGATCCCGGGACGACGGTGGTGGACAAAGGCGCCGTCACCCAGGCGATCGTCGCCGCCCCGGCCGGCGCCGGCCGCGACGCGACGGTGACGACTCCGCAGTAAGCCGCGTCGTCCCAGCGAAGGCTGGGACCCCAGGGGCGATAGGCACCGGCGCTCTTCACCCGCCGGCGCCCCGGCCTGCGCTGGGGCGACGAGTGAGCTAACCCTTCCTTAGCCCCGCCAGGTTATCCTGCCTCGCATGACGCAGCAGCAGCCGCCTTTCTATGCCCCGGGCCTTGCCGACGCCGGCGCTCAGATCGCCCAGCTGCGCCAGGTGCTCGCTTTGGTAGAGGAGATGGCGGGCCGAGCCTCGCTCTCGCCACGGGACGAAGTGCTGGACGAAGCGGCCCGGGTGAGCGCCGCTTATGCCCGTGCCCTGCCGATCGACCAGAAGAGGTTCGACGCCCTCGCCGCGGAGACCGCCCGCTGGGCCGCCGCCGGGGTCGGCGCGCTGCTCAAGCTCGACGAGGCCGGAATGCCGGTCCGGGCCGCCGCGGGCCGTCTTGCCGAGGAGCTCGAGAAGGGGCTGGCGGCGCTCGGGCGACGCCTTCCTTAGCCTCCCCTCCCTGCAAGGGAGGGGTTGGGGGTGGGTAGGCAAGCGAAGCGAGCCTTTTACGGATTCGGAGTTTCGGCCGCCTTCGGCGGACCCACCCCCGGCCCCTCCCTTCCAGGGAGGGGAGTAGGCCATTCCTTGACCCGGATGTCGCGCTGCGGGAAGGGGATATCGATGCCGTTCTCCTTGAACAAGACCCACACCCGGTTGAGGATTTCCGAGCGGACGCTCCCCACCCCCTGCTCGGGGTCGCTGATCCACACCAATATCTCATGATCGATGCTGCTTTCCCCGAAGGCGATCAGCCAGACCTTCGGCGGCCGGTTCTTCATCACCCGCTGCGACTCGCTCGCCGCCTGCACCATCAGCTTCTGGACGAGCGGAAGGTCGCAATCGTAGGCGACGCCGACCGGGATGTGCACCCGGACGTCGCGGCTGGAATAGGACCAGTTCTCGACCTCCTGGGTCATCAGATTCTCGTTCGGGATGAGATGCTCCTTCCCGTCCCGGGTGACGATCGAGACGGCCCTCACCCCGATCTTGGTGACATGGCCGAAGCTCTCGCCGACGACGATCACGTCGCCCGGCTTGATCGAGCGGTCCATGAGCAGGATGATCCCGGCGATGAGGTTGCCGAACGTCTTCTGCAGGCCGAAGCCGACGGCGAGGCCGAAGGCCCCCGAGAAGACGGCGAGCGCGGTAAGGTCGATCCCGACGAGATCGATTCCGATGAAGAAGGCGGCGATCAGGATGGCGACTCCGGCCAGCTTCTGGCCGAGCAGCTGCTGGGTCTCGTCGAGGCCGCCGGCCCGCCGGATCGAGTGGCCCACGATCCGGTTGAGGAGCTTCACCACCGCGTAGATGGCGATCAGGATCACGAGGATATGGAGGATCGAGAGCAGTGAGAAGCGGCGTTCGCCGGCGGTGAATCCGATCCGGTCGAGCAAATCCGTGATCGGCTCCAGCCCGCCGACGGCGCGGGCCAGCAGGGCGACGAAGGTGACGGTGGCGAGCAGGGCGGCGACCCAGCGCGGCATCTGCAGGCCGCGCACGAGGCCGGAGACCAGCATCGCCGCCCAGGTGGCGAGCGCGACCCCGAGCACGATCGCGCCGAGCGGGCGCCACGAATCGACGTTGAGGGCGATGGCGACGACTAGGGCCGCGGCAAGATACCGGGTGAGATCGCCCATACGCTGCGCCAGCGCCTCGCCGCGGCCGCCGGCGCGATGCTCCCAATAGGCGGTGAGGCGAGGCCCGAGCCAGCGGCCGGCGGCCCAGGCGAGGCCCCAGGCGACCGCGACGAGGGCGATCGCGATGGCGGCCGCGACCCAGTCCCCGTAAGTCGGCCAGGCGATCGCGAACCGCTCGAACAGGCCCCTCATTCGCCGCCTTCCCAGCGGCGGAAGCCTGCGGCCAGGTCCTCGATCAGGTCGTCCGGATCCTCGAGCCCGATCTGAAGCCTCACCAGCGGCCCTTCGGCCTGCCAGCGGGTGGCGGTGCGGAGACGCTCCGGATCTACCGGCAGGACGAGGCTCTCGAAGCCGCCCCAACTGTAGCCGAGGCCGAACAGCTCGAGCGCCTCGATGAAGCGGGTGCGCTCCCGATCGCCGCCGCCCTTCAGGGCGAAGGAGAAGAGCCCCGAGGAGCCCTTGAAGTCGCGCCTCCAGATTTCGTGGCCGGGGCAATCTGGCAACGCCGGATGAAGCACGGCGGACACCTGGGGCCGCGCCTTGAGCCAGAGCGCGACGCTGAGCGCGCTCGCCTCGTGCTGGCGAAGCCGGACGCCCATCGTCCTCAGGCCCCGCGAGCAGAGCCAGGCGTCGTCGGGGCTGACGGAATGGCCGAGGTCCCAGCTCGACCGCTCCAGCTTGGCATACCATCTCTCGTTGGCGGTCACCGAGCCGAGCATGACGTCGGCATGTCCTCCGACATATTTGGTGCCGGCGAGGATGGAGAGATCGACCCCGGCGGCGATGGCGGGGAAGCAGAGCGGCGTGGCCCAGGTATTGTCGAGCAGGGTCGCGACCCCCCTCGCCTTCGCGGCGGCGCAGATGGCGGGGACGTCCTGCACCTCCATGGTGAGCGAGCCCGGGCTTTCGAGGAAGATCGCCCTGGTCCGCTCACCGACCAGCTCCGCGATCCCCGCGCCGATGACAGGATCGTAATAGCGGGTCGTGACTCCGTAGCGCTTCAGGAGGCCGTCGCAGAAGCGGCGGGTCGGGCCGTAGACGCTGTCCGTCATCAGAAGCTCGTCGCCGGCCGACAGCACCGACATGAGGGCGGCCGTGACCGCGGCCAGGCCCGACGGGTAGAGCATGGTGCCCGCGGCGCCCGGCTCCAGCTCGGTCAGCGCCTCGGCCAGCGCCCATTGGGTGGGAGTGCCGTGGAGTCCGTAATAAGGCACTCCGAACTCCGGCGCGGCGGAGCGAAGCTCGGCGACGCTGTCGAAGAGGATGGTGGAGGCGCGGTGGACGGGCGGGTTGACGATCCGGCCCCGCCATTCCTTGCGGCGGCCGCCATGGACCAGCTTGGTGTCCGGACGCCTGCCCTTCACGCCGGCCCCGTGGCCTTGGGGGTCGCCGGGTCCGATCCCCATTCGGACCAGCTTCCGTCGTAGAGCTTCCCATCCTCCTTGCCGAGCAGATGGGCGCCGAACAGGAGCACGCAGGCTGTGACCCCGGAGCCGCAGGTGGCGACCATCGGCTTGTCCAGGTCCACTCCGGCCGCCTCGAAGGTCGCTCGGAGCTCGTCGCCTTTCTTCCAGCTGTTGTCGGCGTTGAACAGGCTGCCCTGGGGCAGGTTCTTCGAGCCCGGAATGTGGCCCGAAGCCATTCCGGGCCGAGGCTCGGCCTCCTCGCCGGTGAACCGGCCGGCGCCGCGGGCGTCGACGATCTCGTGGCCGCCGCCGCCGACCAGCCCTTCGACGAACGCCTTGTCGACCACCGCCCGTGAATCGAGGCTGGGGCTGAAATGGCCGTGCCGAAGCTGCGGCCGGCCGCTCTCCAGCGCCCGCCCCTCCGCCTTCCACTTCTGGAGCCCGCCGTCGAGGATGGCGACATAATGGGCGCCGAAGCTCTTCAGCATCCACCAGGCGCGGGCGGCGCTGTGCAGCGGGCTGTTGTCGTAGACGACGAAGCGCTGGCCGTCGCGAAACCCGAGCGAGGCCATGCGGCTGGCGAACCTGGGCTCGGGCGGCACCATGTGCGGGATCGGATTGGCCGTGTCGGACACGTCCTCCAGATCGAGGAAGACGGCGCCCGGAATATGCCCGGCCTCATATTCGGAGCGCGCGTCCCTCGGATCGCCGGGAAGGAAAAGGGTGGCGTCGATCACCTTGAGGTCGCTCGCTCCCAGCTCGCGCTCGATCCAATCCGTGCTCACCAGGCTTTCCATGTACGCTCCTAACGCCGGACTATGCCGAGCTGCTCCAGAACCGCGAGGTAGGCGGCGACCTCCTCCGCCGGGGCCGGCCCGACGGTGGCGGCGAGCTCGTCGCGAATCTGCTGCACGTTGCGGCGGCCGTCGACGAGATTGAGCGCCTCGTAGCCGAAGCTCGGACCCTCCCAGGCCGGCTCGCGCGCCAGAAGCGCGGGCCTGGCGATCTTCCGCGTCTCGAGCTGGTCGTCGAGCCAGCTGTAGCCGAAGCCGTTCATCGGCCCCTTGAGCTTGGAATCTCGGCGGTAGACGATTCCGCCCCCGCCCGCCGCCGCCGGCGCGGCGTCCATCCGGTCGGGCTCGCCGACCATGAGGCCGAAGCGCCGCAGGGAAAGCTCGAGCGCCACTTCGTGATCGCTGTGCTGAGACACGGCCCTCGCCCCGTCCTCTTCATTCAGCTCGAAGGTCCGCCGGCCGGTCTCCGCCCCGCGGAAGTCGGCCTCGATCATCTGCAGGCGCTCCAGCGTCGGCGTGTCCGACTGCTCGACATTGGCGAGCGCCCAGGCCGAGGCGGCGGCGATGAACATGGCGCGCTTCATCTTGGTGGGATCGAGATTGCCGGGAACGTCCTTGTTGGTGTGGATGTAGATGTCCGGCCAGTCGGACACGTAGATGACCGGGATCCGCCAGCTCCCCTCGCTCCACACCTGGTGGTCGGAGCCTTCGGAAAAGCCGCCGATACGGGCCCGGAGCGGGGTCTTCGTGCCTTCGGGGTCGAGCAGCGGGAAGTCCGCCTCGCCGCGCTCGGCATAGCGCGAGGCGTGGGCGTCGACCCAGCGCGCCGTCGCGAAGCCGACGTAGGAGACGAAGCTGGGCAGGCTCGGCGGCGAGCCCTCCACCCCGAGCGTCCCCTTGGTGACCTCGCTATTGCCGCCGATCATGTCGAGGTGGATCGTCGCCAGGGTGCGGCGGGCATATTCCGGACGGGCGTTGAGCAGGGCGATCGTGCACTCGATCTCGCACGGCCAGATGAAGCGGAGGGTCCGTTGCGGCTGCGGCAGCCGACCCTGGGCGATGAGCCGCTGGAAAGTGCGGGCGATCTCGAGGATTCCCGAGCAGCCGCTGGCATTGTCGTTGGCGCCCGGCGAGGGATGATCGAGATGGCAGGAGAAGAGGATCTCCTTCGACCGGTCCCTTCCGGGAATGACGGCCGTGGGGATGAGATAGGCGCCCGGCGTCCGCCCCGCCTTCACGTCCGCGCGAAGCCGAACCGTCTCGCCCTTGGCCAGCCGCGCCTGCCAGGCCCGGG
>DASWLZ010000014.1:0-14246 GCA_036399975.1 Allosphingosinicella sp.
GCCTCAGCCATTTACCCCTCCACCAGGCTTCGCCTGGTCCCCCTCCCCTCCAAATCGAGGGGAGGAATAAGTAGTGACCAATTATTGGGTTCTCCTCGGCATTCTCATCGTGGTCGCCGGCTTCGCGCTGAAGCTGAGCCCGATGCTGGTCGTCACCGCCGCCGCCATCGCCACCGGCCTCATCGCCGGAATGGACGTGGTCGAAGTGGTCTCCACCTTCGGCAAGGCGTTCAACGACAACCGGATCATCGCCATCGTCTGGATCGTGCTCCCGGTGATCGGGCTGCTCGAGCGCTTCGGGCTTCAGCAGCGCGCGGCGGCGGTGATCCGCGGGTTCAGGAGCGCGACGACCGGGCGGCTTCTCCTCCTCTATCTGCTCTACCGCCAGATCATCTCGGCGATCGGCCTCCATTCGACCGCCGGCCATCCGCAGACCGTGCGCCCCCTGCTCGCCCCGATGGCACTGGCGGCGGCCGAGAAGCAGCATGGCGAGCTCGACGAGGCGACCTCGGAGAAGGTGAAGGCCTATTCCGCAGCGACCGACAATGTCGGCCTGTTCTTCGGCGAGGACATCTTCTTCGCCATCGCCTCCATCGTGCTCATCCAGCAGACGCTGGCCACCTACGGGATCGTGCTGG
Organism: Allosphingosinicella sp.; assembly: GCA_036399975.1. GTDB lineage: Bacteria > Pseudomonadota > Alphaproteobacteria > Sphingomonadales > Sphingomonadaceae > Allosphingosinicella. The sequence goes on from DASWLZ010000014.1 coordinate 639, forward strand.
CGCCGATCGAGCTGGGGCTCTGGGCGATACCGACGGCGATCGCGGCGTTCTTCGTCCATGGTGGGCGGCTGCTCATGCTGGATCGGAATTTATCCTCCCCGCGGCGAAGCCGGGGGGAGGGGGACCATGCGAAGCATGGTGGAGGGGTGATTGCGAAGGCCTCGCCAATTACCCCTCCACCACCCTCCGGGTGGTCCCCCTCCCCATCTGGCGATGGGGAGGATAAGCGGTGATCACCCTCCAATATCTCTACCTCCTCGCCGGAGCGATGTTCGCCGCCTTCGCGCTGCTCAGCGCCCTCGACCGGAGCAACCCGAAGCGCCTCGGCAACGCCGCCTTCTGGGGGCTGATGGCGGCTAGCCTGCTCGCCGGCGACCTGATCGGGGATTTCGGCAACGGCCTGCTCGTGCTCGCCCTCGCCGCCCTCGCAAGCCTCGGGCTGATCGGCCGCTCGAAGCCGCCGACAAGCTCGGACGAGGAGCGCGAGACCTTCTCCGCCCGCTACGGCAACCGGCTGTTCCTGCCCGCCCTGATCATCCCGGCCATCGCCTTCGCCGGGACCCTCCTCTACACCTACACGCCGCTCAAGGAGTCCGGCCTGTTCGAGGCCAAGCGCGAGACCTACGTGCTGCTCGGGCTCGGGGTCCTGACGGCGCTGGCGGTGATCTTCGCCTGGCTGAGGCCTCCGGCGACGGCCCCGCTCCAGGAAGGACGCCGGCTGATCGACGCGATCGGCTGGGCGGTGCCGCTTCCGCAGATGCTCGCCTCGCTCGGAGTGCTGTTCGCCGCCGCGGGCGTCGGCACCGCGATCGGCGAGATCACCCGGGCGGTCATCCCCGAAGGCAGCGTCTTCCTCACCGTCGCGGTCTTCGCGATCGGGATGGCGGTGTTCACGATGATCATGGGCAACGCCTTCGCCGCTTTCCCGGTCATGGCCGCGGCGATCGGCGTGCCTTTGCTCATCCACGCCTATGGCGGGAACCCCGCCGTGGTCGGGGCGATCGGGATGCTGGCCGGCTTCTGCGGGACCTTGATGACGCCCATGGCGGCCAATTTCAACCTCGTGCCGGCGGCCCTGCTGGAGCTGAAGGACCGCAACGGGGTAGTGAAGGCGCAGATCGGGACGGCGCTGCCGCTGCTCGCGATCAACATCCTCTTCATCTGGTGGTTCGCTTTTCGGTAGGCGTCGAGAGGAGCTGTCATGCTGAACTTGTTTCAGCATCCATTTTCGAGCAGCGGTGCGGATGGATAGCTGGGCCCTGAAACGAGTTAAGGGTGACGGAGTACGCATGTCTCACACTTTGACCCCCGATCTCGCCGCCCGCTTCGCCGGGATCGCGCTCGGCCACGTCAACCGCGAATATCCGCACAAGCTCGACCATGTCATGGACGGGCCCGAGGACGTCCTCCCGCCGCGCGAGCTCCACCCGATCTTCTTCGGGAGCTTCGACTGGCACAGCTGCGTGCACGGCTGGTGGCTGATGCTCCGGATCCGCCGCCTGTTTCCGGAGCTTCCGGTTTCCGGCCACATCGAGGCGCTGGCCGACGAGATGCTGGCGCCGGACAAGGTGGCGGGCGAGCTCGACTATCTCGACCGCGCCTATTCGGGCGGCTTCGAGCGCCCCTATGGCTGGGCCTGGCTGCTCGCGCTCCACGTCGAAGCGCAGCGCCATTCCGACCGGCCCTGGGGAAAGGATCTGGAGCCGCTCGCCCGCGCCTTCGCCGACCGCTTCCATATCTATCTGCCCAAGCTCACCTACCCGATCCGGGTCGGGACCCATTTCAACAGCGCCTTCGCAATGATCCTAGCGATCGAATGGGCGGAGGCGAACGATCCGTCCCTCGCCGGCCGGATCCGCGAGCGGGCGCGAAGCTGGTACGCGCAGGATCGCAACTGCCAGGCGTGGGAGCCCGGGGGTGACGAGTTCCTGTCCTCCGCCCTGGCGGAGGCCTTGTGCATGCGGCGGACCCATGGCGACGACCAGTTCCGAAGCTGGTTCAGCTATTTCCTCCCAGAGCTGGCCGCCGGCGAGCCTCGGAGCCTGTTCACCCCGGCCGTGGTCTCCGACCGTTCCGACGGCAAGATCGCCCATCTCGACGGCCTCAACCTCAGCCGCGCCTGGTGCTGGCGCCGGCTCGCGCCCGCGCTCGAGCCGGAGCTTGCCGAGCTCGCCCGGCGCACGGCCGACGAACATCTAGACGCCAGCCTCCCCCATGTCGCGGGCGACTATATGGGCGAGCATTGGCTCGCCACCTTCGCCCTTCTGGCTCTGGAAGAATGAGCCTGCTGCGCCCCCTCACCGCCGGCGAGACCGGCCTGTTGGACGAGGCGTTCCATGGGCACATCGACGGCCGGATGGTGCGGCTCGTCCAGGGCCATGACGGCAATCCGTTGCCGCGCGCCGCCTTCCGCAAGGGCAATACGGCGATCACGCTTCGCAAGACGGTCTATTTCGGATCCCACTATCGGGAAGATTTCGCGCAGGCGGATCCGCACGCCTGCGGGCTGTTCCTCCACGAGATGACCCATGTCTGGCAGTACCGGCGCCTGGGCCTCGCCCGGTTCTTCCTCAGATATGGGCGAGAGCTCTGCTCCTGCCGGTTCGACGCCCCGGCCATGTACCGCTACCTCCCCGGCGAGACCCGCTTCGCCGAGGCCCGGCTGGAGGCCCAGGCGCAGATGGTCGGCGACTATTGCGAGGCGAGCATGCGGGGGGACGAGGCCCGGGCGGGGCGGGTCGGGGAGAGCTTGAAGGGGAGCGGGATCTTCGGGCTGTGAGATCGTCATTGCGAGCGAGGCGAAGCAATCCAGCGCGGTCTCCGAGGCCGCTGGATTGCTTCGTCGCTGCGCTCCTCGCAATGACGGGCCAGGCTGTATCGACATTCAGGCGGCATGCGCCAAAACCCCTCTCCCCCGCGGGGAGAGGGCAGGGTGAGGGGGTTCGGCTTTCGAGGAAAATCGCGAGCTCGGAGCCCCCTCACCCCAACCCTCTCCCGGCAGAGGAGAGGGGGCTGCACCGAGCAGCCCGATGAATGTCGATACAGCCTAACCCGTCACCAGCGCCCTTTGCTCCTCGCGTCCCATGGAGATGAGGAACGGATCGGCCGCCTGCATCTCCTGGAAATCGCGCTTAGAGCGAAGGCCGCGCCACTGGATCGCGATCAGCGCCTGGGCGATGGCCCCGCCCAACGTGTCGCCGGGGCCGAGCAGGATGATCCGGTCGGGCGCATATTCCTTCACGGCGACCTGGACGGCGCGGGTGAAATCGTAGGTCTCGAGAATCTGGGTCACGAAGGTGTAATATTGGAGGGCGGCGGGGTTGGCGGCGAAGCGGCGCCAGATATGGCCTCGGCCGTCCACCATCGGCGCGGAAGGCGAGCCGAACCAGGCGGCGGGGAGGGTCGCCATGGCCCGGTCCGAGGAGCCCTTCATCAGCGGCGTATGGAAGGGGCCGTGGTTGACGAGACGAAGCGGCTCCCGGCCCGGGGTCGGAGGCGCTTCGGCGAGAAGGGCGGCGAGGCCGGCTTCGTTGCCCGCGAAGACGACCATCCCGCCGAGCTCTATCGAGACGTGGAGCGCGCAGCGCGGCCGCCCGGCGATCGATCCGGCGAGCGCCAGCACCTCGTCGCGAAGCCCGGGCACCGGCTGCCAGTCCTCGCCGATCAGGGTGAGGAGAACCTGCCCGCCCGGCTCGCCCGCCTGGCTGTTCTCGCCCATGGCATCGATGATCCGGAAGCCCTCCTCCGGCCCGACCGCCGCGGCGACGGCGAGGGTCGTGTACCAGCCCATCGAATTGCCGGTCACGCCCGCGACGTCGAAGCGGGAGCGGTCGATGGCGAGGAAATCGGCGTAGGAGGCGGCGAAGATGAGTGGCGAGGCGATGTCGCCCCGAGTGTGCAAGGCGGGGCTGAAGCGGTCGGCCCCGTCGAGCTCCGACAGGGTCGGCTGCCCCCGCTCCGAGCGAAGCCGGTCGAATTGGGCGATCAGCTCGCCCTTGTCGGCGTGGAAGCGCCCCAGATAGCCGAGCTCGGCCTTGCCGTACGTGCCTCGCCCCGGGCAAACGACCAGAGCGGCCTGCCGGTCAGCCACGGGCGATCTCCAGCGCAGCGGCGACGATCGAGTCGCGGCTCGGCAGGGTCAGGGTGGCGGCGCGACCGAGAGGGATGAACGAATCCTCGGCCGTGACCCGGCGGCACGGAATGCCCGGCGCCCGCTCGGCGAACAGCGCCATCAAGGCCTCGCTCTGAGAGCCGGTCTTGCGGCATTCGTCGACGATCAGGATTCGCTCGCAGCCGGCGACGGCGCCGAGAAGCTTCTCCTCGTCGAGGGGCGCCAGCCAGCGCAGGTCGATCACCCTCGAGTCGAGGCCGTGCCGCTCGCTCAGGATCCGCTCGGCCTGGCGGGACAGGAAATAGCCGTTGGCGTAGCTGACGATGGCGAGGCCGGTGCCCTCGCCATGGATTCCGACGTCCCCCAGCCGGATGGGCTTCGCCGAGCCCGGCGCCGAATAGGTCGAGGTCCACAGCCCGTCGCCCTCCTCGTGAAGGTCGCGGGTCATGTAGAGGGCGATCGGCTCGACGAAGACGATCACGCGCTGCTCCTCCAGCGCCAGTCGGACGCACTCGCGGAGCATCTCGACGGCGTCGGCGCCGTTGCTCGGGCAGGCGAGGATCAGGCCGGGGATGTCGCGGAAGATCGCGAGGCTGTTGTCGTTGTGGAAATGGCCGCCGAAGCCCTTCTGGTAGCCGAGGCCCGCGATGCGGATGATCGTCGGGTTGGTGTATTGGCCGTTGGAGAAGAAGCTCAGCGTCGCCGCCTCGCCGCGGATCTGGTCCTCGGCATTGTGGACGTAGGCGAGGAACTGGATCTCGGTGATGGCGAGAAGGTCGTTATGGGCGGCGCCGATGCCGAGGCCGAGGATCGACTGCTCGTCGAGAAGGGTGTTGATCACTCGGCAGGAGCCGAAGCGCTCGTGAAGCTTGGCGGTGACGTTGTAGACCCCGCCCTTGGGCCCGACGTCCTCGCCGGCGACGATGATCTGCGGATGGGCCAGCATCAGGTCGGCGAGAGCCCAGCTCAGCAGCCGGGCCATGTGCTGCGGCTTGTCGATCATGCTCCGGTCGCGGGCGAACAGGGCCTCGCGCTGCTCCGGAGTGGGCGTGTTGGCACGGGCGGGCGGGCGTGCGGGCGGGACGATGGTCGCCATCACGTCCTTGCTCGTCGTCAGCTTCGGCCGGGCGATCGCCTGCTCGGCGACCCGGCTCAGATTCGCCTCGGTCTCGCCATAGATGTCGAGAATGTCCCGCTCCGACAGGAGCTCCTGCTCGACGAGCAGGGCCGCGCTGTAGAGGAGGGGATCGCGCTCCTCGTCCTGCTCGATCTGCGCCTTGCTGAGGTAGGTCGCCTGGACGTCCGAGCCGGCATGGCCGTAGAGCCGTACGCAGTCCATGTGGAGGAAGACCGGGCGGCGCTGGGTCCGCGCGATCCGCGCCGCCTCCCGCGCCCCGCGCCAGGCGTCGGCCATGTCGAGGCCGCTGCAATGGACATAGTCGAGCCCGGGGCGGCTCCGGAACGAGGCCGCGATCCAGCCCGGCGGGGTCCGGGTCGAGATCCCGATGCCATTGTCCTCGCACAGGAAGACGAGCGGCATCGGAGTGCCCTGATAGGCGGCCCAGGCGGCGGTGTTGAACGCACCCTGGGCCGTCGAATGGTTGGCCGAGGCGTCGCCGAAGCTGCACAGCACTACCGAGTCCGCGGGCAAAGCGGTCTCCTCGAGCTTCAGCATCCTGGCGATCCCGATGCTGAACGCGGCCCCGACCGCCTTGGGGAGGTGGGAGGCGATGGTGCTGGTCTGCGGCGGGATGGCCAGCGGCTTCGATCCGATCACCTTGTGGCGGCCGCCGGAGATCGGGTCCTCGGCGGAAGCGGCGAAGCTCAGCAGCATGTCCCAGCAGGGGGTCTGACCGGGCAGCTTCTTAGAGCGGTGGATCTGGAAGGCGTTGGAGCGGTAGTGGAGGAAGGCCATGTCGTCGACCCGGAGGGCGTCGGCGACCGCGGCGTTGTTCTCGTGGCCCGAGCTTCCGATCGTGTAGAAGCCCTCGCCGCGGGCCTGCAGCCGCCGCGACAGCCGGTCCATCTGCCGGCTGGCGATCTGGCTGTGGAACAGCTCGACCATCGCCTCGGGCGCGAGGCCGATGTCGGCGGGCCGGACGTCGGCGATGCGCCTGGGCAGCTTCCCGTCCCGGACCCGGGCGACGAACTTCTCGTGAATGGCTTCGGCGGCGTCCATGCCGGGCGACTAACCGCGTTGCCGCGGAATGGGAAGTGACCCGGAAGGAACGCGACTTGACCTGACCTTTACGTAAAGTAGGGAGGCATGAAGCGAAGAGGGAGGTTGAGATGGGAAGCAGCGAGTTCGTGGCCAAGGCGAATGAAGTGTCCGCCTGGCTGCCGGGAAAGCGGATCAAGTTCGATTTCGGGAGCGAGGGAACCGCCCTTCTCGACGGAGTCGAGAACCGCGCCACCGAGGAGGACGGCCCGGCCGACACCACCATCACGGTCGCCTGGGAGGATCTGATCGCGATCAAGGAAGGCCGGCTCGACGGGATGACGGCCTTCATGCAGGGCAAGCTCAAGGTCGGCGGCGACATGTCCAACGCCATGCAGCTCCAGGGCGTCCTGTCGAAGATGGGCAGCTAGGCGCCCGAACCGCGGCGGCGTCCTCGATCTTTCGCGGAGGCGAAAGGAGGCGGCGTCGCACTCACGCTATCAGTTGAAACTCCGTTCAGGTTTCCTTGACGCGCGGAGCCCGGCGGGCTTATCGGCGCGGCATCAAACGGGAGCGGTGAATGCGCAAGACCTACCCTGATGCCGCGGCGGCGCTCGACGGGCTGCTGTTCGACGGAATGACGATCTGCGCCGGCGGCTTCGGCCTGTGCGGGATCCCCGAGCGTCTGATCGACGCGATCCGCGAGAGCGGGGTGAAGGACCTGACGGTCGTCTCGAACAATGCCGGGATCGACAACGAGGGCCTCGGCAAGCTGCTGCGCACCCGCCAGATCCGCAAGATGATCTCCTCCTATGTGGGCGAGAACAAGGAGTTCGAGCGGCAATATCTGGCCGGCGAGCTCCAGGTCGAATTCTGCCCGCAGGGTACGCTCGCGGAGCGTTGCCGGGCGGGCGGCGCCGGAATCCCAGGCTTCTACACCAAGACGGGCGTCGGAACGATCGTCGCCGAGGGCAAGGAGACCAAGGAGTTCGACGGCGAGGAATATGTGCTCGAGCGCGGAATCCGCGCCGACCTATCGATCATCAAGGGCTGGAAGGCCGACGAGGTGGGCAACCTCGCCTTCCGCAAGACCGCCCGCAACTTCAACCAGCCGATGGCGACGGCCGGCAAGGTCTGCGTCGCCGAGGTCGAGGAGATCGTGCCCGTAGGATCGCTCGACCCCGATTCGATCCACCTCCCCAGCATCTACGTGAAGCGGATGATCCTCGGCGCGCCTTACGACAAGAAGATCGAGTTCCGCACGGTCCGGCAGAGGGAGGCGGCGTGATGGATTTGCCCGTCATGCCAGCGAAGGCCGGCATCCCAGGGGGTGAAATACGCCGGCGCTCTTCACCCGCCGGGACCCCAGCCTTCGCTGGGGTGACGAACTATGTCGAAGGAGCCCACTGAATGCCCTGGACCCGCGATCAGATGGCCGCCCGAGCCGCCAGGGAGCTTCGCGACGGTTATTACGTCAATCTCGGCATCGGGATCCCGACCCTCGTCGCCAACAACATCCCGGAAGGGATGGAGGTGACCCTGCAGAGCGAGAACGGGATGCTCGGCATCGGCCCCTTCCCTTATGAGGACGAGGTAGATCCTGACCTGATCAACGCCGGCAAGCAGACGATCAGCGAACTGGAGAGCTCCTCCTATTTCGGCTCCGAGCAGAGCTTCGCGATGATCCGCGGCGGGCATATCGACCTGACCGTGCTCGGCGCGATGGAGGTCTCCGAGAAGGGCGACATCGCCAACTGGATGATCCCGGGCAAGATGGTGAAGGGCATGGGCGGGGCGATGGACCTCGTCGCCGGGGTCAAGAAGATCATCGTCGTCATGGAGCATAATTCCAAGAGCGGCGATCCCAAGTTCATCCCGGAATGCACCCTTCCGCTGACCGGCAGGAACGTCGTCGACATGATCGTCACCGATCTTTGCGTCTTCCACCGGCCCGATCACGACAGCCCGTTCCGGCTGATCGAGCTTGCGCCGGGGGTGACGGCGGAAGAGGTCGCCGCCAAGACCACGGCGCGCTACGCGTCCTAGCGGCCCGGTCAGCCGCCCATGAAGACGACGCGATCGCGGAACTTGTGGCTGTTGGAGCCGGGGTTGAAGGACGTTCGCGACCAGCTGTTGTCCTCGCTCAGGAACTGGTCGTCGCTCAGCCCGGTGGACCGGATCTGGTTGATGAAGGCGCGCGACTTGTAATGATCGAACATACGCAGGAATTCCGTGACCAGCACCGCGTTCATCCGGGGGTCGTTGGAAAAGAATGCGTTCTCGTCGTTGTCGAGGCAGGAACCCTCGCTGAAATTGGCTGAGCCGAACAGAATTTGCGGGTTGTCGCTCCACGGGTCGATGGCGATCAGCTTCGTGTGGATCTTGTGGTTGCCGAAGGCCTTGGAATCCCAGGCTCGGCCAAGGTAGGTTTCAAGCCGCGAGGGTGTGAAGAAGCGCGTATTCTTTCGATTAAGCGACTCGATCTTCCTGCGCGCCGCGGTGTTCGCCAGGCCATATTCCAGGATGTCGTCGCTGTTACGCCCCAGCGCTTCGACGACTCGCCGGTCGAGCCCGAACGGCGAACTGACGAACACGCAGGATTGCGCCCGGCCGATCATGTCGACCGCCCTGTCGACGATGTCCAATTTGCGCAACGGAGAGAAATAGGTGGTTTCGAACCGCCGCGGATCGACGATGTTGATCCGCTCCAGGATCGCGCGGACGCGATTGCGGATCTCGCTGGCGTCGCTCGCGGCCCCGGTGCGCGCCGGATCTTCCTTCAGAACCTGAAAATAGTCTTCATAGGTAGCGGCCACCGCCGGATCGTCGAGCGTGACCGCCGCATTGGTCTGGAAGTAGAAGGCATTTTGCGAGAAATTGGCGGTGCCGGTGAAAAGGCGCACCGGCTGTCCTCCGATCAGGTGGACGATGAACTTGTTGTGGCTGATATTTCCCACCTTGCGTCGCGCCGTCGCGACCTCGTCCAGGCCCTTGGCGTGAAGCATGTGCTCGTTTTCGGTCGTGGCGTGGTCGCCCGGCTTCGCGTGATAAACGATGTCGACCACGACGCCCCGGCTCCTCGCCAGGCGCAGCGCCTCCGCGATTTCCGCTTCGACGAACTCGTAGATGCAGACATGCAGCGCTTCGCCCGGCTGCGCCGCGGCGATGAAGGCGAGCAGCGCCTCCTTGAGGCCGCGAGACAGCCAGCGAAAGGCCGAGCCGTCGGCGACGTCCGAAGGATGTTGCAGCTTGAAGCGGTCCAGATAGGCGAAAGCGGACGTCACACCGCGGTTGACGTGAATCCCGACGCCGTCGACCGTTTCTTCGCTGGGGCGAAGCATCAGCTCGACGGGCGGTTCGTTCATAGTCAGTGCCGGGAAGGTGCCACGGACCGGGAAGATCTCGAACCGATAGGCCTGGCCGGCCTTCAGGGTGTAATCGCTCCACCGGAAGCGCTGGAACGGGGCTCGGGCGGACGATATCTCGGTCCCGTCGGCGATATCGTCCTTGAAGCGTTTCTCGCCGCGCAGCCAATTGGTCGCGACCAGGTCTCCGCTTGCTGCGTCATATTCGCTCTTGCGGAGGGCGAAGCCACGGAGGCCGTCCTGCCGGCCGTCCCTGCAATTCCATGCCACCGAGACTGAATGTGTCCCGACCAGGGCGGTCGCTGAATAATCGCCCTGTGTTGCGCGGACCACCGGGCTATAGTTTGGAATGGCCACCATTTCATATTCCCCCAAATATGCTGCCAGTCACACGGCTTTACAGGATCGAGAGGTTCATGTCCTTCCTGATCGCTAAAGAACAGACCATGCCGCGAAAGCCGAGCCATTGCGCGTCCTTCTGACGGGCTCCTCGGGCTGGCTCGGCCGTTACCTCGCGCCTCGATTGAGGCGGGAAGGCCATCGGGTGACCGGCCTTGACGTCGCTCCGGGCGCCGACACCAACGTCACGGGCTCGGTCTCGGACCGCGGCCTTATCGATTGGGTCTTCGCGGAGCAGGGCATCGAGGCGGTGATTCACGCCGGCGCGCTGCACAAGCCGGACATCGTCCGCTACGCGGCCCAGGCCTTCGTCGACGTCAACGTCACCGGCACCTTGAACCTGCTCGAAGCGGCGGTGGCGGCGGGCAACGACCGGTTCGTGTTCACCTCGACCACCTCGCTGATGATCTCCGAGGCGGTGCGCGCGGGACGATCGGGCGGTGCCCGGGCCGCGGCCTGGCTCGACGAGGGCTACGGACCGCTCGAGCCGCGGAACATCTACGGGGTGACCAAGCTCGCCGCGGAGCAGCTCTGCCGCCTTCACCACAAGGCGCACGGCCTGGCCGTCATCGTCCTTCGCACCGGGCGCTTCTTCCCGGAGGAGGACGACACCCATCGCCACCTCTCCGGCCCCAACATCAAGGCCAATGAGTTCCTCAACCGCCGGCTCACGGTCGAGGATGCGGCGGAGGCCCATGTCGCCGCCCTGGAGCAGGCGCCGCGGATCGGATTCGACACCTTCATCCTTTCGGCGCCGCCCCCCTTCGCGCGGGACGAGGCGGACGCGCTGATCGACGACGCCCCTGCCGTCATCGGGCGCCGCTTTCCGCAGGCCGCGGAGCTCTACGCCCGGGCCGGCTGGCGGCTGCCGGATCATATCGACCGGATCTACGATCCGTCCCGCGCGGAGCGGGTGCTCGGCTTCCGCTGCCGAACCGATTTTACATCCGTCCTGGATTCGCTTGCAGCCGGGCAGCCATTGCCCTTCGCGCACGATCCCAACTATGTCTCGCCCAAAGAAGGGGTCCATGGATGATCAAGAGACTGACCGCCCTCGCCGCCGCCTGGCTCGCTTTGGGAGCGATGCAGGCGCCGCCGCCTCCTCAGGCGAAGATCCAGCTGTGGAGGCTCGATTGCGGCGAGTTCGTGATCAAGCAATATGGCGCCTTCTTCTCCGACACGTTCCAATATCCGCCCGGGCCGAAGAACGTCGTCGGCAGCTGCTATCTCATCCGGCACGGCAATCGGCACCTGCTGTGGGATACCGGGCTGACGGACGCCCTGATCGGCGCCGGTTTCGAGAATGCGGCGCAGAAGATCAGCCTCCGGCGCAGCCTCGTCGACCAGCTGGCCCAGATCGGCGTAAAGCCGGGGCAGATCGAGCTGGTCGGCATCAGCCACTGGCATTTCGACCATACCGGCCAGGCGCCGCGCTTCCCCCAGGCGACCCTTCTGATGGGCAAAGGCGACCTGGAGCTTCTTCGCGGCAGCCCGCCGCCCGACGAGGATTCCGCCAAGGCGATCGCCCACTGGCTCACCGGCGGCGGCAAGGTCGAGGCGCTGACGGGGGATCGGGACGTGTTCGGCGACGGCCGGGTCGTCATGCTGAGGCTGCCGGGCCACACGCCGGGCCATTACGCCTTGCTGGTCCGTCTCGCCTCGGGGCCGATATTGCTGTCCGGCGACCAATATCATTTCACCGAGCAGGTGAAGAATCGCGGGGTGCCGCCTTTCAACCACGACCGGGCGGACACGCTCGCCTCGATGGAACGGTTCGACCGGATCGCCGCCAATTTGAAGGCCAAGGTCGTCATCCAGCACGAGCCGGCGGACATCGCCAAGCTTCCCGCCTTCCCCAAGGCGGCCGAGTGAAAGCGCTTCTGTCGAGGGAGGCCGGGGGACCCGAGACCCTGGAGCTTGCCGAGCTTGCCGATCCGCAGGTGGGCCCCGGCCAGCTGCTCGTCGGGGTGAGGGCCTGCGCGATCAACTATCCCGACGTCCTGATGATCGAGGACAGATATCAGTTCAGGCCGCCCCGGCCGTTCGCGCCCGGCGGCGAGGTCGCCGGAATCGTCGAGGCGGTGGGGGAGGGGGTCTCCGGCTGGGCCGAGGGCGACCGAATGATCGCCATGATCGGCCATGGCGGACTCGCCGAGAAGGTGCTCATCGCGGCCGGGCAGGCGGTGCCGCTGCCGCCGGAGCGGAGCTTCGAGGACGGCTCGGCGCTGATCCTCACCTATGCGACGTCGATCCACGCGTTGCTCGACCGGGGCCGGCTGAAGGCGGGGGAGACGTTGCTCATCCTCGGCGCGGCCGGGGGCGTGGGCCTCGCCGCGGTCGAGCTCGGCAAGGCCTGCGGCGCCCGGGTCGTCGCCGCCGTCTCCTCGGAGGAGAAAGCCGAGGTGGCCCGCCAGGCGGGCGCCGATGCGGCGATCGTCTACCCGTCCGGACCGTTCGACAAGGACGGGTCGAAGGCGCTGGGGCAGATGTTCAAGGAGGCGGTAGGGCCAAGCGGAGCGGACGTGATCTACGATCCGGTCGGTGGCGACTATGCCGAGCCGGCGTTGCGCTCGATCGCCTGGGCGGGGCGGTACCTCGTCGTCGGGTTCCCGGCCGGGATCCCGCGGCTTCCGCTCAACCTGACGCTCCTGAAGAGCTGCGACGTCTGCGGGGTCTTCTGGGGCGCCTTCGCGGCTCGGGACCCCAAGGCGAACGCCGCGCATGTCGAGACCCTGTTCAGGCTCTGGCGCGAGGGGAAGATCGCCCCGAAGGTCAGCCGCACCTGGCCGCTCGAGCAAGGCGGCGAGGCGATCGCGTACATGGCCGCGCGGAAGGCGGTGGGCAAGCTCGTGGTGACGATGGATTAGTCGTCGCCCCAGCGGAGGCTGGGGCCCCGGCGGGTGAAAACCTCGGCGCTCGTCACCCCCTGGGGCCCCAGCCTTCGCTGGGACGACGCGTACTCGGCGTTGCACCTGCCCTCCCGCCCGCCTATCTGACTCCCAACCAAGCAAGGGAGCGTCATGAGCACTTTCGACGACCGGGAACGGGCCTTCGAGACCAAATATGCCCGCGATCAGGACATGCAGTTCCGGATCACGGCGCGCCGCAACAAGCTGCTCGGGCAGTGGGCGGCCGGCCTCATGGGCCTCAGCCAGGCGGAGGCCGACGCTTATGCAAGCGACGTCGTCCGCGCCGACTTCGAGGAAGCGGGCGACGAGGACGTCATCCGCAAGCTGGTCGGCGACCTGACCTCCGCGGGCGTCGAGTGCGACGAGAAGCGGATCCGCGAGGCGCTCGACCACAAGACGGTCGAGGCCCGGCGCCAGCTGATGGAGTCGCAGGGCTAAGGGTCTACCCTTGCAGTAGGAGGTGGTCGTGACGGGTTGGCATTTGTTGTCTGGCAAGGAGCGAGGAGGGAGCGATGGTCAACCCATCGTGACCGATCGAGCGACGCTGTCCAGGCGACAAAGGACAACCCGCCGCTTCGCGGTCGGCCGGGGAAGGCGGCTGGGGGCGTCGAGCACCTCGGCCGGGCTACCCAGCCCGCCCTTCGGCCCTCTCCTACCCAGCCGCCT
>DASWLZ010000015.1:0-25666 GCA_036399975.1 Allosphingosinicella sp.
TTGCTAGAGGCCCCGCTCCTACCGGCCCCGGAGCAATCCAGGGTGCAATCACGTGCGGTCGTGGCGGAACTGGTAGACGCGCAGCGTTGAGGTCGCTGTGGCCGAAAGGCCGTGGAAGTTCGAGTCTTCTCGACCGCACCATATCACGCCCATAAGAAGCCGTCCGGGGGACGGCTTCGGCGTGATTCCCCCCGAAGAGGGGGTGACGATGGCCGAACCGACGCAACCGCCTCGCGCCTTCGGCTTCTGGATCTGCCTAGCCCTCGTCATGGGCAACGTCATCGGGACGGGGATCTTCCTGTTGCCGGCGTCCCTCGCGCCTTATGGCGTCAACGCGGTGGCCGGCTGGCTGGTGACGATCGCCGGCTGCCTCTGCCTCGCCCAGGTCTTCGCCGCCCTCGCCCGGGCCTTTCCGGAGGCGGATGGGCCTTACGACTATATCCGCCCCGCCCTCGGCGCCCCCGCCGCCTTCTTTGTCATGTGGAGCTACTGGATCTCGACCTGGGTGACCAACGCCGCGGTGGCGATCGGGGCGGTCAGCTATCTCTCCTCGCTGGCGCCCGGCTTCTTCGCGCCTTTCTATGCGGGCCCGCTGACGGCGGTGGCCTTCGTCATCCTCTTCACCGCGATCGCGACCCGGGGGGCGAAGGCTTCGGGCGAGGTGCAGGTGGCGACGACGATCCTGAAGCTCCTGCCGCTGATCGCCGTCGTGGCGCTGGCGGCCTTCGTCTGGGGAGGCGGTGGCGAGGCGGATGGTGGCCTCGCGCCGGCGCCGCTCCAGCCCTCGTCGGTCGCCGCCGCCGCGACCCTCACCTTGTGGGCGATGCTCGGGTTCGAATCGGCGACGGTGCCTTCGGGGCGGGTCCGCCACCCCCGGCGGACGGTTCCGCGCGCCACCCTGGCCGGCACCTTCCTGGTCGGGATCGTCTATCTGATGGTCACCTGGGCGGTGTTCCTGCTGCTGCCGGCGGACGAGGCTGCGAAGTCCTCGGCGCCGCTCGCCGACCTGGTCGGGCGCTACTGGGGATCTGGCCTCGCCCATCTCGTCGCTTTGTTCGCCGCGATCAGCGCGCTCGGGGCCCTCAATGGCTGGGTGTTCCTGCAGGCGGAGGTGCCGCTGGCGCTGGCCCGCGGCGGGGTCTTCCCGGCCGCCTTCGCCAGGCTCAACCGGGCGGGGACGCCCTGGGTCGGCCACGTCCTCGGCTGCACCCTGAGCTGCGCCCTGATCGCCAGCAACCTGAGCCGGGGCATGGCGGCCCTGTTCGAGTTCATGATCCTCCTCGCGACGGCCGCGACCCTCGTCCTCTACCTCCTCGCGGCGCTCTCGGCCCTGGTGCTTCGCCGCCGCGGCGCGCTGGGCGGCACCCTGGTGGTGGCGACCGCGACCGCCGGAGCGCTGTTCGCTTTGTGGACCTTCTACGGGGCCGGTCTCGAGGTCACGCTCTGGGGCCTGGCGCTGCTGATGAGCGGCATCCCGGTCTATCTGATCATGCGGCGAAACCTGTTGCGCAGCCGAATCGTTGAGGCGACTTCATCGACAGCCGAGGGATGAGGACCGCATGGCGGACCAGGTACGGGATCGTGCGCAATATTCGGAGCGGGAGTGGCGCGAGAAGCTGACCGCCGAGCAATATCGGGTGCTTCGCGAGGCGGGCACCGAGCCGCCCTTCGCCGGCCGCTACGTCGACAATCACGAGGAGGGCGAATATCGCTGCGCCGGCTGCGGCGAATTGCTGTTCGACAGCGAGTCCAAGTTCGACAGCGGCAGCGGCTGGCCGAGCTTCACCCAGCCGGCGGCGGCGACGGTGAGCGAGCATGCCGACGCGAGCCAGGGCATGCGCCGCGTCGAGGTCCGCTGCGCCCGCTGCGACGGCCATCTCGGCCATGTCTTCCCGGACGGGCCCGCGCCGACCGGGCTTCGCTACTGCATCAACAGCGCCTCGCTCGACTTCAAGGGAAGGAAATAGCCCGTCATCCCGTCGGAAGCCGGGATGACCAAACCTCCTCCGCTTCGCCCTCCCCTCTCACTTGTCGCCCGACTCGTCTCGCCCTAGGCTGGCGCCGCAATGGCCAGTGAAGCTTCCCCGCCGCCCTCCCGGCTCCGCCGGACCCTGATCACGACGCTCAAGGTCGGGCTTTACGGCGGCCTTCTCGCCCTGGTCGCACTGGTCGTCGCGGTCGGCGTGGCGATGAGCTCGCTGCCCAGCTATCAGGAGCTGATCAAGCGCGACGATCTCGGCCAGATGATCCGGGTGCGGGCGGCGGACGGATCGGTGCTGGTCGCGCTCGGCCCGAGCTTCGGCGAGTGGCTGAGCTACGACCAGATCCCCGACATCATGAAGGATGCGATGGTCGCGGTCGAGGACAAGCGCTTCCGCTCGCATATCGGAGTTGATCCGATCGGCCTCGCCCGAGCCGCCAGGGTGAGGGTCAGCAAGGGACGCTGGACCCAGGGCGGATCGACAATCACCCAGCAGCTCGCCCGCAACATCTTCCTCACCAACAGCCGCACCTTCGGCCGCAAGGGCCGGGAGGCGGTGCTGGCGCTGGCGCTCGAGCGGCGCTTCTCGAAGGACCAGATCCTCGAGCTCTATCTCAACCGGGTCTATTTCGGCGGCGGCGCCTACGGCATCGACGCCGCCTCGAGGCGCTTCTTCGGCCATTCGGCCAAGACCCTCAGCCTTTCGGAGGCGTCGATCATCGCCGGCCTGGTCAAGGCGCCGTCCAATTACTCCCCGACCGCCGACGTGGAGGCGGCGCGAAGCCGGGCCGAGGTCGTCATCCGGCTGATGCGGGAAAATGGCGACATCAGCCCCGCCGTCGCCGCCACGGCCGAGCCGGCCGACGTGCAGATGGTGGCGACCCCCAAGCAGAACAGCGTCCGCTACTTCACCGACTGGGTGCTTCCGCAGCTCGACACCCTGATCGACGAGACGGTCGAGCCGATCGAGGTCTGGACCACTCTCGATCCCAACATGCAGCGGCTCGGCGACCAGGTGATCAACTCGGCGACCCCGGGCGGCGCCCAGGGCGCGCTGGTCGCGCTCGACCGCGACGGCTCGGTGAGGGCCATGATCGGCGGCCGCGACTATGTGCAGTCGCTCTACAACCGGGCGACGCAGGCGACCCG
Source organism: Allosphingosinicella sp. (assembly GCA_036399975.1). Lineage (GTDB taxonomy): Bacteria > Pseudomonadota > Alphaproteobacteria > Sphingomonadales > Sphingomonadaceae > Allosphingosinicella. Next base: position 3,131 of record DASWLZ010000015.1, read on the forward strand.
GCAGCCCGGCTCGTCGTTCAAGCTGTTCGTCTACCTCGCCGCCATCGAGGCCGGCTACCGGCCCGACGCCACGGTGTCGGACGAGCCGATCAAGATCAACGGCTGGAGCCCGCGCAACAACAGCCGCAACTTCGTCGGCGACGTGACCCTCCGCCAGGCCTTCGCCCAGTCGATCAACACCGTCTCGGTGCGGCTCGCCCAGGAAGTCGGCTTCCGAACCGTCGCGGACATGGCGCAGCGCTTCGGCATCACCTCGCCCGTCGTCACCCATCCCTCCATGGCGCTGGGAAGCTCGGAGGTCCGGCTGCTCGACATGACCCGCGCCTTTGCCTCGGTGGCGGCGAAGGGCAATGCGGTCGTCCCCTACGGGATCAGGAGGGTCACCACCGCCCAGGGCCAGGTCCTCTACCAGCATCAGCCGGACGAGAACCGGGTGCTGGTGGCGCCCTGGGTCGCCGCCCAGATGACGGACCTGCTCCAGGCGGCGGTTCTGACCGGGACGGGCCGGGGCGCCCAGATCGGGCGGCCGGTGGCGGGCAAGACGGGCACGACCACCGCCAACAAAGACGGGTGGTTCCTCGGCTTCTCGAGCGGGCTGACCACGGGGGTCTGGATGGGGCGCGACGACAACAAGGTCGTCCCCGGCCTTCAGGGCGGCCGGGCGCCGGCGCGGGCCTTCCACGACTTCATGATCCGGGCGGTCGCCAACCGGCCGGCGGAGAATTTCGAGACCACGGTCGAGCTGCCCGAATGGGCGGTCGGCGAGGGGGAGGAGGAGACGTGGTTCGAGGCGCCCGACAATGGCGCGGTGTTCGTCACTCCCGACGGCAGCGGGCCTTCGGGAGCCTATCAGCCGCCGCCATCGCCGCCGCCGCCCGCCGGCGACGAATTCCCGTCGCGCGAGCCGGAGGACCGTCTCGACCAGGATTTCATCGATCGGGCGACCGACCGGGACCGCGACCTGGAGCGGCTGGAGCGCCGTCGCGAGCGCGAGGAGCGGCGCGAGCGGCGCCGCCGGGACCCGGACATCGCGCCGCCGGTCGAGCGCCGCTCAGACCGGGCGGCCGATCCTGTGGAGTGAGGGGCCGTGGCGCCGAAGCCATAGCCGGGCCGGCTTCGGGTCCGCGCCGAGCAGCCGCTCCACGAGCCGGTGGAATTCGGCGCCGTGGTTCATGTGGACCCGGTGCGCCACCTCGTGGGCGACCGTTGCCCGCCTGACCCATTCCGGCGCCAGGATGAGGCGCCAGCTGTAACGGATTCCGCCGGTCGCCGAGCAGCTGCCCCAGCGCGAGATCGGGTCGCCGGTGCCGATCCGGGCCACCTTCACTCCGGCCTTGTCCGCGAACTCGGTGGTCTCGGCGACGAGTATGTCGAGCGCGTGCCGGCGGAGCCAGCGGAGCAGCCGGGCTTCAAGCCCCTCGAATGGGCCTCCGACGACCAGCCTCTCCCCCTCGAGGTGCGGCGTTCGCGGCCGCTCGGGGCTCCAGTCGATCCGGTGCGGCCGGCCGTGGAGCGGGAGGTCGGCGCCGGGGAGGAGGGCCACGGCCGGCGCGACCTCGGCAAGCCGCGCCTCGATCCAGTCGCGGTGACCGTCCGCCCAGGCGAGAGCCTTGCGGCGCGAGGCCCGCCTCGGAATGGTCAGCACGACCTCGCCCGTCCGCCGGTCGACCCGGAGCCGCATCGCCCGGGCCGTCGGCGAGACGTTGAGCTTCACTTCAAAGCTCACGCTCGACCAGATGATGCTCGAGGTCGCCCGCTTCGCCCTCGGCGACGGTCCAGCCGCGGACGGACATTCCGGCCCGGTGCACGGCCTCGCGATCGCCGCAGACGAGATAATGCCAGCCGGGGAGCGGCTTGCCCTCCGAGCGCAGCCGATAGGCGCAGGTCGAGGGCAGCCAGGCGAGCGCGCCGACCTTGGAAGAGGTCAGGCGGACGCAGTCCGGCACATAGGCCTTGCGGCCTCGATAATTGGTGCAGCGGGCGGTGTGGCGGTCGAGCAGGCGGCAGGCCACGTTGGTGGCGTGAATATGGCCGGTATCCTCCTCCTCGAGCTTGTGCAGGCAGCATTTGCCGCAGCCGTCGCACAGCGCCTCCCACTCGGCCCGGTCGAGCGCGGCCAACGGCTTGTCCCAGAAGTTCATCGCACCCACCGGTCGAGCTCGGCCGCCACGGCCTCGGCGCCCTTCTCGTAGGGGAGGAGGGCGATCGGGGCGCCGTCGGGCCCGATCAGCTCGGCGATCCGGCTGTGATTGACGAGATAGCCGCCGCCCTCGCTTCGCTCGCCCTTTTCTCCATAAGCCCCGTAGCGCTTCACCGTCTCGGCGACCTGCCGCGGGGTTCCGGTCAGGCCGACGAGGCGGGGGTGGAAGGCGGCGACATATTCCTTGAGCACCGGCGGGGTGTCACGTTCCGGATCGACGCTGACGAAGATCGGCGCCACCCGGGCAGCGCGCTCCGGATCGCTCTTCTCGAAGCGGCGCAGGGCCTGGCCGATAACCGCGAGGTCGAGCGGGCAGACGTCGGGGCAATGGGTGAATCCGAAATACATGATCCGATATTGCCCGGCGAAATCGCGCTCGGTCACCGCCCGCCCATCCTGGTCGGTCAACGCGAAGGGGCCGCCGATCGCAGCGCCCTTGAGCGGCGGCTCCTCCGGAGCGCCCGAGCAGGCGGCGAGGGCGAGCGCCACCCACAGGCAAAGCATCGGCCGAAGGCGGGAAGGGCGGGTTTCGTTCATGGCGGAAGCAGGCTTGTCTTGCTATAGCGGCCCGATCAAGTCGAGACGGGGAAGCGATAGTGTACAATAAGTTGGGTCGCGCGGTGGCGGCGTCAATGGTCCTGGCCCTGGCGGCGGTGCCGGCCGCGGGGCAAGTCAGCTATTCGGATAGCTTCTCCTTCTTCAAGGCGGTCAAGGAGCGGGACGGGGTCAAGGTGACGGAGCTGGTCAGCCAGCCCGGCTCCACCGTCATCAATCTGCGCGACCGCGGCAGCGGCGAGGGGGCGCTCCATATGGTGGTGCGCGGTCGCGACGTCAGCTGGCTCGCCTTCCTGCTCGGCAAGGGCGCGAGGCCCGACCTCCAGAGCAGTCGCGGCGATACTCCGCTGACCCTGGCCGCCCAGATAGGCTGGATGGAGGGCGTCGAGCAGCTGCTGGCCCGGCGGGCGAGCGTCGATCTCGCCAACAGCCGTGGCGAGACCGCGCTCATCCTCGCCGCCCAGCGCCGCGACCTGCCTCTGGTCCGGCTGCTCCTCAGCCGCCGGGCCGACCCGAAAAAGACCGACAACGTCGCCGGAATGTCCGCGCTCGATTATGCGAAGCAGGATCCCCGGGCCGGGGCCGTGCTGAAGCTTCTCGAGGCGAAAGTGGCCCCCGCCAAGCCGGTCGCTGGCCCGACGCGCTGACCGTCATACCGGCGAAGGCCGGAAGCCATGAACACCGACAGTGGCGAACCGGCTGGATCCGTGTTCATGGATCCCGGCCTTCGCCGGGATGACGAGCCTTCAAGCGAATCCCGCCAGCCCCGGATCCAGATCCCCGACCAGCCGCCGCGCCGCGCGCCGGGCGAATCGCAAGGTCTCCGCCTTGCGGCGGGCCGGAGGCAGCTTCCTGAGCGGCGCCTCCCGAACCACCGCGGCATCGTAGCGGTCGGCGACGATCAGGCCGCACAACTGGGGCTGGAAGCCCGGCTCCTCGAACGGGGTGAGGTCGAACTTCGCCGGGACGGCCCAGAAGAAGCGGTCGCAATAGCCCAGATATTCGATCCACTTGCAGTCGCCCATCAGGTCGGCGCGCGACACCTTGATCTCGACGATGGTGATCAGCCCGGACGAATCGATCGCCATCATGTCGGCCCGCCGCCCGTTGGGCAGGGGCACCTCGCATAAGGCGAACAGGTCCCGGTTGAAGAACAAGCGGGTGACGCCGCGCGCCACGTCCTGGGCGGCGAGCGGAGCGTCGGCGAAGCAGAGCTCGGGCTGGAGACTCGGACGGGCGGCCATCCGCGCAGGTTAGAATGAATGGGGAACGGTGGGAAGCGCGCGACTCGGAGATTCGTCCATCCTCGCGAGGAGCGAAGCGACGAAGCAATCCAGCCCGACTCGACGGCCGCACCAGATTGCTTCGCTCGCTCGCAATGACGGACGGCTTTACCGGTAGAAGATATGGTTCCCCACCGCCGCCACCCTCGTCAGGCGCCAGCGCGGCGAGACCCGCTTGGCGTGGAAGAAGAGGGCCTTCGGCGCCGGCCCGTCCGCCAGGTCCTGAACGGCGATGCGGGCGATGGCGACCGCGCGCTTCCAGGCGAGCGAGGTCCGCGCGATGGCCGGGAAGCGGCCGCCGCGGATGAAGGAGAATTGGCCGCGCTGCTTGACGACTCCGCAGACCGAGGCGGGGAAGCGGCCGGAGCGGGCGCGGTTGAGGACCACTTCGGCGACGCTGAGCTGGCCGTGCAGGGGCTCGCCCTTGGCCTCGAAATAGACGGCGCCGGCGAGGCATTCGTGCTGGGCGTCGGCGGTCCCGGTGGCGGCATATTCGGCGACCAGGTCGGCGAGGCTGCGCCGCACCGGTTTTTCCGCCTCGGCAACGGGCGCCGGCGCCGCTGCGGGCGCCGGCTCGACTGCTGTCTCGGGCGGGGCGGAGGCTATCGGGGGCGGCGCGCCGAGGCCCGGCTGCTCGGAAATTTCGGGGTTGAATGGAGTCCCGGTCAGCTCCCAGGCCATGGACGGGGCGCCGAAGACGAATGTGAAGGAGGCGACCGCGAAGGACGCGGCGCGAAGCAGGCGGTTCATTCAATCTCAAATCAGTGCGGCGAGCAGTCCCAAGCCGGATGCATAGTGAACGAGTGCATCCCGGACCGCCTTCCGTCTCGCGTGGCCGCCCCCCCAATACTTGGGTCGTGACGGCCCCCCGCTCTCGAAGGACGAGTCGGAGCTAGGTTGTGCGCTGCAGCAGAGTCAATCGAGCGAGTTCATTTCAGCGGCGAACCGTTCAGCGGACGGGATATCCAGTTCAATTAACCATGAATCCGGGTCGAAGCGCCTCAGCTTTGCGATGAACTCTGGAACTTGAGCTGGGTTTTCAATACGTTGGCTTCCGCTCTCCTGCCAGGCGTAGCGGCCGTCGGGCTGGAGGAGGCGCTCGAACAGGCGCGGATTAGCGCCTTTTTCCATGAGGATGACGAGGATCGAGCCCGCATTGGCGTCGCCTTTGGCGAGCACCGCGCCGAAGCCGCCTTCGCCTTCCGCCTTGCGAATCAGCGCTCCCGCCAGCACCGACGCGGCGATTCGCGCCTCCATCAGCCGGCGACGTAGCCGGCGAGGCCGCTCAGCGGGATGTGGGACCGCATGAAGGTGCCGGTGCCGCTGGCGGCAAGCTCGCCGTCCGAATCGATCAGCCGGGCCTCCCCGACCAGCACCCGCCGCCGGCCGCTCGCCCAGCGGCCCTCCGCCGTCACCGGCCCCGCCCGCAAGGGGCGGGTGAAGAGCAGGTTGAAGGCGGTGGTGAGCAGGAACCGGTCGGTGATCAGGCTGTTGCAGGCGTAGAAGGCGGCATCGTCCATCATCTTGAAATAGAGCGTTCCGTGGGCGGCTCCGGCAGCGTGGAAGAGCTGCTCGCGAACCTCGAAGCGGATCCGGGCGAAGCCTTTCTCGACGATCTCGAGCCGCGATTCGAACAGGCGGTTGACCGGGGCGTGGCGGTAGAGCGATTCCAGCGCCCGGTAATGGGCGAGCGCCCCGGCGCCGGCCTCGGGCTCAGGCGGCATCGCGGCTTTCGACTCCGGACAGCAAGGCGAACATGGCGTCGCGCGACCGGGCGCCGCGAAGCTTGGCGACGGTGTTGCGGTCGCGCAGCACCCGGCTCACCGAGGCCAGCGCCTTGAGATGGCCGGCGCCGGCATCGGGGGGCGACAGGATCAGGAAGACCAGGTCGACCGGCAGATTGTCCACCGACTGGAAGTCGACCGGAGCGGTCAGCCGGGTGAAGAAGCCGAACACGTCCTCCAGACCCTCGATCCGTCCGTGCGGGATGGCGACTCCGCCCCCGAAGCCGGTCGAGCCGATCTTCTCCCGCTCGGTCAGAGCCGCGGCGATCATCTTGGCATCGAGTCCCGTCCGCCGCGCCGCGGCGGCGGCAAGCAGCTGGAACAGGCCCTTCTTGTTCGGAGCGGTCATCCCGCCGTCGACCCTGTCGACCGTGAGGATGTCGGTAATGTCGTTCATCGGTTCACCGGATGCGGCCGCCACCGACCGCACTTCTAGAAATGGAGGAAAAGGCGGGATCGCCCGCCGTACGGCTATTCGCCTTGCGGCTCGGCCTCGCCTCGTCGGTAGGCGAACCCGTCAGCCTCCGCCAGCTCGGCGGCCTGCTGCGGGTGGTGATCCTTCAGGCGGCGGGTGTGGCGGCGAAGTTGCTTTTCGACCTTGTCGGCCGCGCCGTCGAAGGCCGCCGGGGCGGCCGCCGCCTGGTCGGTCGCCTTGAGCACCACCCCTTGAGGAGCGTAGGCGACGATCTCGCAGGTGAAGCCGTGATCGTGAGGTCCCTTGCCGAAGGTCACCTGCGCGGAGACGAGCCTCGACGCATATTTCTCGGCGATCGCGCCGAGACGGGTGCTCGCTCGCTCCTGCAGGGCTTCGCCGGTGTCGAGTTGGTGACCGGAGACGCGGATATCCATGGCTTTCTCCAGCAAGGGGCCGGGCGATTAGGCGCCGCCGCGGCCTGAGGTCAACCGCGCCCGTCCAGCCGGTGCCAGATAGGGTCGGTCAGCGTCGCGAGGAAGGAGGCGTGCCGCAGAAGCTCTTCCTCCGTCGGCGCATGCGCGCGCGGCGGCCGGACTTCGACGACGATGGTGTCGGCAAACGCGGCCTGGGCCTGCGCCGCCTCGTCGATCCGCTCGGCGACGATGTCGGTCAGGGTGAGGCCGATCTGGCGGCCGCCGGTAAGCTCGACATAGCATTGGGCGAGGAGTTGGGCGTCGATCAGCGCCCCATGCTTGACCCGGAGGCTCCGGTCGACTCCGAAGCGGGTGCACAGGGCGTCCAGGCTGTGCTTGGCGCCGGGATGCTTGGAGCGGGCGATCTGCAGGGTGTCGACCATCCGCGTCAGGCAGATCAGCGGGTGACCGCAATTGTTGAACTCGTGGTTGAGGAATCCGAAGTCGAAGCTCGCATTGTGGGCAACCAGCGGGCAGTCGCCGAGGAATTCGAGCAGGTCGCTGGCCAGGTCGCGGAAGCGCGGCTTGTCGGCGAGGAAGGCGTCGCTGAGGCCGTGCACCGCCTCGGCGCCGCTCGGCATCGGCCGCTCCGGATTGAAATAGGCATGGAAGGTTCGGCCGGTCTCGACCCGGTTCCACAGCTCGACGCAGCCGATCTCGACGACTCGATCGCCAGTCAGCGGACTGAGGCCCGTGGTTTCGGTGTCGAAGACGATTTCCCGCATGGTTTCGACTATGAATTCGAGGTGGGGACGAGGCAAGCGAGGATGCGCCGAACCGCTCGTCGCGTTTCCTCCAGCGAGCCTCCGGTAGGGATGACGAAATCGGCTCGGGCGCGCTTCTCCTCGTCTGGAAGCTGCCGCTCGAGGATCCGCTCGAACTTCTCCGCCGTCATTCCGGGACGGGCGAGGACCCGCTCGCGCTGCACTTCGGCCGGCGCCGAGACGACAGCGATCCTGTCGACCTGCTCCGCTCCGCCGGCTTCGAAGAGGAGCGGGATGTCGAGCAGGACTACCGGCGCTGAGGCGTTCTCGACGAGGAACGCCTGCCGCTCGAGCTCCACCGCCGGGTGGACCAGCGCCTCGAGCCGCCGAAGCGCCTCCGGCTCGCCGAGCACCCGCTCCGCCAGCCCGCCGCGGTTGACCCCTTCGGGCCCGGTGATGCCCGGGAAATGCGCCTCTATCTCCTCCACCAACGCCCCTTCCGGCCCCTGCAGCCGGTGGACTGCGGCATCGGCGTCGAACACCGGCACGCCATCGTCGGCGAACATCTTTGCAACGGTGGATTTGCCCATTCCGATCGAGCCGGTGAGGCCGAGGACGATCATCGGGTGAGGAACTCCCGAAGCTCGGCGTCCCATGCATCATCTATCGTCGCGTAGTCGCCCCGGTAGAAATGGTAGAAGGAATCGCGGGCTTGGCCCACCAGCATCGTCAAGCCGTCTGCTGTCTTTCGACCCATACGCGTGGCCTCAGCGACCAACTCGGTCACGACGGGATTGTAGACCATGTCACACACCGTCGCGTCGATCCTGCTGTGGCGTAGTCCATCCAGGATCTCTGACGGCATATCGGGAAAGCCGTGCATGCCGAGTGGAGACGCGTTGACGATCGCCGTTACTCCCGAAAAGGCGTCGGCAGCTTTCTCAAGCGGGTAGGTCTCGCCGGCTACCTTCATGAGGTCTAGCAGGCGAGCTGCCTCCTCCTGATTTCGTGCCACGAACCGCACGTGTGCGATCTCTTCGTCCCTCAAGTGCCATAGCGCACACTGAGCAGCCGCGCCGGAGCCTATGATGGCTGCGGCTTGAAACCCTAGGCTCGACTGCTGAAGCGCGAAAGCTACTCCGCTCGCATCGGTGTTGCAGCCCGCAAGCGTCTCCGGATCGTCCCAAAAGATGCAATTTGTCGAGCCTGCCCAGTCCGAACTCGGGTCGACATGGTCGAGATGGAGTTCGACCAGGCGCTTCAACGGCATTGTGACGTTGCAACCGCGCCAGTCCGGATCGCCTCGGCGCTCCGAAAGATAGGCTGCAATCTCATTCGGCTTTACTCGGGAGGCGCGGTAATCCCCTTCCAATCCTAGTTTCCCGAGCCAAAATTTGTGGATGGCCGGCGACTTCGAATGGGCGATCGGGTCGCCGATCACCTCGGCATAGGGAATCCCCATCAGCTCTTAAGCAGCCCGCGCTCGCGCAGGTAGCCGAGCAGCGGGAGGAGAGGCATTCCCAGGATGGCGAAGTGGCTGCCTTCGATGCGCTCGAACAATTGCACGCCCGGCCCCTCGATCCGGTAGCCGCCGACGCTCCAGCGGACATGCTCATACTCGCGGTCGAGATAGTCTTCGAGGAAAGCGTCGCCGAGGCGGCGCATGGTCAGCTCGACGGTCTCGCAGCCCCACCATATTGATTCGCCATCTTCGGCGATGACTGCCGCGGAGTGGAGCTTGTGCGTGGATCCGCTGAGCGAAAGGAGCTGGCGTCGAGCCTCGGCTCGGGAGGTCGGCTTGCCGAGCAGGGTGCCGTCGTCGCGCTCCAGGGTCTGGTCGCAGCCGAGGACGAGGTCTCCGGTCTTCACGTCGACGGAAAGCGCCTTCAACTGGGCGAGCTCTTCGGCGACTCCGCGCGAGTCGAAGCCGGCGCCCCACAGGCCAGCCTTGGCCGACTCTTCGTCCAGCTCCGCCTCGACCGTCTCGAACGATATTCCGGCCGCTTCGAGCATCTGCCGCCGGGCCGCGCTCTTCGAGGCGAGGAGAAGCCTCACCGGTGGTCGTCGCCGACCGCCGCGGCCGCGGCGTCCATCCGCTCATTGCAGAGCTTGACGATCGCGAAGGCGGTCTCCTCGATCGACCGCCGGGTGACGTCGATCACCGGCCAGTCGTTGTCCGCGAAGATGCGGCGGGCGAAGCCCAGCTCGGCATTCACCGCCTCGACGTCGACATAGTCGGTCTCCGGCGCCTGGTTGAGGGCGAGCAGCCGGTTGCGGCGGATCTGGATCAGGCGGTCGGGATTGGTGGTGAGGCCGACGACGAGCGGGTGCTCGAGGCTGAAGAGCGACGGCGGCGGCGGCGCCTCCGGGACGAGGGGGATGTTGGCGACCTTGTAGCCGCGATTGGCGAGATAGATGGACGTCGGGGTCTTGGAGGTGCGCGAGACCCCGGCGAGGACGATGTCCGCCTCCTCCCAATTCTCGGATCCGATTCCGTCGTCATGGGCTATGGTGAACTGGATCGCGTCGACCCGGGCGAAATAGGCGGCGTCGAGCGCGTGCTGGCGCCCCGGCCGGCCGGCGGCTTCGCGGCCGAGGACTACCGACAGGGCATGGGTGACCGGATCGAGGGCGGCCACCGCATGGATGCCCCGGCGCCGGGTCTTCTGCTCGAGGTCGCGCCTCAGGGTGTTGTTCACGAGCGTGTAGAGAACGAGGCCGGGCCGCCGCTCGACATCGTCGAGCACCCGGTCGAGATGCCCTTCCGAGCGAACCATCGGCCACAGGTGGCGGCGGACCTCGACGCCCTCGAACTGGGCCAGGCAGGCATTGGCGATGACCTCCAGAGTCTCACCCGTCGAATCCGACAGGAGGTGGAGATGAAGCAGCGTCAAGCCGGAAGGCGCCTGTGGATAAGCATGTGGGAATCGCTAGCTCAAGCCTCGGGAGCGTTGCAAGCGAAGGGTTTGCCCCCGCAATCCGCTTTTCGTCCACAGAGTCGCAAAGGTGAAAAAGTTCCTAACCTCGGGCTGTGGAAAGCGGGGATGGACGGTGCGAATCCGCAGGCTTCCGCCATGCCCTGAGAGTCAAGCTGTTTGCAAAATCGGGCGAAGCCAATAAACCCCGCGACGCGCCTTCCTACAACCTACTACTGACTCTCTTCATATTAAGATTCTTATAGAGAGTAGAGCGGAGCCCTTCCTCGTCATGGCCGTCGCCGACAAGCCTCTGCTCGCCGTGCTAAGCGGCCGAAAAGCTGAGAAAACTCCCATTTGGCTGATGCGCCAGGCCGGCCGCTACCTGCCCGAATACAGGGCCCTGAGGGCGGAGAAGGGCGGCTTCCTCGACCTCGTCCAGGATCCCGGCGCCGCGGCGGAAGTGACCCTCCAGCCGATCCGCCGTTTCGGATTCGACGGCGCCATCCTGTTCTCGGACATCCTCATGGTGCCCTTCGCGCTGGGCCAGGACCTGCGCTTCGAGGCGGGTGAGGGTCCTCGGCTGTCGCCGCCTCTGGTCGACTCGGCGCTGGCGAGTCTCGGCTCGGCTCGGGAGCGTCTGGAACCCGTCTACGCTACTGTGGAGAAAGTTTCGAAGTGTCTCCCGGAAGGCACGACTTTCCTCGGCTTCGCGGGCAGCCCCTGGACGGTCGCCACCTATATGGTGGCGGGTCAGGGCAGCAAGGACCAGGGGGAGGCGCGAAGGCTCGCCTACCGCGACCCCGGGGGCTTCCAGGCGATCGTGGATGCCATCTCGGGCCTTACCGTCGACTATCTCTCCCGCCAGGTGGAGAGCGGGGTCGAGGCGGTGCAATTGTTCGACAGCTGGGCGGGAAGCCTCTCGCCGGCGCAGTTCGAGCGCTGGGTGATCGCCCCGACGGCGTCGCTGGTCGCCGCCTTCAAGGCGCGGCATCCGGACGTGCCCGTCATCGGCTTCCCGAAGGGAGCCGGCGGCAAGCTCCCCGCTTATGCGCGCGAGACGGGGGTTGACGCGCTCGGGCTGGACGAGACGGTGGACCCGGCCTGGGCCGATTCCGTTCTCCCGCCGGGCCTGCCGGTCCAGGGCAATCTCGACCCGCTTGCGCTGATCGCGGGCGGCGAGGCGCTTGAAACCGGGGTGGGGCGCGTCCTATCTAGCCTGGCGGGGCGACCGCATATCTTCAACCTGGGGCATGGCATCTTGCCGGACACGCCGATCCCGCACGTCGAGAAGCTCATCGAGCTGGTGCGCGCGTGATCGATGCCCTCGCGACGGCCCTCAGCTTGACCTACGCCTGGCTCAAGGCAGGTCATGTCATCTTCGTGATCTTCTGGATCGCGGGGCTGTTCATGCTTCCGCGCTTCTACGTCTACCACCAGGAAGCTGCGCCCGGCTCGGCGGAGGAGAAGGCGTGGATCGAGCGCGAGCGCAAGCTGAGGCGGATCATCATCACGCCTGCGATGATCCTGGTCTGGATCTTCGGCCTCTCCCTCGCCTGGACGACCCAGGCCTGGGCGATGGGCTGGTTCCAGGCGAAGTTCATCCTCGTCGTCGCCCTTTCCGCCTATCACGGCTGGATGATCGGCTACGGCCGCAAGCTGGCCCGCGGCGAGCGTTCGCTGAGCGGCAAAGGCCTGAGGATGATGAACGAAGTGCCGGGGATCGCGGTCATCCTTATCGTCGTGCTGGTGATCGTGAGGCCGTTCTGACCTCCTGCTTGACTTGAAAAAACACGGAGCCTAACGCTCCTACAGTCGTTCGCCTCGCGTCCGCGTAGGCATCCCCAGCCGCAGAAAATTCCTGACCTCGCGGCCTGTCGACCCTCCTTATTCTGAGTACCCCCATGCACCTCAAAGACCTGAAGCAGAAATCCCCCGCCGACCTCGTCGCCATGGCCGAAGGGCTCGGCATCGAAGGCGCCTCCACCCTGCGCAAGCAGGAGTTGATGTTCTCGATCCTCAAGGTCCAGGCCGAGAATGGCGAGGAGATCATGGGCCAGGGCACCATCGAGGTTCTGCCCGACGGCTTCGGCTTCCTCCGCTCGCCCGAGGCCAATTACCTTGCCGGCCCGGACGACATCTACATCGCCCCGAACCAGGTTCGTAAATTCGGCCTCAGGACGGGCGACACGGTCGAGGGGGAGATCCGCGGACCCAAGGACGGCGAGCGCTATTTCGCGCTGGTGCGGCTCGTCTCCGTCAATTTCGACGATCCCGACGCTGTCCGCCACCGCGTCAATTTCGACAATCTCACCCCGCTCTATCCGGACGAGAAGCTCACCCTCGACAGCGCAGACCCGACCCTCAAGGACAAGTCGGCGCGGGTGATCGACATCATCTCGCCTCAGGGCAAGGGCCAGCGCGCCCTGATCGTCGCTCCGCCGAGGACCGGCAAGACCGTTCTGCTCCAGAACATCGCCCGGGCGATCACCGACAACCATCCCGAGGTCTTCCTCATCGTCCTGCTCATCGACGAGCGGCCCGAGGAGGTCACCGACATGCAGCGATCGGTGAAGGGGGAGGTGATCAGCTCGACCTTCGACGAGCCCGCCAGCCGCCACGTCCAGGTCGCCGAGATGGTGATCGAGAAGGCCAAGCGCCTCGTCGAGCACAAGAAGGACGTCGTCATCCTGCTCGATTCGATCACCCGCCTCGGCCGGGCCTACAACACGGTGGTGCCGTCGTCGGGCAAGGTCCTGACCGGCGGCGTCGACGCCAACGCCCTTCAGCGGCCCAAGCGCTTCTTCGGCGCCGCCCGCAACATCGAGGAAGGCGGCTCGCTCTCGATCATTGCCACCGCTTTGATCGACACCGGCTCCAAGATGGACGAAGTCATCTTCGAGGAGTTCAAGGGCACCGGCAATTCCGAGATCGTCCTCGACCGCAAGGTCTCGGACAAGCGCATCTTCCCGTCACTGGACGTCGGCAAGTCCGGTACCCGCAAGGAGGAGCTGCTCGTCGACCAGGCGACCCTCTCCAAGATGTGGGTTCTCCGCCGGATCCTCATGCAGATGGGTACGGTCGACGCGATGCAGTTCCTCCTCGACAAGATGAAGGACGCCAAGTCGAACGAGGATTTCTTCGCCTCTATGAACCAGTAAGCCCTCGGGAGGCCTCAAGCCGTGTCCATGCTCGACCTTCTGATCACCGCCCACGGCGCCGCCGTCCCTCTCGGGATTGGCGGTATCTGGGACGCGATCGTCACGGATTTCTCGAAGCTCAACACCGCCGCGGCCTGGGTGGTCTTCGGCCAGGTGCTGATGATCGACATCATGCTGGCCGGCGACAATGCCATCGTCGTCGGCGCCCTCGCCGCCGGCCTTCCGCCCGAGCAGCGCCGCAAGGTGATCCTGATCGGGATCATCGCCGCTCTGGTGCTTCGAATCGCCTTCGCTTTGGTCGTCACCCAGTTGATGCAGATCGTCGGCCTGACCTTCGCCGGCGGGCTTCTGCTGCTCTGGGTGGCCTGGAAGATGTGGCGCGAGCTTCAGCATTCGGGCCAGTCGCACGGCTCCCCCGAAGTCTCCGGCGACGAGGACAGCGGCCTCAAGCCCGCCAAGAGCTTCGCCGCCGCCGCCTGGGCGGTCGCCGTGGCCGATGTCTCGATGAGCCTCGACAACGTCCTCGCGGTCGCCGGAGCGGCGCGCGAGCATCCCGGCATCCTGATCATCGGCCTGTTGCTCGCCGTCGCCTTGATGGGCGTCGCCGCCAACATTCTCGCCAAATATATCGAGCGCTACCGCTGGATCGCGTGGATCGGCCTGCTGGTGATCGTCTACGTCGCCGGCAAGATGGTCTACGAAGGCTTCGTCGACCCCGCCGTGGGGCTGGGGACGCTGTTCAGCTGACGACTCAGGGAATCAGCACCGTGGATCCCGTCGTCTGCCTCGCCTCGATCGCCCGGTGGGCGTCGGCGGCCCTGAGCAAGGGATAAGTGGCGCCGATCCGGATCGCCACGGCGCCTTTCTCCACCATCTCGAACAGCCGCGCCGCCGACGCCGCCATCTCGCCCGGGCTCCGGCAATAATCGGCCAGGGTGGGCCGGGTGACGAAGATCGAGCCGGCGCCGAGCAGGTCGAGCGCCGAAAAGGGCGGCACCGGGCCGGAGGCGTTGCCGTAGGTGACGAGGAGACCGCGCCGTGCGACCGAGCCGAGCGAGGCCTTCCAGCTCGCCTCACCGACCCCGTCAAGCACCACCGGCACGCCCTGGCCGCCGGTCAGCGCCCGCACCTCCGCCGCCAAATCGCCCATCGGGCAGCACAAGGCGTGGTCGGCGCCGAGCTCGGCGGCCAGGGCCGCCTTCCGGCTGTCGCCGGCGTGGGCGATAACAATGGCGCCGATCGCCTTCAGCCATTGCACCAGGATCGAGCCCATCCCGCCGGCCGCCGCGTGGACCAGAACCGTCTGCCCCGACTCCACCATGGCGCAGCGCTCGATCAGATATTCGGCGGTGCAGCCCTTGAGCATCGCCGCCGCCGCATCCTCGAAGCTTATCGAATCGGGCAGCTTGACCAGCTTGTCCGCGGCGATCGTCCGGTGGGTGGCGTAGGAGCCCAGCGGCCCGGTGAAATATCCGACCCGGTCGCCTTCGCGAAACCCGGTCACCTCCTCCCCAGCGGCCTCGACGATCCCGGCGCCTTCGCCGCCCAGGCCCGAGGGAAGCGGCAGCTTGTAGAGTCCGGAGCGATGGTAGGTGTCGATGAAGTTCAGCCCCACCGCCTCGTGCCGGACCAGGACCTCGCCAGGGCCGGGGCGGGGAATGTCGATATGCTCGGCCTGGAGGATCTCGGGGCCGCCGGCGCGGGTGAGGGTGAAGGCGAAAGCGTCAGCCATGTCAGCGCCCCGCCGAGAGGGTGCGCCAGGCGCGCCAGGTGCCGACGGCATGGCAGATCCCGTAGATGAGGACGATCAGCGAGCTCCACAGCGCGAATGGGTCGACGAGGTCGGGACGGAGCAGCGCGAGCGGGACCAGGCTGAGACCGCGCAGCAGGTAGACGGCGCTGATCCCGACCAGGGCGGTGCGCATCAGCGGCAGGCGCCGGAGGAGGCCCGCGCCGGCAAAGGCGTAGGCGGACCAGATGCCCAAGATCGACGCGATGACGACAGTGTAGAGGGCGGGGCGGAGGAGGCCCCGCTCCGCCATCCGCGCCATCTCCTCGCCGGCGCCGAAGAAGCGGTACCAGTCCGGGCCGCCGGCGATGACGGCGAGGTGAAGGATCGCGGCGACGGCGCTGAGGATCCCGCCCGCCACGAGCCAGGAATTGCGCGCCGTCGCCGGCACCGATGCGAGGGCGTTCATGCGAGGTGCTGCTCGAAGAATTCCTCGGTCCGTCCGTCGGCCATCCGCGCCGCCTCCTCGCTCCGCCTCTGCCCCATCTCGGCGGCGAAGCCGTGGTCCTCGCCGGGATAATCGTGGAGGGTGGCCCGGGGATGGTCGTCCAGCGCCTCGTGCATCGTCCGCTGCGCCGCCTCGTCGACGAAATGGTCGGCTCCGGCGATGTGGAGCATCAGCGGCCGGGCGATGGCGTTCTTCTCGTGGAGGATGCCCGGCAGGCCGACAGCATAATAGCTGACGCTGGCATCCGCGTCTGTGCGCGCCGCCGCCATGTAGGCGAGCCGGCCGCCGAGGCAATAGCCGACGACTCCCACCTTGCCGCCTTCGCCGAGGCGGGCTCGGGCAGCGCGGATCGTCGCCTCGATGTCAATCACCCCTTGGTCCTGGTCGAATCGACCCATCAGCTCGAGCGCTCGCTTGAATTCCTCCGGAACGTCGGGATCGAGCTGCACGGCCGGCTGGAGCCGCCAGAACAGGTCCGGCGCCACGGCGAGATAGCCCAGGGCGGCCCAACGGTCGCACTTGCGCCTGATACCCTCATTAACCCCGAATATCTCCTGGATGACGATGATCGCCGCCCGCGGCGGTCCGTCAGGCTCGGCGAGATAGGCGTCGAAGCTCCCGTCTCCTTCCAGCGTGTCGATCCGGATCATGCTCGGCTTCTCCTTGTGTCGGGCGGCGCTTCTATACACATAGCTTCCAGACCAGCGGAAGGACCGGCCATGAAGATCAGCGTCGACGTCGACTGCACGCCTGAGGAAGCGCGGCGCTTCCTCGGCCTCCCGGACCTGACTCCGGTTCACGACGCCTATGTCCAGCGAATGACCAAGGCGGCGAGCGAGGGCCTCACCGCCGAGTCGGCCGCGGAGATGATGAAGGCCTGGGGCCCGATGAACGAGGCGGGCCTAGCGATGTGGCGCTCGATGCTGGAGGGGATGGGCGGCAAGAAGGGTTGACGTCCTCCACCGTCATTCCGGCGAAGGCCGGAATTCCTGAACGCGGCCGGTTGGGAACCGGATGCGGCGGTGTTCATGGATCCCGGCCTTCGCCGGGATGACGGGGAAGAAGTCTGGCCGGAACGGAAATCCAGTGAACGACACTATCTTCGCGCACTCCTCCGGAAGCCCGCCCGCGGCGATCGCACTGGTCCGGATCAGCGGTCCGCACGCCGACACCGCGCTCGAAGCTCTCGCCGGGAAGCTGCCGGAGCCGAGGCGTGCGACTCTCGCGGACCTTCGCTGGCAAGGCGAACGGCTCGACCGGGCGCTCGTGCTCCGCTTCCCGGCGCCGCACAGCGCGACGGGCGAGGACGTGGCGGAGTTGCACCTGCACGGCGGCCGAGCCGTGGTGGCCGCTGTCCTGGAGGCGCTTGCGGCGCAGGACGGGCTCCGCCCGGCGGAGCCCGGCGAGTTCACCCGCCGCGCGTTCGAGAACGGGCGGATCGACCTCGCCGAGGCGGAAGGCTTGGCCGACCTCCTTGCCGCCGAGACGCAGTCGCAGCGCCGGTCGGCTCTGGCCATGGCCGGAGGGTCGCTCAGCCGTCAGGTGGAGTCATGGCGTCAGAGGCTTCTCGCTCTGGCCGCGGCGCTGGAGGCAGCGCTCGACTTCTCCGACGAGGGCGAAGTCGGGGAGGCCTGGCCGACCGGATGGGTGGAGGAGCGCGAAAGGCTGGTCGGCGACATCGAGGCTCTGCTCGCGCGGCCTCCCTCGGAGCGCCTCAGAGACGGCATCCGGGTCGTGATCGCAGGCCCTCCGAACGCTGGAAAATCCAGCTTGTTCAATAAGTTGGCAGAAAGGGATGCGGCGATAACCTCGCCCCTGCCGGGCACGACCCGGGACTTGATCGAGGCGCCCGTGGCGATCGGCGGGGTGCCGTTCCTGCTGATCGACACGGCAGGGCTTCGGGAGAGTCCGGACGAGATCGAGACGATCGGAGTGGCGCGGGCGCAGGCGAGTCTCGCTGCCGCCGATCTCATCCTCTGGCTCGGCGAGCCGGACGCGGCCCCAGAAGGAGCCGGTACGATCCTGGTCGGCGCGAAATGCGATCTGCCGGGGCCTCGGCACGGGGCGGGCCTCCCTGTGTCGGCCCTGACCGGGGAAGGGATGGACCAACTGCTGGCGGCACTGTCCGAGCAGGCTCGCAGCCTTTTGCCGGGGGAGGGCGAAGTGGCCGCGAACGAGCGCCAAAGGCAGGCTATCGCTCAAACGCTCTTCTGTCTCCGGGAAGCGGATGCACCCGATATGCTAATCGTGGCCGAGGCGCTCCGCGCCGCTCGGGTGGAGTTGGACAGGGTCACGGGGCGGGCCGGGGTCGAAGACATGCTGGACATGTTGTTCGGGCGCTTCTGCATCGGCAAGTGATCCCGGCGCCTATTCATTGTTCCACGTGGAACAGGTAGAGGCGCCTCATGAATCGGCACTTCGACATCGTCGTTATCGGCGGCGGACATGCGGGCTGCGAGGCGGCGGCCGTCGCGGCACGAATGGGCGCTCGCGTGGCTCTGGTCAGCTTCGAGCGCGGGCACATTGGAGTCATGTCCTGCAACCCTGCGATCGGCGGGCTCGGCAAGGGTCATCTGGTGCGCGAGGTGGATGCCTGGGACGGGCTGATCGCCCGGGCGGCGGATGAGGCGGGGCTCCACTACCGGATGCTCAACTCAAGCAAAGGCGCCGCGGTCCGCGGTCCGCGGGTGCAGGCGGACCGGGCGCTCTACAAGGCGGCGATCCACCGGTCGCTCGAGGCCGAGCCGAACCTCGAGATCGTTGAAGGTGAGGCTGCGTCCCTGCGCGTCGCCGGGCGGAGGATCGCCGGCATCGACCTGGCCGACGGCCGCGCCTTGGAAGCGCCGGCGGCCGTCCTCGCCACGGGCACCTTCCTGGGCGCCAAGCTTCATTTCGGCCGAACCAGCCGCGCCGGCGGCCGGGTCGGCGAGCGCGCGGCGAGCGCGCTGGCGCTTCAGCTTCGCGAGCTCGGACTTCCCCTGGCCCGGCTCAAGACCGGAACTCCGCCGCGGCTGGACGGCCGGACGATCGACTGGGCCGCGCTCGAGCGGCAGGAGTCGGACTGCGGCCAATGGACCATGTCGCCGATGAGCGGCCGCCGCCCGGCGCCCCAGCTCTTCTGCGCGATCACCCGGACCAATCTCGTCACCCACGAGATCATCCGCGCCAACCTCGAGCGATCGCCGCTGTTCGCCGGGGACATCAGTGGAGTGGGGCCGCGCTATTGTCCCTCCATCGAGGACAAGGTGCACCGCTTCGCCGGTCGCGACGGCCACCAGATATTCCTCGAGCCGGAAGGGCTGGACGACCGCGCCGTCTACCCGAATGGCATATCGACTTCGCTTCCGGAGGATGTGCAGCTCGCCATGGTCCGATCGATGGCGGGGCTGGAGCGGGCGCAGATCCTTCAGCCCGGCTACGCCGTCGAATATGATCATGTCGATCCGCGAATCCTCGAGCCGACGCTGGGGGTGCGCGGCGTGGAAGGCCTGTACCTGGCCGGCCAGATCAACGGCACCACCGGGTATGAGGAAGCGGCCGCGCAGGGCCTCGTTGCCGGAGCGAATGCCGCGGCTCGGGCAGCGGGGCGTGGGCCTGTGCTCTTCGACCGCTGTGACAGCTATATCGGCGTGATGGTTGACGACCTCACCTTGCAGGGTGTCACCGAGCCCTACCGGATGCTCACCGCCCGCGCCGAATATCGGCTCCGGTTGCGGGCCGACAATGCCGAAGCCCGATTGACGCCCCAGGCGGCGGCGCACGGCGCGCTTTCCAGGGAGCGGCAGGACCATTTCGAGCGGCGTGAGGCGGCACGGGCGGGCGTCGAGCGACGCCTTTCCGCACTTCGCACCGGGGCCGAGATGACGGCCGCCGGGGTCGCCGTCCGGGATAACGGCCTCCGCCGCTCGCTGGCGGAGTGGCTGCGCTTTCCGGAGCTGGACCTGGCGGCCTTGCTACGCGTCGAGCCGGCGCTGGCGGACTTTCCTGGCCCGACGCTCGAAGAGGCGGTGGAGGACCATCGCTACGCGCCATACGTCGAGCGTCAGCAGGCCGAGGTTGCCCGGCTGCGCAGCGACGACAATGTCCGGATTCCGCCCGCCCTTGACTATGCCGCGATCCCCGGCCTCTCCAACGAGATGGTCGAGCGCCTCTCGGCGGCGAGGCCGAATACGCTTGGAGCGGCGCGCAGGGTAAGGGGGGTGACGCCTGCGGCGCTGGCGGCGATCCTCGTCCAGTCACGTCGCAGGGCGGCCTGAATGGGCGAGGAGGAGGCCAAGGCGGGACTTGATGTTCCACGTGAAACAATGGCTCGGCTGGAGGCCTTCGCGGACCTGCTTCGGGCGGAGAACGAGCGGCAAAATCTAGTCTCGCGCGGTTCACTCGACATGCTGTGGCAGCGGCATATGCTGGACTCGGCTCAACTGGTGCGGTTCGCACCCGAGGCTGCACGGGCCTGGCTCGACTTGGGAACAGGCGCGGGCTTCCCGGGGCTGCTCGTCCCTATTTTCCACTCCGCCAACGCCGTTTTGGTGGAATCGCGGCGACTGAGGGCGGATTTCCTTCGCACTGCGGCATCCGTACTGGGCATCGGTGATCGGGTGGAGGTGATCGGCTCGAAGCTGGAGGCCGTCGCTGCAAGGCCCTTCGACATTATCAGCGCCCGTGCCTTCGCCCCACTGCCCAGGCTCCTGACGGTCGCCGAGCGATTTTCCACAGCTGAGACCGTCTGGATCCTGCCGAAGGGCCGGAACGCCAAGTCCGAACTGGATGCGGCGCGATCTTCGTGGCAGGGTGATTTCCGTATCGAGCCCAGCCTTACCGACGACGATGCCGGCATCGTCGTCGCAAGCGGGGTTCGCCGGAAGCCGAGGGGAAGATTTTGATCCGGATCGCGGTCGCCAATCAGAAAGGCGGGGTCGGCAAGACGACGACGGCGATCAACCTCGCCACCGCGCTCTCCGCCACCGGCTGGCGTGTGCTGCTCATCGACCTGGACCCCCAGGGCAACGCCTCGACCGGGCTGGGGGTCGGTCACGCCCTGCGCGACCGCTCGAGCTACGACGTCCTGACCGGCGGCGCCACGCTGGAGGAGGCGGTGGTGCCGACCAAGGTGCCGCGGCTCGATCTGGTGCCGGCCACCGTCGATCTCTCCGGCGCCGAGATCGAGCTGGTCGCTCTCGAGGAGCGGACTCACCGGCTCGACAATGCGCTCGACTCGGCGGCCATGCGCTGGGACGTCTGCCTCATCGACTGCCCGCCGAGCCTCGGCCTGTTGACCATCAACGCGCTCGTCGCCGCCCAGTCGATCCTCGTCCCGCTCCAGACCGAGTTCTTCGCCCTGGAAGGACTCAGCCAGCTCCTGCAGACGATCGAGCGGATCCGGGCCCGGTTCAATCCGGAGCTGTCCATCCTCGGCGTCGCGCTGACCATGTTCGACCGTCGCAACAACCTTTCCTCCCAGGTCGCCGACGACGTCCGCGCGTGCCTAGGCAAAGTGGTTTTCGAGACGGTCATCCCGCGCAACGTGCGGTTATCGGAAGCGCCGAGCCACGGCATCCCGGCGCTCATCTACGACCATCGCTGCCCCGGCTCCGAGGCCTATATCGCTTTGGCTCGAGAGCTGATCGGGCGGCTGCCCAAGGCGGCGGCGGCGGCATGAGCGACGACGGCCCCGCCCGCAAGCGCCCCTCCGGCCTCGGCCGCGGCCTCTCCTCGTTGCTCGGCGAGGTGGCTCAGGAGGCGCCCGTCTCCGGCGGCGCCCAGCCGGCCCGAGGCGGGATCCAGATGATGCCGGTCTCGTCGATCGAGCCCCATCTCGACCAGCCCCGCCGCCATTTCGACGAGGAGGCGCTGGAGGAGCTCGCCGACTCGATCCGGACGCGCGGCCTCATCCAGCCGATCGTGGTGAGGCCGCACGGCCACCGCTACCAGATCGTCGCCGGCGAGCGGCGCTGGCGGGCGGCGCAGCGGGCCCGGCTCCACGAGATTCCGGTGATCGTCCGCGATTTCGACGATGCCGAGACTCTCGAAGTCGCCCTGCTTGAGAACATCCAGCGGCGCGACCTCAACGCGATCGAGGAGGCGGAAGGCTATCGGCGCCTGATCGCCGAATATGGCTACACCCAGGACGCGCTTGCCAAGCTCGTCCACAAGAGCCGGAGCCATGTCGCCAACCTGTTGAGATTACTCGACCTTCCCGACGGAGTCAGGGCCCTGGTGGTGACCGGGGAGCTCAGCATGGGCCACGCCCGGGCCCTGATCGGGGCGCTCGATCCGGAAGCTCTGGCCCAGGATGTGGTGGCCCGCGGGCTCTCGGTCCGCGAGACCGAGAAGCTGGCCAAGTTCGGCAAGCCGGGGCGGGAGCGCCAGCCCAAGCTCGAATATAAGGGTTCCAGCGCCGATATCGACGCGCTCGAGCGCCAGCTCGGCGACATGCTCGGCCTCAAGGTGAAGATCACCCACAAGCCCGACGGCGGCACCGTCGCGCTCGGCTATTCGACCCTCGATCAACTCGACATGATCTGCCAGCGCCTCAGCGGCGAGAAGATCTGAGCAAAGGGGCGCGGCGCCCCCTTCCAATCCGGTCTGCAACGTCGAAGTCGGAGGGGAAGGGTCTTCAACGCAACGACGCAACGATTCCGCGAGGCGGAAACCTCAGCATAGAATTGCCTAGAGCATCGTGCGTTTAACATGACGCATAGCCGGCGGCCTTGAGGTAGTTCCAGCATTCGTCTGGGGAGTAGAGGCCGCAGATGTCGCCGACGGCTCGCCAGAGTGCGTCGAGGGTTCGTGCTCCGATCCGTCTGAGG
>DASWLZ010000016.1:0-150256 GCA_036399975.1 Allosphingosinicella sp.
GCGCGATACGGATCTCAGCAAGTACGTGCTGTAACCTCATCCTCCCCATCGCAGATGGGGAGGGGGACCAGGCGAAGCCTGGTGGAGGGGTAGCTGCCGAGGACGGTTCCAGTTACCCCTCCACCACCCTTCGGGTGGCCCCCCTCCCCATCATGAATGATGGGGAGGATTATCGCTCTCACGCCCGCTTCCGGGCGGGCGCCGCCTTGGCCGGCGCCTTCTTCGCCGCCGGCTTGGGCGCGGCGGGCTTGGCCGCGGCCTTCTTCGTTCCGTTCGCCGACTTGCCGCCTCCCGTCTCCTTGCCGGCCGGCTTCTCGATCGACCGCTTGAGCGCCGCCATCAGGTCGATGACGTTGGAGCCGCGCGCCGGAGCCGCATCCTCCTCGGTGTGGATGGTCTTGCCCTTGCGCTTGCGCTCGATCAGCTCCTCGACGGCCTCGATATAGCGGTCGTGATATTTGGACGGATCGAAGGGCGAGGTCTTCCTCTCGATCAGCGCCTCGGCGAGGTCGAGCAGCTCTTCGTCGGGCTTCGCCTCGGCGATGTCGCGGAAATAGTTCTGGGCCTTGTTGACCTCGTCGGCATAGCGCAGCGTCTCCAGAACGATACCGCGGCCGCACGGCTTGAGGCTCACCAGATATTCGCGGCCGCGCAAGGCGAGCTGACCGAGCGCGACCTTCTTGGTCCGCTTGAGCGCCTCCCTGAGGACGATGAACGCCTCCTCGGCAAGGTCGTCCGCGGGGACAACGAAATAGGGCTTCTCGTAATAAAGGACGTCGATGTCGTCGTAATCGACGAACTGGGTGAGCTCGAGCGTCTTCTTGCTCTCCAGCTTCGCCGATTCGATCTCCTCGTCGCTGAGGAGGACGTAGCTGCCCTTCTCATACTGGTAGCCCTTGACGATCTCCTCGGGATCGACGGGCCCGACCCCGGGCACGACCTTCTCATACTTGACCCTCTTGCCTGTCGGCTCGTGGATCTGGTTGAAGGCGATGGTCGCGCCGCTCTTGGTGGCGGAGAAGATCTCGACGGGGATCGAGACCAGGGCGAGCCTGATCTGTCCCTTCCAATAGGCGCGTGCGGCCATGGGTTCCTGCTCCCGATCCGATTCGTTTCCGATTCAATCCGCGGGGAGGTTGGCGGTTCCCGTCATCCCCAGCGAAGGCTGGGATCCCAGCGGGTGAAGGGCTCTGCGGTCTTCACCCGCCTGGGCCTTGGCCTTCGCTGGGGCGACGGCATTCAGACCGGTATCTCGGTCGTGTACTTGACCTGCCTCAGAGCGAAGTTGCTCGCCGCGTTGGCCACGCTCGGATGCGCCAGCACGCCTCGCATGATGAAGCGGTCGTAATCGGCGACGTCCCTGACGGCGATTCGAAGCAGATAATCCCACTCGCCCGACATGGCGTAGCATTCGACGATCTCTTCGCGCGACTGGATGAAATCCTCGAAATCGGCCCGCGCCTCGACCGCCTGGCGGGCCATCCGTACCTGGCAGAGCACGTTGACGGAGCGGCCGAGCGCCTGCGGGCTGGCGATGCGGACGGCTCGGCCGAGCACTCCCGCCTTCTCAAGGCTTCGCACCCGCCGCCAAACCGAGGCGGCCGAAGCGCCGACCCGTTCAGCGAGTGCGGCGTGGCTGAGGCTCGCGTCGCGCTGAAGCTCCCTGACGATTCGCCGGTCGACGCCATCGAGCTGATCATTTTCTTTCATATATTTCCTTGTATCGGAACATTTGTTTCAAATCTAGCCGGTTCTACGCCATGTCTGATATGCATTTGGAAGCGGCGCGCATTAGATGTAGCTGGGCTCTTCAGCCTGCTCGAAAGGACGCGGATGGACGATGCTTTTGCGCTCGCGGACGGACCTTTGCTGTTCGACCGGCTCGAGGAGCAGAAATCGGATTCGCTGCTCCAGCTGATCGCATTGTGCGACGCCGATCCCCGGCCGGACAAGATCGACGTCGGCGTGGGAGTCTATCGCGATTCGGCCGGCGGAACGCCGATCCTGAGGGCGGTGAAGAAGGCCGAGCGCCTCCTCTGGGAACGGCAGGAGACGAAGGCCTATCTCGGCTCGCAGGGCGACGCCCGGTTCACCGAGCTGATCCGGCCGATCGTCTTCGGCGAGACGATGGCGGCCGACGAGCGGATCGTGGGCCTCCAGACCCCGGGCGGCTGCGGCGCGCTCCGGCTCGGCGCCGACCTCGTCACCAAGGCCAATCCGGAGGCGCGCATCCTGGTCGGCCAGCCGACCTGGCCCAATCACGGCCCGCTGATCGAATGCTCCGGGGTCGAGATCGTGCCTCACCCTTATTACGACCCGGCGAGCCGCCGGATCCTGTTCGCCGAGATGTTGGACGCGCTGGAGAAAGCGCGGGCCGGGGACCTCGTCCTTCTGCACGGCTGCTGCCACAATCCGACCGGCGCGGATCTGTCGGCGGGCCAATGGGCGGAAGTGGCGGAGCTGGTCGCCCGGCGCGGCCTCATCCCCTTCGTCGACATCGCCTATCAGGGGCTCGGCCACGGCCTGGAGGCCGATGCGGCGGGCGTGCGGCTCGTCGTCGGCAAGGCGGAGCAGGCGCTGGTGGCGCAGAGCTGCGACAAGAATTTCGGGGTCTATCGCGAGCGGGTCGGCAACCTCTTCGTCAAGGCGCCGAGCGCCAAGGCGGCGGAGCTGGTCTACGGAAACCTCCTCCAGCTGTCGCGGACCATGTGGTCGATGCCGCCCGACCATGGCGCGGCGATCGTCCACATCGTGCTCGAGGATCCCGAGCTTCGCTCCGACTGGAACGCCGAGCTCAAGGAGATGTGCGCGCGGATCCGCTCCCTTCGCGCCCGTCTCGCGGCTTTCGACGAGCGCCTTGCCTTTATCGACGGGCAGAACGGGATGTTCTCGATGCTTCCGCTGAGCCAGGCCCAGGTCCTGGAGCTTCGCGAGGAGAGGGGTATCTATCTGGCGGACAGCGGGCGCTTCAACGTCGTCGGCCTCTCCGACGACAATGTCGATCTTTTCGCGGCCGCGGTGGTGGAGAAGATGAATGGCTGAAAGCGAGGCAATGGTGAAAAATCGCCAGTCCGCGCCGAACGAAGGCTATGACTGGCGGCGGATCGCCTATCTGGTCCAGCTCAGCCGGGCGATGGACAAGCTCGAGGAGGAGAGGCTCGTCCCAGAGCGCAAAATCCTCTATCAATTCTCGGCGCGCGGCCACGACATGGCCCAGGCGATGCTGGGAAGCCGCCTGACCCACCGCCGCGACGCGACCTGCGGCTATTATCGCTCGCGGCCGCTGCTGCTCTCGTTGGGAGTGCCGGTAGAGGACGCCCTGGGATCGGGCATGGGTCGGGAAGGAGGCTATTCCGACGGCCGCGACATCGGCGTGGTCTTCAACTACCCCAATCCGAACGGGGCGCCCGCGCTTCCCATGTCGGGCGGCGTCGGGGCCCAATATACGCCCACCGCGGGCTGGGCTCAGGCGATCCGTTATTATGGCGAGGTGCTCGGCGACCGGAGCTACGACGGGGCGGTCGCGGTGGTGCTGGGCGGCGACGCCTCCTGCGCGACCGGGGGCTTCTGGTCGGCTTTGACCATCGCCACAACCCAGAAGCTGCCGATGCTCTTCTACGTCGAGGACAACGGCTTCGGGATCTCGGTGCCGTCGACCTTCCAGACTCCCGGCGGCGATATCGCCAGAAACCTGGCGAGCTTCGGCAACCTCGCCATCTTCGCCGGCGACGGCACCGAGCCCGGAGAGGCGGCGGAGCTGATCGAGCGCGCCGTCGCCCACGTGCGCGGCGGCAACGGCCCGGCCCTGCTCCGGCTCACCGTCCCCCGCCTCCAGGGCCACAGCTTCCAGGACACCCAAGCCTACAAGTCGGACGAGATGGTCCGCGAGGAATGGACGCGCGACCCGCTGCCCAGGCTCAAGGCGCATCTCGTCGGCGCCCTGCTGAGCGAGGAGGAATGGGACGGGATCGAGGCCAAGGCCCAGGCCGACGTCGAGGAGGCCCGCCAGATCGCCGAGGCGCGCGGGGTGTCGGACCCGGAGCGGGTGCTCGACCATGTCTTCTACGACGGCGAGATGCAGAAGCTCGGCGGCCAATGGACCCACGGTTACCGGGCGCCGCGGAGCCACGAGGAGCCGAGGCCGGAGGGGCAGCGGATCAACATGGTGACGGCGATCCGCCGCACCCTCGATCACGAGCTCGAGATCAACAAGCGCGTGCTCCTGTTCGGCGAGGACATCGGGCCGAAGGGCGGGGTCCATGCCGTGACCCTGGGCCTTCAGGAGAAATACGGGCCGGAGCGGGTCTTCGACACCAGCCTCAACGAGGAGGGAATCATCGGGCGCGCGGTCGGAATGGCGATGGCGGGGCTGATGCCGGTGCCCGAAATCCAGTTCCGCAAATATGCCGAGCCCGCGACCGAGCAGATCAACGATTGCGGGACGATGCGCTGGCGAACCGCCAACCGCTTCGCGGCGCCGATGGTGGTGAGGATCCCGGGCGGCTTCTTCAAATGCGGAGACCCCTGGCACAGCCAGACCAACGAAGTTGCCTTCGTCCACAATCCCGGCTGGCAGGTGGCGGTGCCGTCCAATGCCGAGGATGCCGTCGGCCTGCTGCGCACGGCGCTGCGGGGCAACGATCCGGTCATCTTCTTCGAGCATCGCGCCATGCTCGACGACAGCTGGGCTCGGCGGCCCTATCCGGGCGACGGCTATGTGCTTCCTTTCGGCCGCGCCAAGAAGGTCCGCCAGGGCGACTCGATCACCATCGTCACCTGGGGCGCGATGGTGCCGCGCTGCGAGGAAGCGGCCAAGGATGTCTCCGCGGACGTCATCGATCTGCGGACGCTGATGCCCTGGGACCGGGAGACGGTGCTTGAGAGCGTGAGGCGCACCCGCCGCTGCCTGATCGTCCACGAGGATCTGAGGACCGGCGGCTTCGGCGCCGAGATAGCAGCGGTGGTGGCGGATGAAGCCTTTCTCGACCTCGACGCCCCGGTGGCGCGGGTGACGATGCCGGACATCCCGAGCCCGCATAACCCGGTGCTACTCAACTGGGCGGTGCCGAGCGTCGACCGGATCCGGGCGAAGATCGAAGAATTGGTGGGGTTTTGAGGATGATGGCGAGCCCATCGCCCCAGCGGAGGCTGGGGCGCCAGCGAGAACCAGCACCGAGCTTTTCACCCTCTGGGGCACCAGCCTTCGCTGGGGCGACGGTGAGATCATGATCGACGTGCTCGTCCCCGAGGAGCAGGAGGGCACCCAGGCTGTCGTGCGCGCCTGGCTGAAGAAGGTCGGCGACCGGGTCGAGGTCAACGATCCGCTGGTGGAGCTGGAGACCGACAAGGTCGCTATGGAGGTGCCTGCGCCGGCCGCCGGAGTGCTTCGCGAGATATTGCTGGATACGGACGCGGCGGCGGTGCCGGGGGCGGTGCTCGGGCGCATCGCGGCGGAGGCGGAGCAGGAACGGCACGTCGCCCCAGCGCAGGCTGGGGCCCCGGCGGGTGAAAAGCGCCGGAGCCCTTTGCCCCCCGGGGCCCCAGCCTTCGCTGGGGCGACGGAGATGCGCCTGTCGCCGTCGGTGAAACGCGCCTTGCTCCAGCACGACATCGACCCGTCCCGGATCGAAGGCACGGGCCGCGACGGGCGGATCACCCGCGCCGACGTCGACCGGGCCGTCGAGGCGGCAACGAAAGTGCAGGAGGGGCCGCGCACCACCCCCCAGCCGAAGATCGCCGAACCTTCCGATACCTCGATCCGCTCGCACAGCGTCCCGCACGACCGGATGCGGCTCAGGATCGCCGAGAACATGCTCGCCTCGGTCACCCGGGCGCCCCACGTCACCGCGATGTTCGAGGCCGATTTCAGCGCGATCATCGCGCACCGCGAGCGGCACAAGGCGGCCTGGGCGAAGAAGGGCGTCAAGCTCACCTACAGCGCCTATAACGTCGCCGCCGCGGCCGAGGCGATGAAGGTGGCGCCGGCGATCAACAGCCGCTGGCACGAGGACCGGCTCGAGATTTTCGACGACGTGAATATCGGGGTCGGCACCGCGCTGGGCGAGAAGGGCCTGATCGTCCCGGTGCTCCGCAAGGTCCAGACCCTGTCGCTCAAGGGCATCGCCGCCGGCCTCGAGGAGCTGATCGAGAAGGCACGGGCCGAGCGGCTCACCGCCCGCGACGTCTCCGGCGGCACCTTCACCATCTCCAACCACGGAGTCTCGGGCTCGCTCTTCGCGGCGCCGATCATCATCAACCAGCCGCAAGCGGCGATCCTGGGAGTGGGCAAGCTGGAGAAGAGGGTTGTGGTCCGCCAGATCGACGGCACCGATGCGATCCTGATCCGCCCGATGGCCTATGTGTCGCTGACCATCGACCACCGGGTGGTGGACGGCCATCAGACGAATGCCTGGCTGACCCGGTTCGTCGAGGTGCTGGAAGGATGGCCGGAGGAGTAGGATCTCTAAATTCCTCCCCCGCTTTTGCGGGGGAGGGGGACCGCTCGGAGCGCGGTGGAGGGGTTCTCGGATGTCAGGAAAGCGCCTCCACCATGCTTCGCATGGCCCCCCTCCCCCGCATTGGCAGGGGAGGATCTTTGGCCGCGTTGACATCGCGTTGCGGGCGCGGAAGCTTCGGTCGATGAAACCCGGCAGAATCATGATCCTGACGGCAGCGCTGACGGCGACCGCCGCCCAGGCGCAGGACCCGGCCGCCCATTGGCGGGCGCTGACCCTGATGGACGTCGAGGCGGCCCACCGGATGCTCGCCGAGGATCATCCCGGCGCGGCGCCCGAAGTCGGCGACGCCGCGTTCCGGGAGCGCCTCGCCGCCGCTCACGCCGCCGCCCGCAAGCGGGCTGCGCTGGTCGATTCCTATGAAGGCTATCAGGCGGTGCTTTCGGGCTTGGCCGTCGGGCTCGGCGACAAGCATATCTGGTCGAGGCCCCGTTTCGCCGCCGACAGCCTGAGCTGGGCCGGTGTCCTGATCGCGAGGCGGGGCGGGAGCTGGGTGGTCGCTGGGGAGAGCGAGGCGGGGGGCGGGGCTCCGCTCGCGGGGAGCCGGCTGGTCTCCTGCGACGGGATCGCGGTCGACCGGCTCGCCGAGGAGAGGCTCGGCGGCTACCGGATCGTCTGGTCGGTCGAGGCCCAGCGGATCCAGCGCGCCTCCTGGCTACTGATCGACGACGGCAACCCCTTCCTGAACCGGCCGCGCGCCTGCCTGTTCGAGCGGGACGGGGCGCAACGGACCGTGACCCTGAACTGGCGGCCGATCGCCCGGACCGAGCTCGCCCAACGAACTTCGGCCTTAGCGGCGCGGGGCTCGGCGGGGCTTGGAGTGCGCAAGGTGGGCGACGGCTGGTGGATCGCGCTCGAGTCGCTCTCGGAACGGGCGGTGCCGGTAGTGGAGGCGGTTCGCGCCAAGGCGGAAGCCTTGCGGGCCGCGCCGTTCGTGGTTCTCGACATGCGCGGCAACGGCGGCGGCAACAGCCAATATGGCCAGCTGATCGCGGACGCCCTGCTCGGGGCACCGGAGGCACCCGCTCGCCCTGCCGCGGGCGGCGAGGGCCGATGCGGCAAGGTGTGGCGGGTCTCGGAGCGCAATTTCCGGCAGCTCGCTTATTATCGCGACACGCTCGGGCCTCGAATGGGCCGGGAGACGCTCGAGGCCTTCACCCGCGAATATGACGCCATGGCGGCGGCCAAAGCGAAAGGGGAAAGCTTCACCGGGCCGCCGAGATGCCCTGCCCGGGCGGCGGGGCCGTCCGTCTCCCATGCGGCCAGAAGAGGCAGGCTAGTCCTTCTCACCGACAATAGCTGCTTCAGCTCCTGCCTTCTGGTGACCCAGATGTTCCGCCGCCTCGGGGCGCTCCACGTCGGCGAAGCGACCGACGCCAATACCCATTATATGGAGGTCAGGGAGGACCGGCTGCCTTCGGGGCTTTCCCTCTTCTCGACCCTGCAGGCGGTGGCCCCGGCCTCGCCCGCCCAGGTCGGGCCTTTCGAGCCGGAGGTGCGGTTCGAGGGGAGCATCGCCGATACGGCGGCGCTGGAGAGATGGGTCCAGGCGCTTGTGGCGCGCTAAATCCTCCCCCTCCCCATCTCGCGATGGGGAGGATTCAATCGTCGAACAGCGCCTTCAGCTCCTGTTTCAGGATCTTGCCGTTGGCGTTCCTCGGCAAAGGCCGGGGGAGAAGGGCGATCCTCACCGGGGTCTTGAAGACGGCGAGGCGCTCACGGACCCAGGCCTTTAGCTCCTCCTCCGTCGCGCTCGACCCCGGTGCGAGGTGGACGACCGCCGCGGGCTCCTCGCCCAGCGTCCTGTGCGGCAGGCCGATCAAAGCGGCGTCGGTGACGGCGGGGTGGTCGAACAGGACGTTCTCCACCTCGATCGAATAGATGTTCTCGCCGCCGCGGATGACCATGTCTCGGGCCCGGTCGACGATATAGAGGAAGCCGTCCCCGTCGAGCCGGGCGAGGTCGCCGGTCCGGACCCAGCCGTCGACGAAGGTGGCGGCGCTGGCTTCCGGGTTGTTCCAATAGCCTTTGACGACCTGAGGCCCCCGCGCCCACAATTCGCCGACCTCGCCGACGGGCAGCTCGTCCGTGCCGTCGGGGGATATGATCTTCAGCTCCGCGACCGGGACGGGCGGGCCGGCGCTGTCGGGGCGAGCGAGATAATCCTCGCCGACATGGCTGGTGACGGTCGCCGTCGTCTCGGTCATCCCCCAGCCATTCCCGGGGAGCGCCCCGAACTCCTCCCAGATCTTGCGGACCAGCTCGGGCGCGGCCGGGGCGCCGCCGTAGCTGATCGTCTCGAGGCTCGAGAGATCGAAGCGGGAGCGCTCGGGATGCTCGATCAGCTGCCAGGCGATGGTGGGGACTCCGCCGGTCATCTGCACCCGCTCCCGCTCGATGACCGCCATCGCCTCGAGCGGATCCCATTTGCGCATGAAGATCATGGTGTGGCCCGCGACCATCGTTCCCATCAGCATCGCGCTCAAGGCGGTGCAGTGGAACAAGGGGATGACGATAAGCGCCCTCTTGGGCAGCGGCTCGGGGGGCGCCTCGCCCCGGCGGAGCGCCGCGCGCGCGTTGGAATAGCCGACCGAGAGGATGTTGGTGGTGAAGTTGCGGTGGGTGTGGAGGGCGCCCTTGGGCCGCCCGGTGGTTCCGCTCGTGTAGAGGATGGCCGCGTCGTCCTCCGGATCGATGGGCATTTGGGGAAGCTCCGAATCCGGAAGGCCGCCCCACGAGCCCGGCGCGCCGATCAGATCCTCCAGCCGGGCGGCTCCGGACGGGGTGTCGGCCGAGCGGCCGACGATGACATGCTCCAGCGCGGCAAGGCCGGCGCGGCACGGCGCGATGCGCTGCCAGCGCGACGAATCGGCGATCAGCAGCCTGGCACCGGAATCGGCAAGGCCGTATTCGAGCTCCGCCCCCGTCCACCAGGCGTTCAGCGGGACGGCTATCGCGCCGAGCGACGTCGCGGCGAAGAAGGCGACCGGCCATTCGGGCAAGTTGGCCATGGCGATCGCGACCCGGTCGCCCTTGCCGATGCCGAGCCGCCGGAGCTCGAGCGCGAGGGTGGCGATGGCGCGATATTGCGCCTCGTAGGGGACCCGCTCCTCCTCGAAGACGCTGGCGGTGCGGCTGCCGTGGGCGCGCGACGCCCGGACCAGGAAGGGCAGATCGGGCGGCGCGTTCTTCCAGATCCGGGTTGGAATGCCGCGGATGACGGCCTCCTCCATCTCCAGCCTGGAGCCGGGGGCGGTCAGAAGCGCGTCGACCTGCTTCAGGCTCATCCGCGGCCAGTCAGGATCCAGCTCGAAGCCTTCGATCACCCGCCTCTCCTTCCACCCCGATCAATGGCGTTGATTCGCGCTTTGCTCAAGCGCTAGGCCGCGGTCTCAATTCCTCCCCCGGTTTTCCGGGGGCGGGGGACCGCGCGGAGCGCGGTGGAGGGGTTCTTCGGAGGCTGGAAAGAACCCCTCCACCATGCTTCGCATGGTCCCCCTCCCCGGCTAAAGGCCGGGGAGGATTTCAGGTAAGGGAGCAGCGATGGAGCGGGTGGAAGCGGCGGAGGCGGGGTTCGATTCGGAGCGGCTCGCCCGGATCGACCGGTTCCTCGACGAGCGTTACTTCGCGCCCGAGCTGCTCGCCGGGGCGCAGCTGCTGATCGCCCGGGAGGGGAAGGTCGTCCACTTCTCGACGGCGGGCAAGGCCCGGGCGGACGGCGGGCCAATGGCGCAGGACACGATCTTCCGGATCGCGTCGATGACCAAGCCTGTCACCTCGATCGCCTTCATGATGCTGTTGGAGGAGGGGCGGGTGACCCTCGACCAGCCGGTGGGGACGGTGATCCCCGAATGGGAGGGGCTCGGAGTCTATAATGGTGGCGGCGGCGGCGTTCCGTTCCTGGTCAAGCCGCCCGAGCGGCCGATGATGATGATCGACCTGCTTCGCCACACGTCGGGACTCACCTACTCCTTCCAGCACCGGACCAACGTCGACGCGGTCTATCGCGAGGGGAAGATCGAAAAGTGGCATGGGGGGCTCGATCTCGACGGCTTCGTCGCGGCCCTGGCGGAGATCCCGCTGGAATTCTCGCCGGGGACGGCGTGGAATTATTCGGTGTCGACCGACGTGCTGGGCCTCGTCGTCGAGCGGGTGTCGGGGATGAAGCTCGACATTTTCCTCGAGGAGCGGATCTTCGGCCCGCTCGGGATGGCGGACACCGCCTTCCACGTGCCGCCGGAGAAGACGGACCGGCTCGGCGACTGCTGGGCGTTCGAGCAGGGCAAGGGCGCGGTGCTTTACGACAGAGGCGGGAAAAGCGCCTGGAGCAGCCCGCCGAAGCTGCTCGCGGGGGGCGCGGGCCTGGTTTCGACCGTCGCCGACTATCACCGATTCTGCTCGATGCTCCTCAACGGGGGCGAACTCGGCGGCACCCGGCTGATCGGCCGCAAGACCCTGGACCTGATGACGGTCAACCACCTCCCGGGCGGCGCCGACCTGACCGAGATGAGCCGCTCCCTGTTCAGCGAGGCGATCAATGCGGGCCAGGGCTTCGGCCTCGGCTTCGGGGTCAATCTCGATCCGGCGAAGACCATGCTTCCGGGCTCGAAGGGGGAATATTACTGGGGCGGGATGTTCTCGACCGCCTTCTTCGTCGATCCGGTCGAGCGGCTGCACATGATCTTCATGACCCAGCTGATGCCGTCCTCCACCTATCCGATAAGGCGGCAGCTCAAGACGCTCGTCTATTCTGCGCTTGCCTGAGCTGCGTCTCGCGGATCCTCGTCGAAGAAGCAGCAGGCGGTCAGCAGGGCGAAGAGGGCGTTGAACCGCTCGTCGGGCAAAGATTCGGCGCCGCCCTCCAGGTCGGCGAGGACGCGATCGCGATCGACCAGATCGGGTCGCAGTAGCTTCGACCGGCACACGACGCCCGACAGATAGTCCCGCTGCTCCGTCACCCCCTTTGCCGCGACCTCGCGAAAATTCTCCTTCTCGTAATCGCTTTCGAAGATCGGCACGGCCAGCCTGGCGGTGAGGGCATTGCGGAGCAGCCTGCGGTCCTGCCGATACTCCCAGGGAAGCGCCGCGACGAAGCTTGCCAGTTGCGGGCTGTGATAGGGATAGACGGGCCAGATGCCGTGTCGGAGCAGGCGTTGCGCCCGGCTTGCCGCCGACTGCCAGCTGGTCTCCTGCAACGGGCCTTGCGGATAGGGCTGGGCGGCCTCTGCCGCGAGCTCACTGCCGAGCGGCGTCAGGTAGCCGCTTTCGGCGGCTACGGAAGCGCCGTCCTCGCTCCCCTCCTCGCCGACATAAAGCGGATAGAGCTCGTCCCCGCCGAAGCCGCTGAGCAGGGTGTCGATCCCGGCCCGCGCCAGCACCGAGAAGAAGGCCTCGAAAATCTCCGGGTAGGATTCGTCCTGCGGCCACACGCCGAAGCGAAGCCGCCGCCGGCTGGAGGGCGAGAAGGGGTGGAACCGCTCGGCGGGAAGCTCGAGATCGTCGAACCGGCCCCGCTCGCAAAGGAGCCGGCGTCGTTCGCGCTGGGCCTTCCCCATCGCGCCGCGGAACTGGGCGCCGGTGCTGAGAAGCCCGGGCCCGAGAAGCTCCGCGGCGGCGATGGAGACGAGGCCCGAGTCCATGCCGCCGCTGATCTCGACGGCGGTGCGGTCCCGCTCGACCGGACGCGCCGCGATGAGGTCCTTGACGGTTTCGAGCAACAGCTGCTCGGGCGTCACCCCCTTCGCCAGCCGGCGCGGGCCGGGCAGCGACGAGGGTTCGGGGAGGCGGGCCTCGATGCTTCCTGAGCGCAGGGTCAGCTCGGCCCCGGCGGTCGAGCGACAGAGGCCGCGGACCATGGTGCGGGGCGAATAAGTGGCGGTTCCGGCGAGGTGCGCCATGGCCGCCGGCCAGTCGATCTCGACGGCGCGCCCCTCGAGCAGCCTCGAATAATCCCAGTCGATCGTCGCCCGGCGAGCATCGGCGAAGGCAAAGACGGGGACCGACGCGATAAAGGATGAACAATAGCGTAGCGCGCGCTGCTTCCGGTCGACGATGAGGCAGGACCAATCCAGCACATGGTTCCGCCGGGCATGCGCCTCGGCGAGCAGCGTCTCGTCGTCGGGCGCCCGGCGATAGCCGAGGCCCGACGGATCGCCGGCGAAGCGCTCGAACGAGGCTAGGGCGAGGAAGGACTCGCTCTCCGTCACCTCGCTGCGAAGCATCCGGTGCGATATGGGCGCGAGGGTGGACGAGCCTAAAAAGACGACCCCGCCAACCAAGGTGGCGGGGGCGTCGAAATCAGAAAATTGGATGTCCGCCTTCAGCACCCTGTCAGGCGAGGCTGTCGGCGGATGGAGCTATGCGTGTCAGCCGTCGCACCGGGTGCCGCCGAAGGTGTCGGTGATGCAGTCGGAGCGCTTCCTGGCGACCGACACCAGGTTCCTCTCGGAATCCGCGCCGATGGTCGCCGCGTGCAGGGTTTCGAACCGGCTTTTCAAGAGATGCTCTTGGGAATTCATCGGATCCACTCCTAATCGGTTGGTGACGTGCAGGCTCTGCATTCTCAAATGCTTGTCTCTCGCGGCAGTCTCCCCGCGACATGCAGATCGATCAGTGAGTCAAATCGAAAATTGACCCGAAATGAACTTAAACATTCCGCGACTCGTCTGAGCAAAGCCATGCTCCCTACTTACCAGCATAGGAATTCGCGTCGATGACGTTACGACGGGCAGACGCTATTCTCCGGTCGATTGAGCGGAGGGAAGTTGCTTTCGCAGAGCGACGTTGCCCGGTATATGGCTTTCCGATGGATTTGCCGTCGCCTCCGCCCCGCCCGCGCCCGCTCCTGCCGGGGGAGCCCGCCCCCTGGTTCCGGGCCAAGGCGATCGGAGGCAGCGACAATTATGTGTTCGACACGGCCGCCGGGCGATACATCCTACTGCTCTTCTTCGGCCGCGCCCGGGACGACGGGGCGGCCGAGGCCCTGGCCTGCGTCGAGCGTCACCGCGCTCTGTTCGACGACCGCCAAGCCTGCTTCTTCGGAGTCACCTCCGACCCCGAGGATGCGGAGGCCGGCCGGGTGGCTCAGCAGCTCCCGGGAATCCGCTTCTTCCTCGATCCGGCCGGCGACCTGGCGGGGGTGTTCGGGGCGGGCGAAGGCGGGTCGGAGCGGCGGCACTGGCTGATCGTCGATCCTATGCTCCGAGCCGTAGGCGCCTTCCCGATCGAGGCCGGCGAGGCCGCGGTGGCGGGGCTCCGATCGGCGATGGCGCATATGCCGCGCCCGGACTGGGCGCCGGTGCTCATGGCCCCGAACGTCCTCGAGCCGGCCCTTTGCGAGCGACTGATCGCGCATCACCGCGAGACCGGGGGCGAGCTTTCCGGCTTCATGCGGGAGGTGAATGGGAAGACGACGCTGGTGACCGACCCGCAGCACAAGATGCGCCGCGATCGCGAGATCACCGACGAGGCGCTGTGCGGCACCCTCCGCCACCGCATCCTGACGAGGCTGGTGCCGCTGGTGAAGCGGAGCTTCCAGTTCGAGGCGACCCGGATGGAGCGCTACATCGTCGGCCGCTACGAAGCCGGGGCGGGGCATTTCCGGCCGCATCGCGACAATACCACGAAGGGCACCGCCCACCGTCGATTCGCGGTGACGATCAACCTCAATTCGGGCGATTATGACGGCGGCGACCTTCGCTTCCCGGAATATGGGGCGCGCACCTACCGGGCGCCGACGGGTGGGGCGGTGGTCTTCTCCTGCTCTCTCCTGCACGAGGCGACGCCGGTGACGAGGGGCGCTCGCTACGCCTTCCTCCCCTTCCTCTACGACGATGCCGCCGCGAGACAGCGGGAGGAGAACAACCCGCACCTCGCGGAAGGGGTCGGGGCCTATAAGGCCGGGTAGCTTAGTCCTCCCCATCTTAGACGGGGAGGATTTTCAGCCTTCGGTCGACTGGTTGTGCTCGCCGCCGGGATCGGTGATCCCGTCCAGCGCCACCGACGCGGCCTCGCCCTGGTCGGAGCGGCTGATGTCGCCCAACGAGACGATGCCCACGAGCGCCTCGCCGTCGCGGCTCAGCACCGGCATGCGGCGGACCTGCGCGTCGCTCATCTTGATCGCCACGGCCTCGACCTCCTCGTCGTCGAAGCAAAAGACGAGGTCTTCGGTCATTACCTGGCGGACCGGGGTGTCGGGGCCGAGGCCCTCGGCGACTCCGCGGACGGCGATATCGCGGTCGGTGACCATCCCGATCAGCTTGTCCCCGTCACTCACCGGCATGGCGCCGGCGTCGGCCCGGAGCATGAACTGGGCGGCTTCCTGGATCGGCTGGTCGGGGGAGACGGTCTCGACGTCCGACGACATGAACTCGGTGACTTTCATTGCGGCTCTCCTGGCGGGGTTCGGCTCAAGAACCCCGCGCCGCCGCCCTCGTTCCGGGACCAGGGCCGCATCCGGCGCGGCCCGCCCTCCGTTCACCGTTCCTAGCCGGCCGGCCCCGACACGGCGAGCTCGCCGCTGGCGCCGCCGGTTCCGGTGACCCGCGCGACGGCGGGCACGCTCGCCGTCGCGCTGCCGCGAAGGAAGAAGAAGCGCGAGCTCTCGCCGGGTTTCACCGGAACCTTGAAGCGGAAGCCCACGGTCCAGGTCTTCGCGTCTATGATGGAAACGGCGCCTTCCACGCTCGACGGCGCGACGGTGCCCAGCCCGTCCTTGCGCCAGTTGGAGTCGAAAGGCTGCTTGGGAAAGCCGGGCAGGGACATCGTGTCGACCGCGCCCTTGGACGACGCCGAATTGTTGATCTTCCAGTAGAAAGCGAGCTTGCCGGCGGCGCCCTTGACCACCCTGACCTGCAGAGTGCCGCTTACCGGCGCGGCCGCGCTTGCGATGGTGAAGGGAATCAGCTTGTCGCTGATGACGGTCCCCGCGAGGTCCGGCTCGGCGGCGGCCGTGGTGCCGGCGAGAGGGATGTCGAAGGGCGTGACCGGAGTCGGCACGGCGAGAAGGGGCGCCGACAACGACAGCCCCGCGAGCAACAACATCCTGCGCATGATCTTCATCCCCCCGGCCTCTTATGCGCAGGGTCGGAGACTTCGCGCCAGCCCCGGGCGCGGGATCGCCGCCTCACTCCCCGGCGGGAGCCTTCCCGGGGACGATGTCGATCTCGAACAGCTTCGCCCAATTCTTGCCGGTGACGAACAGGCGGTCGCCCTTCTCGTCATAGGCGATGCCGTTGAGGACGGCGTCCGGATCGCCGTTCGCATTCTCGACGGCGAGCTCGGAAAGGTCGATCCAGCCCTTCACCGCCCCGCTCTTCGGGTCGATCCGGGCGATGCGGCGGCCCATCCAGATGTTCGCGAAGATCTCCCCCTTCACCCATTCGAGCTCGTTCAGGCGCTCGACCGGCTGGCCCTTGTAGGTGACGGCCAGTCGCCTTCGCTCCTGCATCGTCGCCGGATCGAAGAAGCGCAGATTGCTGGTGCCGTCGCTCAGGATGAGGCTCTTGCCGTCCTGGGTCAGGCCCCAGCCTTCGCCGGAGTAGCGGAACTGGCCCTTCGGCCTGAAGTCGGAGCGGTTCCAGCGGAAGCCGATGCCGTCGGTCCAGGTCAGGCTCAGCAGCTCCGAGCCCCAGTTGACGAGGCCTTCGCCGAAATATTGCGGAGGGATGGAGACCGAGCGGAGCACCTTGCCGTCCTCGATCCGCACCTCGCGGACGGTCGACTGCCGGTTGAGCCCGGTGCTCTCGTAGAGCTTGCCGTCGAGGTAGAGCAGGCCCTGGGTGAAGGCGGTCGGATCGTGCGGATATTCCCGGACGACCCGGTAGGAGTCGACCGGGGGCTCGGCGGTGGCCGAGGCGCCGCACGAGGCCAGGCCGAAGAGGAGCAGGGGCAGGGGGCGCTTCATCATCATGGCGTGTTCATGGTGAGGAGGTCGTAGGAGGCCACCACCTCGTCCTTCTGGTTGAAAACGTAGACCGCCCAGCGCACCTCGCCCATTTCCTCGTTGCGGACGCTCTTCGACTTGACCGTCAGCTCCACGCGCATCGAATCCCCGGGATAGAGCGGCGTCAGGAAGCGCAAATTCTCGAGGCCGTAATTGGCCAGCACCGGGCCCGGATCGGGATCGACGAAGAGGCCGGCGGCGAAGCTGAGGATGAGGTAGCCGTGGGCGACCCTGCCGTTGAAGATCGGGTTCGCCGTCGCCGCTTCCTCATCCATATGCGCGTAGAAATTGTCGCCGGTGAAGGCGGCGAAATGCTCGATATCCTCGAGGCTGACGGCTCGGCTCGCGGTCTTGAGCGTATAGCCCACCTCCAGCTCCGAGATCCGCTTGCGGAACGGGTGGCGGTCGCCCTCCGGCTTGGGCGCCCCGGGAAGCCACTGCCCGACCACGCTGGCAAGGACTGCGGGCGAGCCCTGGAGCGCGGTGCGCTGCATGTAATGGGTGACCCCGCGAATCCCGCCCATCTCCTCGCCGCCGCCGGCCCGGCCGGGCCCGCCGTGGACGAGGACGGGGAGCGGGGAGCCGTGGCCGGTCGATTCCTTCGCGCTGGTCCGGTCGAGGATGACCATCCGGCCGTGGAAGGCGCCCGCGCCGAGCACGAACTCCTCCGCCACCGCCGGGTCGTAGGTGAAGAGCGACAGCGCCAGGCTGCCCATGCCGCGGTTGGCGAGCGCGATCGCGTCGTCTAGGTCGCGATAGGGCATGATCGTCGACACCGGCCCGAACGCCTCGACGTCGTGGATCGCGGCCGAGCCCCAGGGATCGTCGGAGCGGAGCAGGATCGGCGAGATGAACGATCCGTTCCCCTCGACCGGCGAGCGATCCGGATCGCCGGAGACGATCCGCGCCGACTTCGCCAGCTCCGCCACCGCTTCGCGGACCGAGCGCAGCTGCGCTCGGCTGGCGAGCGCGCCCATCGTCACCCCTTCCTCGCGTGGGTTGCCGATCCTGGCCTTGCCCAGCCGCTCGATCAGCGCCGCCTGGACGGCGTCGAGATGCTCGGCGGGCGCCATGGCGCGGCGGATGGCGGTGCATTTCTGCCCCGCCTTAACCGTCATCTCGCGGGCGATCTCCTTGACGAACAGGTCGAACTCAGGGGTGCCTGGCGCGGCGTCGGGCCCGAGGACGGAGGCGTTGAGGCTGTCGCGCTCGGCGATGAATCGAACGCTCTCGCGGGCGATCACCGGGTGGGTCTGGAGCTTCATCGCGGTCTGGGCGGAGCCGGTGAAGCTGACCACGTCCTGCAGGGTGAGGTGGTCGAACAGGTCGCCGACCCCGCCCATCACCAGCTGGAGGGCCCCAGGCGGGAGCACCTCGGCCTCGATCATGATCCGGAAGGCGGCCTCGGCGAGGTAGCCGGTCGCGGAGGCCGGCTTGACGATGGCCGGGACGCCTGCGAGCAGCGTCGGCCCGAGCTTCTCGAGCATTCCCCATACCGGGAAGTTGAAGGCGTTGATGTGGACGGCGACGCCCTTGAGCGGGGTGAAGACGTGCTGGCCGACGAAGGTGCCGCCCTTGGACAGCGGCTCGAGCGCGCCGTCGATCAGGATCCGGGAATTGGGAAGCTCGCGCCGACCCTTGGAGGAGAAGGAGAAGAGGGTGCCCGCGCCGCCTTCGATGTCGATCCAGCCGTCGGTGCGGGTGGCGCCGGTCTCGTAGCTGAGCTCGTAAAGCTCCTCCTTGCGGGCCATGATCGCGCTCGCCAGGGCCTTCAGCCTGTGCGCCCGCTCGTGGAAGGTGAGGCGGCGCAAAGCGGGGCCGCCGACCGTTCGGGCGT
Source organism: Allosphingosinicella sp. (assembly GCA_036399975.1). GTDB lineage: Bacteria > Pseudomonadota > Alphaproteobacteria > Sphingomonadales > Sphingomonadaceae > Allosphingosinicella. Next base: position 18,296 of record DASWLZ010000016.1, read on the forward strand.
GGTCGAGCATCGCCGCAAAATCGAGCCCGCCGCTTCCGGTCTCGGCGACCACCTCGCCGGTGACCGCGCTCTCGACCGGGGCGAGGCCGCCTTCGGCGCCGTACCAGCGGTCCTGGGCGTAGTTGAGAAGCTTCAGCGTTTTCATGTCTCTGTTCCCGTCATGCTGAACTTGTTTCAGCATCCAGTCCGATGACCGCCGCGATGCTCGAAACTGGACCCTGAAACAAGTTCAGGGTGACGGTCGGGGCAACTCCCGGCCTCACTTTCCCGTGAAGTTCGGCTTCCTCTTCTCCATGAACGCCGCCACCCCTTCGCGATAGTCGTCGCCGAAGCCCAGCTCGCGCATGGCGTCGCGCTGGAGGACCAGCTCCTCGTCGAGGCTGTGGCCCCAGCTTTCGCGGATCATCTTTTTGATCCGGGCGAGGCCCTTGGTCGGAGCCTCGGCGAAGCGGGCGGCGAGGGCGTCCACCTCGGAGTCGAGCGAGTCCTCGTCCACGGCCTTCCAGATCAGGCCCCACTCCGCCGCTTTCTCGGCCGGCAGCGGCTCGGCGGTGAGGGCGAGGCCGAGGGCGCGGGCCTGGCCGACCAAGCGGGGAAGCACCCAGGTGCCGCCGCTGTCGGGGATGAGGCCGATCGAGGCGAAGGACTGGATGAACTTGGCCGATCTCGTGGCGACGACGATGTCGCAGGCGAGCGCGATATTGGCTCCGGCCCCGGCCGCGACTCCGTTCACCCGGGCGATGACCGGGAAGGGGAGGCCGGTAAGGGACCGGATGAGGGGATTGTAGCGTAGCTCCACCGACTCGCCGAGATCGACGGACTGGCCCGGAGCCACGGCGCGGTCATTGAGGTCCTGTCCGGCGCAGAAGCCGCGGCCGGCGCCGGTCAGGACCAGCACCCTGGCGCCTTCCAGCCGGGCGAGCGCGTCGGCGACCTCCTCGTGCATCTCGACCGTGAAGCTGTTCAGCCGGTCGGGCCGGTTGAGGGTCAGACGGGCGATCCCGGCTTCGTTGGAGAAGAGGATGGTGTTGTAGGTCATGGCTTGGGCTTTAGCTGTGGCGGGGGGACGGCGGAAGCCACGTCATCCCAGCGAAGGCTGGGATCCCGGGGGGTGAAATCCGCCGGCGGTCTTCACCCCCCGGGATCCCAGCCTTCGCTGGGGCGACGTGAGTGTCACCGCCTTCCAGCCCGACGGCGCACGCGAGGAAGCGTGTTCATCCTGCGACAAGGTGGGTTTGTTATAAAGTCACCGGCGCCTATGTCCGCAGCGGACGGGGAGGGTTTTTCGGTTTTGCGATTCCTGGGTTCGACATCGACGCTATGAGCCGTGTCCTGACGCTGATGATGATCTTCGTGCTCGTGCTGGCCCACGGCTCTTCCGTGGCGGCCGCCATCTGCCGGCACCAGGACGGGGTCGCCCATATCGCCGCGCTCGAGAGCCAGGATGCCGCCGTCGCGGCGATGGCTCATGGGGAGGAAAGCGCCGGCAGGTCGACGTCCCGGAAGGGCGTCCCGGCCGACTCGGGCCCGGCCTCCTCGCCTTCCGACATGCTCCCGGTCCCCGGCCTGCTGCCACCGCTTCGCGCCGAGGAGCCGAGCGACCCGAGCTCGGCCGATCCGCCGATGCTCGTCGGCGCCTCCATACGCCCCCTGCTCGAGCCGCCCTCCGCCTGAGCCGGGCGTGCCGTGCCGGCACGCCTCCGCCGCCCTTCAGTGCGGTCGACATCCCGCTCAGCCGCGCGTCCCCGGGACGCGCAAACCAAGCCCATGAGGCTCTCGAAAATTGGAAAACATTCAGATGCTCCGCTCAGTGCTCCTCGCCGGTGCCGCAATCGCGTTGCACCCTCATGCCGCCTTCGCGCAGGAGGCGCCCGAGTCCCCGCCGCCCGAAGAGGCCTCGCCCGCCGAGCCGGTCGTCCATCCCGAGGACGACCAGGGCTATGTCACCGGCACTCGTCCGTCGCGGCCCGCCGACGATCCCCATGCCGACCACACCCAGGACATCATCATCACCGGCTTCGCCCGCGACCGCGAGGACGTGCTTTCGGGCACCTCCGTGGTGTCCGGAGCCGAGCTCGCGCGCGAGCTTCGCTCCACCATCGGCGAGACGCTCGCCCGCCAGCCGGGAGTCTCGGCGACGTCGTTCGGCCCCAATGCGTCGCGGCCGGTGCTTCGCGGTTTCCAGGGCGAGAGGGTGCGGGTGCTGACCGACGGCATCGGCAGCCTCGACGCGTCCAACACCAGCGTCGACCATGCCGTCGCCATCAATCCGCTGACCGCCGATCGGATCGAGGTGCTTCGCGGCCCTTCCGCCTTGCTGTTCGGCTCGGCGGCGATCGGCGGGGTGGTCAACGTCATCGACGCCAGGATCCCCCGCCGGGTCCCGAACGAGGGCGTGCATGCCGCGGCGATCCTCACCTACGGCTCGGCGGCCGATGAAAGATCGGCCAATGCGACGCTCGACGTTCCCGTCACCGGCAGATTGGTGATCCACGCCGACGCCAATTACAGCAAGACCGACGACCTTCGAATCGGCGGTTTCGTGCTTTCGCGCGACCTCCGGGCGCAGGCCGCGGCAAGCGACGATCCGCAGGTGCGGGCGCTGGCCGAGCTCAGGGATCGTCTTCCCAACACAGCGGCGGAGACGTCGGACGTCGCGCTCGGCATCGCCTATGTCGACGGCGACAACAATTTCGGCTTCTCCGTCAACCGCTACGACAGCCTCTATGGCGTTCCCGTGCGCTACTCGCTCGAGCCCGGGGCGGAAGTGGAGGCGCCCAGGATCGACGTCCGGCAGAACCGCGCCGACGTCCGGGCCGAGATCGACGGCGGCTCGGGCTTCGTCGATTCCGTTCGCTTCCGGGGCGGCTATTCCGACTATCGCCACGACGAGCTGGAGGAGACGGGCGAGATCGGGACCACCTTCCTGACCAAGGGCATGGAAGGGCGTCTGGAGGTCGTCCAGGCGCGGAAAGGCGGCTGGGGCGGCGGCTTCGGGGTTCAATATTTCCGCCGGCACCTGGAGGTGATCGGCGAGGAGAAGTTCCTTCCCGAGAGCCGGACCTCGCAGGTCGGGCTGTTCACGGTCCAGAATTACGAGAAGGGGCCGTTCAGGGGCGAGGCCGGCGCGCGCTACGAGCGCCAGACGGTGAGCGCGGAGGCGGATGCCGATATCGGCAATCCAGCGATGAAGCGCGGCTTCGACGCTCTGTCGGGTTCGCTGGGGGGAAGCTTCGAGCTGGCGGAAGGGATCCGCTTCGGCCTCAACGGGTCCCATACCCAGCGCGCCCCGTCGGCCGAGGAGCTGTTCGCCGGCGGCCCCCATGCCGGCACCCAGTCGTTCGAGATCGGCGACCCGGATCTCTCCAAGGAGAAGAGCTGGGGCCTCGAGGCCACCTTCAACGCCGAGGGCGACGGCTACAGCCTGTCCGCCTCGGTCTTCAGGAGCTGGTTCGACGATTATATCTTCGAGCGGCGAACCGGCGCCGTCGAGGACGATCTGCCCGTGTTCCAGATCAGCCAGGCCGACGCCCGCTATTTCGGGGTCGAGCTGGAAGGCTCGGTCCGGCTCGCCCGGCGGGGCGGGGTGACGCTCAACGCCGACGCCGTCGCCGATTACGTGCGGGCGACGATCGACGGCATCGGCCCGGCGCCGCGGATCCCCCCGTTCAGGCTGATGGGCGGGCTCGAGGCCCAGAGCGAGCGGGTCCAGGGACGGATCGAGGTGGAATGGACGGCCGCCCAGGACCGGCTCGCGCCGCTCGAGACCGAGACCCGCGGGTTCACCTTCGTCAATGCATCGGTCCAGTTCAAGCCGCTGAGGAACAACAAGAATACCAGCATCACCTTGGCTGCGAACAATCTCTTCGACGTCGATGCTCGGCGCCATGCCAGCTTCCTCAAGGACGTGGCGCCGCTGGCGGGGCGCGACATCAGGCTCACGGCCCGGCTGAACTTCTAATGATCCTCCCCCAGCAAGCTGGGGGAGGGGGACCACCTGAAGGGTGGTGGAGGGGTGATGGCTCGGCCTGCGGCAGTTACCCCTCCACCAGGGGAGTCCGTCGCAAGCGGGGAACGCCTCATCGAAACGCTCCGTTTTTAAGCTGGCGGAAAGCCTCGCTCCCGTATGATGATTCCATTGAGGGATAAGGGGTTAGGAGGGGCCAGTGACTTTATCGCGCCGTCAGATCATCGACGAATCCGGCCGGATCGCGCGGGGTGCGGCGATTGCCGGCATCGCCGCGATCGGCTTCGCCACCGCCGCGCTCGCTCAGGCGCAGTCGGGCGGCACCCGGTCGACGACCCAGGCCCATTCTTCGTTCCCGAGCGTCGTCCGGGGCTATACCGCTCCGACGCCGGCGATGCCCGCGCCTACCGCTCAGGAGGCGGCGGCCCGGCGGATCCTCGAAGGCCAGGTGCGAGCGCTCGGCCAAGCCTTCTCCGGCGACATCGGCATCGCCGTGCGCGACGTGCAGAGCGGCTGGACGGCCAGCTACGACGGCAACACCTTCTTCCCTCAGCAGAGCGTCAGCAAATTCTGGGTGGCCCTCACCGCCCTCGACAAGGCCGACCGCGGCGACTTGAGCCTTTCGCGGCCGGTGACGCTGACCAAGGCCGACATGACCCTCTTCCATCAGCCGGTCGCCCGCCAGATCGGCGCCAACGGCTACACCACGACGGTCGAGAGCCTGATGACCCGGGCGCTCCAGCAGAGCGACAATACCTGCAACGACGCGGTGCTCTGGCGCGCCGGCGGGCCGCAGGCGGTCCGCGCCTTCCTTCGCGACAAGGGCATCGTCGGGATCCGCTTCGGGCCGGGCGAGCGGCTGCTCCAGAGCGAGATCGCGGGAATGCAGTGGAAGCAGTCCTATGCCTATGGCGGCGGCTTCTACGCGGCCCGCAACGCGGTTCCGGCGACGGTGCGCCGGGCGGCGTTCGAGCGCTACATCAAGGATCCGATGGACGGGGCGACCCCGAACGGGATCGTCGACGCGCTGGCCCGGCTGAAGCGGGGCGAATTGCTCTCCCCGGACTCGACCCGGAAGCTGCTCTCGATCATGTCGAACACCAGGACCGGGCCGCTGCGCCTCAAGGGCGGGCTCGCGCCCGGCTGGCGCCTCGCCCACAAGACGGGCACCGGGCAGGTGCTGGGCGGGGTCCAGGCCGGCTATAACGACATCGGGATCATCACGGGCCCGGACGGCCGCTCCTATGCCGTGGCGGTGATGATCCGCCGAACCTCGGCGCCGCTCGCGCATCGGATGGCGGCGATGCAGAACACGGTCCGGGCGGTGATCAGCTTCGACCAGAACCTGACGGGCTATGGAATGGCAAGGTACGGGATCGGTCAGGACCAGGGCAGCCGGTAGCGCCTCGTCGCCCCAGCGAAGGCTGGGGCCCCAGGGGGTGAAGGACGCCGCGCTCTTCACCCGCCGGGATCCCAGCCTTCGCCGGGATGACGTTAAGCGCCCCTACCCGTCGTAATCCACTTCCAGCCCTTCGCCCTTCGGCACCGACTGGCAGGTGAGGATGTAGCCGCTCGCCACCTCCTCGTCGGTGAGGCCGTAGCGGGCCGCCATCTCGACCCCTCCGGAGACGACCCGAGCCCGGCACGTCGCGCAGACCCCCGCCTTGCAGGCGAAGGGGGCGGGGAGGCCGGCGAGTCGGGCGCTGTCGAGGATGTTGCCGGCCTCGGCGCTGAACGGCACCCGCCGCGTCCGGCCGTCGAGGGTGACCAGCATGGTCAGGCCCTGAGCCTCCCTGGACAAGGCCTCGAGCTGGGCCTGCAGCGCTTCCGGCGGGCGATCGGCGGTGAACCGCTCGAGGTGTATCCGGTCGGAGGGGACCCCTCGCTCGAGCAGCGCCTGCTCCGCCGAATCCATCATCGGGCCGGGGCCGCAGATGAAGAAGGCGGCGACGTCCGCCGGGTCGATCAGGTGCTCGAGCACCTCGCCGCATTTGGAGCGGTCGAGCATGCCGTTGAACAGGTCGATGTCCTCGGCCTCCTCGGCGAGGAAATGGTGGACCTGGAGGCGGTCCATGAAGCGGTTCTTGAGCCTCGCCAGCTCGTCGAGGAAGATCACCGACTGGCTGTCGCGATTGCCGTAGAAGAGGGTGAAGCGGCTTCCCGGCTCCTCGATCAGGGCGGCCCTCAGAAGCGACATGACCGGGGTGATCCCCGATCCTCCGGCGAAGGCGGCGTAGTGATTGGCCGCCCCCGGCGTGAAATCCCAGGTGAAGCTGCCGTGCGGCTCCATCACGTCGATCCGGTTGCCGGGCCTCAGTGTGTCGTTGGCCCAGTTCGAGAAGAGGCCGCCGGCGATCCGCTTGACGGTGACCTTGAGCTCGCAATCCTCGGGCGCGACGCAAAGCGAGTAGTTGCGGCGGACCTCGTCGCCGCCGATCTCGGCCCTCAAGGTCAGATGCTGGCCCGGCTTGAACCGGAACGCCTCGCGAAGCTCGGCGGGAACCTCGAACCGGATCGACCTGGCCTCGGCCGTCTCGTCGACGATCTCGGCGATGGCGAGGCTGTGGAAATTGACGCTCATCGGCCCGCGCTCAATGGCATTTGAACAGGTCGAACGGCTCGGCGCAGGCGCGGCAGCGCCACAGCGACTTGCACGGGGTCGAGCCGAAGCGGCTGATCTCCTCCGTATCGGCCGACCCGCATTGCGGGCATTCCACCGCGGCCCGGGTCGGCGGGGCGATTCCGTAGGCGCGGAGCTTGGCGCGACCCTCGGCGCTGATCCAGTCCGTCGTCCAGGCGGGCGAGAGCGCCGTCTCGATCCGGACGTGGCGGTAGCCGGCGGTGTCGAGGGCGTCGCGAATGTCGCGCTCGATGACCTGGGCCGCGGGGCAGCCGGTGTAAGTGGGGGTGATGACGACCCGGCCCGGCTCTACGGCTCGAACGATCCCAAGCTCGACGACGGAGATGGCCGGGATTTCCGGGTCGGGGACTTCGTCCAGCACGGCCCGGATCGCGGCGGTCTCGTCGAGTCTGGCGGCGGCTACCATTTCGCGTCCGGGTAGGTGCGGGGGAGGAATTGCATGACCGCCAGCAGGTGGCCGAGATGCTCGGAGTGATGGCCGCGGCGGCCGCCGAGGATGGGGCGCTGGTCGGGCGGCGGCTGGAGCGTGGCTTCCGCCAGCACGGCGGCGACCTGAGCCTCGTAATCGGGCCGCAAGGCGGCGAGGTCGGCGCCGATCCCGCGTTCAGCCATGAAGGCTGCAAGATCGTCCATCTCGAACAGCTCCGGCACGAAACGCCAGTTCCAGGCGAGGCCGTCCTCGATCCGGCGGCGGCTCTCCTCCGTCCCGTCGCCGAGGCGGATCACCCATTCGCTCGCCAGCTCCTGGTGATAGGTGACTTCCTTGACCGCCTTTTCCGCGACCGCGGCGATCGTCTCCTCCTTCGAGCCGGTGAGCCGGCGGAAGAGCAGCTTCTGCCAGGTGGAGAAGAGGAATTGCCGGGCCATGGTTCGGGCGAAGTCGCCGTTCGGCTGCTCGACCAGCCAGCAATTGCGGAAGTCGAGCACGTCGCGGCGGAAGGCGAGCGAGTCGCCGTCGCGGCCCTTCCCCTCGACCTCGCCGGCCTGATTGAGGAAGTGGGTCGCCTGTCCGATCAGGTCGAGCGCCATGTTGGCGAGGCTGAGGTCGACCTCGACGGAAGGGGCGTGGCCGCACCATTCGCCCAGCCGCTGGCCGAGGATCAGGCTGTCGTCGCCGAGGCGCAGGAGATATTCGAAGAGGGCGGGGCCCTCCTCGAGCGCGGGCGTGTCGAAGGCGCCGGACCCGGTGGCGTTCGAGGGCAGGTCGATGGGGGGAAGCGAGGCCATTATTGCCTCCCCATCGCCAGATGGGGAGGGGGACCACCCGAAGGGTGGTGGAGGGGTAACTGGCAGAAGCCTGCGTCATCTACCCCTCCACCAGGCTTCGCCTGGTCCCCCTCCCCATGCTGCGCATGGGGAGGCAAAGCGAGAGCCCCCCTCATATGTGGGTGATGCCTTCGGGGATGTCGTAGAAGGTCGGGTGGCGGTAGACCTTGTCGGCGGCGGGATCGAACATGGCTTCGTCCTGACCCGGGTCGGAGGCGACGATCGAGGCCGAGGGGACGACCCAGAGGCTGATCCCCTCCATCCGCCGGGTGTAGGTGTCGCGGGCGTGGCGGAGCGCGATCTCCGGATCGGGGGCGTGGACCGAGCCGACATGGCGGTGGGCCATCCCGCCCTTGGAGCGGACGAAGACTTCCCAGAGCGGCCAGTCCTTCATTGCACGTCGCCCCAGCGAAGGCTGGGGCCCCGGGGGGTGAAAAGCTCGGCGTTTATCCTCGCTGGGGCCCCAGCCTTCGCTGGGGCGACGGGCTTGCTCATGCCGCCTCCTGCTTGCGGCCGTGCTTCTCGGCATAGGCCGCGGCGGCCTCCCGGACCCAGGCGCCGTCCTCCCAGGCCTGACGTCTTGCCGTCATCCGCTCCTTCGCGACCGGGCCTTCGCCCCGGACGACTGAATAAAATTCCTCCCAGTCGACCTCGCCGAAATCGTAACGGCCGGTCTCCTCGTTCCACTTCAGGGCCGGATCGGGGACCTTGAGCCCGATCGCCTCGGCCTGGGGGACGGTGATGTCGACGAACTTCTGGCGAAGCTCGTCATTGGTGTCGCGCTTGATCCGCCAGCGCATCGACTGGGCGGTGTTGGGGCTGTCGGCGTCGGGCGGGCCGAACATCATCAGCGACGGCCACCACCAGCGGTTGAGAGCGTCCTGCATCATGCGCTGCTGGTCGGGCGTGCCGGCCATCATCGCCATGCAGATTTCATAGCCCTGGCGCTGGTGGAAGCTCTCCTCCTTGCAGACCCGGACCATCGCCCGGGCATAGGGGCCGTAGGAGGTGCGCTGGAGAGGCACCTGGTTCATGATCGCTGCGCCGTCGACCAGCCAGCCGATCGCGCCGATGTCCGCCCAGGTGAGGGTCGGGTAATTGAAGATGGTGCTGTACTTGGCCTTGCCCGAGTGGAGGGCCTCGATCATCTCGCGGCGGCTGGTCCCGAGAGTCTCGGCGGCCGAATAGAGGTAGAGGCCGTGGCCGGCCTCGTCCTGCACCTTGGCGAGAAGGATGGCCTTGCGCCGGAGGGAAGGAGCACGGCCGATCCAATTGCCCTCGGGAAGCATCCCGACGATCTCGCTGTGGGCGTGCTGCGAGATCTGGCGGGTAAGGGTGCGTCGATAGGCCTCGGGCATCCAGTCCTTGGGCTCGATGAACTCGTCGGCGGCGACCCGAGCCTCGAAGGCGGCGAGCTTCTCGGAATCCTCGGTGGAAGCGACGTTTCCGGTCTTGCCCAGCTCGGTCGTGTACATGGTCGATCTCCTGGCGAGGCCCCTAGCAGGACGCGCCTTTTGCGGCAATGAACGCTCGGGATGCGATTCCGTCGCCCCACCGAAGGCTGGGGTCCCGTGGGGTGAAGACCGCGGCGCTTTCACCCGCTGGGGTCCCAGCCTTCGCTGGGACGACGGGCTTGTCACACCCGCTCGATCACCAAAGCGATTCCTTGCCCGACCCCGATGCACATGGCGCACAGGGCGTAGCGGCCGCCGCGGCGGTGTAGCTCCTCGGTCGCCGTCAGGGCCAGCCTGGCGCCGGACATGCCGAGCGGGTGGCCGAGCGCGATGGCGCCGCCGTTCGGGTTGACGTGGGGGGCGTCGTCGGGGAGGCCGAGCTCGCGAAGGACCGGCAGCGCCTGGGCCGCGAAGGCCTCGTTGATCTCGATAACGTCCATATCCCTGATGCTTAGGCCTAGACGCTTCAACAGTTTCTGAGAAGCGGGGGCGGGGCCGATACCCATGATCCGGGGCGGAACGCCCGCCACAGCGCCGCCGACGATACGGGCCCTGGGGGTGAGGCCGTTGCGCTGCGCCGCTTCCTCGGACGCCACCACCATGGCGGCGGCGCCATCGTTGACGCCTGACGCATTGCCGGCGGTGACGGTGCCGTCGGGGCGGACGATCGGCTTCAGCTTCGCCAGCGCCTCCACGCTGGTCTTGCGAGGATGCTCGTCGCGTTCGACCACCAGGATGTCGCCCTTGCGCTGCGGGATGGAGACCGGGACGATCTCCGCGGCGAAGCGGCCATTCTCCTGGGCGGCGGCCGCCTTGTCCTGGCTCCGGACGGCGAAAGCGTCCTGATCCTCGCGGCTTACCTGCCATTCCTGAGCTACGTTCTCGGCCGTCGACGGCATGGTGTCGTCGCCATAGGCATGCTTCATCTTCGGGTTGACGAAGCGCCAGCCGATCGTCGTGTCGTACATCTCGGCGTTGCGGTCGAACGCGCTCTGGGCCTTCGCCATGACGAAGGGCGCCCGGCTCATGCTCTCCGAGCCGCCGGCGATCACCATGTCGGCCTCGCTTCCGCGGATGACCCGGGCCGCCATCGTCACCGCGTCCATGCCCGAGCCGCAGAGGCGGTTGAGGGTCACCCCGCCGGACTTGTCGGGGAGCCCGGCGAGAAGGGCGGCCATCCGGGCCAGGTTGCGATTGTCCTCGCCGGCCTGGTTGGCGCAGCCGAGGATGACGTCGTCCAGCCCGTCCCAGTCGACCGAGCCGTTGCGCTCGATCAGCGCCCGGATCGGGATCGCGGCGAGATCGTCGGCGCGGACGTGGGCGAGGGCGCCGCCATAGCGTCCGATCGGGGTTCGCACGGCGTCGCAGATGAAGGCTTCGGTCATATCGTCATCCTGAACTTGTTTCAGGATCCAGTCCTGAGACCCCCGCGAATGCTCGAAACTGGACCCTGAAACAAGTTCAGGGTGACGGAGCGGGCGACAGGTACGGTGCCAGCCTCATCCACTCGGCCAGCTTCTCCTCGAACGGCCGGGTGTAAGCCGGGCTGCTCGACGGGAGGGGGATCAGCGCGAGGTCCGGGCGCGCCGCCAGCCGGGGCAATCCCATCGAGGCCGACTTGCCGCCGTTGAAGCCGACGGCCCGGAGCCCGGGCAGGCTCGAGGCGAGCGCGGCGAGATCGTTGGCGCCGGCGAGCCGGATGGCGCCGTCGAGGCTGCCGCGGCGGGTCGCCGATCCGACCGTGTCCCACAGGCCCACTCCGGCCGCGAGAAGCGTCTCGAGCCGTTCCTCATAGGGCAAAGCGGCGAGATCGAGGCCCGTCACCGCCCCGATCAGCCGCCAGAAATGGTTGCGCGGATTGGCATAATATTGGCTCCGGGCAAGCGATTCCTCGCCGGGCAGGCTGCCCAGGACGAGCACCCGGGTCCGGGCGTCGGCGACGGGCGGGAAGGAGCGCTTGAGCTCGTCCATGAAGTCCGCAACCTTCGCCGCGAAGCCGCGTTCCGCGATGGCCTCCCGCCCGGGAGGCTTGCGAGAGGGGAGATAAGGTTGAGCATGACGATGCGGGCCGCGGTTCTGGAAGGGCCGGGGCGGGCGAGGGTGAAGGATGTCGAGCGGCCGGAGCCCGGGCCGGGGCAGGTTCGGGTGCGGCTCCAGGGCTGCGGCGTATGCGCCTCCAACCTGGAGCCCTGGGCGGGGCCGGACTGGATGCAGTTCCCGACGGACCCGGGGGCGCTCGGCCATGAAGGCTGGGGACTCGTCGACGCCGTCGGCGAAGGCGTCGAAGGGCTCGCCCCCGGCGACCGGGTCGCGGCCCTGTCGTTCAGGAGCTACGGCGAATATGACCTGGCCGAGCAGGGCGCGGTGGTGAAGCTTCCCGACTCGCTGGCCGGAAGCCCCTTTCCCGGCGAGCCGCTCGGCTGCGCGATGAACATCTTCCGGCGCAGCGCCATCGAGGCGGGCCAGACGGTCGCGATCGTCGGCATCGGCTTCCTCGGCGCGATCCTGGCCCGGCTGGCGACCGACGCCGGGGCGCGGGTGATCGCCGTCTCGCGCCGGCCCTTCTCGCTCGAGGTGGCGAGGCGCTTCGGAGCGGCCGAGACCATCGCGATGGACGATCACTGGGCGATCATCGAGCAGGTCAAGGCGCTTACCGGCGGCCGGCTGTGCGACCGGGTCATCGAGGCGGTCGGCAAGCAATGGCCGCTCGACCTCGCCGGCGAGCTGGTCCGCGAAGGCGGCAGGCTGGTGGTCGCGGGCTACCACCAGGACGGGCCGAGGCAGGTCAACATGCAGATGTGGAACTGGAAGGGGATCGACGTCGTCAACGCCCACGAGCGCGACCCCGAGGTCCAGATGCGCGGGATGAGGGAGGCGGTGGAGGCCGTCGCCTCCGGCCGTCTCGATCCGGCGCCGCTCTACACCCACCTCTACCCGCTCGAGCGGCTCGGCGAGGCGCTCGATGCGACCCGGGACCGGCCGGAGGGCTTCCTCAAGGCCCTGGTGACGATGGAGGGCCGGTGAGCCGCCCTCGCCTCGGCTTTCTCGGCGTCGGCTGGATCGGGCGGCACCGGATGGAGGCGATGCTTGCGACCGGGGCGGTCGAGGCCGCCGCCGTCGCCGATCCCTCGCCCGAATGCACGGAGCAGGCGCTGGCGCTGGCGCCCGGAGCGGCGGCGGTGGAGGGGCTGGACGGGTTGCTCGCGGCGGAGGTGGACGGGATCGTGATCGCCACGCCGAGCGCCCTCCATGCCGAGCAGTCGATAAAGGCGCTCGAGGCCGGCGCCGCAGTGTTCTGCCAGAAGCCGCTCGGCCGGGGCGCCGCCGAGGCGAAGGCGGTAGTGGAGGCCGCCCGGAAGGCGGACCGGCTGCTTGGCGTGGACCTCTCCTACCGGTTCACCGAAGGAATGAGGCGGATCAGGGAGCGGCTGGAGTCCGGCGAGCTCGGCCGCGTCTATGCGGTCGATCTCGTCTTCCACAACGCCTACGGCCCGGACAAGCCCTGGTTCTACGATCCCGAGCTCTCCGGCGGCGGCTGCGTCATCGACCTCGGGGTCCATCTCGTCGACCTGGCCTTGTGGGCGTTGGATTTCCCCGCGGTGAAAGGCGTCGCCTCGCATCTGCTCGCCGGCGGCGAGCCGCTCCGCCCCGGAGCCGTGGAGGATTATGCGGTGGCGCAGCTGGAGCTGGAGAGCGGCGCGTCGGTGAGGCTCGCCTGCTCGTGGCGGCTTCCGGCGGGGCGCGAGGCGATCATCTCGGCCGCCTTCTACGGCACCGGCGCAGGCGCCTCGCTTCGCAACGTCGGCGGCTCCTTCTACGATTTCGAGGCTGAGCTCCATCGCGGCACCGGCGCCGAGACGCTGGCGAGCCCGCCGGACGAATGGGGCGGCCGGGCCGCCGCGGACTGGGCAGTCCGCCTGGCGGCGGGCGAGCGCTTCGATGCCGGGGCCGACAAGCTGGTCGAGGTCGCCGCGGTGCTGGACCGCATCTACGGGCGGACGACAGCCTAGCCCCTGACGTAATTCACTGCCGTCCTTGGCCCTGATCAATCCCTCTCCCCTGCGGGGAGAGGGCAGGGTGAAGGGGGTTCGGCCTCGCATGATAATTCCCGACTCAGAGCCCCCTCACCCCAACCCTCTCCCCTCCGGGGAGAGGGGGCTGCAGCGGACGCCCCGTTGAAGCCCAACCGTCTTCAGCCTCGAGTGAGGATTTTGTCCCCGGCGCTTCGGCGGCTACGAGGGGCTGATGCCGTTCCGCATTTCCCGGCCCCTGCTCGCGGCCGCCGCCATCCTCGCCGTGGCCATGGCCGGCGCCCTAGTCGCCGGCGGCCCCCTGTGGGCGGCCCTTATCGGGCTGATCGGCGGCTCGGCGGCGACCCTGGTGACCGCCCGTCCCGATTTCCTTCCGGCGCCCGCGTCGGCGCCCGAGGGGCCGTCGGGGAGCCGCGACCCCTGGGCCCGGCACCTGCTCGGCGCCGTCCGCGAGCCCATGCTGCTCGTCGATTCGGGCCGGGTCGCCGTCGCCAATGCCGCCGCGAGGCAGTTGCTGGGCGAGTGGATCGAAGGCCAGGACGTCCGGCTCGCCTTGCGCCACCCGGCGACGGTCGCCCGCCTTTCGCGGCTCGAAGGGCCCGAGGCGGACATGGAGCAGATCGAGGTGGCGGGCCTGGGCGACGCCGAGCGCCGCTGGCTGATGACCATCGCCTCGCTCGACGACGGCTCGCGCCTAGTCCACCTCCATGATCGAAGCGAGGCGATCGCGGCGGAACGGATGCGGGTCGATTTCGTCGCCAACGCGAGCCACGAGCTGCGCACCCCGCTGGCGACCGTGCTCGGCTTCATCGAGACGCTCGAGGACGAATCCGCCGGCGGCGACCCCGAGGTCAGGCCGCGCTTCCTCCGGCTGATGCACGAGGAAGGCAAAAGGATGCAGCAGCTGATCGAGGACCTGATGTCGCTGTCGCGAATCGAGGCGGAGCGCTTCAAGGCCCCGCGCGACCCGGTCGACCTGGTCCAGATCGTCGACGAGGTTCGCTCCGGCTGCGCCCGGATGCTGGCCGAGCGGTCGAACCTGCTGGTGCTGGAAAATGCCGCCGAATCGGCCATCGTTCCCGGCGACCGCGGCCAGTTGCTCCAGCTCGTCCGCAACCTGGTCGTCAACGCGGTCCGGTACGGGCGGGCCGATTCCCGGGTCACCGTGCGTCTCCAGGGGGACGGCCCGGGGATGATCAGGCTGAGCGTCGCGGACCGCGGCGAGGGTATTCCGGTCGAGCACCTTCCCCGTCTCACCGAGCGCTTCTACCGGGTCGATCCGGGCCGCAGCCGGGCGGTCGGCGGCACCGGGCTCGGCTTGGCCATCGTCAAGCATATCGTCGGGCGCCACCGCGGGCGCCTGGATATCCGCAGCGAGGTCGGGGAAGGGACCGTGGTGAGCGTCTGGCTTCCCAGCGAAGGCGAGCCCCAATCCTGAAGCGGCTGTCATGAAACTGTCATCCAACGGTCACAGGACGTACTCGCAACGGGCCTAGAGCGGCCGCCGGGTCCTGATCGGGGGCCGTTGGAGGCAGGAATGAAGACAAAATTTTTCGCGGCGGCGACTGCCGCGCTCCTGCTGGCCGGATGCGGCCAGCAGTCCGGCGGCAGCCAGGGCCAGCAGATCCAGATCGTCGGCTCCTCGACCGTCTATCCGTTCACCACCGCCGTCGCCGAGCAGCTCCAGCGCAGCCATCCGGGGATGAGCGCGATCGTCGAATCGACCGGGACGGGCGCGGGAATGAAGCTCTTCTGCAGCGGCATCGGCGACGACAAGCCGGACATGACCAACGCTTCGCGGCGGATCAAGGCTTCCGAGTTCCAGGATTGCGCGAAGAACGGCGTCAGGCAGGTGATCGAGGTTCCGGTCGGGATCGACGGCCTCGCCCTGATCGAAGGCAAGAATGGCGTTGGCATGAGCCTCACCGTCCGCGACATCTATGCCGCGCTCGCCGCCAATCCGTTCGGCAAGCCCAACACGGCCAAGACCTGGAAGGACGTCAACCCGGCGCTTCCGGCGGTCGCCATCCAGGTCTACGGCCCGCCGCCGACGTCGGGCACCCGCGACAGCCTCGCCGAGCTGATCCTCGAGAAAGGCTGCGAGACCGACCCGTCGATGAAGGTGCTCAAGGACACCGACAAGGACCGGCACAAGGATCTGTGCACCAAGATCCGCGAGAATGACGGCGCCTATGTCGAGGCCGGCGAGAACGACAATCTGCTCGTCCAGAAGGTAGCCGCCAATGCCGGCGCCATCGGCGTCCTCGGCTATTCCTTCCTCGAGGAGAATGCCGACAAGGTGAAGGGGATCCCGCTGGGCGGAGTGGCCCCGACCGCGGAGACGATCTCCAACCTGACCTATCCCGGCGCCCGCCAGCTCTACCTCTACGTGAAGGGCGAGCATGTGAGCGTCATCCCCGGCATTCGCGAGTTCCTCGCCGAATATAGCCGGGCCTGGGCCAAAGGCGGCTATCTCGAGCGCCGCGGCCTCATCCCTTCGCCGGCCGACGTGCAGGCGAAAGCCACGGAGGCGGCCACGAAGCTGACCGCCATGACCGCGGACGGGCTGAAGTGAGGATGGAGGTAGAAAACTCCTCCCCTGCATTTGCAGGGGAGGGGGACCACCCGAAGGGTGGTGGAGGGGCCTTTCTGACTCCGAAGAACCCCTCCACCAGGCTTCGCCTGGTCCCCCTCCCCCGGAATTCCGGGGGAGGATTTTAGCGCATGACCCCCCTCGCCATCCTCGTCGCGATCCTCGGCCTCGCCCTGCTCGGCTGGCTGACGGGGCGCGCTCGGGCGATGGCCTTCGCGGGCGGGGGGTCGGCCCGGCCGCACTCGCTGCCCGGCTTCCACGGCTGGTACGTCGCCTTGTGGGCAGCGGTCCCGGCTTTGCTCTTCCTGCTCCTGTGGCTGCCTTTGTCCGGCCATCTGGTGGCGGAGGCGGTGACGGCGAGCCCGGCCGCGGCGAGCCTGCCGCCCTTCGAGATGCAGCGCGCGGCCATCTTCCGAGAAGCGCGCGAGATCGCCGAGGGTCTGCGCCAGTCGAGCTTCCATGCCCAGGCGCGCGAGCTCGCGCCCGTCTACGAATCGGCGCTCCAGCGCTACCGGACGATCGGCACGATCGTCGCCCTCCTGCTCGCCTTTGCCGGCGGCGCCTTCGCCTACAGCCGGGTGGCCCCCGCCTTCCGGGCCCGGACCCGGGTCGAGCGGCTGGTCATGGCGGCCCTTCTCATCGCCTCGATGATCGCGGTCCTGACGACGCTGGGGATCGTCCTTTCCCTGCTGTTCGAATCGCTTCGCTTCTTCTCGATGGTCTCGCCGATCGAGTTCCTGCTGGGCCTGAACTGGAGCCCGCAGACGGCGATGCGCGCCGACCAGGCCGGCTCGTCGGGCGCCTTCGGCGCGATCCCTTTGTTCTGGGGCACGATCTTCATCGGCGCGATCATCGCCATGATCGTCGCGATCCCGCTCGGGCTGATGAGCGCCATCTACCTCACCCAATATGCCCGCCCCGCGGTTCGCCGCTGGATGAAGCCGGCGCTCGAGATGCTCGCCGGGGTGCCCACCGTCGTCTACGGCTATTTCGCCGCGCTCACCGTCGCCCCCGCCGTCCGCGACCTCGGCCAGGCGCTCGGCATCGCCGGCGCCTCGTCGGAGAGCGCGCTCGCCGCCGGGCTGGTCATGGGGATCATGATCATCCCGTTCGTCTCCTCGATGGCGGACGACTCGCTCGCCGCCGTGCCGCAGGCGATGCGCGACGGCTCTCTCGCCATGGGGGCCACCACCTCCGAGACGATCCGCAAGGTGCTCGTCCCCGCCGCCCTGCCGGGGATCGTCGGCGGAGTCCTGCTCGCAGTCAGCCGGGCGATCGGCGAGACTATGATCGTCGTCATGGCCGCCGGCCTTGCCGCCAATCTCACCGCCAACCCCTTCGCCAGCGTCACCACGGTGACAACCCAGATCGTGCAATTGCTCACCGGCGACCAGGAATTCGACAGCGCCAAGACGCTTGCCGCCTTCGCCCTCGGGCTGGTGCTGTTCGTCATCACCCTCCTCCTCAACATCTTCGCCCTTCGAGTCGTGAAGAAATATCGGGAAGCCTATGAGTAGCGCCCCCGCCTCCACCGACTGGACCGGCGAGGCGATGCAGCGGCGCACCCGCCGCCGCTATGCCGCCGAGCGCCGGTTCCGGCTGATCGGCCTGGGCGCCGTCCTGCTGTCGGCCGCCTTCCTCGCCTTCCTGCTCGTCACCATGACGGCGCGCGGAATCTCGGGCTTCGCGGAGACTCAGGTCCGGGTCGATCTCTCCGCGCCGGACGAGGCGCGGCTCGCCTCCGACCTCGCCGCCGCCGGGCTGAGAGGGACGACCGGGCCGGTCTGGCTACCGGCCTCGGCCGAGATCGACGCCGCCGCAAAAGGGGAGGGGAGCGCCGAGGCCGAGGCGGACTATGCCAGGCTGAAAGGCGAGGGGCGGGCGCGGACCCGGTTCAACGCGACCTTCCTCACCTCCGCCGATGCGACCGACCCCGCCGCCGTCGGCATCTGGGGCGCCCTCAAGGGCTCGCTGCTGACCATGGTGGTGACTCTCGCCATCGCCTTCCCGGTCGGAGTCCTCTCCGCCGTCTACCTTGAGGAATATGCGCCGCGGAACCGCTGGACCGAATTGATCGAGGTCTCGATCAACAATCTCGCCGCCGTTCCCTCGATCATCTTCGGGCTGCTCGGCCTCGCGATCTTCCTCAACACGCTTCATCTGCCGCGCTCGGCGCCGCTGGTCGGCGGCCTGACCCTGGCCCTGATGACCATGCCGGTGATCGTCATCGCCGGGCGCAACGCGATCAAGTCGGTGCCGCCCTCGATCCGCGACGCGGCCCTCGGGGTCGGCGCCAGCCGGATCCAGGTCGTCTACCATCACGTGCTTCCGCTTGCCCTTCCGGGAATCCTGACCGGGACGATCATCGGCATGGCGAGGGCGCTCGGCGAGACGGCCCCCCTGCTGATGATCGGGATGCGCGCCTTCATCGCGACTCCCCCCGGCGGCATCGCCGAGCCGGCCACCGTTCTGCCGGTGCAGATATTCCTCTGGTCGGACGAGGTCGGCCGCGGCTTCGTCGAGAAGACGTCGGCGGCGATCCTCGTCCTTCTCGCCTTCCTGCTGGCGATGAACGGGATCGCCATCTACCTGAGAAACAAGTTCGAGAGGCGCTGGTGACCTTGATGATGGATCAATCGACCCTGGAGAGCCGCGACTCCGCCCCCGAGGCGGCGGCCGCTCCTGCCCCGAAGATGCGGGCCAGCTCAGTCAGCGTCTGGTATGGCGACAAGCGAGCGATCGACGACGTCTCGATCGAGGTCGAGCGGGAGCATGTCACCGCCTTCATCGGCCCGTCCGGATGCGGGAAATCGACCTTCCTTCGAACCCTGAACCGGATGAACGACACCATCCCGAACGCCCGGGTCACCGGCCGGATCGAGCTTGACGGCGAGGATATCTATTCCGGCGGGATGGACGTCGTGCAGCTTCGGGCGCGGGTCGGGATGGTGTTCCAGAAGCCCAATCCCTTCCCCAAGTCGATCTACGAGAATGTCGCCTATGGCCCCCGGATCCACGGACTTGCGGCGGGGCGGCAGGAGCTCGACTCGATCGTCGAGCGCTCGCTCAAGCGGGCAGGCCTCTGGGAGGAGGTCAAGGACCGGCTCACCGAGAGCGGAACCGCGCTGTCGGGCGGGCAGCAGCAGCGCCTGTGCATCGCGCGCGCCATCGCCGTCGACCCGGAGGTGATCCTGATGGACGAGCCCTGCTCGGCGCTCGATCCCATCGCCACCGCCAGGATCGAGGAGCTGATCCACGAGCTGAGGGGCCGCTACGCGATCGCCATCGTCACCCACAACATGCAGCAGGCCGCTCGGGTCTCGCAGCGCACGGCCTTCTTTCACCTGGGCGAGCTCATCGAATATGGCGAGACCTCCCAGATCTTCACCAATCCGCGGATCGAGAGAACCAAGGATTACATCACCGGCCGCTACGGCTGAGGGACGGGACCATGGCGACATCAGGGCATACGCTCAAAGCCTTCGACGAGGATCTCAACGAGCTTCGCGCCGGAATCGCGGAGATGGGCGGGCTGGCGGAAGCGGCGATCGCGGACGCGATGCGCGCGCTGGTCGAGCGGGACGGCGGGGCGGCGCGCAAGGTCGTCGCGGCCGACAGAAGGATCGATGCGCTCGAGGCCGAGGTCGAGAGGCTCGCCGTGCAGATCATCGCGCTCCGCGCGCCGATGGCGGACGACCTGCGCGAGGTCGTCGCCGCGCTCAAGATCACCGGGGTGGTCGAGCGGATCGGCGATTACGCCAAGAACATCGCCAAGCGCGTGCCCGCGATCGAGGAGAGCCCCAACCTCAAGCCGCTCTCCATCCTTCCCGAGATGGCGAGGATCGTCGCCGAAATGGTCCGCGACGTCCTCGACGCCTTCGTCGCGCGCGATCCCGCCAAGGCGGTCCAGGTCTGCGAGCGCGACAGGGCGGTCGACGATTTCTACAACAGCATCTTCCGGACCCTGCTCACCTTCATGATGGAGGCGCCCGCCAACATCACCCCGGCGACCCATTTGCTGTTCGTGGCGAAGAATCTGGAGCGGATCGGCGATCACGCCACCAACATCGCCGAGATGGTCTATTTCGCCGCCACCGGAACCCACCTCGGCGAGCGCGAGCGAGGCGCCGATCCGACCCGCGGCTCGAGCTGATGGCGAAGGGTCGGATCCTGTTCGTCGAGGACGATCCGGCTCTGGTCGAGCTGGTCCGCTTCCACCTGGCGCGCGAGGGCTACCAGGTCCGCCAGACCGCGGACGGCGACGAGGCCCTGCTCCTGGCGCAGGAATCGACTCCCGACCTCATCCTCCTCGACTGGATGATCGAGGGAACCTCGGGGATCGAGGTCTGCCGCCAGCTGCGCCGGCTGCCGGTCACCAAGCAGGTGCCGATCATCATGATGACCGCCCGCGGCGAGGAAGCGGACCGGGTCCGCGGGCTGGAGACGGGCGCCGACGATTATGTCACCAAGCCCTTCTCGCCGCGCGAGCTCCTGGCGCGGATCGGTGCGGTTCTCCGCCGGGCGCGGCCAGCCTTGTCCGGCGCCACGCTCACCTATGCCGACGTCGAGGTGGACGTCGCCACCCACCGGGTGCGACGCGACGGCCGGCCGATCCATCTCACCCCGTCCGAATTCCGCCTTCTCCAGCATTTCATTGAGAGCCCGCGCCGCGTCTTCACCCGCGAGGGGCTGCTCGACGCGGTCTGGGGCACCAATTCCGACGTCGAGCTTCGCACCGTCGACGTCCAGATCAGGCGGATCCGCAAGGCCCTGAACGAGGGCGGCAAGCCGGATCTCATCCGAACGGTCCGCTCCGCCGGCTACGCCCTCGATTCGGAGGAAGCCGACTCGGCGCGGCGGCGCGTCTAGGCCGTCGGCGCACACGTTTCCCGCATTGCCCTTCCGACGCGGCCCGTTAATCTGCCGCGAAAAAGGGGGCGCCGCGATGAAGAAGCTCTTGATCCTGACCTCGATGGCGGCGCTCGCCGCCTGCAATGCGGGCGAAGGGATGGAGCCTCCGCCGCCCATGCCGCCGCCGCCGGTCGAGATGCCGCCGCCGCCGCCCTCGCCCGTCCCGCCCCCACCGCCTGCGCCGATGATGATGGTCGCGCCCGCCCCGGAAGACCGGGAGCGCTATGCGGACACACCGCCGAACCCGGTCAAGCGAGTCGCCGAGGAGCCGGTGAGCACCTTCTCCGTCGACGTCGACACCGGCAGCTATTCGAACGTCCGCCGCTTCCTCAGGCAGGGCGAGCTTCCGCCTTCCGATTCGGTCCGGGTCGAGGAGATGCTCAACTATTTCCGCTACGATTATCCGCTCCCCGCGGATCGCCGGCGCCCCTTCTCGGTGTCGACCCATGTCAGCACCACGCCCTGGAACCCGAACAGCCGGCTGCTCCGGATCGGGCTTCGCGGCTACGATCTGCCGCGCTCGGAGCGTCCGCCGGCGAACCTGGTGTTCCTGGTCGACACTTCGGGCTCGATGAACGAGACGGACAAGCTGCCGCTGGTCAAGCGGACCCTGTCGCTTCTCGCCGACCAGCTCGGGCCGAACGACAAGGTGGCGATCGTCGCTTATGCCTCCCAGGTCGGGCTGGTGCTGGAGCCGACCAACGATGCGGCCAGGATCAAGGCCGCCCTCGATCAACTGAAGGCGGAAGGATCGACGGCCGGAGGCGCCGCGATCGAGACGGCCTACGAGACCGCCCGATCGGCGCGGATCGCCGACGGGATCAACCGCATCATGCTGGCCACCGACGGCGACTTCAACGTCGGCATCTCGGACACGGAGCGGCTCAAGGACCTGGTCCGGCGCAACCGCGACGACGGCATCACCTTGACGACGCTCGGCTTCGGCCAGGGCAATTACAACGAAGCCATGATGGAGCAGATCGCCGACGTCGGGAACGGCAATTACGCGTATATCGACAGCGACGACGAGGCTCGAAAGGTGCTCGGCGAGGAGCTGTCGTCGACGCTCTTCACCATCGCCCAGGACGTCAAGATCCAGGTCGAGTTCAATCCCGCGACGGTCTCGGAATACCGGCTGATCGGCTATGAGAACCGCATCCTTCGCGAGGAGGATTTCACCAACGACCGCACCGACGCCGGCGACATCGGCGCCGGCCATATGGTGACGGCCCTCTACGAGATCGTTCCCGCCGGCCGGCCCGGCTGGCTGCTCGAGCGCCGCTACGAGGCCAACCGGCCGCAGGGGGCGGCCCGGCCGGCCTCGGAGCTCGCTTTCCTTCAGCTTCGCTACAAGCTTCCCGGGGAGGAGAAATCTTCGCTGATCGCGGCGCCGATCCCGGCCTCGGCCATCGCCTCGGCCAGGCCGCCGAGCGGGGACATGGCCTTCGCCGCCGGAGTCGCCGCCTTCGGCCAGAGGCTGAAGGGCGACGAGCGGCTCGGCGATTTCGGCTGGGTGGGAATCCGGCAGCTCCTCGGAAGCCAGAGCGATCCCTGGCGCCGCGAGCTCCTCACCCTGATCGACGCCGCCGCGGCGCTCGATCCCAAGGGAACGGGTCCCGCTCGCTAGTGCCTTCTCCCTTCGTCGGGGAAAGGCGCTGCCTCACTGGGCCCGTTCCTCCGCCCGCTCGATGAAGGCGATCACCCGCTCGAGCGTCTCCTGGCGCGGCTTCCTTCCGTCGCGCAGGTTCATCACGAAATTGGGGTCGCCGACGGCGTCGCGGCCGAGCCGGGAGGGGGTGGACTTGGTCATGCGAAGGTAGCGATCAATACGCTCGAGCAGCATAGGAAACTCCGAATCGTCTTATTCCTATCATCCCATGATAAATCCTACTTGTCTAGGACAATTCCTGCCAGTATGATGCTGTCATGGAACGGATCGATCCACGCGAAGCCCTCGACCGCCTCCTCAAGGAGCGCGGCGAGGATTATGCCGGAATCTCCCGGCTGATCGGCAAGAATGCCGCCTACATCCAGCAGTTCATCAAGCGCGGAACGCCCCGCAAGCTGGACGAGGACGACCGGCGCAGGATCGCCGCCTATCTCGGGGTCAGCGAGGCCCAGCTCGGCGGGCCGGCGAGCCAGGAGCCCGGCGACTCCGCCGAGATGATCAGGGTCCCGCGCATCGATGTCGGCGCCTCGGCCGGCCACGGCGCCCTCAACGACAGCGAGGTCGCGGTCGCCCATATCGCCTTCGACCCCAAGTGGCTCCGCCAGCTCTGCAAGGGCGGCACCAACAAGCTCTCCTTCATCCGCGTCCAGGGAGATTCGATGAGCCCCACCCTTGCCGACGGCGACGACATCCTCGTCGACGGGGCGGACGGCGCGGACCGCCTTCGCGACGGCATCTACGTCCTTCGCCGCGAGGACACGCTGATGGTGAAGCGCCTCGCCATCAACCCCTTCGCCGCGAAGGCGACGATCACCAGCGACAACCCCGCTTATCCCGAGTGGCGCGACTGCGATCTTGCCACGCTGGCCATCATCGGCCGGGTGATCTGGGCCGGCCGGCGGCTAAGCTGACCCTCGCCCAGCGCCGGCCCGTGCGCGGGCAAAGCGCTCGACCGTCGGAGCCCCGCAATCCGCCCTGCGATTTCAGGGGAGAGCCGGATATGACGGCTCGATGACCTACACCTTCGACGATTCCCCGGACCGTCACTCGAAGCTTGCCGAGGCGCATCGAATGGCGATGAAGCTGCTCGAGGCTGCCGAGGAGACCCGGCTGTTCAGGGCGGGTGTCTCCGAGCTGCAGTTGAGCCGGGAGATCCAGGCCCTCGGCCGCGACCTGTTCGGGACCTTCAAGCATTGGCACAGAAGGATCGTCAGGGCCGGCCCGAACACCCTTCACACCTGCAGCGACGATCCGCCCGACCTCGTCGTCCAGCCGGACGACATATTGTTCGTCGATCTCGGGCCGATGTTCGACTCGTGGGAGGCCGATATCGGCAGGACCTATGTGGTCGGCGACGATCCCGAGAAGATCCGGATGCGCGACTCGATCGAAGCCGCCTGGCGCTCGGGCCGTGATTATTTCCGCCGAAACCGGGACAGCGCCACCTGCGCCGAAATGTACGAGCTCGCCGCCGAGGCCGCCCGCTCGAGCGGCTATGAATATGCCAATTGGCACGCCGGCCATCTCATCGGCAACTTCCCGCATGAGGTGGTCCAGGGCGAGCTGGAGGAGAATTACCTCCATCCGGGCAATCGCACCCGGCTGTGCGACCCGGACGGGGGCGGGCGCCCCCGGACCTGGATCTACGAAATCCATTTCATCGACCGGGAGCGCGGCTATGGCGGCTTCTTCGAGCAATGGCTGGAGGTGGACTGACGCCGCCGGACCCGTCCGAATTTACTGTATTGGAACTCAAGCCCCGCTACTCCTGCAGGTGAGGGGAGCATGGGGGAATCGATGAGCGGATTGTTGAGCAGGCTTCGGCATGGTCTCGGGCTTGCGCTTGACTTGGCGGGGGGAGGGGACAGCCCTCCGGCCGGAAGACTTCTCAATCACTTCAAGGAGACCGGCGAGGCCGCTTCCGGCCTTCCGGCTCAAATCGCGCGATATGTGATCGCGGGCGATAACCCCTCGGTCCTCTCGACCCTCCAGGGCAATGATGTCCGCACCGCCTGGCGGCAGCGTTCACGCTATTATCCGCCGCGCGACGATTCTCGGCTCTTCACCAACCTTGCCGGGTGGCGGGCAGACCAGATTCGGCGATTGGGCGAAGCGCTCGAAGCGCTCGAGCCGATCACCTACGATTACGGCTTTGTCGGGACCAAAAAATCTCCCGACTGGCTGCGGCATGTCGTGACGATCTGGCTCGGGCATGATCGCGCGGCCCAGCCGATCGAAACGCTTCTGGCGCTCGCGGAGGACACCGGCCTGACGCTCGACATCCTGTTCTCCGGCGCTTCCGCCAGCTACGGGCCCCGTAGCGCCGCGCACCACTTCGCGGGCGTCGGCGAATGGCTGGACGGCGCTCGCGACGAGGTTATGGCCGCGCTTCCGGGGCTTGCCGCCGACATTCGGGCTGAGCTTGCGGCCGCGGTCGGCCGCTTCAAGCTGCACCCCGCCTATCTCGACCTGTTGCTGGAGATTGCGACGGGATCGTCCAAGAAGGCGCGCACCTCGGCCCGCCAGGCCCTGACGGGGGCGAACGGACCCGCCCTCATCGAGGCCCTCGGTGCCAAGTTCTCGATCGCGGCGCCCGGGCGAAAGGCCGAGCTGGTCGAGGTCGCGGCCGCGGCCCTGGGCGGGGCGGCTGCCCCGCTGCTGGCCGAATGGCGGACCGGCGACGCCTCGGCCAAGGTGATTGCCGCGCTCGATCGGGTAGCGATGTCCGTCGCGCCCCCTGCGCCGGCGCCTGGAGCGGCGAAGCCGTCGCCGTGGCGCATCGACGGGCCGCAGGGCTATGCGGGGGTCGACGGCAGCTGGGTAGAGCTCCGAGCGCCCGAGCCGCCGCCCGAGCCGGGCCCGGTGCCCCCCGAAGTGCTGCGGCTTCTGGTGCCGGCGATGGCGGAGTTCAACCGCCTGCTGGCCGAAGGCGAGGCGGAGGCGAAGGAGGCCGCGCACTGGCACTGGAGCCGCCAGTACCGAGCCAAGGATGCGCGCGACCTGGAGCGGCTGGCGCAGCTGGCCGCGGGGACCAAGCCGATCAACCTGAACCGCGACTCTCGGACGGTCGACTGGCTGCGCTTCCATCAGCTGAAGCACCCGGGCGTGAGCCAGTTCCTGAACGATCCGCGTCTGTCGCTCCATCACCTTGCCCGCCTCGCCGTGGTGATGAGCCACGGGCACGTCCAGGGGCTCTCCGGCGACTGGAGCGGCCAGGTCGGCCCCGCCGTCCAGCATCGCCTGGCGAACGGCATCGATATCCGCACGTTTCTGGCGCTGTGGCGGGACGCGGGCGGGCAGGACCATATCCGGGAGCATCTCACCCGCCGCTGGTATTCGCCCCTGCCGGATGTGGAGACGCCGATCTGGCCCGAGCTTTGCGACCGCTTCGCGCAGCTCGACGAGGCGCTGGGCCTGGTGCCGCAGAGCGGCGGCGAAGCGCTTCAGCGGCTGCCGGCGATCGAGTTGCTCGGCCTGTTTCCGAAGCTTCCGGAGCGCTATCGCGGACCGCTGATGATGCTCGCCGGCGACAGCTCGGCCCGGTTGCGCCAGGCCGCGCGGGCGCTGCTCCAGCAGACGCCGGGGATCGGCGGCGCGATCGCCCTGCAGCTCGGCGACGGGCGGCAGGAGACTCGCGCTCTGGCGGCGGACTGGCTGGCGGCGCGCGGCGAGCGCGAGCAGGCACCGGCGGTCCGAAAGGCCCTGACCAGGGAGCGAAGCGATCTCGCCAGGGCGGCGATGATCACGGCGCTCGAGCGCCTCGGCGACGACGTCTCCGAATATTTCGATCCTTCGGTGCTGGTGAAGGACGCGAAGGCCGGTCTCGCCAAGCCGCGGCCGAAGGGGCTGGACTGGCTGCCGCTCGATCGCCTGCCCTCGCTGAGCTGGAAGGACGGTGCGCCGGTCGATCCCCTGCTTCCGAAATGGTGGGCGGTGCTCTCGGCCAGGCTCAAGCAGCCGGGCGGGAACGCGCTGATCAACCTGTGGCTCGACCGGCTCGCGCCCGAGGATTCGCACCGGCTCGGATGGGCGATCCTGACCGGCTGGATGGACGAGGACACTCGAACGCCCAGCGACGAGGAAGCCAATGCCCACGCCGCCCAGCATGTCGATTCGACGCTCCAGCAGAATCTGAGCTTCGTGAAGCGCTATCCGGAAAGCGCCGACTATTGGCCGACCGACCGCGACATCCTGCTCGCGCAGCTCAAGCGGGCGAGGGCCGGGACCTATCTGGGAAGCGCGGCCGACAGCAAGGGTGTGCTGGCGCTGGCGACCCGGGTGAGGGGAGCCGACGCGGCCCAGCGCATCCGCCTGTTCCTGAAGGATCATGGTTCGCGAGTCTCCCAGGCCAAGGCGCTCCTCGAGCTCCTCGCGGCGATCGGCACCGGCTCGGCGCTCCAGCTGCTCCTGTCCGCCGCCAACCGGTCGAAGCAGCGCACCGTCCAGGCCCATGCCGCGGCGCTCGTCGAGGAGGTGGCGCAGCGCAACGGCTGGAGCGCGGGGCAGCTTGCCGACCGCACGATCCCGACCGGCGGCTTCGACAGCGACGGGACGCAGGAGCTCGATTGCGGCGAGAATCGAAGCTACCGCCTTCAGCTCGACGCAAAGGACGCGGTGACCATCCTCAACGGCGAAGGGCGGGAGGTGAAGGCCGTCCCGGCGCCGAGGGTCGACGACGAGCGAGTGACGGTCGAGGCGGCCAAGAAGCAGCTCGCCAACGCCCGCAAGGAAGTGAAGCAGGTGCTGGCCGCGCAGACCGAGCGGCTGCAGGAGGCGATGTGCCTGCAGCGGAGCTGGGCCCGGCCGGAATGGGAGAGCTTTGTCGCCGGCCATCCGATCGTCGGCCGGCTTGCCGCGCGGCTGGTCTGGCAGGGCGTCGACGGGACCGGGGAGACGGCGGGCACCTTTCGCCCGCTGGGCGACGGCAGCTATACCGATGCGGCGGACGGCGAGGTGGACCTTGCCGGGGTCGACCATGTGCGGCTGGCCCATTCCTCGCTGCTCGACGGGGAGTCGGTCGCGGCCTGGCGAAGGCATTTGGCCGATTATTCGGTGGAGCCGCCGTTCGACCAGCTCGGCCGCGATCTGCCGCAGCTCGAGCCGGGGCAGGAGAAGGCGCGGGCGATCACCGACCGCGAGGGCTGGATGATCGAGAGCTTCAAGCTTCGCGGCGCCGCCGCCAGGCTGGGCTATCAGCGCGGCCCCGCGCAGGACGGCGGCTGGTTCCTGACCTACGAGAAGAGCTATCGCGAGGCCGGCCTGCTGGCCGAGGTCGAGTTCACCGGCAGCCCGTTGCCGGAGGAGAGCCGGCCGACGGCCCTTCAGTCGCTCGGCTTCCGAAAGCTTCGCGGCGACGGCGCGGGCGGCGGCCAGGTCGCGCTCGGCGACGTCCCGCCGGTCCTGCTTGCCGAGTGCTGGCGTGACCTGCATGACCTTGCCGACAAGGGAACCGGCTTCGATCCCGAGTGGCAGAAGAAGGCCTATATCTGATGCCCGAGATGCAATCGATCCGCCCGCCGGCGGAGCAGCGCTACGCCGCCGAGCTGGCGACCCTGGCCGCCGACGACGGCTTCCCCCGGCCGGCGGGCTGGCGACTGTCGCCGCGCGCGGTGCGCCGCTTCCTGGTGGGCGATCCGAAGGCCGGCATTTCGCGCAAATTCTACGGCGACGATCCCCTCGTCGACCGCGCGATCGTCAGCCTGATGAGCCAGCAGGGCCTGATGCTGGTCGGCGAGCCCGGCACGGCCAAGTCGCTGCTGTCCGAGCTGCTCGCCGCCGCGATTTCCGGCACCTCGGCGCTGATGGTCCAGGGATCGGCCGGGACGACCGAGGACCATATCCGCTACGGCTGGAATTATGCTCTGCTGCTGGCCGAGGGGCCGAGCGAGCGGGCGCTGGTGCCCTCGCCGGTGCTCAACGCGATGCGCAGCGGCCGGATCGTCCGCTTCGAGGAGATCACCCGCTGCCCGCCCGAGGTGCAGGACGCCCTGATCTCGATACTCTCGGAAAAGGCGCTCGCGTTGCCGGAGCTCGGCCCCGACGCCGTCGCCAGCGCGGCACCGGGCTTCAACCTGATCGCCACGGCCAATCTGCGCGACCGCGGGGTCCATGAAATGTCGAGCGCTCTCAAGCGGCGCTTCAACTTCGAGACCGTCCATCCGATCGCCGACCCGGAGTTCGAGCGCGAGCTGGTGCTGAAGCAACTCGCCGAGCGGCTTGGCCCTGCCGGCATCTCCGTTTCCGGCGAGCGCGACGTGGCGGAGGTTCTGGTGCGCACCTTCCAGGACCTGCGCACCGGCCGCACCGCCGAGGGGGCGAGCCTCAACCGACCGGATGCCGTGATGTCCACCGCGGAGGCGGTCAACGTCCTCCACGCCGCGGCGCTCGAGGCGGTCTATCTCCACGACGGCAGGCTCTCCGGAGCGCATGTCGCTCGGCAGATCCAGGGCGTGGTGCTCAAGGACTCTCCGGAGGACGGCAAGCGCCTGCGCGCCTATGTCGACCATATCGTCAAGGAGCGCGCCGGGCGGTCGGGCGCGTGGAAGGAATTCTATCAGGCGGCGCGGTCGCTGAAGCTGGGCTGACCGGGGTGGAGGACGCAGCGCTCCACGATCCCGATCGCGACCTGTGGATCGTCCCGATCCGGCATCACAGCCCGGCCTGCTCGGCCCAGCTCGAGCGGCTGATCGCCGCCGTCGGCCCGGCCGCGATCCTGGTCGAGGGGCCGTGCGACTTCGACCCGCTGATCGACCTGCTGTGCGATCCGAGAACGCGCGCGCCAGTCGCCATCGTTTCGCTGCGCGAGGCGGAGGCGGGCCATTCGACCCGCCGGGTGGCCAGCTATTTCCCGTTCAGCGCGCACAGCCCGGAGCTGATCGCCTTGCAGGCGGCCGCCGCCGGAGGGCTGCCGGTGCGCTTCATCGACCTGCCGTCGACATCGCGCGAGATGCTGTCCGACGAGACCGGCGAGCCGGCGCGATCGCTTCTCGGCGACGAGCGGCCGTTCGACGTCGGAGCCTATGTCACCGCTCTGGCGCGCGAGCTGGGCTGCCGGGACGGCAACGAGGTCTGGGACCAGCTCTTCGAGGCGCGGATCGCCGACGACGGCTGGGAGGCCTTCTTCGCCGACGTCGCGCGCTATTGCGCCTGCATCCGGGCCGCCACCGACCCGGCGCGGATGGAGCAGGACGGGACCCTCGCGCGCGAGGCGCAGATGCGCGCGATCCTGGCGGAAGTGCGCCGCGGGGTCTCGGGGCCGATCGTCGCGGTCGTCGGCGGCTTCCATGGCCCCGCGCTTCTGGAGGGGGCGGTGGCCAAGCCTGTCGCGGCCAAGGCCGGGGCGGGGCGTTCCTACATGATCCGCTACGGGATGCGGCAGCTCGACGCGCTGAGCGGCTATGGCGCGGGCCTGCCGCTGCCCGGCTTTTACGACCGGCTGTGGCAGGCTCGCTCCGGCGGCGGGGAGGGGCTGGCGCTCGATCTGATCGGCGGCTTCGCGGCGCATCTCCGCGCGGTCGGCGGCCTCGAGGCGCCGTCCTTCCCGGTGATCGCCAACGCCGTCGAGCAGGCCGAGCGTCTCGCTTCCCTCCGCGGCCGGCCGTTCCCGGCGCGCGACGACATCGTCGACGCGATCCGCTCCAGCTTCATCAAGGACGAGATACCGGTCGAGCAGGTGCCGCTGCTGGTGGAGCTGCGCGCCTGGCTGACCGGCTCGGCGATCGGCGAGGTGCCGCCCTCGGCCGGGTCGCCGCCGCTGGTGGAGGCGGTTCGGGCGGAGGCCCGGGCGCTGGGCTTCGCGGTCGCCGACGGCGAGCGCCGGAGCCGCGAGCTCGACATCTACCGCAAGCCCCGCCATCGCGCCGCGAGCCGCTTCTGCCACGCCATGGTCCTGGTCGACGCCCATTTCAGCCAGCGCACGGCCGGCCCCGACTTTCGCAACGATGTCGGGCTCGACCGGCTTCACGAAATCTGGTCGGTCTGCTGGTCGCCGATCGTCGAATCGCGCCTGATCGAGCTTTCCGAGGCGGCCGACAGCCTGGCCGAGGCGCTGGCCGTCGTGCTCGCCCAAAAGCTCGCCACCCTGGAGGAGGAGGGGAAGGGGCGGAACGCGCTTGCCGCTATCGACCTCTTCTCGGCCGCGTGCCGCGCCGGCCTCGGCCCGGCCGCCGGCTCGATCCTGGAGCTGGTCGAGCGCCAGATCATCGAAGACCCGCAGCTCGGCTCGGTCGTGGCCGCGCTCGCCGACCTGGTGCTGCTCCGCCGCGGACGCGAGATGCTGGGGATCGTCGATACCGGCCCGCTCGACCGTCTGATCGGCGCCGCGTGGCGGCGAGTGCTGATCCTTCTTCCCGAGCTGGCCGAATATGGCGTCGGCGAGCTTCGCGATGCGGTGGCGGCGCTCTCGGACCTGCGCGGGGTGATCGAGCTCGCGCGCTCGTCCGGGGCGCCGATCGAGATCGCGCTGTTCGACGAGGCGCTCGCCCGCCTCCAGGAGCGGCCGCTCGCGCCGATGCTGGCGGGCGCGGTCACCGCCTTCATGCTGGTCGACGGCCGGGGCGACCCGGACGGGCTGGGCGAGCGGCTCCGCGGCGAGCTGGGGAGCGGCTATGTCGATCCGGGCGAGCGGCTGGCATTTCTCGGCGGCGTGATCGCCGTGGCCCGTGAGCTGCTCTGGACGGTGCCGGAGATCATCGCGGCTCTGAACGAGGTCGTCGCAGGGCTCGACGATTCGGGCTTCCAGGCGCTTCTGCCGCATCTGCGGCTTGCGCTGATGCCGCTCGATCCGCGCGAGGTCGACCGATTGGCCGAGGAAGTGGCCTCCAGGCTCGGCGCGCGCCCGGAGCAGCTCGCGGTGCAGGCGGGGATCCCGGAGGCCGAGCTGCTTCTCAACCTTCAGCTCGACCGCGAGCTGGCCGACGTGCTGGCCCGGGACGGAGTCGCATGAGCGATCCCGTCCTGCTCCGTCGCTGGCGGCTGGCGCTCGGCCGCTATGCCGAGCGCTCGCTTCCCGCGGAAGGGCTGAGCGGGGCGGAGCGGCGCGCCGACCGGGCGCTGGACTATCTCTACGCCCGCGAGATGGAGCGCCGCGGCCTTCGTCGCGGCCGGGATTCGAAAGGGCGCTCGGGCTCCCTCGACCCGAGCCAGCTCACCCCGCTCGGCTGGCTCAGCGAGCTTCGCGACCTGTTCCCCCGGTCGGTCTGCGAGACGGTGCAGGCGCATGCGATCGACAACCTGGGCATGCGCGAATTGCTGTCCGATCCGGCGGTGCTCGATGCGCTGGAGCCGAGCCACGGCCTCCTGAAGTCGCTGATCGCGTTCAAAGGGTCGGCCGACCCGGCGATGCGCGAGAAGATCCGCGAGGTGACCCGAAAGATCGTGGACGACATCGTGCGGAGGCTCCGGCCCCGGGTCGAGGCGGCGCTGGCCGGGCGGCCGAACCGCTTCCGCCGAAGCCAGCTCAAGTCGATGCAGAATTTCGACTGGCGCGCCACCATCCGCGACAACCTCAAGAATTGGGACTCCGAGCGCGGAGTGATCGTCGCCGACCGGCTTCGCTTCCACGGCCGCAGCCGGCGCCGCCTGCCGTGGACGATCATCCTGTGCGTCGACCAATCGGGATCGATGCTGGCCTCGACCATCTATTCGGCGGTCATGGCCTCGATCCTCACCGCCCTCCCGGCGGTCGAGGTGAAGCTGATCGTCTTCGATACCTCGATCGTGGACCTGTCGAGCGAGGCGCACGACCCGGTCGAGGTCCTGATGTCGGTCCAGCTCGGCGGCGGCACCAACATCGCGGCGGCGATGCAATATTGCGAGACTTTGGTGACCCAGCCGACCCGCACCGTCTTCGTCCTGGTCAGCGACTTCGAGGAAGGGGGATCCGTGTCACACATGCTCGCGGCGACCCGGCGGATGGCCTCGGCACGGATCACCTTGCTCGGCCTGGGCGCGTTGAGCGACGATGCCGCGCCCGTCTACGACCGGCGCATGGCCGAGCGGCTGGCCGGCTGCGGCATGCAGGTGGCGGCGCTGACTCCGGACCGGTTCGCCGAATGGATCGGCGGCGTGATCTCGTGATCGACCCCGGACTGAGCGCCGCCCTCGCCGCCTTCGACGACGCGGCGCTGGCGACGCTCGCCAATCCGGGCCTGGTCCGGCGCGCCCACCGGGACGTCGAGGAAGGCAAGCTTCGGCTGATCTCGGCAGGCGACGGCCGGGCCGCGGTCGAGGCGGACGGGCAGCTCGTGACGATCGACGGGCGCGGGCCCGGAGCGGCGGCCTGTGCGTGCAAATCCGTCGCATTGTGCCGCCACCGGATCGCCGCCGTTTTGTTCCTGCGGCAGCTTCAGGAGGAACCGGCAGGCGAGGAGGAGGAGGAGGAGGAGGAGGAGGACCGCGGCGGCGGGGCGGAAGGGATCGTGACCGGGCTAGATCCGGCCGCGCTCGAGCGCTGGGCCGGGAAGGCCAATTGGCGGGCGGCGCTGGAGCTGGTCGAGACGGCGACTATGGTTCAGCCTTTCGCCAATGCCGTCGCGGTCAGCTTCGAGGAGCTGGAGGAGCCGGTCCGGATCCTGCGCGGCCAGGGGCTAAGCGGAATCATATCCAGAGCGCCCAAGAGCAGGGCCAAGGCCTATCACGCCGCCGCGGTGCTCGCCGCCCGGCGCCATTTCGGCGCTGCGCCGCCCGAAGCGAAGGCCGAGGGCGAGGAGCCCGCCCCGGCCGTCGTGGAGGTCGACCGGGCGTTCCTGGATCGGGTGGAGGCGAGCCTGTGCGAAGTGGCGGCGCTCGGCTTCAACCTGGCGCCCGTCCCGCTCGAGGAATCCCTGTTCGAGCTGTCCGTATCCTCCCGCGCCGACAGCCTGCCGAGGCTGTCGGCGATGCTTCGCGCCATCGCGGCGCAGGTTCGGCTGCGGCGCCGGCGCGCGCTCGCCTTCGATCCGGATCGGCTGCTGGAGCTCGCCGCCACCGCCTTTGCGTTGACCCGAGCGCTGGCGGCCGGCGATCCGGAACGGCGCGCCCGGCTCGGCGGCGCCGTCCGGCGCGACTTCGCGGAGGCCGGCCCGCTGAGCCTGGTCGGCTGCGGAGGCGAGCGCTGGCGCACCGACACCGGCGCCCGCGGAGTGACGGCCTGGTTCATGGAGGCGGGGACGGGCGGCTGGCTGTCGGCCTCGCTCGCGCGCGGTGCCGGCCAGGACCCGAGCTTCAATCCCGCGGACGCCTGGCACGGCCAGCCGATTTGGCAGTCGGAGCCGCTGGCGGTCCTCGCCCATGCGCGGATCGAGCTCGAGGGCGCTCGCCGCTCGAGCGAGGGCCGGCTTTCCGCTCCGGCAGCCGCCGGCGCACGGGTGGTCGCCCGCGACGTTCGGCCGGACGCCGGCTGGCCCGGGCTGGTCCGCGAGTGGAGCGAGCTGCGCGAGGCGTGGCTCAGGCAGGCCGGCCTCGGCCTGGAGGCGGACGAGAGCCCGGCCGCCTGCCTGCTCGCCCCGACGGGCGCCGCCCCGCCCTATTTCGACGACCTCGCCCAGCAGCTGGTCTGGCCGCTGCGCGACTCGGCCGGGGAATGGCTTGCGCTGACCCTCGATCAGGAATCCGTCTCGAGCGCGATCGGCGCACTCGAGGCCAATGTCCGAAGCGGCTGGGAAGGCTTCGTGCTGGCTCGGCTGACGCGCACCGGCGACAAGCTGGAGGTGTGCCCGGTCACGCTCTTCCGCGGCGGCGGCGCGATCGATCTCACTTTGTGGCGAGCGCCTTATGCCGCCCCCGGCTCAGGCGGCGGCGCCGCTCGGAGCTGGCTGGCCCGGCTAAAGGCGGACAACAGCCTCCGCTTCGCCCGAACCGGGCGCGGCGGCACGGACTCCGTTTTGGCCGCGGCCTGGCGGCATCTCCTCGACTGCGCTGAGACGGGCCCGGCGCTGACCCGGTCGATCCATGGCGGGGCGGGCAGCGGAATCGCCGCTCATGCCGATCGGCTCGACGGCCACGGCCTTCCGGCCCTCGCCGGGCTGTTTCGTGAGGGCGGGGCGAGCGCGAGCCTGCTCGCCGCCGCTTACGGCCTGCTAGTCGCCCGGCAGCAGCGGGTCGCAGCGCCGCTGCTGCGCTAGCCTGATCGGCCTGGATTGACTCCTTTCCGTCATTGCGAGCGAAGCGAAGCAATCCAGCGCTGCGGTTCCGCTTGCTGAATTGCTTCGTCGCTTCGCTTCTCGCGACGACGGGTCGATTGAAGACGATCATGCTCTCGCCCGCCGCTCACCAGGGGCAGATCTTCTCCCATTCGGGGTCGAAGGCGCCTTTGGCGGCGAGCGCATGATAGTCCGCCCGGCATTCCGCGAGGATCACGGGCGGGACGTCCCCCAGCTTGACCGGGCCGCGCTGCCGCTTCCGGGAGAATGTGAGCTGCTTGAGCGCCACCCGGTTATTCTCGTCCACCGCGTTGCTTCCGCTGTGGTGGATGGTGGCGGAGATGCCGTGGCCGGGGAACGACTTCACATATTCCTGACAGCCGCCGCCGTCGCCCATCACCCGCTCATAGCCGCGCTTCTCGGCGATGCCGCGATAGGTCAGGCTCTCCGCGACCCAGCCCTGACGGTCGAAGATCGCCTCAGCTTCGGTCTCCTCCTCGGCGAGCGGCGCCCGCACGGAATCGAACTGCGGGATGAAGGGGGAGACCCGGTAATCCTCGAGATGGGCGATCCAGGCCTTGAAGGTTCTTTCGTCGACCAGCGCGCCGTGGGCCAGCCTAAGCCGGGCGAAGGCACCGATGTCGACCGGCGTGTCGGCGGCGTCGGTGAAGTCGCCCTCCTGGGTCGGCCTGAACAGCTGGAGCGGCCGGCCCTCCTCGTCGAGCCCCTGCCAGACCAGCCTCTCGACCAGCCGGCGCATCACCGGATGCTCGTGAAAGGCGGCTCGCCAGTCCGGCACCGGCCAGCTTCGCTCGGCGCACATTGCCTCGACCAGCCGCGTCGCCTGGAGCTCTACGACCTGCTTCAGCTCCTTCCTGGCCCCGGAAAGCGCCTTTTGCGACTCCTTCGTTGCCTCGTCGTCGCCTGCGGGCAGGCCCTTCACCGGCTTGCCGTCGGGGTTGAACAAATGGATCGCCAGCGAGGAGTCGATCCGGGCCATATAGGGCTTGCCCTCCTCCCCGCACGGCAGCTCCAGAACGCCGTCGTCGTCGAAACCGGCCGAGGGGATCGTCCGGTCGGCGAGCTCGTCCACGGTCCAGCCGCGATCCTCGGCATAGCGTTCGGCAATCTGCGCCGCGTGCGCCTGGGTGCTCTTCTGCTTGAGCCGAGCCGAGGCCGCGATCACCACCTGCAGCGCCGCCGGCTCCCCGATTCCGGCCAGCACGTCGAGCAGCGCCATGGCCTGGCTGGCGCGCCGGCCGTGTTTCTTGAGATACCAGCGAACCCGGTTCGCCGCCCACAGCGGCTCCGCCCGGCAGGCGAGTGCCAGCACGCCCTTCGAATCCGATCCGGAGCTCAGCATCTCGCCGACCTTCTGCCGGCTGATCTCGGCGATAATCTCGTCGCGCAGCTCGGGCGTTTGCGGCTTGAACATCCAGCGCCAGTCCTGCGCGAAATTGGCCACCGCATAGGCATTGGCCTCGTCCAGCGTCGCACTGCGCGTGTCATATTCGATCCAGCTGTCCAGCACCCAGCTCGACAGTCTTTGCGCATCGGCCGGCTCGAGCTGGTCGAGATAGATTCCGAACTGGCCGGTCGCGCCGGGATCCTTGAGGCGGATCGCGAGGGCGAGCCAGTGGCGAAGAACCGTCTCGGGAACGGTCGAGCCGTCGCGGAACCGCAAGTTCGGCAGCGCCGGGCCGCCCAGCCAGGCGGGCAGGGCCGGAGCGCCTTTTTCCGCGGCCTTCTCGGCCTCGGCGATAAGCGATGCCGGGCCGAGGAGGTCGGACAGGTCGGCCCCGAGCCGTTGCAGCGCCTCGATCGCCGCCGCCCGGACCGGGTCGGACTTCTCCTTCTTCAGCCGCTTGCGCAGAGCCGCCTCGCCGCCCGGGGCGCGAATGTCCGCAAGCCAGGTGGCGGCAGCGGCGCGCACCTGCTGGCGAGCGTCGTCGAGCAGCGCCTCGAGCCTTTTGTCGAGATCCTGCGCCGGGCGAAGCAGCGCCATGGCGCGCCGGCGCAGCGGACGCCGCTCGGTGACCGCGATCTCCAGCAGCCGGGGAAGATAGCGCTGGGGCACCGCGGGAAGCAGCTCAAGCACCGCGATCGCCCGGCCGACGGGGATCGTCGCCGACGCCGGCTGAAGCCCCAGCGCCTCGTCGAAGACCTGCGAATTCTCGGCAAGCCACGGCCACACGGCCTCGGCCGGGAGCTCCTTCAGCGGGCTCTCATAGCTATCCGGCCGCTCGCCATAGCCGAAGCTTCGGGTGAGCTCCTCGCGCAGCCGCTGCGCGGGATCTGAGGGCGGGCGATCCAGCTCCCAGGCCAGCGCATGCGCCTCCGCCATGGCCCGGTCGACCTCGGCTATCTCGCGAAGCCCGCAGCGGCCCGCCTCCAGCCATCCGCGAAGCTTGGCGCTCGACCATTTGTCGCCATCGGAATAAAGATAGCCTTGCCCGAGCAGCTTGGCGAACTCGCCATAGCCTCTGCCGATCAGCGCCCGAAGCGCCACGGCGAGCGGAAGGCGATCGAGCATTTCGTCATACCAGGCCTGGAAATCCGCTCGCGACGTCAGCTCGGAGAGCAGCGAATAGTTGATCCCGCCGGGCAGGGGCGTGCCCCGCATCAGCAGCTCGAAGCCCGCCTCGACCTCCGCGCGGCTCGGCGGCTCTTGACGGTGGGCCCGGCTGCCGTCGCCCGCGGCCTGCCGGGCCCTCTCCGCCCGCTGCGCCTCGACCCCGCTCACGAAGGTCTGGAACTGCGCGAACTGCTCGGCTCCGGGTTCCGGCGCTTCCTGCCCGCCGAGGTCCGCGGCGGGCGGGATGGCGACGAAGCTGCCGTCGATCGCGATGTAGCCGGCGCCTTCGGGGGAGCCGGCCGGGCTGGAACCGCCGGCCTCGAGAGCCGCCTGGATGGCGGCTTTCACCTTGGCCGCCTTTTCCGCCGGAGCGCGCTCGCGGAGCAGCTCGGCCAGCTCGGGCGAGCCGTTGCGGGCGGCGGCCTGGACCAGACCGAAGCGGGTGTCGATGTCGGCGCCCGCGAGCCTGCGCTCCAGCACCGATCGCAGCGCTCCGCCCTCCAGCCGGGCCAGAGCGGAGGTGGCGAGCTCGCGGTCGGTCTTGCCGTACGGCCGGGTCAGCAGGGCGACCAGCACCTCGACGGTTTCCGGCAGGGCATGGAGGCCGTGATGCTCGGCCAGCGCCACCGCGGCGCCCCGCCGCTGAGGATCGACGGCGAGCAACGCCTCCGAGAAGGCCGCGGGATGGGCGGCGGCGAGCTCCGCCAGCGCCTGGCTTTCCTGCCAGCTGCCGGGGGTGATGAACCGCGTCTGGTCCCGGCCCAGGATGAAGCCGAACAGGTCGCCGACTCCTCCACCCGCGGCATGGACGAGGTCGAGCAGGCCGCTCAGCGGGATGATCGTGCCCCACGGCACGGCGTAATTCACCATCGAGAGGCGCAGGCCGCTCTCGACCGCGACGAGCAGGCCAAGCAGGGGTATCCGCCCGGCATCCGGCTGGGCAGTCCCATACGGCAGGCGGAACGCACCGACGGCGTGCCGGACCGCCATGAGCCTGGCGACCTGGGGCCCGGGCGCGATCTCGCCGCGCACCAAAGCGAGGTCGGTGGCGCTGATCGTGTTGTTCTTGCCCTCCAGGTCCACGTGGTACGGCGCCGCATAGAGGGGCATCGCGCCGGCGCAGGCGGCCATCGAATCCAGGGCGGCCGGACCGTCGCCGGTCGCGACGTAGCGGATGCCCTCGGCTCCAAGCCCCGGCCGGTACAGGTCGAGCCGCCGCAGCTCCGCCGCCATCACCGCATCGAGCGGGCTCGGCCGGTCCGTCCGATCAAGACCCTTGCGGCCGAAGCCCGGCCGGCTGAAAATATCTCTGATTCCCATCTGCTCGTCCCGTGGCTGCGCCGTCGGGCGTAGCATAAGGCCGGTTTACGATCCGGGAAGCCCGAGAAGCGTTTCGGCCTCGCGCGTACGTGAGGGGAGGAGCCTGGCGCGGGCCTCGCGGCGCTCTCATGAGGGCGCCGTGAGCAGGGCCGGCCGGGCGTGAGACAGCGGGCTGGTCGCGCTTGAAAAATGGTGGACGCACCAAGGCTCGAACCGGGGACCCGCTGATTGAGAGTCCGGTGCGGCCTGAATGTTTTCAATGCCTATTCCGGCAAATCACGCTTTAGCGTCGCTGTTGCAGATCAATTGCTTGGCGGACTTGTCGGAATGGTAGTTGTGCCGTCCCGCGAGCGGGAGTGCAGGTGGACTAAGCGGACAGGATTCCTCGCGCCATGTTGCCGATGCGGGATTGGCTTTGTGCGGCAACGGCCCGAAGAGCTTCTCGGGCTGCCGTGCCGTCCAATCTGCCGAGCGCCTGGATATACTTCCAGCGGGTTGCGAGATGCGTCTGGGCATTGCCTCCCCGCCGCACGAGCAAATCCCGAAACTGCTGGCGTTCGGCGGGGCCCATCTCGTTCTGGACAGCTTCCCCCGCTTCGACCGCATGGGCGACCAGGGTCGCAAAAAAATGGTCGGCCGTATGGCGGTGGTCGGCAAAGCCGATGGAGACGGGACGAAGAGTTTCCCGGCTGTAGGCCACGGTTGTCGGACGTTCGGTGTCCGTCTCGGCCTTGAGGAAGATGGCGTCGACTTTTCCTGCCGGAGCCGGCCACTCGCTATAGTCGAGCGAGCGCACGACCTGGCCCTGGGTCAGGCGCCGGGTGCCGACGAGGCTCAGCGGCTGGTCGCCGGGCAGGTCGTAGCCCGAGCCGTCGGCCATGTCGCGGAAGATCTCCAATTCGATCGGCGCCTCCGCCTCCAGGCACAATGCCACCGACCGGCAGGTTGGCGAGGAGACATAGTCGGATGCTTCGGTGACCCTCGCGAGCGAGAAGGACCAGCCGCGATGGTCGCCGAGCTGGATGGTGCGGTATCCCGAATATAATGCGCCGATGGTGGCGCCGTTCAGATCTTCTTCGTCCAGCCGCGCCCGCGCGGCCGCCATGTCCGGATGGGCCATCGAGTCGACCATAAGTCGCGCCAGACGCTCGTCGTCGGCAGCGCCGCTCTCCAAGGCATCGATCAGGCCGTCGAACCGTTCCATGTCGAGTCCTCCAGGATTGCGAGGTGGGCGGCAAACCGCCGCCCACCTCGACTTCATCAATGAGCGGGATCGGCGCCGATCAACTCGATGACGACGATAACGACGCCCCTCCAGTGGATCACCGGCTCCGTGCAGCCGCCCGGCAGGATATCGAGGCCGAGATCCGGTACGGTCAGCTCATTGCCTGGTTCGATTTGGTGCATCATCTTGACCTGTCCTTTCATCCGCTAAACACGTTGGACGCACACACACACACCCGGGAGCGTTCAATGATGGAATGCTCTCGAATACCTTAAACATCGATCGATCCGCGAATGACGTCGCGGACGAGGTGGTTGGTCTCATCGACAACATATTGGACCCGCATGGCCGGATTCTCGCGTGGGATGAGGTTGAGCGTGGTCGTGAAGCTTACCGGCCATTGCTGGGAATGGTAGTCCGTGAAGCGATTCACGAACAAGACTTGGCTTCCCGAGAGCGCGACCATGCCGAGCGGTTCAAGATCGAGCTTGTCGCCTCTGGTAAGGTCCGGATTGAAGTCGCGGTCTTTGAAAAACCTGCTTTCATAGCCTGGGCCACTCAGAGATATCGTAAAGAAATCGAAATCGTGGTTGTGCATCTCGTCGATGGATAAATATCGCCGGTAACGAGGATTCACCTCCGCAAGGAAGCTCTTCGCCGGCCAAAGATTTATACGTATCGCGAAGGCGTCATTATATTCGAGCAGAAACGACTGGGCTCCTCGCAGCCGCGGCTCCCGATCCGCCTCCGTATGTTCGTGGATCAGGGCGCGAAGAGCCCGGTGCCCGTTTCGGAGCTCCTGCAGACAGCCCGCGATCTCGCGCTTATGCGCCCGCCAGCCCAGAGAGAAAAAGTCATGAAGTCGCTCGATCACCGGCTCCAGCGACGGGGCCTGGAAGCTTTGCGCTATCGGTTGAATGAATTCCATCTCTGCGCTCACTGCCGGTATTGAAGAACTGGGAGGGAGTCCTTCAAGCTAGAGGGAATAGCCCGATCGTTGACAGCGGCTAGCGCCTCCGCGAAGGCGGTATTCGAAACAATCGGGTCTGGCGAATGACGGCTGACAATGCGCATGATCGTCGTCGGCCGGGGCCGCATCCGATGCTGCACCACGATCTTCTCGTCGCCTGCAGGTCCGTCGCAGCAACGCTGGTCAAACGGAGCGACTTGCTTTTTCTTCCTTTCGCTTCGGCGGTCCTGCTGCTGTGGGCGAGGGACGCCGTCAGCGGGATTGATCCGCTGGGCGAGCCCGCGATCACGGGGCTGATCGGATTTGGGCTTTCCGTCTCGGTTCAATTGAGCGTCGAGGCACGGCTCCGCTATCACGCCGGCGAGGGCGTGGTCGCCGATATCGCCCTGCGGCCGTCGCGGCGCCGGAGCTTCCGCGCGACTGCCTTTCTCGTCCTCGGCATCGGCCTTGCGGCGCTCGCTGCGGCCATCGGCCTGCCCCAGCTGCCGGCCTTTGTCGCAGGCTTCGCGGGGGGCCTCGTATTGGGTCAGGCGGCGCTCCTGGTGCCCAGGACGGGTATTCCGCGCCGGCTGGCTGAGCGCCGCGGCCGAGCGATCCGCAAGCCCGGCGTCATCTCCGGCGAAGGCAGGATCCTGGTCGCCGCCGCTGGTGCGGCCCTCGCGACCGTCGCGATCGGCGCCCTGGTCCGCCCGCTCATGCCGGAGCCGATGCATCTGGCGATCTTCGCGGGCCTTGCGCTTGCCTGCTTCGCCTATCTGGGACGGGTCGATGACAGCGTCGTCAGGTTCCTTGCCCTGGTCGGCTATGGGACGTGGCGCAGCATAGGCCTGCTGATACGGCCGGCGGCTGCCTATGCAGGCGTCTTGATCGCGTCCGCGCTGCTGCTCGGTAAAGTCGCGGCACTGGTTGTCGCTGTCGTCAGCCTTGCAATATTGTTGCTCCTGATGGTTCGGATCGCCGCTTATCGAAGTCATGCCAAAGCCCAGGCTGATCTGCGGGTGACGATCGCGGTCGCCGGCCTGGGCCTCCTCGGCGCCGCGATTCCGCCGGTCCTGCTTATCGCGGTGCCGGTCCTCGCCCTGGCGACATTGCGCAGGTCGGCGGCGGCAACCTGGCGAATGGCGTGACCCGATTGCTGGAACTTTGCGATGCGGTCGTCGCTCGCGGCGGCGTCCTTGCGGTGCGATCCGCGTCTCTGGCGGTACCCGCCGGAAGTTGGTTCGGCCTGATCGGCGCCAACGGTTCTGGAAAGACGAGCCTCCTGCGCGCGATGGCCGGGCGGTTGCCGTTCGAGTCCGGCCGGCTCGTCCTGAAACAGGAAGATGTGACCGCTGACCGCGCCCGCCGCGCCGCCCTTATCGGCTTTGCGCCCGAAGCATCCATGCTTCCCGTGGCCCTGACCGGCCGGGACCTGTTGCGCCTGGTGGCGGGGCATTTCGAGCTTGGCTTCGAAGCGCTCGGATCGCTGCGCGACGTTCTTGCCATCGAGCCATTGCTCGATCGGCCGGTCGGCACCCTCTCTTCCGGGATGCGCCAGCGCCTTGCGCTCGCGTGCGCCTTCGCGCCCGGCAAGGATATCCTCCTCCTCGACGAGCCGTTCAACTGGCTGGACCCGATTGTCGCCTACGACCTTCGCATCGCATTGCGGGATCGGGTCGAAGCGGGGCTTACCCTGGTTACGGCGCTTCACGATCTGGGTACCCTGGCCAGCGCGTGCGACACGGGAGCCGTCCTCGCCGACGGCAGGATCAGCCTTGCCCTGGACCGGGAGGCATTGGCACTTGCCGCCCGCGACCCCGCGGCATTCGAACGGCGCACCATCGACTTTCTGCGGCCTCGGCTCTCTCCGACCTGACGTCGGCGCGATGCAGGCCCGCCGGTCAACCGGCGGCGCCCGATTGAGCGGGCGAAATCGCTTCCGTGCCTAGCTGCCCCCGGGTCGCGACAAGC
Source organism: Allosphingosinicella sp. (assembly GCA_036399975.1). GTDB lineage: Bacteria > Pseudomonadota > Alphaproteobacteria > Sphingomonadales > Sphingomonadaceae > Allosphingosinicella. Next base: position 60,987 of record DASWLZ010000016.1, read on the forward strand.
TTGCAGAAGGCCTCCGCCTCGTCGAGGCGCAACGCGAGGCGATGGATGCGGAAAACGCGCGCGCCCCTCTTCATCGGTACGGGCGGCGCCAGGTGCATCGTCAGGTTGGGGTGGGCGAGCACCGTTGCCCGGAAGAACCCTGGGCCATGCGGCTCGGGCGTGAAGCGGCTGTCTTCCAGGCGAGTGATATTGGCGAACGGCACCACCACCTCGGTGGCAATTCCACAGCGAACGCGGACGGCTCGATCGTCCACCAGGATCGGGCGCCGGACCATCGCGCGCACCAACAGCGTCATGTGCAGCAAACCGGCCAGCGTCAGCGCGGAAGCGATCCAGGCGGCTGCGCTGCTCCAGAGCGAGAGCAGCAAGTGCATCAGGAAAAGCTCGATGACGGCAAAGGATGCGAGCAGCAGGATCATCGGCAATTCATGGCGATGGTAGGCAAAGCTTTCGCCGGTTTCGCTGGTCGGCGGGAACCTCGCTCCCGGGGCGACCGGCCCCCGGGCTTCACAGGCATTCGCAAGCAACAGGTCCGCGGGCACGTTCAGGCGCTCGCACGCTGCCGGGCGTGCCCTGCATGGATCATGTCGGACCGGCTGTAGGCAAGCGTCGTACGTTCCACTCGAGCCCGAAACCGATCGCCCTCGGCAGGAGCGAGCTGCTCGAGCACGCTGAGCGCCTGTCCCGAGGTCCGTGGGCAGGGGTGGCGCCGGCTTACCGTCTCCAGCAGCTCGATGCTGTTCTCGTCATGCATGTGCCTGAAGAAATCGAGCAGGAACAGGCGCGATCCGACTTGGTCCGAGACGCCGCCATCGATCACTCCCCGTTCCGGATCGAACACATATTGGGGGGAGGTCACAAGCCGTTCGTGGCTCGGAATGAGGTTGATGGTGACGGAGATCTGCTCCGGCTCGTATTGGGTGTGAACGTCCCGGTTGCATCGGTAGGCCATCACCCGGCCCGGCTCCAGGCGCACCCGCCCGAGGTTCTCGAGGGCGACTGGCTCTCCGACGTAGCCGACCACCGAATCGATATCGTAGGAATAAAGATCCGTCACATAGCCGACGCCGGCATAGCCGACGGTGATGAAGTCGAAATTATGATCGTGCGGGAGATCGTAGGCGTAGAGCTTCTTCTCGTTTTCGAACTGTGTCGGGTCCGGGTTGGCAGGAAGCCAGATGTTCGAGCGCACGAAGAACTTCTCTTGCTGCACGAGCACCACCGACTGAGGCGTCAGCGTGTTCTGGGAGCTGGTGTCGTAAAGTGCCTTGAGCTCCTCATGGTAGCGGTCGAGCAGGAACTCCCGGTCGTTCGCCAATGCCCTCAACGCCCTGCCACTTTCGGCCAAGCTGTCGAAATCGCGCACATCGACATTGTCGATGACGAAGGCGACATATTCGGAAAGGCTGAACCGTTCCTCCACGTTCAAATCGAAAATAAGCGCCATTTCAGATCCTCCGGCTACGGCCTTCGTGTGGGTTAGAGGGCGGCCAAGGAGCTTTGAGCGGCCAGGCGGACGTGAGGGTGCCGGTCCTCGAGCGAACGCCGCGCCAGCTGCACCCCCTGCTCGCGATCGAGCCTGGCCACCGTCTGCACCGCCTTCCACCTGACGAAATGGAGCGGGTGATCGACCAGTCGCGCGACGGTTCCAAGCACACGCTCGTCGCCATGCTGTGCCAGCAGGTCCAGGATACCGCACATGTTGCTCTCCGCCAGGCGGATCGTGCAGTAGAAGCGCGCATTCAGCGTCCGGCGGTCGAACGCCCATTCGAAGTCGCCGCGCGGCGCCCGGGCCAGTCGGATGAAGATACTCGGGCGCCGCGAGAATCCGTGCAGGTCGATCACGTCGTCCAGCGCTTTGACGACCATTGTGTCGTCGTCGACGAAGGTCGACTGCAAGCGCGTCAGTGCGACTGCCGTATCGAAGGACGAGTTTCGCCAGTTGCTCGGTGCCGCGTACAGGTCGTGCACGAAGCTGCTTCCGGAGACATTCACCTGCATATATTCATTGGGCGAGGTGAAAATGTAAGGGCTGTCGGCGGTGTATCGGATCAGGGCGAGTTGGATTTCTCCGAAGGACGCCAGCACCAGGAACTTGCCCGACGTGAAGATGTCCTCGTCGCTTTCATCCACGATGTGCTTCGTCAGCAGGTGATTGAGGGCCTCAACGTGATAATTTCGTGCGAGAATTTCCTCGAATAGCGGGCGGCTCTCCAGGAAGCCTGCTTCCCGATCCGATTGCGTGTTGCGGTCAACTTGCTCGAGCAAGCCTCCAAGATCTGACACGCCCATGCTGCCCCTCCCGAAACTGTTTACGGTGGGCGCCCGAGTCCTGAGGACTGGGCGCCCGTTAGATTAGACTACCTCGTCGGCGAGCTTCGGCACGTTACGGATGACCCACCAGATGGCCGAGATGATGGCGACCGAGTCGGTGGTTCCGGCTTTGCCGACGGCGACGGGCAGGTCTGCAAATGCCGCGCCGGAATCACCGGTTTCTGAACTCCAGTGCATGTTTGCTCTCCTATCCAAGTTGCGCGTTATTGCGCTACCGGAATGTTTCACGGATTAAATAAGCAAACAAGGCATTTAATCGGCAGGTCTATATTGCGAAATCTAACTAGCGATCTCAATATTATAAGCAAACCTTGTCCCGATTCGGTACCCGAGATTCGGATTTGTAAATAGATAAACGAAAACCTTTCTTTCACGGTCGAGGGGGCCGAGTTGTTGACCGGGCGGAGGTACCATGCTGGTATCGCGCAGCAGCAGGGGGATGTGCTTTGCGGGAGGATCGAGACGTGTCGGCGCTGTCGAAGCCCCTTGGCCGACATGTCCAGGATGAGCCGGCCGCAAGGCCGGCCGAGCCGAGCCTCAGGCACCTTGCCGAGGTGGTGCGGACCGGACGTCCCCCGATGGGGCTGATCCTTGTTGCGGTGACCGTCTCGCTGCTCGAAATCGGCTCCACCCTCGCCTTTCCGGTCATCACTCGGGCGCTGATCGACGGCCTGGGGTCGGTCGAGATGACCCCCGCCGGGCTTCTTGGCGACATTCGGGTGCAGATGCTGCTGGCCGTTCTTCTGATCGGGGCATTTGCCGGCGCCATCGCCGCCTATCTTCTCGCCAAGGCGGGGCTGGCGATGGGCCAGCGCCTTAAGCTGCGACTGGTCGAAAAGCTGCTCGCGCTGCCCGTCAGCTATTTCGACGAGCGGCAAAGCGGCGAGCATGCCAGCCGGATCACCAAGGACACGGACGTCGTCTCGGGCCTGGTGACGATGGATTTCCAGCACCTGGTGAGCGGCACGCTGCTGATGATCGGCTCTGCCGTCATATTGTCGATGCTGGACGTGCATCTCGCCCTCACCGTTTTCGGTATCATCATCGGCGCATTCCTGCTGATGGTGCCCGTGCTCGCCGGCATGGCGAAGATAACCCTGGCGCTGAACGATCGGGCGGCGTCGCTCACCGGTATCCTCTCGCGTACCTTCGGCGAGATCAGGCTGGTCAAGGCGTTCGGTGCGGAAGGGGCCGAGCAGGCCCGCAGCGAGCAGGAGATCGCCGGGCTCTACCGCCATGGCCTGGCGGCGGCCCGTATCCAGGCCTCGCTCCAGCCGATGGTGTCCCTTGCGCTGACGCTCGCGGTGCTTGCGATCTTCACCTATGGCGGCGCACGGGTGGCGATGGGGACGCTGTCCACCGGCACGCTCACCGCCTTCGTCCTCTACATCTTCAACATCGTGGCGCCTCTCATCCAGCTGTCGATGTTCTTCTCGCACCTCCAGTCCGCCAAAGGTGCCTCGTTGCGGATCTCGGCCATATTGGCGAGCCGCAACGAAGTGACGGGCGTAGGCTTTGCCGTGGCGGGCCCCGTCGAAGCCCCTGCTTCGGCGGACCTGGCATTTCACGGAGTCCAGCTGGTCTACGGGGGCCGGGACCGGGCCGCTTTCAACATCGAGCACCTGGTCATACCCGCGCGGAGCAGCGTGGCGATCGTCGGCCCGAGCGGCGCCGGCAAGACCAGTCTGTTCTCGCTTATCGAGCGCTTCTACGCACCGACGGAGGGCATGGTCAGCTGGGACGGAGTGGACATTGCGAGCCTCCCACTCGTCGAATGGCGCCGAATGCTCGGCTATGTGCCGCAGTCGCCGAGGCTGATGGCGGGCACAGTCCGGGAAAACATCGCCTACGGTCTGCCAGCGGGTGTCGACCCAGCCGCCGTGGCGGCGGCCGCGGAGGCGGCTAATTGCCTGGATTTCATTGCCGAGATGCCAGGCGGACTGGACGGCCAGGTCGGGGACGGCGGAAGCTATCTGTCAGGCGGGCAGCGGCAGCGGGTCGCGATAGCGCGGATGTTCCTGCGCAATCCCAGCATCTTGATGATGGATGAAGCGACCTCCAGCCTGGACGGGGAGAGCGAAGCGATCGTTCTGAACGCACTGCAACGGCTGATGATCGGCCGGACGGCGCTGGTGATCACGCACCGCTGGCTGACTCTGCACAAGGTCGACTATGTCGCCGTAATCGAGGCTGGCGAGCTGCGCGAGTTCGGCAGGACGGCCGACGTGATCAGCCAAAGCGCTTATTGCAAGCGGGTTCGTGCGCAGTCCATGGCCGAAGCTTGGAAGGCTGCCTGAAGCCCGGCGGGAACGCCAGCGCCGGCACTTTCCCAGTGCCGGACATTCGCTCCGCAGCGCCTCGATGGGCGAAAGCCGCGAAGCGCGCAACGCCGGATACCCGCCGAACAGGACCCCCAGTCGCCCCTTGCGTAGGAGCCGAAGAGGATGACCTTGAGGATCCTTCCCGCCTTGCGGTGCTTGCCGGCCTTCAGAAGGAGAGCGTCCTCGATTCCTCGAGCAGGACCTTCACCACCCGGGCCAGCTCGTCCCGCTTCGCCTGGTGCAGATGATCGAGGTCTGTCTTCGGTCTCAGGCTTCGCGGATCGGCCCGGCGACGACAAGCCCGCCCATGCGGGAACGGTGGATCACGCACACACTCCTGGGCTCAGGCCACGGAATTTGTCGGAATGACCATTCGCTCGTTGTCGGAATGGCCGGCCCGCGCGGCTGCTAAGTACTTGGAAAAATGGTGGACGCACCAGGGCTCGAACCTGGGACCCGCTGATTAAGAGTCAGCTGCTCTACCAACTGAGCTATGCGTCCGTGCCTGTCGGGCAGACGGGCCATCTAGGGGCGGCGGCGGCGGATTGCAACCGACGAGGCGCGGTCTGCGAGATTGGTCTCCGACGGTCACGGCCGTCATGCTGAACTTGTTTCAGCCTCCAGGGTGGACGCGCCTCGCGGGCGGAGAGCTGGAGCGTGAAACAAGTTCAGGGGACGGCAGGGGTTGGAAGCGCCTCGCCGGGCGCCGCTCCGCCCTCAATGCTCAGGCTTCACCGCCGCCAGCTCGTTGCCGGAAGGGTCGAGGAAGTGGAATCGGCGGCCTCCGGGGAAGGCGAAGATCGGGCGGACGATCCGGCCGCCGGCGGCCTCGACCGCGGCGAGCGCGGCCTCGAGGTCCGGAACGTCGATCACCGGCAGCGGCGCCTTGCTCGCCTCCGCCGGGTCGGCCTGGAGCCCGATGTCGGTGTCGCCGGTCATCGTTGCGGCATAGGTCGGCCCGAACTCCGCCAGGCTCCAGCCGAAAGCGGCCTCGTAAAAGGCTTTCGCGGTTCCGGTGTCGCTTACCGGCAGCTCGACATAGTTGAGACGCGCCATCGCATTGCTCCCTTTAACTCCCCCTCCCTGCAAGGGAGGGGCCTGGGGTGGGTCCGCCGAAGGCGGCCGAAACTCCGATTCAGCAGAAGGCTCGCTGCGCTCGCCTACCCACCCCCAACCCCTCCCTTCCAGGGAGGGGAGGAGACGGGAGGGCTTCGGCGGCTCAATACCGCCGCAGAAGCCCCGACAGCCGGCCCTGGATCCGGACCTGCTCGGGCCGGTAGCGCTGCGGGTCGTAGCGGCGGTTGGCCGGGTCGAGGCGGATCATCTGGCCTTCCTTGCGGTAGGTCTTCAAGGTCGCCTCATTGTCGTCGATCAGGGCGACCACGATCTCGCCGTCGCGGGCCGTGTCGGTCTTCCGGATGAGGGCATAGTCGCCGTCGAGAATGCCCTCCTCGACCATCGAATCGCCGGCCACCTCGAGCGCATAATGCTCGCCCGGGCCTAGCAGAGCGGCGGGGACGGGGAGGGTGGTCTGCCCCTCGAGGGCCTCGATCGGCATGCCCGCGGCGATGCGGCCGTGAAGGGGAAGGTCGATGACGTCGTTGGCGGCCGAAGGCGCAGCGGCCGGCGCCTTCAGGTTCGAGACGGTCCCGGCCTGGCCTTCCGGCATCCGAAGGATCTCGAGCGCCCGGGCCCGGTTGGGCAGCCGGCGGATGAATCCGCGCTCCTCGAGCGCGGAGATGAGGCGGTGGACTCCCGACTTGGACTTGAGCTCCAGAGCCTCCTTCATCTCCTCGAACGAAGGGGAGACCCCGCTCTCGGCGAGACGGGCCTGGATGTAGGTCAGAAGCTCACTCTGCTTGCGCGTCAGCATTTCGGGTCCCCTGAGAAACGAACGAGGAACGTGTAGGGAACGTTAACGGGGGTGTCAAGCGGGTGCGGAACAATCCGCGATTCTGATGAAATTGGCCAGCAGCCGGTGCCCCATTTCGCTCGCCACGCTCTCCGGATGGAACTGGAGCCCGTGGATCGGCAGGGCCCGGTGGCGGAGGCCCTGGATCGTCCCGTCGCCGGCGGTGCCGTTGACGGCGAGGCAGGCGGGGACGTTCTCCGGAGCCACGGTCAGCGAATGGTAGCGGGCGGCGGTGAGCGGGGAAGGGAGGCCTTCGAACAGGCCGGTGCCGTCATGGCCGACCGCGCTGGTCTTGCCGTGCATCGGGCTTTGCGCACGGACCACCTCGGCGCCGAAGTGAAGCGCCACCGCCTGGTGGCCGAGGCACAGGCCGAGCAGGGGCCGCCGAGCCTCCGCGCAGGCGGCGACCAGGGCGAGCGAGGCGCCCGCCGATTCCGGCCGCCCCGGCCCCGGCGAGACCAGGAACGCCGCCGCCCCGCTGGCGAGCGCCTCGGCGGCGGTCAGGGCGTCGTTGCGCTCGACCCGGACCTCGGCGCCGAGCTCGCGCAGATAGTGGACGACGTTCCAGGTGAAGCTGTCGTAATTGTCGAGGACGAGGATCATCCCCGCCTCAGGGCGCGGCGCCGGGCCCCGCCAGATCGGCCTTGAGCTTGCGGATCGCCTCCGGGTTGCGCTCCACCTTCACCCGGGCCTTGATCGCGCTGACCAGCTGGCGGGCATATTCCTCGCCGAGTATGTCCTTGAACTGGTTGCGAACCGCCTGCTCGAGGCCCGGCTGCTTGCGGGCGTCGCCCGGGACGATCCTGTCGAGATAGACGACGAACCAGCCGCGGCCGTCCGGGGCCGCCAGGATCCGCGCCTTGCCTCGGGGCAGGCTGAACATCATCGCCATCGGCGGCGGCACCTGGGCGTCCTGGCGGGCGATGTCGCGCCGGCTGGCGGTGATCGCCTGGACGGCCGGAAGCTTCACCTGGGCCGAAGCGAAGGCCTGGGCGGGCGGAGTGCCGGCGTTGATCCTGGCGACGATCGCGCTTGCCACCGCCCGGGCCCGCTCCGAGGCGCGGCGGACGGTCAGATCGGCTTTGACCCGGTCGCGGATCTGCGCCAGCGGCGGCACCGCCGAGGGGATGGCGCGGGCGACCGCGACGAGGGCGTAGCGCTGATTTTCCTGGATGGCCTCGACGGCCGGATCCTCGCCCGGCTCGAGCGCGAACGCGCCTTCGAGCAGCGGCTGGAGCTCCGGCGGCGCCTGCCAGCCGGGCGTGCCCGGAGCGGCCCCGGCGGCGGTGACGGGCGCCGTCTCCCTGACCGCCAGCTTCTGGGCGGCGACGATCTCGTCGAAGGTCGAGCCCTCGCCGATCGCATTCTCGATCCGGGAGGCGAGGTCGTTGACGGCGTTCTGCGCCTTGCGCTGCTGGATCTGGTTCGCAAGCTCGCCGCGAACGGCGGCAAGCGGCCTCGCGGCGGCGACGATCACGTCCTCGACCTTGACGACGTGCCAGCCGAAGGGCGAGCGGATCGGCCCGACGGTCGCGCCCTTGGCCGCGCCGAAGGCGGCGGCGGCGACGGCCGGCGAGCTCTTGGCGGCGAACGCCTCGCGGGTGTTCGCTCCAAGGTCGATGTCCGAGGCGCTTCGCCCGGCCTGGGCCGCCGCGGCGGCGAAGCTGGCGCCGCCCGCGACCTTCTGGGCGACGGCCCGAGCCGCCGCCTCGTCGAGGACGACCTGCGACAGCCGCCGGGTCTCGCGGGCCGCGTAGGAGGGGTCGCTCCGGTAGGCGGCCTGGATCTCGGCTTCGGTCGCCTGCGATTGCGCCGCGACATTCTCAGGCCCGAAAGCGGCGTAGCGAATCACCCGAAGCTCGGGGATGGTGTAGCGGGCGCGGTTGCTCCGGTAGAATGCGTTGAGCTCGGCCTCGGTCGGCTCCGCGCCGGGCCCCATCGCCGTCGATGGCACCGCTCCCACCATCCCGCTTCGGGTCTCGAGCAGAAGCGAGGCATATTGGTAGGCGAGAGCGTTGGGAACGTGGACGGAGCGGGCGGCGGGCCCGAGCAGCTGGCGCTGGATCAGCCGGGTCGCGATCTCCTCCCTCAGCTGCGCCTCGGTGAGCTTCTCCTGGGCGAGGAAGCGGCGGAATGTCGCGTCGTCGAACTGGCCGGTCAGATCGTGGAAATCTGGGATCGAGGCGATCTCGCCGTCGACCATCCGCCGCGAGGCGCTGAGGCCCTGCTCGCGGCCGAAGACGGCACTGACCGTGAGGTCGATCAGCTGCTCGAGCACTTCCTCGAGCGCGCCCTGGCGAAGGAAGCCCGCCATGTCGAGCTCGGGCTGCTGGCGGCGGATCCGGTCGAGCTGGCGCTGGGTCTCGTCGGTCAGCCGCTGGGCGGTGAGATCCTCGCCGCCGACGCTTGCGATCGTGTCGCCGCGAAGCCCGCCCAGATCGCCCACGCCCCCGCCGCCCGTCCCGAAACCGGTGATGACGATCGCGAACAGGCCGATGACGAGGAAGACCAGCATGATCTTCGCCATGAAGCCGCGGCGGAAAATGGAGAGCATCTTGTGGTTGGTCCTGCGATGGTTTGGCGGGGTCATAGAAGCGCCGCCCGGCACGGGCAAGCTTGGCACTCGCCGGGACGCTTGCTAGGCGCCGCGGCTTCAGCACTCAGGGAAGGCCCAGGGAATGAACGTCCGCCGCAAGCTCGTCGCCGGCAATTGGAAGATGAACGGCGGCCGGTCGGCCCTCGCCGAGGTGGCGGCGATCGCCGCCGCCGCCCGCGAGGCCTCCGGGGTCGACGTCGCCCTCTGCCCTCCCTTCACGCTCATCCCGCTCGCCGTGCCCCGCGCGGGCGGCCTCATCGTCGGGGCGCAGGACTGCCATCCGAAGGACAGCGGCGCCCATACCGGCAACGTCTCGGCGCCGATGCTGAAGGAGGCGGGGGCCCGCCTGGCCATCGTCGGCCATTCGGAGCGGCGCGCCGATCAGGGGGAGAGCGACCAGCTCGTCCGGGCGAAGGCGGAGGCGGCGCTCCGCCACGGCCTTCAGGCGATCGTCTGCGTCGGCGAGAGCGAGGCCGAGCGGGACTCCGGCCAGGCCGAGGAGCGGGTCCGCTCGCAGCTCGCCGGCTCGATCCCCGAGCTGTCCGGCGAGGTGGAGCTGATCGTCGCCTATGAGCCGATCTGGGCGATCGGCACCGGCAAGGTGGCGAGCCCCGAGGACGTCCGCGCCATGCATTCGGTGATCCGCGGCGCCCTGGCGGATCGCTTCGGCGACGCCGGCGGCCGAATCCGGATCCTCTACGGCGGCTCGGTCAATGCCGGCAACGCCGCCGAGCTGTTCGCGGTCGACGACGTCGACGGCGCCCTGGTCGGAGGCGCGAGCCTCACCGCGGCCCAGTTCGTCCCGATCGTACAGGCCGCCGCCGCCGGCTGATCTCCACGTTGCGGCGCTCGCCTTGGGCCGTGCAATTTCAGGGCGTTAAGCGTCGAACCTCCGAATCGCGATGGCAACCGCCATCGGCATCCTCGCCAACGGCAATATCGTCGCCCTGTTCTCCGCCGAGGAGATTTACGGCCGGACCTATTCCGCGGACGGCACTCCGATCACCGACAATTTCATTGTCAACGGGCGCCGGGGGCGGGTCTCGTCATTCCCGCGGAGCGGGATCCGGTCCTAAGTCCGACTCCGGGTTCCCGCTTGCGCGGGGGAAAGACGGCCGAGGTTGAATCAGCGGTCCCTTTCTCCTAGATCGCGCGCTGACCTTTTGTCGAAAGCCCCCCGATGTTCACCTTCCTCCTGATTATCCAGTCGCTGGTCGCCGCCTCCATGGTGACGGTGATCCTGATGCAGCGCTCGGAAGGCGGCGGGCTCGGGGTCGGCGGAAGCCCTTCGGGCCTGATGTCCGCGCGCGGCGCGGCCGATTTCCTCACCCGCGCGACGGCCATCCTCGCCACCCTGTTCGTCGTGCTCTCGATCGTCCTCGCCGGGCTCGCGACGATCGAGCGGGCGCCGATGAAGATCGACCCGTCGCTGTCCAAGATCCCGCCGCGCAACGCGCCGATCTCCCCGGGCACCGATCCGCTGGCGATCCCGCCGGCCGCACCGGTCACCAAGGCCCCGGCCGCCGGTGCCGCTCCCGCGACCTCCAACGGCGCCGTCCCGCTCGCTCAGTGATCAGAGGGCGGCGATAGCCTTCGCCACTCCGGCCGCCTGGCTGCGTATGTCGGGCACGGCGACGATTTCCCAGAAGGCGCCCTTCGTCAAAGGGCCGAGAGCGTAGAGGGCAGGGGCGGGGCCGCCGCCCGCCACCCGTGAGCCGGAATCGACCTCCAGCCCGAGGCCGAGCCGGTCCGGCCGGGCCCGCCCGCTCGCCAGCAGCGAGCGGATCAGCGGATCCTCGACCCGCCGGATGTCACCCTCGGGCCCGGTGCAGTTGATCATCGCCGAGAAGCTCCGGCGAAGCTCGCCGCCGCCGCGCCGGGCGATCGTCACCGCCTCGCCCTCGACCCGGGCGATCCGCCCCGCCACCACCTCCAGCCGGCCCGAGGCACGCATCGTCTCGACCCGCTCGGCCACGCGAGGGGCGATCCGGTGCCGGTGGACGTCCCACCAAGGTCTCAGATGGCGCATGAACCGCCTTTGCCCCGCTTCCCCGAGGCCCTGCCACAAGGCGATGCTGTGCGGCCTCAGCCCGTCCACCGAGGCGCGCCAGGGAGACCGCGCCCGGACCGCCCGGACGAGCTCGCCCAGCCGTTCGGGCGGGCCCCAGTCGAGCGGCGCGGCCGCCGGCGAGACGTGCCCGCGAGGCACCAGCCCGCGGCGCGAGGTGGCGGTGATCCGGCCCCCATAGCCCGCTTCCTCGAGGCTGACCGCCATGTCGACCATGGTGAGCCCGGTCCCGACGAGAAGCAGCTCGCCGCCGCCCGCGGCCGCTTCGGCCACCGCCGCCGCGCCCTCCGGCCCCCAGGGATCGTGGATCGCCGTCGGCCCGAACGATGCCGGAAGGCGCGAAGGGAAGTTGCCGCCCGCGAGCACGGCGCAATCGCAGCCGATCCGCTCGCCCGACTCCAGCACCACCGAGCCGTCCTCGACCGCCACCGCCCGCCCGGTCCTCCGTTCGACCCCGGAGGTGCCGTCGAGCAGATCGGCGAGGTAACGCCGGTAATCCCGCCGGGGCACATAATCGTCCGGCCCGTGACCCTCGCCCGCGGCCCAGGCGGCGAAATGGCCGGGGTCGCCGGCCAGGGCGCTCATGTTTCGCGCCCGGACGTTGAGCAGGTGGCCGGGCGACGTCGTGCCGTAGGCCGCGCCCCGCGCGAAATGCCCGCTCTTCTCGATGAGGACGATCCCGGCGGCCGGAGCGGCGCGGGCGATCTCCACCGCCGCGATCGTGCCCGAATATCCCGCCCCGACGATCGCGACCCGCATGGCGGCGGCCTTAGACGTTGACCCGAGGCCCGTCACTCCCGCGAAAGCGCTGGGTGGAAGGTCGACCGTGGCGAAAGAAAATCCGATTCGCGGCCTTGCCCTCCCGCGCCCGCCGTCGTTAAGCCTCAACTCCCATGGCGCGGTTCATTTTTATCACCGGCGGCGTGGTCTCATCGCTTGGCAAGGGCCTGATGGCGGCGGCGCTCGCCGCCCTCCTCCAGGCGCGCGGCTACAAGGTCAGGATCCGCAAGCTCGATCCCTATCTCAACGTCGATCCGGGCACGATGTCGCCCTACCAGCATGGCGAGGTCTACGTCACCGACGACGGCGCCGAGACCGATCTCGACCTCGGGCATTACGAGCGCTTCACCGGGGTCCCGGCCCGCCAGGCCGACAACGTCACCTCGGGCCGGATCTACCAGGGCATCATCCAGCGCGAGCGGCGCGGCGACTATCTCGGAGCGACCGTCCAGGTCGTCCCCCACGTCACCAACGCGATCAAGGAGTTCATCGCCGCCGACCTCGATCCGGACCTCGACTTCCTGATCATCGAGATCGGCGGAACCGTCGGCGACATCGAATCGCTCCCCTTCATCGAGGCGATCCGGCAGTTCAGGAACGAGCACGGCCGCGAGAACACGCTCTCCATCCACACCACGCTCGTCCCCTACATAGCCGCCGCCGGCGAGCTCAAGACCAAGCCGACGCAGCATTCGGTCCGCGAGCTGACCAGCCTCGGCATCCAGCCCGAGATCCTCGTCTGCCGGACCGAGCATCCGCTTCCCGACAGCGACCGGGCCAAGATCGCGCTCTTCTGCAACGTCCGCAAGGAAGCGGTCATTCCCGCCCTCGACGCCAAATCGATCTACGCCGTCCCCGCTCAATATCACGAGGCCGGTCTCGACGCCGAGGTGCTCCGCGCCTTCGGCATCGACGACGCCCCGGAGCCGAGAATGGCGCGCTGGGACGACGTCGTCGACCGGCTGTTCAACTGGGAGGGCGAGGTGACGATCGGGGTCGTCGGCAAATATGTCGGCCTCCAGGACGCCTACAAGAGCCTGACCGAGGCGCTCGTCCACGGCGGCATGGCGAACCGGGTCAAGGTCAAGATCTCCTGGCTCGACGCCGAGCTGTTCGAGCATCCCGGGGCCGACATCCCCGCCCAGCTCGAGCCGCTCCACGGCATCCTGGTTCCCGGCGGCTTCGGCGAGCGCGGAAGCGAGGGCAAGATCGCCTCGGTCCACTTCGCCCGCGAGCGCAAGGTCCCCTTCTTCGGAATCTGCCTGGGGATGCAGATGGCCTGCATCGAATCCGCCCGCAACCTGGCCGGACTCGAAGGCGCCACCTCGAGCGAGTTCGGCGAGGCGACGGAGCCCGTCGTCGGCCTGATCACCGAATGGATGAGCCCCGAAGGCCTCCGGCAGCGCCGCGAGGCGAACGGCGACATGGGCGGGACGATGCGGCTGGGCGCCTACGAGGCGGTCCTGACCGGCAACAGCCACGTGCGGAGCATCTACGGCGCCGAGCGGATCTCGGAGCGCCACCGCCACCGCTACGAGGTCAACATCCACTACAAGGCCGCGCTGGAGGCGGGGGGGCTTCTGTTCTCGGGCATGAGCCCGGACGGGGCGTTGCCGGAGATCGTCGAGCGGCCGGACCATCCCTGGTTCGTGGGCGTGCAGTTCCATCCGGAGCTGAAGTCGAAGCCGTTCGACCCGCATCCCCTCTTCGCCAGCTTCATCGAAGCGGCTGTGAAGCAGTCGCGTCTCGTCTGACGCGGCCGACCCGCCCTGAAGGCCGGGGGCCGGGATCCCGGAACGCAATGGCTTGCCGGACTGTTACGCCGCCACCTCCTACCTGCGCAGGGCCGAGATGACAGTGGAACAGGAAGTCGCCGCGATCCCGCTAGCGGAGGAGCGGGTGTCGATCACCAAGCGCGAGGTCGAGACCGGCCGACTGCGAATCCAGGTTTCCGTCGAAGAACGTCAGGACGCCGTGCCGGTCGAGCTCACTCACGACGAGGTGGAGGTCGAGCGAGTCCCGGTGAACAAGGCCGTCAGCCAGCTGCCCAGCGTCCGGCTGGAAGGGTCGACCACCATCATCCCCGTCGTCGAGGAAGTCGTGGTCGTGGAGAAGCGCCTCATCCTCGTCGAGGAGCTTCACGTGCGCCGCAAGTCGGTGTCCGAAACTCGAGAGATACCGGTCGTGCTCCGATCCGAGCAGGTTCGCATCGACAGGGCCGGAGATACTGGTGGCGCCGACGGAGCCGTCGGGGATGTACGAGCCGGAGGGGACGCATGAGCCAAATCGTCACCGCCTTATACGATTCCCGGGAGGAGGCCGCCCGGGCCCTGCATGCCTTGAGGGCTGAAGTCTCGCTTGCCCACGCCGGCATTTACGACCGGTCCGATACGCGCCTCCAGGCTCTGCGACATGTCGATCTTACGCCGGAGGAACGATCGGCTTGCGAGGCCAAGCTGGCGACCGGAGAACATCTGCTTCTTGCCCGGCCCCGCGGCGGGGAGGGCCCGGATGACATAATCTCGGTCCTCGAGCGCGTCGCCGCCGAGCCGCCTCGCGAGACCCCCCAGAGCGCACCTTCCCAGGAGACCGGCACGGCGGGAAGCAGCCCCTCGGTCGTTGCCGAGGAGCGGATCCCGCTGGTCGAGGAGGAGCTGCAAGTAGGAACCCGCGAGGTCGTCCGCGGCGGGGCGAGAGTCCGCAGCCGCGTCGAAGAGGTTCCGGTTGCTCAGGAAATCGAGTTGATGAGCGAGTTCGTGCGTGTCTCGAGCCGCCCCGCCTCGCGGCCCGTCAGCGAGCAGGAGCTGGAGCATGGCGGCCTGCTTCGCGACCGGGTGATCGAGATTGCCCAGGTCCGGGAAGAGGCCGTCGTGACCAAGGAGGTCGTCGTTCGCGAGGAGGTCGTGGTCACCAAGACCACGGAGCGCCGGGTCGAGCAGATCCACGATACGGTTCGTCGCACCGTGGTCGAGACTGAGGACCTCGGCGACGAGGTCGCGGGCGCCCGAGGGCAGCCATGACCGACCGACGCGACAATGGCTCTTCGGGGCCGGGCTCGGCCGACGCACCGGCCGGCACGCCCGCGGCCGGGCAGCCCCGCAAGCCCCGAATCGAGGTGCTTCAGCGGGGGCCGGCAGCGGCTCCAGGCCCCGGTCCCACACAGGATCCCAATCCTGCCGGCATCGATTCAACGCGTAGCGCAGCGCCGCGAGCAGCCCCGGCTCGGGCCTCGTGGAGTGCCAGCCAGCCTCAGCAGGCCGAAACGGCGCCCGTGCGGAGGCGCAGGGGGCTGCGCTCGCCGACGACCCTGCTCATCCTGCTCGCGTGCATCGTGATCGCCGGTTTCCTGCTCTACACTTATCTTTCGAGCGAACGCGGCGTAGAGGCTTCCGACAAGGGGGCTCAATTGAGCTCGGAAGATGCCGAGCTTCTGGGAGTCCCCCGGACCGATTCCGGCCCGGCGACGACCGAGGAGCCTTCCGAGCCGCCGGTCGCCGAAAGCCTCGACGATGGAGCGCTCCCCGAAGCCGGGCCGGCATCCGAGCCGGCATCCGAGCCGGCACCGCAGCCGGCACCCCGGCCGGCGCCGCCGCGTGCCGCCGCGCCGGAAGCCCGGCCGGACGTCGTCGACAGGCCGGAAGCGCCTCCGGCCGACAAAAGCGAAGCCGAAGCCGAAGCCGACGCCGCCGACACCGTTCAGGCCTTTTACTCGGCGCTGAGCGCCGGCGACGGCGCGTCCGCCGCGCGGTTCGTCATACCCGCGAAGCGGGGCAGCGGGCCGCTCTCGGCCGGTGCTCTGACCCGCTATTACTCCTCCTTCCGCCGCCCGTTGCGGGTGCGCAGAATAGTCCCGGTGAATGCCGACACGGTCCGGGTGGCGTACGATTATGTGCTGGCCGACGGACGGGTCTGTCGCGGACAGGCGGCGGTCGACGTGGTCCACAGGGGTGGCCGCAGCCTGGTAAGCGGCATCAGGACGCGCGGGCCGTGCTGAAATCAAGCCGTCTCACAATGGGCCACGGGCTGCCGCGCTGCATGGCGCCCTGGCGCCGAAAGCAGACAATCCGCTGCCGGCGGCAATCGAAAGTTGAGCGCCATCCCCACCGCTAGGAACGTCAACATCCGCTACAAGGCGGCGCTGGAGGGGGGCTTTTTGTTCAGCGGCATGAGCCCGGACGGGGCCTTGCCGGAGATCGTCGAGCGGCCGGATCATCCCTGTCGTGGGGGTGCAGTTCCCTCCGGAGCTCAAGTCCAGGCCCTTCGACCCGCATCGCTTGTTCGCGAGCTTCATCGAGGCGGCGGTTAAGCAGAGCCGGCTGGTCTAGCTGCTAAATAGGAGCCCGGCGCTACAGCCTCGCCATCGTGGTGGGCAATTGCGTGAGAGCAACGAAATGCCCGTTTTGGAGCGATTGCATAGTGTTCCACCTGCTAGTTGTCTGGTAAGATAGCCCGACCATCTTGGAGCTCACATGGATTTCGGCGGACGCTCCCAGAATCTTATCGACTCCCTAACCGCCTTCCTCAGGGAGAGAGTCGACCCCGGTGTGCACCCGCTGATTTCCACCGCCGAAATTCATGACGCGTTAGAGTCGGTTAGGAATTCTCAAAGTGGCACTCACGGGTCTGAGTCCACTGCCCATTTAAGCCAGACAGCTCGGGAATTCGAGCGCCGCCTTCGCAAGACGTTTCCTGAGGCTCGCGTTACTAGAATGTTGGCATTGGCTCTGGACCGGGCAATGCACAGCAGAATTGGTCATTCAGGCACCCAGAACGTGCTGTTCTGGATGAATTTTCCCTTCGAGACTTCAAGGCAGGTAAAAAGCACGCATTTAGAGGACTTAATACCCTATTTGATGCAAGACTTCCTGAGATATATATATGTGCAGGGATACCAGGTCTCGTTACAGTCAATTCATGAGAACTTCGTTTCTAGCTTATGCTTGTCCTTCATATCGAATCGCGCGGCGGTGATTGAAACTGACTTTACGCATAAACGCAACATGGTTCTAAAATACATAATTCATCCTTTTCGAGACGAGTCAGTATCAAAACAGCGAATTTCTACAAATTCCGATTTGTTTTTATCTTCGCGTGTTGAGCAGAGTCTTGAGGCGGGGAGTCGATTTGGTTATTCACCTACTCTTGAAGAGATAATCAGTGGAGACCATAAGGCTATAGGGTTGGCCGTCAATAGAGGTTATAACAGTGACTCCTTGAAGGGCTATTTTTATTTTGCTAGCCGTGCAGGAGGTTACGAAAGCCTTTATCTCCTACCAACCCAAAGCATTATTCATTGCACGAACGAGATAAGTTCAAGCATGGGAGAACTCGCTGGAGTCGCGGACATTATACTTGCGCGCGAGGGTGCTGCGAGGGTGACTATTAACCGTCAGAAAAGTCTTATGCGTCACACAATTGCGGTTCAGATAGAGCATTTGAAAAAGTCCTTTTCGTCGATGTTTCAACATAGGACTCGTGTCGTACAAGATTTTCATGGAGATCGAGATAGGCTGAATATCGACATATCAGAAATGAACGATGCTATTTATACGCTTGATCGTGACATTTCACGCCAATTTAAAAGTGATTTTGATGTCTACGGAGAACGAGTTAGCCCTGCGTCGCGACGCAGTGGTGGGGACAGTCGCGAAATAAGACTTCTTGACTTGGTCACTCTTATGCGAAGGGAGTTCGAGGCGAGCGGGCCGCCGAAAGATAGAATCCTACGGATATTTGCCCGTTCAAAAGCTTCCGTAACAGTGTCTGACTTAGAAAAACTCTCAACTGCCTTGCGCGAGTTTTTCGCGAATGCCATCAAGTACGGACCAAAAGGTGACGAAATATTGGTAACGGCTGAGCGTGACGGTGAGGAGGTTGCTATCCAGATCAATAATCTGGGGCCCGAGCTCAGCGAATCGGAAGAGCAAAGGATACCGATGATGGGGCTGCGAGGGCTGGGCGCGCAAAAACTCACTTCCGCGGGTACCGGTCAGGGTTTGGCTAGCGCCTTCGCGCTGCTAGATGACCTTGGTATCGAAAGAGACTATTACCAGACTCCTCTCCGACGGGATCAGAGGGCTCGAACCAAGGGTATCAAGGGCCCTCTTGCCATGCACACAATAGAGCTTAGATTGCCGCTCGCTACTGTGGGGGCCATAGACTCGTGAACACTCCAATCGCGGTCCTGGAAGACCGGCCTCCAACCTTTACCCAGATAAAGGAGGGACTGCTTCGACGTGGGTTCAAGCCAGAAGTCTCCCGAGGCACCACTACCTTTGCTAAGCGTGTGAAGCGGACATCTGCGGACATATGCGGATGGCTCATCGACAACCACATTGAGGAGTGCCCGGATTTATCCGACTTCGGACTGCCGCACGTCGACACGGAGGGAGGAACCCAAGCCGGCTATAAGATTATCGCGGAGGTGCTTCTTCCAAAGATGGAAGCTGGTGAGATTCCGGAGCGGCCGATCGGCCTTATGTCCGGGCAGGATGTGGATCGAGCAAAGTCAGAATTTAAGAGTCGGTATGGCAAGACGAAGTCTGCCGTATTTTTCTTTAAGAAAGACGAGTCTATAGAAAATACGAGAACGCAGCTACATCGATACGTAGAGGCGTTAGAGAATTGCAGCGAAGGAGAAGAAATGCCGCTAAGCGAGCGGCAAGAGGTCTTCTCTACAATGGTGGCGGAATTCCAGAGGTGGTTTGCTGTTCCTGATACCGATCTTCTAAAGATGTTTAGGATCGAGCGCGACGTTGACTTTCTTGGTCAGCTTCGTCGCGGAGAGGTCAAACTAGGTACCTCAAGCTGGGAGGAGATGGCATCTTTGCTTTTTCACATCGGCGTGGCCTTGCGTCGAGCATTGGCAGATAACGGGGATCCAGACGGCGTAGCTAAGCAGTGGTTACATGAAGCTTGCTTGGTTCCAGGCCGCGACCGTCCCTATGATCTCCTCCTGCGAGGGGAGTTTGCCGCAGCGTATCGAGTCCTAGATGCTGCAACTTTCCCAACGGAATCGGGTAGTGCCGAAAAGCACAGCTAAATTGTCCCGCGCCGATGCGATTTCAGCGGCCGCCGCTGAGCCCCTTCGGCGTGCCTCTACGTCGACAATACGTTTGTGTAACCTGAGAGATCCCAGACCAGATGTAGATCCTCTTCGCCTTAGTGCGGCGCAAAAGCTAGTTCTGTACCGAAGTCTCGGCTATCCGAGTCGCCCCTCAGATAGCGACCTTATTTCGGCTCATATTGATTTTGTTTTTAACAGAGACGCTTCGCTGCGGAGGGACCGTTATTCGAATTCGGTAAACGCGCTTTACACTTCAATGGACCGTACTACGGCTGAAAGTGAGATGAGGTACCACTCACGGGTGAATTTTTTTAATCCCTCTTACCCTAAGATGAGTTTTTCATTCGCCGTTGTTAAGGTCAACTTCAACGGTCGGCTACGGGACATACGACAAATCTGTACCAAAACTCCAGGCCTCTTATCAAAACGAAAGAAGGATTTGTGTCAGCTCGTGGGAGCTTCGGCAATGCCTGGAGCGGATGCTATCTTAGTTAGAAGCGTCAGATTCAATGGTGATAACCAAGTCACTTACGTTCGAGGAACTGTCTCACCAGGTCGTGTCCTTGGGACCGCCGTGATTGACGTCTTCGTCCGAGCGACCGGTCGACATACGCGTATCCGTTAACGGAGGCCCTCTCTTCCGGCCGTAGACCGCTTGCCGGGGTTCTATCATCGAGTGACCCTAGGGAGAGGAAGAGGTCGCGCCCGTGCCCCCTACCGTCAGAACATAAAAAGAACTTTCCTTCACCCCGCTTTCAATGATCCACTCAGCGCATGCAGCCGCTGCCGCGCCTCGATTCGCTCCGCCCCGATCTGCCGCCCGGCCGCTGCGCCTCGCACGCGCGGGCGCGCGCGTACGCGCGATACCCCCTGACTTTCCTGACTTTCGTCCGAATTCGGGCACTGCTCCGGCTCCTCCGCCCGTTTGCGCAATCGCGGGTAATCGGTCCCACCCGCTCCCGCGTTAGGAAGGCACGACTACATCTGTTTTCGTGGGGGACTGGCGATATGGCACGAAGGTTTGCGCTGATGATGGGGTCGGCGGCGATGCTGGCGATCGCCGCTTCGGGTACGGCCTTGTCGCAGGGTTCCGCGCCCGCCGCCGCCTCGGCCGCCGAGGAAGACCCGCCCCAGATGACCTTTCCCGGCTGGGGCGCCGATCCGGGCGATCTCGACCGCTCGATCAAGCCCGGCGACGATTTCGATGCGTTCGTCAACGGCAAGTGGAAGGCCGCCACCCGCATCCCGGCCAAATATCCCTATTACGGGGTCACCCTGAGCCTCAGGATCGGGGCCGAGCGGGCGGTGCGGTCGATCATCGAGGATCTCGCCGCGAAGCAGAGCGCGCCCGGCTCGGTCGAGCAAAGGGTGGCGGACATGTACCGGGCCTTCCTCGACGTCGAGGCGATCAACCGCGCCGGCCTCGCGCCCGCCAAGCCTTACTTGGACCGGATCGCCGCGGTGAAGAGCTACGAGGGGCTCGCCGCCTTGTGGGCGCTCGCCGGCTATCCGGCGCCGTTCGGCGACGGGGTCAGCATCGACCCGGGCGATCCGGCCAACAACATCGTCTTCGTCGGCCTCGGCGGCCTCGGGCTTCCGGACCGCGACAATTACCTCGTCGACAGCGAGCGCAACCGTGAGATGCGCTCCAGATATATCGACTATCTTGCCTTCCTTCTCGGCAAGTCGGGCCATGCCCAGCCCCGCCAGGCCGCCGGGACGCTCTATGAGCTCGAGAAGAAGATGGCTGCCGCCAACTGGGACCGGGCGCTCTCCCGCAACCCGGAGCTCACCACCCACCGGATGAGCTATGCGGATTTCGTCGCCGCCGCCCGGCCCTTCCCGATGCAGCGCTACCTCGAGGGGCGGGGCCTGCTTCCCAGCGACCGCTTCAACGTCGCCGAGATTCCGCCCACCGCTCAGGCGATCGCCGCCCAGGGCGTGAGCCCGGCGCAGCTCGCGAAGCTCGGCACCGGCGTTCCGGCGATGATGAGGCTGATCATGGCCACCCCGCTCGACACCTGGAAGGCCTGGATGACGGCCAGGCTGCTGTCGGCCAATGCCGGGCTCCTGCCGAGCGATATCGACGACGCCCAGTTCGCTTTCTACGGCAAGTATCTGCAGGGCCGCGAGCGGCAGCGCGACCGCTGGCAGCGTGCCGTCGGCGAGGTCGAGGGAAGCCTCGGCGAGGCGATCGGCAAGGTCTATGTCGAGCGCCACTTCCCGGCGTCGAGCAAGGCGGCGATGGAGGAGCTGGTCGGCAACCTGCGACTCGCCATGACCGAGAATCTGAGCAGCCTGGCCTGGATGACCCCGGCCACCCGCGCCGCAGCCAAGGCCAAGCTCGACGCGCTCAGTGTCAAGATCGGCTATCCCGACAAGTTCGAGACCTATGACGGCCTCGTCGTCCGCCCGAACGATCCGGTCGGCAACCGCCTCGCCGCCGCCAACTGGCAATGGGCCAAGGATCTTTCGGATCTGAGGAAGCCGGTCGACCGGAGCAAGTGGCTGATCACCCCTCAGACCGTCAACGCCTATTACATGGCGACCGCCAACGACATGGCCTATCCGGCCGCCTATCTGCAGCCGCCCAACTTCAACCCGAAGGCCGACCCGGCGGTCAATTACGGGGCGATCGGGGCCACCATCGGCCACGAGATCGGCCATGGCTTCGACGACGAAGGCTCGCGCTACGACGGCAGCGGGGCGCTCAGGAACTGGTGGACCCCCGAGGATTCCGCCACCTTCAGGAAGCTGGGCGATCGGCTGGCGGCGCAATATGATGCGATCTGCCCCCTGGACGGCGGCAAGGCGTGCCTTAACGGCAAGCTGACGCTGGGCGAGAATCTGGGCGATCTCGGCGGGCTGTCGATGGCCTACAAGGCCTATCGCCTGTCGCTGAAGGGCAAGGAGGCGCCGGTCATCGACGGCTTCACCGGCGACCAGCGCTTCTTCATCTCCTACGCCCAGCATTACCGGACGATCTACCGCGACCCCTTCCTTCGCCAGCTGATGGAGACCGACCCGCACTCCCCCGGCTTCGCCCGGGTCAATGCGGTGCTGCGCAACTTCGACCCCTTCTACGCGGCCTTCAAGGTCAAGCCGGGGGACAAGATGTACATGCCGCCGGCTCAGCGGGTCCGCGTCTGGTAGTGGGGCGTCGGCGGCGGGCCGCCCTTCAGCCGCCATTCACCGGCGGCTGGCCACGGCTCCACCGATGATCTTCACCGCATTTGCCATCGCCGCCGCGGCCGCCGCCGCCGCCCCGCCCGCCTCCGGCCCGGAGCATTTCTTCGTCGGCCGAACCGAAGGGGCGGGGACGGTCCAGATGACCATCGGAGGCTCCCGCAAGGTCCGCGACGTCAGCCGCGGCCGGCTCGACAAATCGGGGGCGCTGATCCTCGACCAGATGGTCTATGAGGAGGGCAAGCCGGCCCGGCGCCGCTCCTGGCGCCTCGTCCGCTCCGGGCCGAGCCGGGTCAGCGGCACCATCTCCGACGCCATCGGGCCGGTCACGGGCGACATCCGCGGCAACGTCCTTCATCTCAAATATCAGGCGCGGGAGGCGAGCGCCCAGGTCGAGCAGTGGATCACCCTCCACCCGGGCGGCCGGAGCGCGTCCAACCGGATGGTGTTCAAGAAGTTCGGCTTCAAGGCCGCCACCCTCAACTCGACGATCCGCAAGCTGGACTGAAGCGGGAGGGGGCGGGCTATTCCTGCCACCAGTGCACCGAGTCCAGCTTCCAGCTGAGGCCCTCGCGGCGAAAGCCCAGGACCGGCGCGCTTCGCGGCGAGTCGCCGCGGTCGAGAACCTCGAAATGGTCTAGCCTGTGCCGAACGATCGAGGGGCGGTAACCCAGGTCGCCGCCGCCCGACCCGAGGAAGTGGATTGGGATTTTCGACAGAAAGGGCACTGTCACCTCCTTCACCGACGCCTCGTAGTTCTGCCCGGCGAGTTGGCGTTTCGCGATGGCGATGAGACGTCGCTGGTCTGAGGAGTCGAGACGAATCGATTTGAAGACGCTAGACCAGGCCGTGCGGTCGCCTGCCGCCGCCTGGACGGCAAGGGCGCGAAAGTCGACATAGCGCGCCAGCGCCGTCATGTCTCCGGACCGCGCCGCCTCTCGCATCCGCCACAAGGTCCACCAGGGCGAGCCGAAATACCATGCGGCCGGCGCCGCGATCAGAAGCGCCGCCGCGATCCCGGCCAGAAGCCTGCCGCGCCTCACCGCAGCGTCACTGGCCGCTCGGGGCCGGCGGCCGGATCGCTTCCACCACCAATTGCACGATCCGGCCGACCTTCGCCCAAGGCCCGCCCCGCTCGTCAATTCGGATCTGCGCGTGGGGCAGGGTGAACGCCGCCTCCCGGCCGTAATCGCTCGTGGAGCGTGCGGCGTCGGGCAGGCATGTCGCCACCCGCGCGGTGAGGGCGTCGCGGCTCATCTCGGCGGGCGCCAGAGTCTGCGTGCACAGCCAGTATTGGCGCTTCGAATCGCCCGTGGCCCGGCAGCCGTGGCGGAAGCCGAGATGGGGCGGAGCGTCCCGGGCGCGCTCGAGCCGGAGGAAGCCGCCCTCGTCGCGCGCCGCCTCGACCACTCTGGTCAGCCCATGGCAGAAGTCCTGGCTTACCAGCTGAGCCTGCGCCGCCGCGGGAGCGAGCAAAACCGCCGCCGCCGCTCCCATCGCTCCGGTCGTCCCTCTCATCTTGCTCTCCGATGCGCCTCGCCGCGGAGCATCGTCAATGCCGATGACAGCCGGCTGGACGAGGTCCGGCCGACTTCAACAGAAAGATTTTTGCCATACTGCCGAGGCACGCCGGCTTCGCGTCCACTCGTCCGGTTTCGGACAGGCGGCGTTGCGGCGGCCTACAGCGGCCCGGGGCCGTCCGGCCGGCGCCGGGCCTCGTCCCGCGCCGCGGCGTGGCGGAGGGTGTCCATCTCGCCATGTTCCTTCTGGAGGCGCCGGTTCTCCGCCTCGGCGGCGTCGGCCCGGGCGCGCTCTTCCTTGTAGCGGCGCTTCCACTTGCCGCCGGCCATCAGCGCCATTCCGAGCACCAGGCCGAGCACGAAGACGAGGGCGACGATAAGCCACTGGTCGGGGGTGAAGAGGGTCACTGCGGGGTCTCCGTCGCTTGTTTCGGCGACGGATCAATCGCGGGCGAGGAGGATAGTTCCGTCGAAAGGACGTCACGGGCGGCCGTGACGTCGAACGGGCCGGCTGGACTAAGCCAGCCGGCCCGCCGGCCGGACTTGCCCGACTCCTGCGCCAGCTAGGCTGGCGCAGGGCGGACTACGTCTTGAAGAGGTTGTCCGAGATCGAGCAGCTCGCCGGGCCGAGGATGACGACGAACAGCACCGGAAGGATGAACAGGATCAGCGGCACGGTCATGATCGCCGGCAGCCGCGCGGCCTTCTCCTCGGCGCGCATCATTCGCTCGTTGCGGAACTCGGCGGCGAGCACGCGGAGCGCGCTGGCCAGCGGGGTGCCGTATTTCTCGGTCTGGATCATCGTGGTGACGACTCCGCGAACCGCCTCGAGATCGATCCGGTTGGCGAGATTCTCGAAGGCCGAGCGGCGGTCGGTGAGGAAGCCGAGCTCGATCGAGGTCAGGGCGAATTCGTCGCCCAGCTCGGGATAGGCCTTGCCGAGCTCGCGGGCGACCCGGTTGAAGGCGGCGTCGACGGTGAGGCCGGCCTCGGCGCAGATGACGAGCAGGTCGAGCGCGTCCGGAAGGCCCTTGCGGACGGCGTTGGAGCGCTTGCCGACCTTGTTCTTGAGCCACAGGTCCGGCGCCTTGTAGCTGCCGATCAGGGAGGCGGCGACGAGGCCGTAGCGCTTGACCGGGCCCCATTCGGGGAACCAGTCGAGGACGTAGACCCCGACGATGACCGTGGTCCCGATGACGATCGGAAGCACCAGGCGGGCGAAGATGACGACGACGGCGAGGTCCTTGGAGCGGATGCCGGCCTGCATCAGCTTCTTCTGCGCCTTCTCCACCTGCTCGTGCTGGAGCATCTTGAGCGAGCCCAGGAAGCTCCTGACCTTGTCGGCGACCTCGTTCTTGTTGGTGATGTTGCGGCGCCGCTTCGAGGTCGAGGCGACGATCCCGGCCTTGAGCTGCTCGCGCCGCTCGTTGAGCGCCTTCACCCTCTTCGCCATCGGGTCCTTGACCGTCGTCGCGGCGTAGATGGCGACGAGGACGGCGAAGGTCGCGACGGCGGCCATGAAGGTGGCCACCATCACCACGTCGATGCCCATGACGGTCGGTCCGGTTGGTGTGGTCATGCTCAAGCCGTCCCTAGATCTCGAAGTCGACCATCTTGGCCATGATGAACACGCCGAAGCCCATCCAGCACAGTCCGCCCGCGCCGGCGATCATCAGCCGCTCGTCGACGAAGAAGGTCTGCATATACTTGCCGTTGATGAACCAGATCAGCAGGAAGACGATGAAGGGCAGGGAGCCGACGATCCAGGCGGAAGCCTTGGATTCGGACGACATCGCCTTGATCTTGAGCTTCATCTGCGCCCGCTTCCTCAGCACGTCGGCGAGGTTGGCCAGGGTTTCGGCGAGGTTGCCGCCGGTCTCGCGCTGGATGGCGAGCGTGATGACGAAGAACTGGAATTCGGGGGTGCCGAGCCGGTCCGCGGTGTCCTGCAGGGCGGCTTCCATGGTCCGGCCGATCTTCATCTTGTCCGACACCGTCCGGAACTCGTCGCCGATCGGGCCCTGCAGTTCGTCGGCGACGACTCCCAGGGTCTCGGAGATGGGAAGGCCCGAGCGAAGCCCGCGCACGATCAGCTCGAGCGCTTCGGGGAAGCGGGACGTGAACTTGGTCACCCGCCGCTTGATCAGCTTCCCGACGATGAAGTGGGGCAGGCCGACGCCGGCGAGCAGGCCCAGGAACAGGGACAGCAGGATCGGCACGCCCTTCAGGGTCAGCAGCAGGGTCGGGACGACGAAGATGCCCAGGCAGACGAGGCCGTATTGGGCCAGGGTCCAGGTGCGGCCGGTCTGCTGGAGCCGCATGCGAAGCAGGGCGGGCTTGGGGATGAGGCGCTGAGCCAGGCCGTCCATCTTGGTCTGGGTCCGACCCTGGAGCAGGCGCTTGAGCTGGGCCTGGGCGGCGACTTCGTTCGATTTGCTGTGCCGCTCGCGCACCACCTCGAGACGGCGGTTCGAGGCCTTCGACACCGACGGGCCGTTGAGCGCGAACAGCATCATGGCAAGCACGGTCAGCGCGCCGCCGGCCAGGATCAGCATCTCAAAGCTCACCACCCGAAGCTCCTATCTTGCAGGCCCGATCGAGCCCGGCCGAAATTCACGCCGCCACCGGCTTCTTCGCGACCAGCCCCTTGAGGTTGAGCTTGTTGAGCAGCGACCTGCCGCCCTCTTTCGACGGCAGGGCGCCGACCTCATTGCCCTCCACCGCGGCGGTGGTGAGCGCGACCAGCTGCCCGAGCGGCCCGGTCACCCGCGACGCGGTCGCGACCTTGGCGAACGGCTGGCCGAGCTTGGCCGACTGGGCCGCGGACTTCGGCTCGAACGGGATGACGACGTCGACGGGGCGCTCGATCGATTGCTCGAAATCCTTGCGGCTGATCTCCTGGGTCCCCGAGGCGACCCGGTTCGCGACGACGATGACCTTGGCCTGGGGCGCATTGGCCTTGAGCCAGCCCAGGACCCGGATCGCGTCGCGCGTCGCCGCCAGGGTGAACTCCACCGTGACGATGGCCACGTGGAGATCCTGGACCAGGTGAGGATGCTGGATCAGCATGGATCGCGGCAGGTCGAGAACGGTGCTCTCGAAGGCGTTGCGAAGCTCCTCCTGGAGCTGGAAGAAGGCAGTGCCGTCGTTGAGCAGCGGCTGGTTGAGCGGCGCTTCGGCGGAGAGGACGCTGAGCTTCTCGTTCGCCTTCACCATCGCGCGTTCGATGAACAGGCCGTCGATCCGGCTCGGATTCTCGATCGCGTCGGTAAGCCCGCGGCCCGGCTCGAGATCCAGGGTGAGGGCGCCGGTGCCGAAATGGATGTCGAGGTCGAGCAGGGCCGTCGAGCGGCCAGCCTTGTCGCCGAGCATCCAGGCCAGCGAGGTCGCGACCGTCGAGGCGCCTACTCCGCCGCGAACGCCGATCACCGCCGCCATGACGTGGGGCTTCTCGTTCGTCGCGTCCGTCATCCGGGGGCCGGAGACGGTCATCTGCGCCTGCGCGAAGATGTCGCGCAGCTGGTCCGGAGTGAAGGGCTTGAGGAGATAGTCCTGAAGGCCCGACGCCAGGAGGTCGCGGTACAGGCGGACGTCGTTCACCTGCCCGGCGGCGATCACCACCGTGCCGGGCTCGCACACCTCCGCCAGGGCATTGATGTCGTTGAGCGGATCGCCCGATTCGGACAGGTCGACGAACAGGATGGCCGGGCTCGCTGAGACCGCAAGGGTCTGGACGGCGTTGCGAAGCCCGCCCTTGTTGACCTTTTCCGGCGACCAGCCGTGCTCGACCGTGATCGGCCGAAGCATCTCGGCCGTGGCCTCGTCGCAGACGAAGGCCGTGAAGGGGTCGCGCAGCGCGGCGGCGCGGGAAGCGTTGAAAGGCGCGTTCATCTAGTTACCCTTCGAGCTGACGTTCGAGAGACCCTTGGCGCCCGTCGGCGGGGCTGACCGATAGAGACGGATCGCCTTCGACGAGGTGTTGGCGTCGCCGTAGACGCTGCCTTCCTGGCCGAGGACGAGATCGTTGGGATCGGCGATCATCGCGGCGAGGTTGGAGTTCACCGCGCAGCCGTAATTGGACGAGGTCGAGCTCGGCCCGCGCTCCTCCTCGAAATTGGGGCAGCTGGGAACGCTCGCCGTCGTCCGGCTGACGATCACCCGCACCGCGCCCATCGGGACGTCGCCCTCGAGGACAGGGGCGCCGGGGCTCATCAGCAGCCCGTACGCCGCCGCGACCCGGGCGACGTCCTGCCGGCCGGCGCTCGTTCCGCGGTCGACGAAGACATGGTCGCCATAGCCGAGGCGGAGCGATTCGAACCAGGAGTCGAGCCGGCCCATATCGGCCTCGCTGAGCCCGCCATTGTCGGCGAGATCCAGCAGATAGTCCGTGCGCTGCACGACCGGCTGGTTCAGCGCGTCGAGGCCGCGTGCCGGGCCGTGGCGCTCCGGCGGCCGCTTGGCGGCGGCGACGGAGGGGAGGGCGAGAGCGGCGCCGATCGCGACGACGGCGGCGAGAGACTTGGTGCGTGCCATGATCACGTCCTTTCGATCGGTTAGAAGCTGAAGCCGGGGGTGGCGGAACCTGCCTGCGGGCGGGTCGCCTTGGCTTGGGCCTCGGACTGGCGCGGCTGCGCGGGCGCCGGAAGCGTGGGCGCGCTGGCAATGCCGCCGATGCCCGGGCTCGCCGTCCGCGGCTCGGCCATGACCGGTCCCGGGCGGGGCACCGGCTTGTTATACTCGCCCTTGCCCAGCATCACCCGCTCGAGGCCGTTGGCGCTGCGGAACCCGTCGGTCGGAAGGGCGATCTGCGAGGCGTTGACCGGACGCACCAGATAAGGGGTGACGACGATCACCAGCTCGGTCTCGTCGCGCTTGAAGCTATTCGACCGGAACAGAGCGCCGATGATCGGCAGGCTTCCGAGCATGGGCGCCTTGTCGGTGCTGTTGCCGTTGTTGTTGCGCAGCAGCCCGCCGATCATGAAGCTCTGGCCGGAGCCGAGCTCGACCGTGGTCTCCGCCCGGCGCGTGGTGAGGCCCGGAACGCTGAAGCCGTTGAGCTGGATCGATCCGGCTTCGGAAAGCTCGGAGACTTCAGGGCGGACCCGCATCGAGATGCGGCCGCCTTCGAGGACATAAGGCGTGAATGCGAGGCTCACCCCATATTGCTTGAACTCGACCGAGGTGCCGTTGAGGCCGCTCGACATGGGGATCGGAAACTCGCCGCCGGCGAGGAAGCTCGCCGTCTCGCCCGAAAGCGCGGTGAGGGTCGGCTCGGCCAGGGTATGGACGGCGCCGACCTTCTGGTTGAGCTTCAGGGTCGACAGGATGTCCATTCCGAGGACGTGGCCGGCGAAGCCGAGCGTCGTCCCCGCGCCCTGCGCGAACTTGTAGTTCGTGGCCGTGAACGGGAGGCCCGTCGCGGGGTTGGTGATCCCGAGGGGCGTGTCGGTGATGGTTCCGGCATTCCCTTGGCCCACTCCGAAGATGAAGCCGTTGCCGCTGCCGCCGTCATTGTCTCGGTTGAGCAGGTTTACCCCGATTTCCTTGACCAGCGTGCGGCTGACCTCCGCGATCGTTACCTTGAGCATTACCTGAAGCGGAGTCGCGGTCCTTAGCCGGTTGACCGTCTGCACCTTGAGCACCGCGCCGGCAGCGTTCGCGTCGATTCCGGGGTTGAGCAGCGCCCGCACCAGTTGCTCGGCCTGGGCGCTGTCGGCGGGCGAGGCCACCGTTCCGTTCATCACGGCGATCTGCCCGACATGGGTGATCGAGATGTTGGCGTCGGGCATGGCCGCCTTCAGCATCTGGTCCATCGAGGTAATGTTCTGGCTGACCCGGACCCGCGCTCCGTAGACCACCGAGCCGTCGGCCGCGGTCGCGATCACCGTGGCCTCGCCGGCGTCCCTGCCGAACAGGCCGAGCTGGCGCGGGCTGGTGACGTTGACGTCGGCGACCGCCGGGTTGGAGGTCCAGACGTCCGCAACGTTGCGGGGGAGCGATATGACTTCGCCTTCACCCACGGAGAGGAGGACCTGGTGGGTCGGCCGATAGGCTCCCGCCGCGGGCGCCGCCAGCGCGGGCGCCGCCATGATCGGGGTGAGGCTGGTGGCGAGGACCGCGAAGATCGCCGTCCTGGCCGTCGCACGGCGCATGATGTTCAGCTTTGTCATCTTACTTGGCTCCGACCGGAACGAGGGTGACATTATTGCCGCGGGCGACCCGGACCGTGGGACCCTTGGGGGTGGAACCTTCGCCGGCGATCTTCCCGGTCGCCGCCGCGGCGAGCGCCTTGAGCGCGTCGGCGGCGCGGTCCTCCGGACCGCCTTCCTTGCCGGGGCGGCCGGGGACGGTGCTGCGCTGGAAGCGAGAGACGTCCGCGCCGACCGTATAGGTGGTGCCGGTGTCGACCGGCTTGCCGGCAATGGCCAGCAGCATCCGGCGCTCGGCCTTGGGATCGTCGGTCTCCGGCACCTTCACCTCGCCCGAGGCGATGGCGCGCTCCAGCTCCGCCGAATTGTCGGCGATCGAGCGAAGCGACAGGGACAATTGGCCGATCGTCTGCGCGACCGCGATCTTCTCGGCCATCTTGGGCGTCGCTTCGAGCGTGACCGTGGAGGCGTTCTGAACGACCGTCTTGCCGTCCTCCCCCTGGGCCGTCATGCGCTGGTCGGTGGCGAGCACCCGGACGTTCCGCATGACCGTCTCGGACACCTTGAGCGCGGTACCTTCGCCGCCGCCGGCGACTTCCTGCGTGAGCACGATGTCGACCCGGTCGCCCGGGAAGACGAAGCCGGCGACTCCGCTGGTCATCGAGACGGCCACGGTGACGGCGCGCATCCCCGGCCCGAGCGCGGCGGCGAGGAAGCCCCGGTCGCCCGGCTTGATGAGAGTGCCCTGGGTGAAAGGCTGGCCGGCCGTGATCTCGTTGCGAACGACGGTGCCGATCAGCTTGGCCGGATCCACGCCCGGAGTGCCCTTGATGTAATAAGCGGGCTGGACGAGGCCTTCGGGCCAGCGCTGGAAGCGGAAGGCTTCCGCGTCGATGATGGTGCCGACGGGGAGGGCGCGGGTCGCGACCAGCACTTCCGGGCCGGCCGCCACGGGCGTCGCCGAAGCGACGGGCGCTCCGGCGCCGCTGAACATGTTCTTGGCGGTCACCGCAGTGACGGCGGCCACGATCAGCGCTCCGATCAGCAGCACGAGCTTTTTAACATCCATGACGCCAGTCGCCTCCTAGCCCGCCCAAATTGCAGGCTCCCATGTCAGACAAATTGGTTAAGAAACCGTTCGCCAATCAGCCAAAAACCGCCGAACGCGATGGCTATGCCGTACGGAATTTCGGGTTGCCCCGAGGCTTTGGCCATGCGGTGCGCGACCAGCATCGCCAGAGTCAGAACGCCGCCCGCTATCGACATGACCGCAAGCAGCTTCACCACGCCGGCGAAGGGCAGCCACAAGGCCACCGCCGCCGCCATCTTGACGTCGCCGCCCCCCATCGCCCCGAACCGGAAGGCGATCGCGAACAGCCCGAAGACCGCAGCCGCGAGGCCGACCTGGAGAGCGACCCCTGGCCAAAGGCTGAGGCCGATGCTCCACCAGAAGGGTATGGCGAGAAGCGCGATTGCCGCGTTGAGCCGATTGGGGATCGTCCGGGTCCGCCAGTCGCCGATCGCCGCCAGCAGCAGTGCCGCGCCGAGCAGAGCGATGAAAAACCAGGAAAGACCCCCGTGCATGAGGACCAGGGACTAGACGCAACAGCTTTCGAAACCGTAACCGGGCCTATGCCCAGCCCAGCGTTCGACCGCCGCACCATCCCCTCCGACGCCCGTTTCCGCGAGTGGGAGGCGGGCGACGGCTGGAAGTACCGGACCCTGGAGCGGCCGCGCGAGGCGGGGGCGCCGGCGCTGGGAAGCCTGCTCTTCGCCGGCGGGCGCGGCGATTTCATCGAGAAATATCTCGAGGCCCAGGACCATTGGCACCGCTTGGGCTGGAACGTCGCCTCGTTCGACTGGCGCGGCCAGGGCGCCTCGCAGGGTGACCGGCCGGGCGGCCATATCGACAGCTTCGACACGCTGGTCGCCGACCTCGCCGGCCTGATCGATGCCTGGATGGCCGCGACTCCCGGCCCCCACGCCGTCATCGCCCACTCGATGGGCGGGCACGTCCTTCTGCGCACCCTCGCCGAGCGCAATCCGCCGGTCGACGCGGCGGTGCTGGTCGCGCCGATGCTGATGATCAACAGCGGGCCGGTCCCCGACTTCGCCGCCGCCTGGCTCGCCGCGACCGCTTCGATCTTCGGCCTGAGCGGCCAGCCGGCCTGGCAGCAGCCCTCCAGGCCCCAGCCCGCCGGATCGCTTCGCCAAGCCTATCTCACCGGCTGCCGCGACCGCTACGCCGACGAGCTCTGGTGGTGGCAGAAGCATCCCGATTTCGACCTCGGGGCGCCGAGCTGGGGCTGGCTGAGGGCCGCCTTCGCCTCCTGCTCGGCTCTGACCCCGGCGAAGCTCGCAGCACTGGACACCCCCGTGCTTCTGGTCGGCACCGAGCGCGACCGCCTGGTCAGCCCGGCGGCGATCCGCCGGGCCGCTTCCCAGCTTCCGAACGCCGAGCTGCTGATGTTCGACGATAGCGCGCACGAGATATTGCGCGAGCGCGACGAGGTCCGGCTGAAGGCGCTCGCCGCGATCGACTCGTTCCTCGAGCGCCAGTCGAGGCGGTGAGGTTCGACGCCGACATCGTCGTCATAGGCGCGGGGATGGCCGGCGCCAGCCTCGCCGCGCAGGTCGCGGGCCGGCTCAAAGTGCTTCTGCTCGAGGGCGAGGACAGGCCCGGCTACCACAGCACCGGCCGCTCGGCCGCCTTCTGGTCCGAAAGCTATGGCGGGCCCTTCGTCCAGCCGCTCACCAGCGCGTCCGGGCCGTTCCTGGAGGAGCACGGCTTCCTCTCGCCGCGTGGGGGGCTTCACATCGCCGAAGCCGGCTCGGAGCCCTCGCTCGACTCGATCGAGGCGGAGTTCGCGGCCACCGTCGCCCTCGAGCGGCTCGATCGGCGGCGGCTCGAGGCGATCCTGCCCGGCCTCCGCCCCGGCTGGGTCTCCGGCCTTCTGGAGCCGAGCTGCTCGGACATCGACGTCGCCGGCCTTCACCAATATTACCTCGCCTCGGCCCGGCGGGACGGGGCTGCGCTCGCGACCCGCGCGGAGGTGACCGCGCTTCGGCGGGAGGAGCGCGGCTGGCGGGTCG
The DNA here is from genome assembly GCA_036399975.1 of Allosphingosinicella sp. Lineage (GTDB taxonomy): Bacteria > Pseudomonadota > Alphaproteobacteria > Sphingomonadales > Sphingomonadaceae > Allosphingosinicella. The sequence continues at coordinate 94,012 of DASWLZ010000016.1, forward strand.
AGACTTCGGCCGGCACCTTCGCCGCGCCCACGATCGTCAACTCGGCCGGCGCCTGGGCCGATCGGGTCGCCGCCCTGGCAGGGGCGAAGCCGGTCGGGATCCAGCCCTACCGGCGGACGCTGTCTCAGCTTCGGATCAGCCCGCCGGCACCGCCCGGCCTCCCGCTGGTGATGGATTCGCTCGAGCGTTTCTACTTCAAGCCGGAAGCGGGCGGGCGGCTGTGGCTCAGCCCGCATGACGAGACGGCCTGCGACCCGTGCGACTGCGCGCCCGAGGAGCTTGACGTCGCCGTCGCGATCGACCGGCTCGAGCGGGTGGTGGACTGGAAGGTCGAGCGGGTCGAGCGAAGCTGGGCCGGGCTGCGCAGCTTCGCCCCCGACCGGCTTCCGGTCTACGGCTTCGACCCGGAGGCTCCCGGCTTCTTCTGGTGCGCCGGCCAGGGCGGCTTCGGGATCCAGACGGCGCCGGCCGGCTCCAGGCTAGCCGCGGACCTTCTGCTCGGGCGAGCGCCGGAGCTCGAGCCGGCGCCTTATTCCCCGCGCCGCTTCGGCGGCCGCGAGGCGGCGGCAGGATGATCCGGGAAAGCCTGGCGAGGGACGAAGGCGAATGCCCCCGGGTGAGGCCTCTTCGGGGAGCATTGAACCCCGGCTTGTGATAGTGTATCATTGATCCCGCCCGCTTACCGGGGCTGGAGATCGCTGTGCTTTTTCGATCCATGGTCGGCGCGACCGCGCTTCTGTTGATGTCCTGCGCGCCGCCCGAGCCGCCCGAGCCGCGCGTGCCGCAGAGCGCACCCGCGCCGGCCGAGGCCGACCTTCCGGCCCCACCGAGCGTCGTGGCGGGGCAGACCGGGTTTGGAGTCGATCTCTACCGCCGCCTCGCCGCCGATCCGGGCAATGTCTTCCTCTCGCCCGCCAGCATCTCGATGGCGCTCGGCATGGTCTATGCGGGCGCCGAGGGAGAGACCGGGGCCGAGATGGCGCGGGCGCTGCGCTACCCCGCTTCGGGCGCCCATGAGGGAATGGCAGGCCTGCTTCGCAAGCTCCCGATCGATTCCAAGGGGCGCCGGGTCAGCATCGCCAACGCCTTGTGGATCCAGGAGGACTTCGCGTTGAAGCCCGGCTTCCTCGAGCAGGTGCGGCGCCATTATGGCGGCGGGGCCCGGCCGGTCGACTTCGTCGGGACTCCGCTCGAGGCGATCGCGACCGTCAACCGCTGGGCCGAAGAGCAGACCGCCGGGCGAATCAAGGGCATCCTTCAACCCGAGAACATCACCGACCGCACTCGCGTGGTTCTGACCAACGCCGTCTATTTCAAGGCCGACTGGCTTCTTCCCTTCCAGGCGGCCCAGACCCGGCCGCGTCCGTTTCAACTGGCCGGCGGCGGCTCCATCTCCGTCCCGATGATGCGCCAGCGCAGCCTGTTCCGGCTGCTGGAGACGCCATCCTTCGAGGCGGTGGAGATGCCTTACAAGGGGGAGGAGCTGTCGATGCTCATCTTCCTTCCCAAGGAGAGCAGCAGCCTCAAGCAATTCGAGCAGAGCCTGGAAGGCGAGGCCCTGAGCGGCTGGATCGACGGGCTGAGAGCGAGCGAGCGCCGCGACCTGGAGCTGGTCGTGCCCAAGCTCGAGGTCGAGACCCGCGCCTCCCTCGTCCCACCGCTTCAGGCGCTCGGCATGAGGCGCGCCTTCACCCAGCTCGCCCAGTTGGGGGGCATGTCCGACGCCCGGCTCTACCTCAGCGACGTCCTCCACCAGACCTATTTGCGGGTGGACGAGAAGGGGACGGAGGCGGCCGCGGTCACCGCGGGATTCGGGGAGATCGTCAGCATGCCGAGGGAATTCCATGCCGACCGTCCCTTCTTCTTCGTCATCCGCGACAACCGGTCCGGCACTATCCTCTTCCTCGGCCGGATCGAGCGCCCGTCGCCTCCGAGGGCGTGACGGCGTGTCTGGAGCGTGGGCGCCGCCCGGTCGTTTCCCGGCCATGAGACCGATCCTTCTGCCGCTGCTGGCGCTCGTCGCCTGCCAGCCCAAAGCCGAACCGGAGCCTGTCCCGGCCCCGCTTCCGGAGCAGGTCGTCGAGCGCAGCCTGCCGAGGCACTGGACCGGAGTGTTCACCATGGTCGAGGCGAACGGCGTCCGGGCCGGTGCCGGTCAGTTCCAGCTGAGGCTCGGGCGCGAGGGTCCCAATCATTTCCGGGCGATCCGCGGCTGCTATACGCAGCAGGGCTGGCTGGAACCCCTGGAGAACCGGTGGATCGTCCGTCAGCGCGGCGGGATCCAGGTCGACGAGCAGTGCCTTGCCCGCCAGACCGGGCTCGGCAAGGGGTCGCCGGAAGGCTTGTTCCAGCATCGCGAGATCGTGCTGTCGCCGCCCGGCGGCCCGCTCCGGATCGCCGAGGGGAATGCGCGCTGGCTCTATCTCCCCAATCCCTCGGCGCCGCCTTTGCCGATGCCACCGCCGCCCCCGCCGGCGCCCGGCTCAGGCCCCGGCTCGCCGGGGGGCGGGATAGATGCCGCCAACCTCGACGCCGCCGAGGCCCTCTATCGTCACCAGATCGGCAACAACGCCTCGGGCGGCCAGCGCAACGTCGCCTTGCTGTGCCTCGGGGCGGGGCCCAGGCCGGACGGGCTGTCCGACCCGCCCGCGCCCCTCCTCGCCCGGTTCGCCGGTCACGAGCCGGAGGTGAAGGGAGTCTCGGCCTGCCGCTGGAACGAGACCCACTGGGCCGACCGCTCGACCGGAGCGCATGCCATCGTCCACTACGTCACCGGCCTGGACTGCCCCTCGGCCACCCGCTGCACCGGCCGCGGCGGCTATCTCGAGGGCAATATGAGCGCGTCGGGCAGCCGCTTCGAGCTCGAGCGCAGGAACGGCCGCTGGCAGGTGACGGGCGACATGATCGAGTGGATCTCCTGAAGGCAGGGGTCCCGCGCTCAGTCACCCCGGACCCGGATCCGGCTCAGGCCCGCTTCTTCGAGACCGCCATCGCCGCGTCGCAGGCCAGCCTGTCCGCCCGCTCGTTCTCCGGGTGGCCGGCATGGCCCTTGACCCAGCGCCAGTCGACCTTGTGCGGCGCCGCCGCGTCGAGCAGCTCCTGCCAGAGCTCGGCATTCTTGACCGGCTTCCTGTCCGCCGTCTTCCAGCCGTTGCGGCGCCAGCCGTGGATCCACTTGGTGATCCCGTCGCGGACGTAGATGCTGTCGGTGTAGAGCGCGACCTCGCAGGGCCGCTTCAGGGCTTCCAGCGCCCGGATCGCGGCCAGGAGCTCCATCCGGTTGTTGGTGGTGCCGGGCTCGCCGCCGCTGATCTCCTTCTCGTGGGCGCCGGAACGGATCACCGCGCCCCAGCCGCCCGGCCCGGGATTGCCCTTGCAGGCGCCGTCGGTGAAGATCTCGACCGGGATGAGGGTCAAGCCGCCTCGAGCCCCCGGGGCAATTTGAACACCATCCGCTCGATCACCCCTTCGCCCTCGATCTCGGTGACGTCGTAATGCCGGCTGAGGAAATCGACCACCTCGCGGACCAGGGTCTCGGGTGCCGAGGCGCCGGCGGTGATGCCCAGCGTCCGGACCCCCTCCAGCCAGCCCAGGTCGATCTCGCTCGCCCGGCCGATCAGCCTCGCCCTGGTGCCCTCGCGCTCGGCGACCTCGACGAGGCGGACCGAGTTCGAGCTCTTGGGCGAGCCGATCACCAGCATCGCCTCGCAGGCCCGGGCGATGTCCTTGACCGCGGACTGCCGGTTCGAGGTGGCGTAGCAGATGTCCTCCCCCTTGGGGCCGCGGATTCCGGGGAAGCGCCGCTCGAGGACGGCGACGATCTCGGCCGTGTCGTCGACGGAGAGGGTGGTCTGGGTAAGGTAGGCGAGGCTTGCGGGCTCCGCCGGCTCGACCCGCTCCGCCTCCTCGACGCTCTCGATCAGGGTCATCCGCCCTTCCGGAACCTGGCCGAAGGTGCCGATCACCTCGGGATGGCCGGAGTGGCCGATGAAGAGGATGTGGCGGTCATTCTCGACCAGACGCTCGGCCTGGCGGTGGACCTTGGAGACGAGCGGGCAGGTGGCGTCGAGGAAGTCGAGGCCGCGCTCCGCCGCCTTGGCCGGGACCGCCTTGGGCACGCCGTGGGCCGAGAAGACCACCGGCACCCCGTCGGGCACCTGGTCGAGCTCGGGGACGAACACCGCGCCCTTGGCCTTGAGGCTGTCGACGACGAACTTGTTGTGGACGATTTCGTGGCGCACGTAGACCGGCGCCCCGTAACGCTCGAGCGCGAGCTCGACGATCCGGATCGCCCGGTCGACTCCGGCGCAGAAGCCGCGCGGCGCAGCGATCAGCAGGGTGAGGGGGGGCTTGGCGGCCATTTGACGTCGCTCTACTGGATAGCTTGCTTCGGCGGAACCCGCTTCCTATGATCCGCGCGTCCCGTCCAAAGGTGAGGATTCCCACCCTGTGTTCAAGTCCAAGGCGGCCCTTGCCGCGCTGATCCCCATAGCCCTCGCCGCCTGTTCGACCCCGAACAACCAGATCACCGACACCGGCATCACCGCCACCCGCTCCGCCTGCCCGGCCGTGGCGATCCCCGCCGCGACCGGCGACATCACCTTGTTCAACCCCGAGGGGAGCCGCGACGCCAGCGCTATCGACGTCGTCGCCAACATCACCAACCTCAGGTCGACCTGCGACGAGGCGGGCGAGAACATCGTCACCCGGGTGACGTTCGACGTCCAGGCCCAGCGCCGCGACGCCCGCGGCGCCCGCCAGGTGGTGCTGCCCTATTTCGCGGTGGCGGTGCAGGGCGGTACCCAGGTCCAGTCGAAGAGCGTCGGCCGGGTCGGGCTGAGCTTCGCCGACGGCGCCCTTCGGGCGAGCACCTCCGGCCAGGCCACCGGCCAGGTGACCCGTGCGGCGGTGACCCTTCCGGAAGACGTGCGCGAGCGGATCACCCGCCGCCGCAAGCCCGGAGACCCGGAAGCCGCGATCGACCCGCTCGCCGATCCGGTCGTTCGCGAGGCGGTCCGCAAGGCGAGCTTCGAGATGCTGGTCGGATTCCAGCTCACCCAGGACCAGCTGGCCTACAACGCGACCCGTTAGCCGGATCGACTTTCCCTCTCCCGCGAACGCGGGGGAGGAACAGAATGTGGCGGCTGGAAGGGGCAGGCACCGGTACCCGTCCCTTTCTTTTTGACCTGAAGAACCCCTCCACCGCGCTTCGCTCGGTCCCCCTCCCCGACAAATGTCGGGGAGGATTTTGGTCGGGTGCGTTGACTTAGCCTTGGCCACCCTTCACAGCGCCCTTGCCGCCGGTGAAAGCCGGGGTGCGCGCGGGAGAGCGTGGAGGGTGAAAGCCTGAAGCCGCCGAAGGAGCAACCGCCCCGGAATCTCTCAGGCACAAGGGACCGCGCGCGCAAAGGCACTCTGGAAAGCGTCCTGCTTCGCCATGGCTTGGCAGGACCACCGAAGGGGTAAGCGGAACCGAAAGGCGCCGCGAAAGCTCTCAGGTCCAGTGACAGAGGGGGTTGTTTGCGACGGTGTCCGTTCTCGGGCGTTGGAGCAGCGCCCTGGAGACTGGACAATGAGCGACGGCCCCGAACTGACTCTCCCACTCGATGCGTGGCATCGCTCGCATGGCGCCCGGATGGTGGCATTCGCCGGCTATTCGATGCCGATCCAGTATGAAGGCATCATCGCGGAGCATCGCTGGACCCGCGAATCGGCCGGCCTGTTCGACGTCAGCCATATGGGCCAGCTCCTGGTCGCCGGGGCGGAGGCCGAGAAGGGGCTGGAGAGCCTGCTCCCGGCCGACCTCGCCATCCTCAAGGAAGGGCGGCTGCGCTACTCGCTCCTGCTCAACGACGAGGGCGGGATCGTCGACGACCTGATGGCCACCCGCCGGGGGGACCATTTCTACGTCGTCGTCAACGGCGCCACCAAGCAGGGCGACATCGCCTACATGGAGGAGCGGCTGCCGCGCGGAGTCGTCCTCGACCATATGAAGGAGCAGGCCCTGCTCGCCCTGCAGGGCCCCAAAGCGGTCGAAATTCTCGCCCGCCTCGCTCCCGGGGCGGAGCAGCTCGGCTTCATGACCGGCGGCGCCTTCGCCCTCGACGGCGGAACCGTCTGGATCAGCCGCTCCGGCTATACCGGCGAGGACGGGTTCGAGATCTCGCTTCCGGCGGCCCGGGCCGAGGCGGTGGCGAGCCTGCTCGCGGATCAGGAGGAAGTGAGACCCATCGGCCTCGGCGCGCGCGACTCGCTTCGGCTCGAGGCGGGCCTTCCGCTCTACGGCCACGACCTCGACACCGACACGACCCCGATCGAGGCCGACCTCGGCTTCGCCGTCTCCAAGCGCCGCCGGGCCGAAGGCGGCTTCGCCGGCTGGCACCGGATCATCCGCGAGATCGAGGAGGGGCCGGTGCGCCGCCGGGTCGGCCTGACCGTGGACGGCCGCCAGCCGGTGCGCGAAGGCGCGGCCGTGATCGATTCCGACGGCGACGAGGTCGGCAAGGTGACCAGCGGCGGCTTCTCGCCGATGCTGGAGGCGCCGATCGCCATGGCCTACGTCCCCGCCGCCTCGGCCGAGCCCGGCGCCGAGATCCGCCTCGTCCAGCGCGGAAAGATCTTCCAGGCGAAGGTGGCGCCGATGCCCTTCGTCCCCCACCGCTACCAACGCAAGGGAGCCGCCTGATGGCCGTTTATTATACCGAGGAGCATGAGTGGATCCGGGTCGAGGGCGACGAGGCGACGGTCGGGATCACCGACTTCGCCCAGGGCCAGCTCGGCGACATCGTCTTCGTCGAGCTGCCCGAGGCCGGGCGCCAGGTGTCGAAGGGCGGCGAGGCCGCGGTGGTCGAATCGGTCAAGGCCGCCTCCGACGTCTTCGCGCCGGTCGACGGCGAGGTGACCGAGCCCAACCCGGCGCTCGGCGACGATCCCTCCCTGGTCAACAGCGACCCGCAAGGGGAGGGGTGGTTCTTTCGGCTTCGTCTCGGCGACCCGTCCCAGCTCGAGGGCCTGATGGACGCCGACGCGTACAAGGCCTTCACGGACGCGCAGTGAATGGAATCTCCGCTCATCCTCCACTCGGGATGAGCGGCGTGGAGTAGCTTTCATGTCTCTCAACCCCTCCTCCCAATGGTCGCCGAGCGACTATGCGACCAACGCCGCCTTCGTCCCCGCGCTCGGCGCGGCGGCGCTGGAGCTGCTCGCGCCCCAGCCGGGCGAGCTGATCGTCGACCTCGGCTGCGGCGACGGCGCCCTCACCCAGAAGATCATGGCGTCCGGCGCCCGGGTGATCGGGCTCGATGCCTCGGAAGCGATGGTCGAGGCGGCACGCGGGCGGGGAGTCGACGCCTTCGTCGCCGACGCCCAGGCGCTCGACCTGGAAGGGCAGGTGGCGCGGTTCGGCCATTTCGATGCGGCTTTCTCGAACGCGGCGCTGCACTGGATGCTCGATCCGGACGCCGTAGCCTCGGGCGTCTTCTCCGTGCTGAAGCCCGGCGGCCGCTTCGCGGGCGAGATGGGCGGCGAGGGTAACATCGCCGCCCTTCGAAACGGCATCCGGGCCGAGCTCGGCGCGCGCGGCTACGAGGTGCCGACCGAGGATCCGCAATGGTATCCCGGGGTCGAGGAGTTCGTCCGCCTCTATGCCTGCGCCGGCTTCACCGGCATCCAGGCGCAACTGATCCCGCGACCGACACCGCTCCCGGAGGGCGGAGTGGCCGCCTGGGTGAAGACGTTCCGCTGCGGAATGCTCGACATCGCCGGCGTGGCCCGTGCGGATCGCGACGAGGTCGCGGCCGCGGTCGAGGCGCGGGTGCAGCCGCAACTCCAGCAGCCCGACGGCAGCTGGCTCGCCGATTACGTCCGGCTGCGCTTCACCATGCGCAAGCCGGCTGAATGATGGAGTAAGCTGAATGCGCTACCTTCCCCTCGCCGACTCCGACCGGCAGGACATGCTTCGCGCCGTCGGCGCCTCCTCGATCGACGAGTTGTTCGTCGACGTGCCGGAGGCGGCCCGGCTCGCCGAGAAGATCAAGGGCCTTCCCGATCATCTGAGCGAGATGGCGGTGGAGCGCGATCTCGCCCGGCTGTCGCGCCGGAATTTGGTCGCCGGCGACGTTCCCTTCTTCCTGGGCTGCGGCGCCTACAAGCACCACATCCCGGCCTCCGTCGATCACCTCATCCAGCGCGGCGAGTTCCTGACCAGCTACACGCCCTACCAGCCCGAGATCGCCCAGGGCACGCTGCAGGCGCTGTTCGAGTTCCAGACGCAGGTCGCCCGGCTCTACGGCTGCGACGTCGCCAACGCCTCCATGTACGACGGCTCGACCGCCTGCTGGGAGGCGATTGGGATGGCCCGGCGGATCACCCGGCGAAGCAAGGCGATTCTCTCGTCGGGGCTTCATCCGCATTACGTCTCCGTGGCCAAGACGATGGCGCGGTTCACCGGCGACGCTCTGGTGACGGGGGTTCCCGAGCTGGGCCCGGAGCCGGACACGGCCGGCCTGCTCGACTCGATCGACGGCGAGACGAGCTGCGTCGTCGTCCAATATCCCGACATCCTGGGCCGCATCGGCGATCTGTCGGCGCTGGCGGAGCGGGCGCATGAGAAGGGCGCCTTGCTGGTGGCCGTGGTGACCGAGCCTGTGGCCCTGGGCCTCATCCGCCCGCCCGGCGAGATGGGCGCGGACATCGTCGTCGGCGAAGGCCAGTCGATCGGCGTCGGCCTCAATTTCGGCGGGCCCTATGTCGGCCTGTTCGCCACCCGCGATAAATATGTCCGGCAGATGCCGGGGCGGCTGGCCGGCGAAACCGTCGACGCCGAAGGGAAAAGGGGCTTCGTCCTCACCCTCTCGACCCGCGAGCAGCATATCCGCCGCGAGAAGGCGACGTCGAACATCTGCACCAACTCGGGCCTGTGCGCACTCGCTTTCTCGATCCACATGACCCTGCTCGGCGAGAGCGGGCTGCGCCGGCTGGCGCAGGTCAATCACGCGCGGGCGTCGGCCGCCGCCGAACGTCTGTCCCAGGTGCCGGGGGTCGAGCTGGTCAACCCGGCCTTCTTCAACGAATTCACCCTGCGCCTGCCCATGGAGGCGCGGCCCGTGGTCCGGACGCTGGCCGAGCGGGGCGTGCTCGGCGGCGTTTCGCTGGGTCGTCTCTATCCCGGGGTCGAGGCGTTGGAGACCGGGCTGGTGGTCGCGGTGACGGAGACGTCAACCGCTGAGGATGTCGAAGCGCTCGCCGCTTCGCTCGAGGAGGCGTTGGCATGAGCATGAACCGCGAAGGACGGCCGACGAGGCCCGAGGCCGCCGAGGGCGCCCCTGCGACCTACACCGGCAACCGGGCGCTGATGCTCGAGGAGCCGCTGATCTTCGAGCTTGGCGAGGAGGAGGGCTGCGGGGTCGACCTCGAGGATGCCGCTCCCTCGGGGAGCCGGTTGGCCGGTCTCGAGCGCAACCGGCCGATCGGCCTTCCAGGCCTCTCCGAGCCGCAGACCGTCCGCCATTATACCCGATTGAGCCGGCAGAATTATGCGATCGACCTCGGCCTCTTTCCGCTCGGATCGTGCACGATGAAGCACAATCCGCGGCTGTGCGAGAAGGTGGCGAGGATGCCGGGCTTCGCCGATATCCATCCGCTCCAGCCGGTCGACACGGTGCAGGGCGCGCTCGAGCTGATCGCCCGGCTGGGCGGCTGGCTGGTGAGCCTTACGGGCATGCACAGCGTCGCGATGAGCCCCAAGGCAGGCGCCCATGGCGAGCTTTGCGGGCTTCTCGCCATCCGAGCCGCGCTCGAGGCGAGGGGCGACGCCCGCGAGGTCGTCCTCGTTCCCGAGAGCGCCCACGGCACCAACCCGGCCACCGCCGCCTTCGTCGGCTACCGGGTCGAGAGCATCCCGGCGACGGACCGGGGGCGGGTCGATCTCGACGCGCTCAAGAGCCGGCTCGGGCCGGACGTGGCGGCGGTGATGATCACCAACCCCAACACCTGCGGCCTGTTCGAGCCGGAGATGACCGAGATCAGCCGGGCGGTCCACGAGGCGGGCGGGCTGGTCTATTGCGACGGCGCCAATTTCAACGCCATCGTCGGCCGGGTGAGGCCGGGCGACCTCGGCATCGACGCCATGCACATCAACCTCCACAAGACCTTCTCGACCCCGCACGGCGGCGGCGGGCCGGGCTCGGGGCCTGTCGTCTTCTCGGAGGCGCTGACCCCCTTCGCTCCGCTCCCCTTCGTCGAGAGGCAGGGCGAGCATTTCGCCCTCGTCGAGGAGGAGACCGCCGGGGAGCATCACGGCTCCAGCTTCGGCCGGATGGTCGCCTTCCACGGCCAGATGGGCATGTTCACCCGGGCGCTCGCCTATATCATGAGCCACGGCGCCGACGGCCTGAGGCAGGTGTCGGAGGACGCCGTCCTCAACGCCAATTACATCCTGCGCCGGCTCGAGGACCTGCTCGACGCGCCGTTCGGCCACAGCGGGCCGTGCATGCACGAGGCCCTGTTCAGCGACAAAGGCTTCGCCGGCGGCCTGACCACGCTCGATCTCGCCAAGGGCCTGATCGACGAGGGCTTCCACCCGATGACCATGTACTTCCCGCTGGTCGTCCACGGCGCGATGCTGGTCGAGCCGACCGAGACGGAATCGAAGGCGGCGCTCGACCAGTTCATCGGCGCGATGCGGTCGGTGGCGGAGCGGGCGAAGGCCGGAGACCAGAGCCTCAAGGCGGCTCCGGTGCACGCGCCGAGGCGGCGGCTCGACGAGACGCTGGCGGCGAGGAAGCCGGTGCTGGTCTGGAAGGATCCGCCCCGGGCGGAAGCGGCGGAGTAAAGGGTGGGGCAGGGGCCCATCCAGATCTGGGCCGTCTATGCGGCGCTGAACGCGCTGCTCATGTTCGGCCTCGCTCTGAACGTCGGGCTTCGCCGCGGCGCGCAGAAGCAGCTCCAGCCGGGCGACACGGGCGACGCCATGCTGACCCGGGCGATACGGGCGCATGCCAATTTCGCCGAATATGCGCCTTTGGTCCTGCTTCTGCTGCTCGGCATCGCCTTGCGCGACGGGCCGGCGCTCTGGCTCCATGCGGTTGGGGCCGGCTTCACGATCGGCCGGGTCTTCCACGTCTTCGGGATGATGATGGACAAGCATCCCAATGCGGTGCGCTTCATCGGCAATCTGACGACGGGCCTGGCGCTCCTCCTCGGCGCGGCGGCCTGCCTCTGGCTCGCCTTGGCGGAGTAGCTTGCGCCCGTTCCGGGGGCGTTCTAACCCATTGCAATGACCAGCTCGGCAGGCCGGCTCGATAATTTCACCGACGCGGCCTTCGCGTTCGCGGTCAGCCTGCTCGTCATCGGCGGGGCCGGAGCGCCGGCGGACTTCAACGCTCTGGTTCGCGCGCTCGGCGACATTCCCGCCTTCGCCTTCGGCTTCGGCATCGTTGTCATGTTCTGGTACGCGCATGTGCGCTGGCGGCGGCTTCGCGGCGAGGGCGACTGGCGGGCGCTGTGCCTTACCCTGCTGCTCGTCTTCCTGGTGCTGATCTATATCCAGCCCCTTCGGGCGATGGCGGCCGCGACGTCGATATTCTTCACCGGCCAGGGCGGCGGCTTTAGAGGAAATGTCGCGGGTCTCTTCGCCGTCTACGGCACCGGCTTCGTCCTCATGTCGCTGACCGTGGCGGCGCTGTTCGCGGACGCGTGGCGCAACCCGGAGCTGGACCGCGCCGGCCGGGCTCAGGCGAAAGGGGAGGTCGGGATATGGCTGATCCTGGCCGCGACGGGGATCCTTTCGATCCTGCTGTCGCTGACCCGTTTCGGCGCCTTCGCCGCCTTCGCTTATTCGACCCTGCCGATCAGCATCGGGCTGTTCACGAGGCGGTTCGAATGGACCGGAGCGACCGCCGAGGAATGAAGCGCTTCGCCCCGGCCACGGAGCGCAACCGGGCCCCGATTGCCGCGGTGCTGCGCGGGGCTCTGCCGGAGCGCGGGCTGCTTCTGGAGATCGCCAGCGGCACCGGCGAGCATGCCGCCCGACTCTCCGCTTCGTTCCCGCGACTGCGGTGGCAGCCGAGCGATCCCGATCCCGGCGCTCTGGCCTCCATCTGCGCGTGGCGGGAGGAGGCGGGCGCGCCCAACCTGCTGGAGCCATTGCACCTCGACGCTTCGGCCGAGCACTGGCCGGTGGAAGCGGCCGACGCAATTCTGTGCGTCAACATGGTCCATATCAGCCCCTGGGCCGCCACCGAGGGGCTGATGCGCGGGGCGGGGAGGCTTCTCCCGACGGGAGGGCCGCTGATCCTCTACGGCCCCTATCGCCGGTCGGGCGTTCCGACGGCGCCCAGCAACGAGGCATTCGACGAGTCGCTCAAGTCGCGGAACCCCGAATGGGGGCTTCGGGAGCTGGAAGCGGTGGAAGCCGAGGCGGCCCGGCACGGCCTGGGGCTCGAGCGGGTGGTCGAGATGCCGGCCAACAACCTGATTTTGGTGTTCCGGGCCTAATCCGTCATCCCGGCGGAGGCCGGGATCCCGGGGGTGAAAGGTGCCGGCGCCTTGCACCCGCCGGGACCCCAGCCTTCGCTGGGGCGACGCGCCGTCACTTCGGGTTGAACCTCGGCAGATTCGCCTGCTCCGGCTTGTCGCTGTCGCGAACCCTCGTCACTCCGTCGCCGTCGCCCACCTGCTCCTTGAGCTCGTCGCGGGTGCCGATGTCGCGCTGCAGGTTGCCGCCCGCGGAGCCGCCGAAGTCGGGGGCGTCCTCCATCCGGTCGATGATGTCGCTGTCGTCGGTCTGCCGGGCGGTCTCGGCGCGGTCGGCGCCGCGCTCGTTGCGGTCGGTCATCAGCTTCTCCTTCTCGCCCGGATCAATGCCGGGCGGCGGGAGCGGTTCCGAACAGCCGGACGAGCAGGAGAGTCCAGGCGGCACCGAACGCCCAGCCGCCGACGACGTCGCTCGGCCAGTGGACCTGAAGGACGAGGCGGCAGAGGCCGGTGACGAAAGCGATGGTCAGTGCGAGGACGATGGCGGGCCGCCGAAGCCGCGGGCTGGCGGCGAGCAGGGCGATGGCGAGCCAGCCCGCCATCGCATTGGCCGAATGGCCGCTTGGGAAGGCGAGATTGTGGACGGCGACCTCATGGCCGAGCGGATCCGGGCGGGCGCGGTCGAAGACATTCTTCATCCCCTCGATGAGCAGGCGCTCCGAAGCGACGATCGCGACGAGCAGGATGGCTCGGCGCCGATGGCCGCGAAACAGCAGCCACGCGGCAACGAGCACGGCCGCCGCAAGCACGGTGACGACGTCGCCGAGGTGGGTGAGCAGGCGCGCGGCAGGCACCAGCGGAGCGGAGTCGAAGAGCGCCAGGACCGGGGGATCGATCCACGTATAGGGGCCTCCGAGCAGCAGCGCGGCCAGGACGACGAAGGCGAGCAGCCCGATCGACAGTGGGAAGAGGAGCCGCTTCATCGCCGCTCCCTGCCCGTTCCGGGCTCGGCCTGTCCAGCCCGTGCATGAGTCGCGCCGGATCGATTCGGACTCGTAACTGTTTCATGTTAGTCCATGGGGGTCGCGGGGGAGCGGTGCATGGAATCGAACGAGAGATATTATGCTCGTCGTGCCGTCGAGGAGTTGCGGGCGCTCGAGCGCGCCGTGACTCCGGAGGCGAGAGCGCGGCGGTTGGCGCTTGCCGAGGCGTTCCAGCTCAAGGCGCTGGAATGCGGTCGGGAATGCCGGACAGGGCAAAATCTTACATCCCGCGCGCGCGAGCTCACCGCGTAGCCGCTGGCGCGTTTCAGTCGCTATCCCGGGCGGGTCGACGGCTCCGGGCTCAACGCGCGGCGGAGTAAGGCCCCGACGCCTCGCGCCCGCTCGGCAAGGCGGAGATCGTGTCGAGCGGCTGGGCGGCGAGTGCGTCGTAGATTGCCCGGGCAGCCGTGGCGATCACCGCGGGGCGGTTCGAGCCGCCGCGGGCGAAGAAGGCCACCGCAATCCGGCGTCCGCTCGGGCTGGTCAGGAAGCCGACGTCGCCGGTATAGCCGGACAGCGTCCCCGTCTTGTGCTCCACGGTGGCGCCGGGGGGAAGTATCCCGCGGATCCGGTTGGAGCCGGTCGCGCAGCGCCGCATCATGTCGAGAAGCAAATAGCGGCTCTGAGGCTTGAGGGCGGCTCCGGAGTCGATCAGCCGGAGCAGGCCGAGCATCGCCGTCGGCGTGCTGGAATCGCGGATATCGCGCAGGTCCCGGCGGGCGCTGAGCAATTGCGCTATCGTTCGGTCCACCCGGATCCCGGCGAGGTTGTGCGCGCGCAGCCAATGGTCGATCGCGGCCGGGCCGCCGAGGCTGGCCATCAGCAGGTCGGTCGCTCGATTGTCGCTGCGCACGATCATCGCATCCATCAGGGCGAGGGCGGACGTCCCGCCGATCGGGTCGTCCAGGGTGCGCCGGCCGGAATCGACCTGCTCGAGATAGGCCGCCGCGACCGCGATCTTCATCGTGCTCGCCATCGGGAAGGCCTGATCGCCGTTGAAGCTGATCGACTCTCCGGTCGAGAGGTCCACCGCGGCGAATCCGTACTCGCCGGGATTTTCCGAGGCCATGGCCGCGAGCCTCTGCTCGACGGACTGCAGACGGGGGGAAGACGCCCCCCAGGCGGGCTGAGCGGCAGCAACCAGGAGCCATGCAAGCAAAGCGACAAAGCGCATAGGACCGCCTCTAACTACAAATCTGTTGGGCGCCCGACCCGCTCGCGCGCACTCTCGGGCCGGAGGATAGCCGCTTCCGATGAAGTTGCGACCCCGCGAAGCTTGGTTAATCCGCCCGCCCGTCGCACCCCAGGCCCGGCTCGGCGCTCGGAGGCCCTTTCAAAGCGATGCAATCCTAAAACACGCATAGTTGCGATCGCGGCTCAATAACCGGCGCGAGCGAGATCAGAAAGGATCGATCACCCAGACCATGTTGGGGTCGTCCCAGCATGTCCAGTTCTTCACCGCCTCGCCGTTGGTCGAGTTTCCGTACATGCATTTTCCCGTGGCCTCGTGGCGGAGGCGAACCCGATTGCCGCCGAGGCTCTCGCGCACGAAAACCATGTTCGGATCGTTCCAGCAGACCCAGTTCTTGACCTCGCCGCCGTTTACGGGACTTCCAAACAGGCATTTGCCTTTCGCACGCATGCGGATCCGCACGTTGGCGCCGCCCAGGGGTTCCAGTGAAACGGCCATTTGGGGATCGTTCCAGCAGGTCCAGTTTTTGGCGGGGCCGCCGTCCACCGGGTTTCCGAAGATGCATTTGCCCGACGCTTCGTGACGCAGGCGCACATCCCCCGGCTGCGGGGCGAATTCGGAGGGCGTGCTGCAGTTCGGAGTGACGACGGTGAGTTCGCCGACCTTGCGATAGAGCGGGATCCCCCCGCCGCCCGCCCGCCGGGACCTTGCGTTTGCAAAGATCTTATAGGACATGAAGGCCTGCAGGCCCGTGATCTCAATCGTCGAATTGTCCGAGGACGCCATGAGCGGCAAGGATGTCGGTCCGGCCATTCGATACACTTTATAGGTGTCATTGTTCGGATTGGGGGACGCCTTCCAGTCGGGTCCAATATGTATTTGGATAGTGAACCGGTCACATTGAGCTTGAACGAGGCTGAGCGACCCTATTTCCTGCTGGGGCGCGGCCTGTGCAGGCGAAGTGAAGAGCACGGTTCCAACAGCACAAATCCATTTGACGGCGTGCATTTTGCCCCCTCCTTCTTGCCGAACCAGACTTATACGCGATTACTCCGAGTCGTTTGTGAATCCGAGATAACATAGATGCTGTA
Organism: Allosphingosinicella sp.; assembly: GCA_036399975.1. Lineage (GTDB taxonomy): Bacteria > Pseudomonadota > Alphaproteobacteria > Sphingomonadales > Sphingomonadaceae > Allosphingosinicella. The sequence continues at coordinate 109,812 of DASWLZ010000016.1, forward strand.
ATTCGGAAACAAGCAGGAATTTACTACGTCGAGGTGACGGCACTGACGGAGCGCTGCTGGCGCGCTTTTCCTGTCCGGCGACCCGAATCGCGGCCGTGCCGAGATCCGGCCCACAGGCGGCAAGCTGGTGTCAGGCCGAGCGAAAGCTGTCATCGCGCCCACGAGAGATCAACAGCTTAGCGGCTGAATCTTCAAGGGCGGTGTCGTTTTCGAGGGCATAAGTTGTCATCCTTCGGCTGAAACGGGGCATAAGTTGTCATCCGTCGGCGGCCGGATATGAGAAGCGGGCGGGTCCGCTCCGGGCCGCCCCGATGCGTTACCTCGCCACCGTATTTCTTCGTGGCAATTTCGAAGCTCGCGGATTGCCTGGAATTCCACGCACTTCACGAGCGAGATTTAGCGCAGGCCCACGGGCGTCACAGCTAGCTTGCGCTGCTGAGGAGCATGGTGCTCGAATCTGCTGTACCAATGATCCGCCTCGAGGTCGGAGCATGAGGGGGAAGCTGGCCGTGTTCTCCACCAGTTTAGGAGAAGAGTGCAGCGCGAATTACTGCTCTCGTGCGATGAAGATTCAGAACCAGCGATCACGCCATGTCTCAGGTGCCCTGGAAAGGCGAGGAAGCTGTTCCTGCACGGGTAAGAGAGGATGGCGCATTCGGGTTCAGAAGGAACCAATGCTCCGGTCTCTTCAGAGAGCATCTGATCAACTATTAAGGTCGGGCCCCCTCCGTCCTTTATATAGATGACCCCTGAGTAGACTGGGTGTCGGATCTCGGCCGTGGTTCGCGCGCGAGTTTCGTCCTTGTCAAAGTGCAAAGCCATCGGAACGTGCGCGCCGCTGGAGCGGACCCACCATTCGACGCCCGCGCAGTCTTGGGTAGCCGGGAGTAGCTCAGATAATACTGACGCGGCCGCAGCGATGCACGTGGTCGGCTTCGCCTCGAACGGTTGCCAGAACGTGCCCCTCGGAACTCCACGTGCGGTGAGGTTCAGAACGAATTTGCATATGGCATCGAACAATAGCGGAGGTAAGGCGTCATCGAATCTCACCACGTCTGCCAGCGCCGGGCGTATCGCAGTATTAGGCCGGCGTGCGATCGCGTTGCTCCACTCGCGTGAGAAGGCCCTCCTCGATCAATCGGCGAACCAGGAGCAGCCGACTATTCAGATCAAGGGACGGAGGAAGGGTGTCTGCACAGAATGCATGGCCGGTGACGATCATGTCTATCTGCGGTCGAACGAATGCAGGCAGGCTGATCCGCTTGTCGTAGAAACGGATGAGGAGCTGGTCATGGTCCTCACTTAGGTCGACTTGAACATCGCGGACCACGAGTGGCGTGGCGGGCGTCAGCTCCGCGATAGTGTCTAGGTCCGAGAGGCGGTTTGAGGTCTCTTTGACGGCTTTGGAGGCGGCAACAGCCTGCAGGCCCTCAACTATCGCGGGAATGTCTGCCTTGTCGGCGATCAAGGCCAGAAGCTCCCGAAAGCGAGAGTCGACTTGTTGACGGTCGATCTCTCGACTCGGCGCCACCGCCATTCGTAAGGCTGCATGTTCATCGGCGAGCTTATCGATGACGGTGTGGAGTACGTCGCACCAGTAGTAAGGAAAGATGCCGAGCGAGATTTGCATCGAGCTCCCGTCTTCACTGCGTGCATCGTGGTAGGTGCCACGGGGCACATACAGCGTATCCCCAGCTTTGACCTGGAATTCCCGTTCGAGTGCGTCAGAGATCTCGACCTGGCTGTCGAGCACTTCGGTCCGAGGCAGCGGATATTCGGTTTTCTCCGAATAAATTCGCCAGGTTTTTTCGCCTTTGATGCCCATGGTGAAGAAATCGTGGCTATCAAAGTGGCGGGTAAAGCCGTGCGAGTTGCCCGGAGTCAGGAATACCGTCGATTGCGTGCGGTATCCGAAGTAGCTTTCGATCAGTCTTGAAAACGCTCCCAGCGTTGGCAGCGCGAGGTGCTGGAGTTGCATGCACATTGTCGCGCCAGCGGCATATTCACGAAAGAGTCCGTCCGTGTCGAGGTTCCCCTGAAAGAGGTTCTCGCCAAAGGTGCGATTATGGGCATAGCTTAAAAGCGGGAGCTCGCCCCCTTCTTTCACCAGCCGGATATAGGGGTAGCGAAGGTCGTTCCGGCCGAGATACTCGTCTACATGGTCGAACGTAAGCACGTCATGGTGGTACCCCGGGTCGTTCCGCGGGATATGGAGATATCGTTGACCCCAGTACGTCGAGAAAAATTCCTCGACCGATACCGGGTGGATCAGCTTTTCAAATTCGCGTTGGCCGCGCACGTTCGAGCGGAGGCGTTCAGCTATTTTGATCGTTCATCTTGGAACGGTTGCTGCTCACGCTATCGAAAACACCCTTGCCCGTGAGATCGGCGATTGGCGTGCGCGGACCACTGGCGGCGTGAACATCGCGCTGCACGGAAAAGGCGGTTTCGTCGAGTGAGCGCGTCGAAGTCTGATGGTCCATGGTGATTTCCTTGGCTCAGGTCGGGCCTGTTCTTCTACACCTAATTTTGGCGGCGTCGAGTCAAGACTCGACCTTAGTGTCCAATCAACTTTGTGGACTAGCCCCGTCCCCCAGGTTCGCGTCACTAAGACGGGCGTTAGATCTCGTCAATTTGCCGAATCTTGGTTCTTCAATTCAGCAATCTTGCGCCGGAGTGCCCAATTTTCGTCCTTGAGGAGTACATTCTGGCGGATTGTGCCTGCCGGATCGCACTCGGTTAGCAAGGAGTGGATAAGCCGTTGCAGCGGCATGGGTAGCCGATTGAGGTTCCGCTTCGTCGGCCGCCAAGTCCGCGGGATGAACATGCTCTGCCCGCGAAATTCGCGGCGCCAGTTCCAGCGGCTGCTCATTTCAGTTTCGGCAGGGATTGGTCAGCCAGGCCCCAATGCTGGAGTCGCCTCGCTCGTTTGATAAGTTGGGGCGTGTCGTCGATCGTGAAATGCTGAGGGCTCTCGATGCCCTTCAGCTCGTCCCATTCTACCGGAGCAGCTACAGGAGCGCTCAGGCGTGCACGAGCCGAATAGGGCATGATGGCTGTCGCCGTTCGCTGGTTGCGCAGATAGTCGAGGAAGATCCGGCCGCGCCGCCGATCTTTTCTCGTGTCGAGCGTGAACCGCTCCGGGTGCGCTTGAGCGAGGACAGTACAAAAGGCTTCGGCAAAATGCCGCACCTCAGGCCATTCACCGCGGGGCGCGAACGGCACGACCACATGAACTCCTTTGCCACCGGTAAGTAGGGCGAAGCTTTCCAGGCCGATTGATCCGAGGTGGTCTCGCACTTCGAATGCGGTCCGCTTCACCTCGTCGAAGCCCAGCCCCTCGTCGGGATCGAGATCGATCGCGATCCTGTCCGGCCGCTCGATATCGTTGACGTGGCTTCCCCAGGCGTGGAATTCGACGGTTTCTGCTTCGACGCAGGCGAGCAAGCCTTCGACGTCTTCGACGTAGAGGTAGCGCTCCGTCCTTCCGTTCTTTTGAAGTACCGGAATATCGCGGATTGGGGGTGGAAAGAAGCCTTCCGGCCGCGGCGGGTGCATTCGGTTTCTCTGGAACAGGCACTCCCTGGCATCGTGCGGCGGGCACCTGAAGAGGTTGAGGGGGCGATTGGCTAGGAAGGGCAGCATCCAGGGCCCCATCCTCCGGTAATAGTCGAGCAGCTGCTCGCGTGCCGGGACGGCGTCAGGCTCTACCTTGTAGGTCGGCTCGGACGAGGAGCGACTGGCGGCGCGCCTAGGGGCCGGCTTTTTCTCCGGAGGTAGGTAGCTGATGCCTTTGACGGTTGCGTGTCGCAGCATCTCCTCGCCGCGTAGATGGCGGACCCGGAGCCTGATCTCCGGCCGGACCCAGCTGCTTTCCGAGGGCTGCTTCATGTGGAGCGGTGCTTTGTCGGTCGCGAGCCGCTCCATCGTGCACCAGGGCATATAGGGGCTCAATCGAGACCGTAGTTGCGCTCGTCAGCATAGCCAGCCCAAGTCTCGCCGCCGAACGAGGGCGAACCATCCGCCCACCCGCTTGTGTTCCAGAGGATATCGAGCTGCTCATGAAGGGCAGGGGCAAATGGGGTGGCGAGATTCTTCAGCGTCGCGATTGGGAGGGAGACGTCCGGTTGACCGATCCGGCGGCCGCCGCCGCGGGCACGGGTCAAGGAGACGTCTTCCATGCCCTCTAGGCTGATCTGGACAAGTGCCGGTCCCTCGAATGAAAGCTCCCCTGCGATCATCGCCATCCGTTCAAAATTCCGGACGATCATGGCCTCGAGCTGTCGGCCGTTGACGAGAATGTCAGCGTCGTCGTCAACTCGGGCACCGATGGTTGTCTGGTATTCCAGGGTTCCGGGACGGACCAAGCGCATGAGCCAATGTGTTTCTCGATTCATTCCTTCTCCAATGGCTCGAGGCGGCCCGCAGGCCCACCACTGGCGTGCGTCGCTGCCGGAGGTGACGCGCTCTGTGAACGAAGGCGGGGCACGAAGCATCGCCTTGTTGACGACTTGAGGTTCAAGACGGTGCTCGTCCATGGCGGCGAATGGGACGATCCTCAGCGTCAGCCGAGGCCGGCTGACAAGTGCGGGCACGCCGCCGCGTCGCGCGTCGAATCCTAACTCGTGGAGCGCCGCCGAAGCTTTCTCGGCGCGTAAATCTGGCGTGGGAGCGGAGGCGCTGCCACTGTGGACTCCAGAGGCGACCGGGATGTGATCCCGCGCCAAGCGCTCGAAGGAGTCGATTGCGTCGGCGAGTTCGGATGCCTTGGAATTCATTTTGGCGATAGCTTCGAGGGTCTTGGGCTGGATGCCCTGGGCGACATCTCGGTCTGTCTTCGGCCAACCCATCTTTGGGTCACGGTCCATGGCATAAATGCGCTCGAGAATGAGATCGCCGAGTTCGTGGCTTATTCGGCGGATCTCAGCGAATCTGGCCTGGAGTGCCGGGTCGTGAAACTCATAAGCGGCACCTACCCAGTCGTCATTCATCTCGTGGAGTGGGTCCAGCGCCGCGAAGCGGAAAGGGGTGCCGAAGTTGTGTTGCCGGAGAAACCGGCGCAGCCGCAGGGAGAGCTGCCGGCGGACCGACTCCAGCAATTCGAGATCATGGGGGTGTGGCTGCGCCGGGGGAGGGGGCCGTATGGCCGAGCGCACAGCCTCGTCGAGCAAGATAGATCGCAGCGCGATGCCAAGGCGAGCAGCGAGCTCATCTTTCGCTGCTCGTCGGACCGCCTCATCCGCGTCCGGGGGGCAGTCGAAAAGTGTCGGTCGGCGTGCATGCCTCACGTCGAACGGCAATTCGTGCTCTTCCGGATGGCCAAAGGCGGTGTTCATTACGGAGATCATGCGACGCCAGCCGAGGGTCTTCAGGGCATAGCCATGCTCTATGCAGACGTTTGGGTTCGGCGAGCGACCACCGCTCTCTCTCGTTGCCACGTATGTTAGATCAGACACAAAGACGGTGGCCTCATCGATCTTGCCGAAGATCGTCTCCATGATGGGCGGAGAGCCCGGGACATCAAGGGTGTCGCGGTCGACAGCCATTTCTCGGTCGGCTGGATCGATCCTAGCGTCCGCGCGGAGACCCCTGATGGCCTTCTGTAGGCTTCGTTCGATGAGGTTGCGGCTCACCGTGCTTTGAGTGTCGCTCTGCCACGAGAAGAAGATGCGGTGGGGCATCGTGCCTCAACCTACTTCGACGGAGCGCGGCGGGGCAGGGCCGGCTTCGGTTTCGCCCGGGGCACCGCTTTCGCGGCGGATGCCTTCTGTTTCGTCGCCGCGGCTACCTTCTTTTCCGCAGCCGCTATCTCGGCGGTGAATCGCGGAAGAGACTCGATGAGCTCGCAGTTTTCGAAGCTCTGCGCCCGGTAGGGGTGGTCTGCGGGGAGAGCTGCGAAGTGATCCAGCGAGGCTTGATAGTGTCGATGGAGCCAGAGATATTTCTCGACGACGCCGGCCTCCTCGTTGCTCAGGCCCTTAGCAATCACCGAGCTGAGGCGCGCCAAGTAGGGGCCGTATCCGTCATCGTCGGCGCCGGCATATTCGACGACCGTGTCCCAGGAGACGTAGTCGAAGAAGAGCCGGCCGTCGCTGTCTTCCTTCATGAAGTGGCGGACGTATCCTTCTTCCTCCTCGGGCGTGTGTTGCTCGCTGCGATGTTCGCGGGCGAGCTCGAGGAGTTGGGGATCGATAATCACCCTTGGAAACTTCGCCTCTTTCGATTCCATGAGGTAGGCCTTGACCATGGCCGGGCCAACGACGTGGCGATCCGTGTGGAAGAGCGGACCTCGAGTGAGGGCACCGCGAACCAGATAGCCGCGATATGCCAGGTCAATGACTGCCCACGCCATCTCAATGAGGAGCCAGAATACGCCGGATGTCTCGTCGACACGGTAGCTGACGACGATGGAATCGGAGAACTGGCTGACGCGTTGGCTATCCATGGAGCGATCGTCCCCGATCTCCGCTAGGGCGTCCATGGCGGCAATGAGCCGACGGAGTGCGTCTGGGTCCGCCTCTGTCTCATCGACAATCTCCTTAAAGGCTAGGAAGTCGATAAAGAGGATGATGCGATCTTCATACTCCGGGGGCGCAGCCGCGGGCTTCTTGGCCATTATGGTAGGTCCAATGCTTGGTATTGGCGGGTGTTGACCGGCGAGGTCACGTAGCGGGCGCCGGCCGCGCCGAGAAGCGCGACTAGCAAGCGGCAGATAAGCGCTTCCATCTCGAGGGGAAGGTTGCGGTTTGTCCCTGGTCCGTGGACGGCGAATCCGAGCGGTTCGCCGACGAAGAGGGCCTCATGGACCGTCTCGTTGCGCAGCAACGCCGCTTCGGGCCCGGATGCGGCGGCGGGATCGGCCCACGTAGGCACGGCCATGCCGAACAGCTCGCACATCCATAGGATTCGCTTGGCATAGCCGAGCCGGGGCGGGGGCGCGTGAAGCGAGGACGCAAGAGCGTAGCAGGCATCGAGAGCACAGGAGAGGAGGAGGAACCGCTCGAACTGAAGGAGGACGGGGTTGTGCGCGAGGAAGAGAGCATGAATTGTCGCGGCGACGAGGCGAGTTCGACGGGGCTCAACCTTGTTGTTGATCCAGAACCGCTCGGCGAGCTCCAGCGCTTTCTGAAGGTCGATGCGACCGGGCACGAAGTCGACCAGCGCTCCTGGTTTCAGAGGCGTCGCGTCTACGAAGCCTGCTTCGGTCGCGGTTAGCCGCATACCTGTGAAGAACGAAAGGCACCAGATGTGAAACGTGAGGTGGTCGGCGCCGTTCGCCGCATCGTGCGTTGGGGTGTGGGTCTTGGGCAGGCCGAAGATTCTGGAGGGATAAGGCAAGGCCGCGATCTGGCCGGACACAAAGTCGCGGCGTTGTCGCGGCGGGGCGTAGATCCAGCCTTTTTCAATGCCGTTTGAGGCCTCCATGTCGGCGGCTGTCTGATCGAGGTCCGGCAAGGTTTCGACCTTGATAGAGCCGCTCGCGAGGTGGAGCGAGAGTGGATAGTAGCCGAATTGGACGGATGAACCAGTCATCGGGGCGGGTTAGGCTCGGGCTCCTTGGGGGACAAGGGCTGCCATCGGAGCTGCCAGACGCGCTTGTCCCGACGGCTCGAGCTCTCGCCGGGGCCGTGGCTGAAGGGGCCGCTTGTCGGGCACTTGGGCTTGTTCGAGCTGAGGGGGGGGGGGCACTAGGTGCCAGGTTGACATGGCACGGTTGCCGATACCTGCTGGACACGACATCAAACATCCGCGCACTATCAGGCCGTTAGGGGCGGGAGTCGTAGGGGAGCGGCTGGTGAAGAATTGGACCAGATGCTGATCGGGCTTGCTGCCGGCGATGAATTGCCGCCGATCGCCGCACTGCGGGCGAAGTCCATTGACGAGAAGACGATCAGCGGAGGCTCGGCGCAGAGCCTGGAGCTGAAGCTCGCCGGCGAGCAGGCGGACGGCTGGCGGGTCCTGAAGCGCAACATGCGTTCGATCCGTGTCGGCCGCGACAAGCCGGTCGACCGCCAGCTCGAGGACGATGTCTGGTCGCTTCTCTACCGGATGGGTTTCCACGAGCTCAACGCCGATCGAAAGTTTTGCGTCCAGCTGAACGACAAGGCGCCTCCTCGCCAGCTGGACGTCTTTGCGAAGGACGAGGAGACCGTCTTCATCGTCGAGTGCACGCACTCGCGAGAGACCGGCTCCAAGTCCGTAAAGGCGCTGCTCGACAAGATCGCGGCCATCCGAGACGACGTGGTGAAGGCGGTTCACAGCCACTATGGCAAAGATCCGAAACTGAAGGTGAAGTTCGCGATTGCGACGCGAAACATCGACTGGCGGACGGCGGACCGGGCGCGGGCGGAGGCGGCCGGGGTGCCGATCATCACCGAGGATGACCTGGCTTATTTCCGCAAGCTGACGGACATTTTGAAGACGGCGGCCAGGTACCAGTTCCTGGGCCGATATTTCAAAGGCGAGAAGGTCGAGGGCCTGCGGGCGAAGCTTCCCGCGACCCGCGGCAAGGTGGGGAAGACCACCTTTTACAACTTCCTGATCTCGCCGCACGATCTGCTGCGCATCGCTTACATCAGCCATAAGGCGAAGTCGTCGAACGACGATCTTGGCACCTACCAGCGGATGGTGAAGCCGACGCGGCTGAAGAGGATTGGCCAGTTCATCGACGAAGGCGGGACTTTTCCCACCAACATCGTCGTCAACATCAAGCTCGATGGCCTGAACTTCGATGTGACCGAGACCATCGGCGATACCGCAACCGGCACGCTGAGCCTGCCCGGGCAGTACGGCTCCGCCTGGATTATCGACGGCCAGCACCGGCTCTATGGCTACGCCTATGCGAACCGAGCGGCGAAGGACGACCGCTCGGTGGTCTCGGTGCTGGCCTATCAGAACATGCCGATCCGGGACGAGATCCAGATGTTCATCGACATCAACACCCAGCAGGTGAAGGTGTCGCGAAACCTGGTGAACGAGATCGTCTCCAGCCTCGACATCGATCACGAGGATCCGAAGCGCCGGCTCGAGGCGCTTGCGGCCCGGGTGGCGCTCCGCATGGATAGCCTCGGATCGTCGCCGGTGAAGGATCGAATTCTCACCGTGGCGCAGGACAAGGATCATTTCCGCTGCCTGACGCTGACGTCCCTTGCCGATGGAATCGCGGAGAACAACCTGCTCGGGACGCTGCACAAGGTCGGCAAGGGCTCGACGCTGGCGATCCAGGCTGGCCCCCTGGCCGAAGTGAGCGCGACGCCGCTGCCGACGCTGGAGAAGGCGAGCGAGACGCTCGCCGGCTACTTCTCGCTCTTCGCCAATGCGCTATCGGAGCATTGGGCCCTTGGTGACGCCAAAGGCGGATACCTGTGCACGAACCTCGGGCTGAGGGCGCTGATGCAGCTCTTGAGGAAGCTAATCCTATTCGTCGAGCGGGACGGCACCCGGACGGTGTGCCTCGAGCCGGCCGAGATCGTGGAGCGGGTGGAGCCGCTGGTGCAGCCGATCATCGATTATTTCCGGTATGCTGACCCCTTGGATGTAGCGCGCTTCCGCAACCGCGGCAGTTCGCTGGTGAGCGTGAGCCAGAACTGCCTCCAGCTAATGGCCATCATCTTCGAAGCGATCCCGGGTTTCGACCTCCCGGAGGTGAAGGCCTATCTCGATAGCCAGGACGCCGAGGGCACGAGGCGCGCTAAGGAGATGATCGACGAGATCGACCGGATCCTCTTCGACGATATCCTGGCGACCTTGAAGGCGCGATACGGCGAGGAAAAGGACGCCTGGTGGGTGCAGGGGGTGCCGAAGACGGTCCGCAACGAGTGCGATCGAAATTATAATGAAAATAATGGAGAGCTGGAGCGCTGGCGCTATCTGTACTTCATCAACTATGCGGACATCGTCCTGCAGGGCGAGAATTGGGATCTCTTCAAGGACTACTATAATTTTTACGGGAAGGGCGCGAAGGCGACGCTCGTCCGGTGGATTGGGAGGGTAAACAAGGCCCGGACGGTTACCCACCATGCGGCGAAGGGCCCGCTCTCGAAGGATTCAGTCGCTTATGTGTCGCGCGTCTACGATCTGGTGAAAACCCACATAGAGGCTAAGGAGCCCGTGGATCCGAAGCAGCGGTACCTCTCTGATGAGGGCGCGGTGAACCTGGACGTCGCCGCTTAGGGGCGGGACGGCACTGGGGTTGGGGAAAAGGGTGATGCGTGGCGAATAAGAACATTCTCCTGATCGAGCCGGGTTATAAAAATAAATATCCCCCGCTCGGCCTGATGAAGATTGCCCAGTATCACGGGCCACACGGCAAGCGTGACCGTGTCCGCTTCATCAAGGGCGAGGATCGCTCCGTGCTGAGGGAGGCGTGGGACAGGATCTACGTCACGACGCTCTTCTCGTTCGAATATCCCAAGATCGCCCAGACGATCGATTTCGCGTTGGAGGTGGCGAACGGGCAGTCGGACAAGGTGTTCGTCGGCGGGATCGCGGCTTCGCTGATGCACGAGCGCTTCCTCGACGAGCCCCGCTGGGCGGGCGTCCGGTTCATCAAGGGGCTGCTGAGCCAGCCGCCGGCGGTGGCGCTCGAGCTCGATGAATTTTCGGAGGAGCTGTACGCCGACGACGTTCACGGACGTCCGATCGAGGATCTGGTGCCGGATTATTCGATCCTGGATCAGGTCGAATACCAATATCCGGTTCGGGACGCCTATTTCGCTTATTGCTCGCGCGGCTGCATCCGCAAGTGCCACTTCTGCGGCGTGCCCAAGCTGGAGGGCGCGATGCGCGACACGGAGTCGCTGACGGCCATCGTTCGCGCCATCGAGGAGATGTATGGTCCCAAGAAGGACCTGATCCTCATGGACAACAATGTCGTGGCCTCGCCGAGGTTCAAGGACATCATGGCCGAGATCCGGGACCTGGGCTTCACGCCTGGCGCGAAGCTTCATCGGCCGGGCCGGGCGCCGGTTCAGAGGCGGGTCGACTTCAACCAGGGCGTGGATGCGCGGATTCTCTGCAAGGACCCGATGTATTTGAGGGAGCTTGCGTCGATCTGCCTGAAGCCGCTCCGGATCGCTTTCGACCATCTCGGAGTGAAGAAGCCTTATGAGCAGGCCGTCCGCTATGCGGCCGATGTCGGGCTGAGCGAGCTGTCGAACTACATGCTCTACAATTTCCACGACGGGCCACAGGACCTGTTCGAGCGGATGCGCCTCAATGTGGAGCTGAACGAGGAGCTCGGGATTCGGATCTGGTCGTTTCCCATGCGCTACCAGCCCACCGATCGGCCCGATCGGGGCCATGTCGGTGAGAAATGGAGCCGCTACCAGCTTCGCTCGATGCAGATCGTTTTGCAGGCGACGCACGGCATCGTCAGCGGGGCGCCTGAGTTCTTCAAGCGGGCGTTCGGCGACACCTACGACGAGTATCAGCGCATTTTGATGATGCCGCACGACTTCATCTTCAACCGCGAATGGTACGAAAAGCATGATCCGAATGAGGCTCTTCCGGCCTTCCGGGAGGCGTTTGCGGCTTTGGACGGGTTTGAGCGCAGCGAGCTCATGGAGCTGCTTTCGTCGTGCGATCCTCGCGAATTCGCCGGCTTGCCGGCGAGGGCCACGAGCGAACCGCTGAAGCGTGTCCTTGGCTTCTATGTGCCGGTGCCGAAGGTCGATCTGTTCAAGATTTGGGAGCGTCAGCGTGAGATTGCGCAATTGAAGCCGTCGGACTTCGGCGTCCCCGACGAGGAGCGGGTGGAGGATGCCGGTCTCGACTATGATGAGCTTTCTGCGCTGGCTCCGGTGCGCGCTTCCATCATCGAAAAGGCCGCGGCGTGACCCTGGACCGTGGCTCCGCTCAAGCCCGGACAGCCGCGGCTGCGGGAGTCGAGTTCCATGCGCTGCGGGCGGAGGAAGTGGCGGTTGGCAAGGACGTTCTCGAGCTGCTTTCGAGTGCTATGTACGTCGATCCGATGGCGGTTTATCGGGAGTACATCCAGAACGCGGCGGATGGGATCGACGAGGCGAGGCGGCAGGGCACGCTGGCGCCCGACGAGGACGGGCGGGTCGATATCACGATCACTCCCGGATCGCGCGTGGTGCGCATTCGGGACAACGGTGCGGGAGTTGTCTGGCCGGATTTCGCCGCGAGACTTGTTTCGATCGGAGGATCGGCGAAGCGCGGGACCGAGGCTCGAGGCTTTCGTGGTATCGGACGGCTTGCCGGTCTCGGTTACGCTCAAGAGCTCGTTTTCCGGTCGCGGGTTGCCGGGGAAGATGTAGTCTCGGAGCTTCGGTGGGACTGCAGGTTGCTTCGGGCCTCGCTGCGCGACGATGCGTTCGAAGGAAGTCTCCAGGAACTGATTTCGCGAGTGACCTCGTTGGGCCGAGTGCCGGCCGGCGATTACCCTGAGCGCTTTTTCGAGGTGGAGCTGCGCGGGATCGTGCGGCTGCGCACCGACCGGCTGATGACGCCGGTGGCGGTCGACCGATATCTGTCGCAGGTTGCACCGGTTCCGTTCCACCCGGGTTTTCGCTTTGGCCCTGCCATATCCGACTTGGTCGGGGCGATTGCCGGGCCAGGCGCGCTGAATATCCACATCAACGGGGCTGTGGATCCCGTCTATCGTCCGTACCGCAATTCGATCGCGGCCGCCGGCGGCCGGCAGATCGATTATGAGGAATTGGAGGTCATCGAGGTGCCCGACATGGACGGCGGCCGGGCGGCCCTCGTCTGGTTGCTTCACCATGCTTACGAGGGGGCTATCCCCGGCGAGAATTTGGTGAAGGGTTTGAGGCTGCGGGTTGGAAATGTGCAGGTCGGGGAGAATGCTCTTCTTGAGGAGCTGTTTGCCGAGCCGCGGTTCAACGGCTGGTCGGTGGGTGAAGTGCACATTCTGGACCGGCGTATCGTGCCCAATGCTCGCCGCGATAATTTCGAGCAGAACGCGCACCTGAACAATCTTTTGAACCAGCTTGGACCTGTGGCGCGGGAGGTCTCGCGCAGGTGTCGCTCGAATTCGATCAAGCGCAATTGGCTTCGGCGGTTCGATCTCGCGGAGGGCTCCGTTGAGGAGAGCTTGGCGATCGTGGGTCAGGGTGGCGTAAAAGGGGTTGAGCGGGAGAGGCTGATCACCTGGGCCGAGCAGTCGGTTCGGGAGATGGGGCGGATTGCAGGGATGCCGCTGCTCGCCGGCCCCGATGCAGATCAGAAGCTGGTCCGAGCGGATGCCCTGGGTCGGCAGGTGGCTGAGCTCCGCGATGGTGAAGGGAGCGGCGCCGCCGGTCTCGCGTCGCTCTCGCCGGAGAAGCGCGAGATGTACGAGCATCTGTTTGAGCTGATCTACGAGTGCTCGGCCAACCGTGTAGTGGCTAAAAAGCTGGTCGACCGCATTTTGAGCAAGATCACGAGCTCCGACGGGTAGCCATAGGGGTGTGGCGCGACTGAAATTTTGTGGGGGTCTGGGGATGGGGCGCGCAAACAACAGGTTGAGGAGAAGAATGCGCGTTTGCCTCAGGCGAACGATCATGGGCGCTTTTCGCAAGTGGGGGCGGACGGCCGCTACTGACCTTAGAATCTGGCGGTTCAAGCTCGTCCGGTTTCAGCGCTCGATCAGTCCGATGTGGGTGATGGGCGGCGTAGCGCTGGCAGGAATGCTGGTGCTGATTGCTTTGATGCCGCTAGCTTTCGAACCAGGCCCAGGTCCAATAGCAAATAGCCAGGAAGCCGATAAGCCCGGCTATGAGAGCAACACAGCCGCGGCGGTGGTCACGCCTGTAGCCGTCGGCGAAGGTATAGAACCCCCCGAAGAAGAGAAGGAGGGCGGTAGCCCCGCCGAGAAGGGCGGCGAGGGGACGCTGAATGGAGAGTGGAATCCGCCTCCAGCTATTGCGTTGTGGGTGTTGATTGGCACTTTTGTGCTGCTCTGCCTCGGTACCGGGGTGTCGGCGGTCGGGGGGTATGTTTCTCGCCAGTCCGGGCGAGCGCGCGTGCTCCTCGGATTCGAGGTTTTGGAGGACGGCGAAGCTCGGGGCATTCGTGCTCGCAATGTTGGCACCACCGTAGCGCAGCTTCAAAGGTATGTTTGCAAGCCCGACCCGACCGCCTTGGACCTCGAACAGATTATTCGTGCCGACGATAAACTCGAGCGGTTTCTCCGCTATGTGGCCCCTGGTGCGTCCGTGAGGTTGCCCGTCGATAGCGAGGCCCAGCGTCTGCTGGTGGTTGTCGAATTTGAGGACATATTTCGAGTGGTGCGGCAGAGTTGGCGTATCTTCGACCGCGACCAAGATGGGCACTATCAGGGTGGTGAGGAGGGCGAGTTGCCTGGGCCGCGGTGGCCATACTGAGCGCATTTCATTAATTCCAAGAGAGTCGCTCTTGGACTGATTACCTCTCATAAAGCGGAAGGCTGAAGTTTGAGGCCGACGTCAACTGGGTCTGCATCAAGCACATGGCGTCGCCGACGCCGGAAGCACGGCTTTCTGATGGGGTGCGACGGGCTTCGGCTCAGGCTGCCGGTCTCATGACCGAAGTTCCGGAACCCGATACCAGGTGGGTGACCCCAAAGAATCTGACGGAAGAGCAAATCGCAGAGGCGCGTCGAGCTCTCGATAACTTAATCAGGTTGATGGCTCGCGCCGCTGTTGACGCCTCGATCCGGCTTGGAGTCGAGTTCGACGTCGACGACCCGGAGGTCGCCCGCGATGTGATGAAGGCGACCTTCGAGGGGCTTTTCCTTGCGCCTTCGCATCCCGCCGCTGGAAAAAGGTCGGCTCGGAAGCGAACTGCCCGTTGAGGCTCCGGCCGTCTGCTCCCGGCCTTGCCAGCGTTCGCTGAGGTGGGGGGTCACAAAAGGCGCTGCACTTGGATTTTGTCGAGGCGACAAAACAGGAACCTGCTATGGGTCGGACATGACAACTTATCGCGGCCATTACTACGATGTGCGGCCTCGCCGACCAGGGTGGAGTTGGTCCGCTTTCGAGCTCGATGGTGTTACGCCGCTGGGTCGTGGCAACGCTGATACGAAGCGCGATGCGGAGACGGCGGCAATGTCGGCGATCGAAAACCAGCCTGGAGCAGGAAACGATGCCGATCACACGACCTGAAACGCCGCGGCTTGCGCGGCTGAACTGGTTATTTTGCACGGGGACGGTGGCATGACCGAGCATCAGGCGCCGTGGTCGAAGCCGCTATTGAAAATGATTGCCGGCGCGCATTCACCTGAGGCCGCTGCCGCCTTCGAGGCCTATCGGCCCGATGCTGCTGCCTGGGACACCTTCAGGGAAGTTAGCGGCGAGGTCCTTCAGGATACCAGGCTGGAGGCTGGTGCGTGCACGATACTGAGCGCGCTTCTCGCCAAACGGCTAACCGCGGCCCTGAACACGCCGATGCCTGTGATTGCAGGTGCGCTGAAGGTTGGCGGTCAGTATGTGTTCGGCGGCAACCGATCCTTTGACGGTGCGGAGCTCTTCTCAGAAGGCTCGGGAGACTGGGACGGGCATTGCTGGGTGCTGTTTGGTCGTCATATTGTTGACGTGTCGCTTGGTCGGACCGCCCGCACGGGCCAGGGCCATCCGCTCCTCAACCGGACGGTCATAGCGGCTTATGGCAACCAGGTTGGTCTCATCGCCGCGACTGAAGCGGAAGCGCGGGAAGATGGTCTGCTCTATCTGCCGCGCTACGTGTTGAGGCCGACCCAGGTCGAGGCGCTCGCTGCCGGAGCGGAGTATCGATACGGCATTGAGGCCTGATGCTCGCCGTCGAGGTCAACGTGACCCCAAGTTCGGCCGCGGCCTCGAAATTGGGGTCGAAGGAAAGGCGGCGATCTGACATTCAGGCGGCATGACGATCGATAATCCATTTGGCCCTGGCGGCCCTTTCTATGAGGAGTTCAGGCGCCAACGTGAGTGGGCTGAAATGGTGAAGCGCACCCTTGGGCCTGCTCATGAGCTGCAAGAGAGAATAAAGGCGTTGGAGGCCCCATTGGCGAGTCTCCGCGACCTCGAGAGGAGTGGGACGCTCGCGTCGGTCTATGCCGCTGCCAAAGTCGATGCGGGAAGGGCTGCGGCGCTCGAGGCGATGGCGACGCCGGCGTGGCTGCTTGCGGTTCAACAGACGGCAGCCAGTGTGGCTCGTCAGGACTCCGGCATCTTGAGGACCCAGGAGCTGCTCGCCCAATCTGCTGTGTCTGAGGTCGTGAAGCTGGCCCAGACTTTCGAGTCCAACCGTTCCACGATGGCGACGGTGATGGCAGCGTCCCAGTGGAGCGAGCAGTTCCGTAGCCTGAGCGAACGGTTTGCGCCGACGATTGCCGGGATCAAGCTCGCGGCTGATCGGGCCCGGGCGCTCGACATGCTGACCCTGCGTGCCACCGTGGACGCTGTGGCGAAGAGTGCGACTATGGTCGCGGCCGAGCAGGTGCTGGAAGCGCATCGCCTGATTGAGGCAATCGGCCAATCCGAAAGCTCGGAGCAGAGCGCCAGTCTTTTCGCCGCTCTGATATCGGTGATGGCGGCGCTGTTCTCCGGCTTCCATGAGAACACTGTGAGGGAGCTGCGGGGGATCGGCGCGGTTAAGCTGCTCGAGATATTCATGCTGGCCGTGGCGATCTGGCAGTTTGCGGTACCAGACGACATGTCGCCGGCCCAGAAGAAGGTGGTCGTGGAAATGCAGGCCGACTTCGAGAGCCTGCAGGACAAGCTCGACAAAATTCTGGCGACGACCGAAGCTGCCAACGAGGCCTATGTGTCCGAGCTCCCACGTGCGGAGTTGAAACGCGGTGCGGCGATTCGCCGGGAAGGGCAGGCGCGGGCTACGGTCCTGATGCGGGGGGAGGCGGGCATGCTGCTTGCCGTCAAGGAGAGCCGGGGTAAGTGGCGGCTTGTCGTATATCGTGATCCGCTAACGGATCAGCTCTCCGAAGGCTGGGTTTATGCTCCTGCTGTGCGGATGCTGGACCCGGCGAAGGAGTGATCGGAGGATGTCGGGCAGCGCGGCCCGACTTCTTCGGGCTCACCAAGGATCATCGGACGCCAGCCAACGCTGGGTTCGCGCGATCCGATCTAAAGCGCGCTTGCGCCACCCGCCCTCCTCATCGCTGTCGGTATTCTCCATCGTCACCTGCCACATGCCCGTGAGATAATCGCGCGACGTCGCGCCGAGTTCGACCCGTGAGCGCCACGTCAGGCTTTCCGGCAGGACTCGCGGTGCCGGCGTTCGCAAATAGTTCTGCATCGCGTCGAGAAACACGGCGGCCTGGAAATTGCGGCCCATCAAGTTGCGCATGAGCAGCAAGACGGGCCGGATCGGGTCGTCGGCGTAGCTGCTCAGCACCAGCTGGCGCTCGAGCACGCAGATTGCGGTCACCTCGTCGAAAGGCTGGCCCCAGGCGGCCATGTGACTCTCGTAAAAATTCGCCACGTGCCCGAGCAGCTTTCTGTCGGGAATGTCGGTCTCGAAAGCGGAGATGCCCTTGAAGATCGGTGCCGTCATCTCGAATGGAAGGGAGTCCAGATGATCGAGCGATTCCTTGAGCGTGCCGGCGGTTAGCCGGGTCTTCACCTCGAGCACGGCGCGGACGCTGTCCATCGGAACGACAACGAGGTCGCCTTCACGAAACACTGGCGCATAGTCGATGCGGTCGTAGATGATGACATCGAGCTGCCTGTCGCAGCCGTCGATGAAGCCGGCCGCGACGTGATAGCGCTCCGCCAGGGTACGGCGCAGCAAGGCTCGAAGCAATTCCTCGCGATAGCCGCCTGCGGTGCCGCGATGGACGACGAGCCGGCCGAAGCGCCGCGACTGGTTCAACAGCTCGTCGGCGAAGCTGTAGGCGAACGCACTCGATTGCTCCAAGCGCAGCATGTCCTCGGAGGCCAGCAGCTTGATCGTCTTGGGCGCAGTTTTGCCCTTCTTCGCCGGTTTGACGGTAAGGGCTTAGGAGGCGGTCATTGCCCGGAGGCAGACGTCGATGAAGTCAGGCGACAGCTCCGGCAGAAGTGTCGCTATCCGCTGCTTGAGAGCGGCGAGTTCGACCTCTTCGCGGTCGGCGGTGATGTTGGCGGTGACCACGCGCACCAACGAGGCTTGGTCGTGCTGCCGCTGTTGCTCGTCCGTCGCATCAATGTCGTTAAAGGCGCGGTGGGCGGCATTGCGATACGGATTATAAGCCAGCCGGTTGGCCGCGATGACTTGGGTCTCGGCCGGGTAAATCAGCAGGCTGTTCCGATGCACGGTGACGCGGTCGCCCAGCATCTTCTCGACAGCGAGTGACCGCATGTCGGTCCACGGATCATCCAGACAGATGCAGAAATCGCCGGATTTGAGCGGAGTTTTCATGTTCCGACCATGGCGAAAACTGTCGGACGATCAATGGAAGAACTCGAATCCATCGGTTCGCGAGTCCGTTTGCATCAGAGGCTTTCGCGGCAACCGTTCCTCTCGCCAATGGAGCAGATGACCTTGGCGACTAGAGGCCGGACGCAAAACCGCAGCTGAAAGCTGCCGTGGCGCGTCTGGTGTGATAGGGCCGTGATTAGGAGGGCTGCCCATTGGCTGACATCAAATCCTGGTGCGGCGAGACTGTAACGACGGTCAATTCGCACAATCTGATTCACTTGGAGGCGAACGCGAGCACGCTCGCTAGCGCCGTTACTTCCGTGGCCGCGGCTGTTCCTGGTCATTATGCTGCGCCCGATCGCATTGCCGACATCTTGCGCCGGCTCGGTAAGCCGGCGGTCGCCGATTACGTTCGGACTAAGCTGCCGCAGGGGCCCAGGTCGCGATCCGGCGATCTCGGTGAAATCCTCGCTACGAGCTATGTGAATGATTTCACCGGCTATCAGGTCGGCGTCTACAAACTGCGATGGTCGGACCATCGTGAAATGGCCATGCGCGGAGACGACATATTGGGGATCCGGCTTGACCCCACGGTCACGGTGAAATTCCTGAAAGGCGAGGTCAAGAGCCGCGCCGCGCTCAGTAAGAAGACGGTCGATGAGGCGCGAACGGCGCTCACCTCCAGCAACGGCCGCCCTACGCCCCATGCTCTCGCCTTTGTAGCCGATCGGCTATTTGAAACTGGCGAAACGGCGTTAGCCGAAGTTATCGATCAGTTTCAGCTGAAGGCGCGGATTGATATCAATCAGCTGTCCCACATGATGTTCATGTTTACTGGCAGCAACCCGAGCAACCTTCTGACCGCAAACCTGAATGCCTATACCGGCAAGATACCGCAATTCGCGATCGGGCTGCGCGTGTCGTCACATCAGAAGTTTATCAAACAGGTCTTCGAAAAGGTAATCGACGATGGCAACAAGCCCTGAGGAGATTGCCCAGCTAATCGCGGAAGCGACCGCACCCGGCTTTCGCGGGGACCTACTGGCCAAGGGTCAGGCCCGGGCCATGGTCTGGCGTGACGGCGTAGTCCCACCGGAGGCCCCGCAGTTTTCGACGCTGCTGACCTACGATCTCCTGAGCTATGCCTATTCTCTGATGAACCAAGGCCTGCGGCTGCTCGATCAAGGAGCTGAATTCGGCGCCGCGCGGAGCGCTTTTGAACATGCCGCTTCGGCGATCGAGGCGGCAACTGCGCGTGGCCGCGCGACGAGCGATCGGGATTTTCACCGGCTGATGGCTGGCGCTTGTTATCATCTCGCTCGATACGCGGCCCGGGCCTTCTCCCTCCTTCATGAGGGGTTGAGCAACGCAAATCTAAGCGTCCCTGAGCGCGCGGTGGCCCTGTTGATGCTGCGCGATCTCGATGCGCTTGAAGCGTTGATCGCCGAACAGCGAACTGCCTACTCCGCGTCCGAGGAGGGCATGATCGCGAGCCTTGCGGTTGTCGACACGACGACGCAGAGGCTGAGGAGCTTGAAGACGAACCCGACGACGCGCCGCTTCTTGATGCGGTCGATCTAGCTCTAGCGGACAATTTCTCGGGCGCGATGGCAATCGCGCTCCTCGCGTTCGAGCGCGGCGAAGCTGAGCTGATCACAGCCGCGGTCGAGCGTCTGAAGGTGGGACTTGCGTCGGCAGCCGAACTCAACCTGGTGCCGAGCTGGTGGTGTCATCGCTTGACCATCCATCTGCTCGGCGACCTCTGGTCATCCAGTTTCCACGCTAGGCTGCCGACGCAGCCGGCCGCTGGCACCGCCGAGGACTGGAGTGCTTATCGCGAACTGTTCATCGCGTCCCTGCTGCGACGGAGCCGGGCCGAGATCGATCTCTGGCCCTCGCAGGTCGACGCAGCCAGGCGCGCCCTGGATCTTGACGATAATATGGTCGTTTCGCTCCCGACTAGTGCCGGGAAGACTCGTGTCGCCGAGCTTTGCATCCTTGCCTGTCTGGCTGCTGGTCGTCGCGTGGTATTCGTTACGCCGCTACGGGCCCTCTCGGCGCAGACGGAGGTTACGCTCCAGCGCACGTTCCAACCACTCGGCAAGACCGTATCCAGCCTCTATGGCGCGATCGGAGTCAGTGATGTCGACGAGGATTTCCTGCGCGACAGCGACATCATCGTCGCAACGCCGGAAAAGCTTGATTTCGCGCTTCGCAACGATCCCGGACTTCTCGACACGGTTGGGCTCGTCGTTCTCGACGAAGGTCACATGATCGGACTGACCGAGCGCGAAGTTCGTTATGAGGTCCAAATCCAGAGGCTACTCCGCCGCAGTGATGCCAAGTGTCGGCGGATCGTCTGTCTTTCGGCGATTCTCCCCGATGGCGATCAGCTGCAGGATTTCACGGCTTGGCTGACGGGCGATCAGGATGACGGATTGATCAAGATGGACTGGCGTCCTACTCGGCTCCGCTATGGCGAGATCGAATGGCGCGGTGACCACGCCAAGCTAGAAATCTCCATTGGTGCTGAAAAGCCGTTCGTGCCGCGCTTTCTGACCGCCACCTTGCCGAAGGGCCGTAAGACCCGATTCTTCCCTTGCGATCAGCGCGAGCTTTGCATCGCGTCGGCTTGGGCGATGGTCGCGGACCGACATTCCGTGCTGATCTTCTGCCCGCAACGGCGGTCGGTCGAACCCTTCGCCAAAGCAATTGTCGATCTCGCGAAACGTGGCTCGATCGACTCGGTGCTCGATCACGATCCGGCTGTTCTCGACAACGCAATCGCCATCGGCACCGAGTGGCTGGGCGCAGAAAGCCCTGTACTGGCTTGCCTTCGCCTTGGCGTCGCGATCCATCATGGCGCCCTCCCCACGCCGTATCGCAAGGAAGTCGAGCGGTTGTTGCGCGAAAGCATCTTGCGCGTGACGGTGTCGTCGCCGACCTTGGCACAGGGGCTCAATCTATCGGCAACCACGCTCATTTTTCATGGTCTTAAGCGAGGGGCCGATCCGATCGATATTGCCGAATTCCGCAACGTCGTTGGTCGCGCCGGTCGCGCCTATGTTGATGTCGAAGGCCTGGTGCTGATGCCGATGTTCGACCGCCTTTCCAGCCGACGCGCAGAGTGGAAAACGATGGTCGACAGCGCCAAGGGTAAGGAGATGGAGAGCGGCCTGATCCGCCTTCTGTTATCGCTAATGGGGCGGATTGTTCGCAAATCCAACGCTAGGTCGATGGCCCCGGTTATGGAATACCTCGCGGGCATGACTGCCTGGGATTTCCCGGTGCTGGCAACCGAGAGCACCGATGTAAATGAGCAGGAACGTGGTCGCTGGTCAGGTTATTTGACGACGCTCGACACGGCGTTGCTCAGCATGCTTGGCGAACAAGAGGTAGCGGATGATCAAATCGAAGCGAGGCTCGACGATGTGCTGACCTCCTCGCTCTGGTCGCGGCGGATCCTGCACCGTACGGCCCCGATCCAGCAGCTACTCAAGGCCGGATTGGTGGCGCGCGCGAAGTTCATCTGGGGACGGACAACGGCAACGCAGCGCCGAGGCTACTTCCTGGCAGGCGTCGGTCTAGCGACGGGCGAGGCGCTCGATGCCGCTGCCGCCGAGCTCAACGAGCTGCTGGCCCGGGCCAATGGCAGCATCCTCCTCGAAGACGCCGAAGAAGCAATCGCCGCGATCACCAGTTTCGCCGAACGGGTCTTCTCGATCCCGCCGTTCATCCCCGACGAACTGCCGCACGCCTGGCAGGAAGTTCTGAAGGCTTGGCTTGAGGGCGAGCCGTTGGCGGCGCTTGCAGCAGGAAGGGAAGATGAAGTCCTCAAGTTCGTTGAACAGGCGCTCGTTTACAAGCTGCCTTGGGCAATGGAAGCGGTCCGCGTGCGCGGACTCGCGCATGGTGATGTGCTGGAAAGCGGCTTCTCGATGGAGGATGTTGAGTTGGGTGTAGCGGTCGCAGCGGTTGAGACCGGGTCGCTCAATATATCGGCCGCCATGCTGATGCATGCTGGTTTCAGCTCGCGCATAGCGGCGATCAGAGCCATTGACGTGACCGGCGCGGATTTTACGACGATGCAAGGTCTTCGCAGCTGGCTGCGAAGCGATGACGTGTTCGGTCGTCGAAACGATCCGGAGTGGCCGACTTCGGTATCGCACGGTTTGTGGGTGCAGTTCCTGGACGGCATGGCGCCCGAACGACGCCGCACCTGGGCTCCCACCGAACATGAATTCGATGTCGAATGGGAGGCTAGCGGGCCACCCATCGGGACCGCGTTACGCCTCGTCGACAATGGGAATGAAACCTATGTCAATGGGTCCGACTTCAGGCGCTTGGGCAGGCTGAAAAAGCCGCTCAACCCTGATAGGCTTGGATTGGCGCTCGCCAGCGTGGGGTGGCTCAGCAACACCGTGGAGGTTCGATACCTCGGGCCGGGAGATATTTTGCGCCCCTGAGGGTGACGAATCATACTGGCGGATTCTATGCCGTGGCTTCGTACCAACGGCGTGAGCGCTTCACGAACGCGACCACGGACAGCATGACAGGCACCTCGACCAGGACTCCGACCACGGTGGCGAGAGCCGCGCCCGAGCCGATACCGAAGAGGCTGATCGCCGCGGCGACAGCGAGCTCGAAAAAGTTGGACGCACCGATGAGGGCGGCGGGCGCGGCCACGCACCAGGCGACCCCGAACTTGCGGCTCAGCCAATAAGCGAGCCCGGCATTGAAATAGACCTGGATGAGGATCGGGACCGCGAGCAGGGCGATGACCAGCGGCTGATCGAGGATCGCCTCGCCCTGGGGCGCGAACAGCAGGACAAGGGTGGCGAGAAGCGCGACGAGGCAGACCGAGCCCAGTCGCTTGAGAAGAGCGTCCAGGGCGGGCTGTCCGCCGCTGCCAAGGACCACCCGCCGCACCACTTGGGCGATGATCACGGGCACGACGATGTAGAGCACGACCGAGAGGAGGAGGGTCTCCCAGGGCACCGCGATCGAGGCGACTCCGAGGAGCAGGCCGACCAGGGGCGCGAAGGCGAAGACCATGATGAGGTCGTTCAGGGCTACCTGGCTCAGCGTGTAGTGGGGCTCGCCCTCGCAGAGATTCGACCAGACGAAGACCATGGCCGTGCACGGCGCCGCGGCCAGGAGGATCAGTCCGGCAATGTAGTTGTCGATCTGGTCCGCAGGGAGGAGCGGCCGGAACAGCCAGCCGATGAATACGGTAGCGAGGAGCGCCATCGAGAACGGCTTCACCGCCCAGTTGATGAAGAGTGTAACTCCGACGCCGCGGATATGCTGCCTGACCTGGCCGAGTGCCCCGAAGTCGATCTTGAGCAGCATGGGGATGATCATCAGCCAGACGAGGATGGCGACCGGCAGGTTGACCCGCGCGACCTCCGCGCCGGCGACGGCGGCGAAGAAGTCCGGTGCGGCTGCGCCCAGCGCGATGCCGACGACGATGCAGAGCGCGACCCAGACGGACAGGTAGCGTTCGAAAATGGTCATCCCCGGCCGGGCGGCCGGGGCGGTGTCGGAGGCAGTGGCCAAGGTTTCAGGCTTTCTGTTTTGCGTCGGCTTGCGCGCCGATCGTCCGGAGCTTCGACTGGAGGCTCATCTTGTCGATCGACTCGAGCGGGAGGTCGAGGAAGAGGGAAATTCGACGCTGGAGTTGATGGTAGGCTCGTAGGAACGCGTCCCGCTGGCCTGGGCCTTCGACGGCCGCCGGATCTTCGATGCCCCAATGAGCCGTCATCGGGTGGCCTGGCCAGATCGGACAGGTCTCGCCGGCGGCGCTCGTCCCAGCTCTTCGAACGAAAATCGCCGGTCGGATAGCCGAGGCCTTGCAGGACCTCGACCGCCATCGGGTGAACCTCGCCTTTGGGGAAGCTCCCGGCCGAGAAGGCCCGAAAGCAACCCTCGCCCTCGCGGTTGAGGATCGCTTCGGCAAGGATCGAGCGCGCCGAATTGCCGGTGCAGAGGAAAAGGACGTTTCGGACGCGCTCGGCCACGGCTTCACCCGCAACAGGCGACCGGTGCCGCTTTGGCGGCGGGCATGGCCGGGGCGCAGCAGGTCGTCTCGGAGGCGTTGTCGGATAGGGCGCTGAGGGCGGGGCTGTCGCCGTAGACCGTGGCCTCGCCGTTGGTGAGGAAGGCTTCCCAGACGATTCCGTCGGGATCGGCGATCCAGCTCTTCTCGGACTTGGCGTAGCAGCAGGTCGTAGCGCCTTCGTCGAGCACCGGCCGGTCGGCGGCTTTGAGGCGCCCGTAGACTTCGGCGAGCTCGTCGCTGTTCTCGACCTGGATGCCGAGATGCTCGATGCCTTTCTCGGCGTGTTGGCCGGTCGAGATGGCGAAGTTCACGCGCGGATCCTCGAGCATCCACTTGGCATAGTCGCCCTTGGTCACCGTGGGCTCGGCTCCGAAGAGGGTGGAGTAGAAGGCGATCGAACGGCCGAGGTCTTCGACGCCGGCGTGGACGTGGAGGCGCTTCATACGGACTTCCTTTGCCGTGTGGGGGTGGAGGTTGCAGTGGTGCAGCTGGCCTCGGGCGCGCAGTCGGCGCCGGCGCAGCAATTCTCGAGGAGATAGCCGACGAGGGTGTTCATGGCCTGGTAGTCGGCTCTGTAGATGATTGAGCGGTGCTGCCTTTCTTGCTGGACGAGACCGGCGCGGCTGAGCTGCCCGAGGTGGAACGAGAGAGAGGAATTCGGGACGCCCAGGGCCTCAGCGATCGCGCCGGCTGGCATCCCATCTTGGCCGGCCTGCACCAGCAGGCGGAAGAGGGCCAAGCGGTGTTCTTGCGCAAGCGCTGCGAGGGCCGCGATGGCGGAGGGCGAATCCAACTTGCTGCTCGTTTCCATAAAACTGGAAATAAGCGGTCGGCTTTGTCGCTGTCAAGCTGTTTCGAAGAAAGTCGAAATAACGCTGGATGCTTGGTGAGTGGGGACCGGAGCCCTGTGTTCGTTTGCTCCGGTCCCCGCCCCGCCAGAGGAAGCCATTACGGGCGGGGGAGGCAAAAACGGGGGGCCCCTGTTGACAGGTTGGCTAGGCCCCTTGGCCATCAAAATGAGGGCTTGTCCTTCTTGGGATAGAGCCGCTCGGCTTCAGCTTTGATTGCGGCCTCGAAAGCCGACTTCACCGCCAGCCCGGGTTGGAGTTCGAGACTGCGCGTCATTCCATCTTCGACGCTGACGATGAGGTGGGGCAGTTGGTTGATGACCCAGGAGCCTGGCCGAGCGCATTCACGCTCACCGGCCGAGCAGTACAGGCTTGCAGGGCCCCAATCAATTGATGGCCGTCCATAGCGGCTCCGTGCGGCGGCGCTGAAGCGCTCAGCGTCGATGGCGTCCGAGTCGATTCGAAAAGTAACGCGCGACGCGTACGGTCCTGCGGGGCTCACGGCATAGATGACCTGGATATCTTCCTGGCCCTTCTTGTAGTCCTCCTTGCGGACGACGTCGGCGCCTGTGGGGATTCGGATATCTCTCAGAAGGTAGACCTGGTCGGACACCTCTCCCTGCCAGGAGCGTCCCATGTGGCGGAAGTCGAGCACGTACCCGGCCCTCTTCACCGCGTCCGCGACCTGTCTGGGGGTCATGCCGAGACGGATGCCGGCGATGCTCCACGGGGCCGCGAGTAGGGCGGCGCTGACGGTTGGTCGGGAAGTCTCCGCTGCACCGGCTGATGAGTGGCCGAGGAGCATCGGGAGCACCGCTAGGGCCATTGTTGCAATCGATATCGGCTTCATTGATCATCCCCCGGAGTCACCTGGGAGCTGGGCCGCGGAGGGGTCGCGACCGCTCTCGGGTCGATTCGAACTATCTCGAAAGCGATATACCCTTAGCCGGTGTGTAGTGGAAGCGCCCGTTCAACCTCCGGAAACGGGTGCGCGTGGCCAGATCGACCCACACCGAGCCTTACAAAATACTGCTCGAGGTGCTGATCGACGCGAGGAAGCGCGCTGGTGTCACCCAGACGGAGCTGGCCCGGCGCCTGAAGAGGCCGCAGCCGTACATGTCGATGGTGGAGCGAGGCGAGCGTCGCGTCGACGTGATTCAATTCTATGCGATCATGAAGGCTCTGGGTGCGGATCCCGAAGAAGTATTCCGCGAGCTCATCGCGAAGCTGCCGGATGAGGTCGACGTCTGAGCCTTCGGCCAGGCTTGGCGGCCGATCGAAACAGCTGAGTTCGTTTAGGGCCCGAGTAGGGCGCCATTTTCGACCAGGGCGACCTCCCGGCCGTGGAAACGGACGGGCAGCTTGAAGGTACCGAACCTTGACCGGACCAGGCGACGCGGATCGTGGGTGCCCGGCACCAGGCGCTCGAGCCCGGGGATCAGGCCCACCTGTCTCAATGGAGCGCCACCTCGGCGGCTACTGGCAATCGCTTTCATCTTCACCATCCTTCGATGGGAACTCTCACTGCTGTTGGTCCGGCTTGCGGATGCCGCGGAGCTGGTCGTTGAAATCTTCGAACTCCGGGGCCGGAAAGATTGGTGCCGCTTGGCGGCCCTGCGCGAGGAATGTCTTGCACGCGTCCTGCGCTGCCGTTCGGCCAGCCGGGTTGTTGTCGCCGGCGACGAGCACCCGTTTGACTGCGGGCGGTAGCTCCAGGAACGGGATATTGCCTGAGCCGAGCGAGACCCAGACTGGGGTGCTTGGCATCATTTGGTGGAGCGTAAGGCCGTCCTCCGGGCCTTCGCATAGGATCATCTCCGGACCCTCGGCACCGAGCCGCAGAGCTCCTCCTTTAATGGCGCCGAGGCTGAGCTTGGGCCGCGGCAGTGACGCTCGTGCGCCATTCGCCTGGACGAATATGCGTTGGACGCCGGCCACCTTGCCGTCGGGACGCTGACAGGCCGCGATTAGGGCGGGTAGCGGCCGACTCTTTTTGCCCGTCATGAGATCTATCCACGGCGGCACGATGCCGAACCGAAGGCTTGCTGGAATAGCGCAGGTGATGCCGCGGTTCCTCAGGTAGGTCTCCGCCGGCGTGCCTTTAATCGACCGGGCGTCGTGCCACTGACATCTGGCGTAGGCGCTGGCGAGGGCGCGCTTTGCGCGGTCGATTTTTCGGATCCGCTCCCGCGCTCGTGGAATGTCGATGGCCGGAATTGCTGCCAGGAGAAATCGTACGGCGTCCATGAAGTGGCAGTTTTGGATCGCCTGCACGAAATCGATGACGTCGCCGTGGGCCCGGCATCCGTGGCAGTAGAAGACACCGAGCTC
This sequence comes from Allosphingosinicella sp., assembly GCA_036399975.1. Lineage (GTDB taxonomy): Bacteria > Pseudomonadota > Alphaproteobacteria > Sphingomonadales > Sphingomonadaceae > Allosphingosinicella. Next base: position 137,391 of record DASWLZ010000016.1, read on the forward strand.
GTCGGTCACGACGAGGCTCGGATCCGTGTCCTCATGGAAAGGGCAAAGGCCGATTTGGCTGCGGCCTGAGGCTCGCAGCTTAGTATAGCGGCTGACGACGTCGCTGAGACGGATGCTGTCCTTCAGGCGATGTACGTCGATCTTCTGGCCGCGGGGGCCTTCGCGTGTGATTTCTCGGCTGGAATGGCGGTCATGGTCCACTTGCACCTCCTGGGCCGGCATGGCCGGCGTGTCCGTGAAGCCGCTGGGTTTCCTCCCAGTCGGAGCTTCAAAGGGCAGGTGGGAGAGGCCAAGGATGCGTTGGTGTTGTTAGTCGGGGTGAGGTTCAGCCGAGCGCGGTAGCGTCCAGGCGGAGGGGATCTCCTGGAACGTCGAGATCGAAATGCCATGGGCCGATTACTGCTTGGATGTGTCGAACCAGGTCGCAGACGCGGAACCGGCGCGCCTCCCATGAACCGTTGACTCGATATTTAGCGTAGATGCACTCGAGTTCGCCCGCGGCGACGAGCTGCATCGCCTCGCGCAGAGTGTAGCGCCCCAGCGGCCCCAGATCCGGGTTGCATGGGGGTTGAAATATTGAAGCTCGCGATAGGCTTGGTCTTCAATCCAATGCCGCAGGTGGTGAATGGATATCATGTAGTCGAAGTCGGACCTTGTGATCCAAACTCGGTCCAGCGTCGGCCCGTCGGAGAATGCCGGGAGGGTTCCAGAGAGGATGTCTCGCCACAGGCTATGAGCCGGGTAATAGCGGGACATTTTCTGCGTCCTGGAGACGATTACAGGCGATACGAGCCCGGCTTTTGAACGAGGCAGAGGCGGGAGCGCCGATAACCGAGCCTGGAGAGCTTCGATGTCGTCGCCGTTCCACGCGAGCAATCTTGTGCGCAGGTTCAGCGGCTGGATGGCCTCGGCTTTCTGAAGCATTTTGAGCCCGGTTTCGTTGGTGCTCAACAGCTGCTCGACGCGAGTGGATGAAAGAATATTCGAGCCGGCGGCTCTGTTATCTTCGCCGCCAGCCGCAAACCGGTGCAGGAGATTCCGTCCGCGAGGACGGTAGTTCAGCCGTCTTTGGAGGAAGTCGAGACGAGCCGTCGACAGGAGGGACATGTCCTCCCCGGTTCTGCTCTTCAGTCCGCGGACAGCGTAGCTACCGGCGGCTGTGGAGAACCGGCGCAGTAGCGGATTCGATGTGGTCGGCGTCGGATTGCGGTCGATGAGCGCTTCGAGCAATTCCTCGAACGCCTCTGGCCAGCGCCTTAAGATAGCGGCCGCGACTCGTGTCCTCTCGCGCAGGTCCTCTACGGGAACATGTGGGTCTACGGCAATGAGGAGGTACTCGCGTCTTAGCCGAGCGGGAATGGTGTCGTCGGCGCTCAGCCGGACCAGGCGGCCAAGATATTCAATTGTCGTCAGACGCTCCTGGAGAGATCCGCTGTGCCAGGCCGGCGGAAAGCGCTCGGCGACGGCTGCGGGCAGGCGTTCGTTGGTGATCGCCGCGGCAAGTCCCGAGGCGATCCTGACCTCATGCTCGTCAGCAGGTTCGTCCGGGCCGTCGCGAAAGTCGCTGCCGCATTCGGTGCACGTCCAGCAAAAGTGGCTGTGGAGCTTGAGTCCTTTGCCGCAGCCCGGGCAGGCCTCGCGCAGGCGCCGCTGGTGACGGTGACATGCGGTTACATGCTTCAGCGACCAGAGGCTGTCGAGGGATTCCGTTTCGTCGACGCACCGAGTGCACAGGCGCATGACACTGAGGTGGAGATAGCTCTCGTGGACCTCTTGGCCGAGGAACATCATCCAGCGGCGCGGGGTGTCGGCTGGAACTGGCCAGCGTAACTCTTCGATGAATTGTGGAGTTACGCCGAGGCCATCGGCCAGACGGACCCACATTGCGTCGAAGCTGCGGGGATTAAGAGAGACGATGTCCAGCAGCTTCGTCAACGATCGCAGGCTCGGCATTCGATTCAGGGTCGCGAGGCGGCGCAAATAACCGGCAACATGCTCGGCTGGGAGAGGCGTCGGGACATGCGAGAGGAGCGACGGGCGTCCGCCGTTCGCGACGACGCTCATACGTCCTCCTCGAAAGGGTTGTGCGCGCAGCCGCTGCGGGGTCGAATTTCATCGAAGCCGTAGGAAAGGTCGCCGTCGCGGATGCAGCGCGCGCGCTCCTCAATGGCCTTGGCGGCCGCCACCCGGAGGATTTGGCAGAGCGGGCGCAGGATGCCTCCCGTGGCGAGGTGGAGGCGGCGTGCGCGATCCGGTTCGCCAAGCAGCGAGAGTTCGTCGAATGGAAGGCACGCGTCGAAGTCCTTGAGGAATGTCGAAAAGCCTCGCTGTTCCGCGGCGCTGTCATAACTGAACCGGCCCAGCTCGAAACGATACGGGGTGATCTGTTCGACTTGTTCGTCCTCGTCGACGATCGGGTTGATCGACGCCATTCCGGCGAGGACCATCGGTATGTTCGTGTCTTTGCTTAGCGATTTGATCCAGTCGCGAGTCTTGGACTGCGTTTTCTCGGCGCCTCGGTCGAGAGTATGCTGGGCCTCATCGAAGATGAGGAGCTCGACTCGCCGAAGCTCGAGCTGCTCGACGAATATGTCTTTTCGGTCATGAAGCCCTCGCGGGGCGCGTGGCCCCATGAGCTCGATGAGTGCCTGGCGGGCGACTTCGTTGACTGTGATATCTGCCCGAAGAGAGATGTAGAGGACCGGTGTCGTGCGGACGATGCAACCGTTCTCGACCGTTTCCATGGGGGGATTGCTGTCGCAGTATTGCCTAAGGAGTCTGGTTTTGCCGACACCAGCCTTCCCGACGACGGAGATGCTGGTTGGCTCGGCGCCCTCAAGCATGTTTCTGCGCACGAGGTTCAGCTTGGCGATGACCTCCTGACATTCTTTGCGTTCCACGAAGATGCCGTTCGCGATCCGCCGTCGCAAAGAGGGATCCTGGTCGACCCAGGGGCCTGTGCGTTTACTCATGGCTCGTAGGGCTCAGCTGCGGAGATGATTTTAATTCGCCTGGGCCTATGCTCGGGGACGGGAGTTGCGGCGGCCTCGGCCAGGGGGCGGTTCTCGTTCGACGCTTTGGTCAGGCGGGTCTGCCGGCCGTGTGTGCTGTTCTTGGGTGTAGTGGCAGTATCGTCGCCGGCAGGAGAAATACGGCCCTGACCGGTCAGGCGCGCCACCTTCTTGCGGTTCTTGCCTGATCGCCTGCCCCCGATAGCGGTGTCCATCTTCGTGACCAGAGCGACCATGGCTTCAGCCAGGGTGTCAGGTTCGATCGCTGCTTTTGACCGTTCTCGCTCAAAGCGGAGGATCGTTCTGTGCTCCCACAAGGACAGCCCGTCCGCATAGTCACGCCACTTGGGGACGGCTTGAACCAGGAGGTATCGCTTGCGGTGGGGGAGATAGACGCGGACACTGCCCAGATCAGCGGGATCGTATTGGACGGTGAGGTGCGGTTTCTCGCCGGCGGCTTCAACGAAAGCGGGTGAGCGCCGGAGTACGGCTAGTTCCTCGCTGTTGTAGACGATATGTTTGAACCTGACGCCTTCGCGCTGGAGCGAGGCGTGGAAGGTGCGGCCGAAGTAGGGGATTAGTTCCTGCAGGTCGGCAAGGGGATCGATCCGATAGCGCTGGGTCAACTGGTTCCAGCGGCGATAGGGGACGTCGCGGATGCCGCCGTGGCGTCTGCGCGGGTAGATGTCGACGAGGAACCGATGAGCCTGCTCGTATAGTTCGTCGAGGGTGATGATCGCGTTCTTCTCAGCGTCGTAATCCTTGCGCTCCATGACGTTGCTGAAGGTCGTCCCTCGCTGTTCGTGAAGCAGTCGTTTATTGAGCGTGAGGAAGAAGCGCTCGATAGCGCCCTTGTGCCTGGGCGTCTTTCGTTTGGCGAAGCGAACGCGGGTGATGCCGAGACCGGCCGCGTTCCGTCTGATGTCGTGGCCGACGTTTTCGAGGGCGCGGTCGAAGAGGAGGCCGCGCGGCATCCCAAATACGGGCCAGTCGTTCTGGATGGTCCATTCGCCGGCTTCGACTGTTCGCCTGATATAGGTCTTCGGAAGGATACCGTTCTTGAGGCACTGCATTACGGTGAGCACGCTGGGGGGTTCGAAGCCGATGTAGAGCCCGAACGGCATTCGGGTGCAGCGGTCGACGGCCATGGCGATCGTCGGCCGGCCGATCGGGATACGCATTCCGTCACTTACGACGAAAAGGTCGGCGACGGTGTGGTCGATCTCGATGAGATCGAGCGGCGCCTCTGGATCCTCCTGCAATTCGACGCCATCGTACATCTGGCGGGCGTCTTCTTCACCGTGACGAGCGGCATGAACCGTGCGGGGATCTCGTGCTTCGATAGAGCTGCCCAGGGCGTCCAGGCCTGGCGTGGGGAGCTGGTCGTCCGAGGCGCGCTGGATATTGATCTAGCGCAGTTCGACCCGCACGAAGGCTTGCAGGGTGATTACCGAGATTGGCGGGCGCTTTAGATAGCGCTGGTCGATAAGTCGCTCGACGACTTCGCGGACCTCCGGGTCTAGTCGATCGCTCCGGTTACCTTTTGCGTAGTGTCGATCGAGGAGCCGGCCCAGGTAAGGACGGCTTCCAAGCCTCTCTTGCCACCGCCGGACGCTCCGGCGGTGCGGCGGAAAGGGATCGTCCAGGCGCTTGGCAGTCTCAAGAATGGCGGCGTCCACCTGTGCTCTGGGGGCGCGCCACGCGGGCACTGTTTTGCTGAGGTCCTGGGCGTATTCCCATTTGCGCTGGAGCTCGGCCAGCTCTTTGGCCGAGAGACTCTCGAGGTCGATGATCGGTTCTGGGATCTCTGGATGCTTTGTTCGCCCGGCGTCGCAGACGAGGCGTGCCCCTTGCTCGGCGACGAGTTCGGCGATCTGCTCGTCGGTGAGTGTGAGGCGCTGGTTGGTCGGGTCGTGCACCCAGTCCACCTCGTCGCCGCGCCGGGCTTCGTAGCGGTAGTTGAGGCCGAGGTGGATGAACCTGGTGGCGATGGTGAGGTCGTAGCGCATCAGCGGCGGCCCTCCAGCGGCGAGGTGAAGGGGATTAACCTAGGGAATTTGACCGTTCCGGCCGGGTAGACGGTCGTTTCCTCGGTGACGCCGCGGGCGATGTCGGCGCAGAGCTTGCGGCTGCAGATGAGGGCCAGGACCGTCTCGAAGGTCGCGCCGAAGCGCTCTGTTTCTCGAAGAAGGTCGCTGATGAGCTTTGGCTGGTGCGCCATCGCAGCTGCCATTCTAGACCAGAGTTCCGGGCCGACTTTGGTATGAAGGCGTCGCAGGACGCCATTGAGGTGGCGGTACTCGGGCTGGGCGCGCAGCTGGCTTCTAAGCGTTATGCTGTAGCGATGGCCGCGGCGGTCGAATTCGCGAGCGATCCACAGATGCCGTTCCTGCTCCTCGGGGTCGGCGTATTTGTCGTCTTCCTTGACCTCGTGCCACTCCACCCGGTCGTCGACGGTGATGCAGAAGTCGGGGAAGGCCTTCCGGATGCCAGAGGCGTCCCGATAGATGAGCTCGAGCGGCTGCTCATAAATCGCGGTGACGCGCGGGTCGAGCTCCGCGCGGATGATGAAGGCGGCTTCGTTCTCCGATTCGTGGTCAATGCAGACGCCTGGTCGCAGGCGGCTAACGATGAAGCCGGTCATCCGGTTCGCTGACCGGATGTTGATTTTCCTCAGTGGAGTTTCGCTTGGTTGCAGATCCAGGAACTGACGGTCGACCACCCGGCTTTCCTCTCATCTTTAGCTTCGCGCAAAGTGAATGGAATAGTCGGGTACGGCCGTGCCGGTTAATTTCGTGTTCCCCACACCAAAAGGGGGAGAAACCGCCTCTGAGGTTGTGGCGTAGATTGACTCTGTCGCTAGACCGGCGGCATTATCTTCGCATGGACTGGGTTGGCGATCTGTCAGGTGTTGTGTCGGCGGTCGTTGCGATAGTGACGTTGCTGTCTACTTTTAAAAAAAAAGGCTTGAGCGTTTGATTGAGTATGGCTCTGGCGACTCCCGGTAAGAAGACGAGTTGGCGGCGAAGAGCCATATGTCGAATGACGATGATTGGAATGCCGCCAGGCGGCCCCGAGTGATTCGGGGCCGCCGAAGTTAGAGCCTATCCGCCCGGTCAGAAGTTGGTGATTTACTCGGAAGGGGCTCGCCCCGCCGAGCGGTCCTACAGGCCAAAATGACAGCTTATGCCCGAGAAAATGACAGCTTATGGTCGGATTTACAGCTGGGCCAGACATGATCGAAAGATGGATGGTGAGCCCTGCTGGGTTCGAACCAGCGACCTACTGATTAAAAGTCAGTTGCTCTACCGACTGAGCTAAGGGCCCCAACGGGCCTTTCCCCTAGGAGCGGGCCGGTACCGGGTCAACTGCGAGCCTTGCTTCGAGACCCAGCCTCCAGGCGAGCATTTTGACGTTGCGCGAGGCCGGGCATCGTCTAATTCTTCGCCTCGGCCGCGATGGGCGAGCGGGAGGGGTCAAATCTCGAAGCAGGCTGAGGACGCGGCGGGCGCCGCCGACGGGTTGGCGGCGGCGCACGACGCGCTGAAGGCCGATCCGTCGATCCAGTTCAGCCTGCAGCCGGCGCCGCCGCCGCCCCAGCCGCCGCAATGGCTTCGCGACTTCTTCCAGTGGCTCGGGGATGTGCTCGACCCGGTGAAGCGCTTCTTCGGCTGGATCTCGAGCTTCATGCCCGACGCGCCTTATGCCAAGATCCTGCTGTGGACGGTGCTGGCGGCGACCGCAGCCGCCTTCGCCTGGATGGTCTACGTCCGTCTTCGCGACGGCGAATGGCGGCTGCCGCGCCGCCGGCGGGCGGTCTCCGTCGAGGTCCCGCCGGAGGAGGAGACATGGTCGCCTGAGGCCGCCCCGGCGCGCTCGTGGCTTCGCGAGGCGGACGCCTTCGCCGCCGAGGGCCGCTACGCCGAGGCCGTCCATCATCTCCTGTTCCGATCGATCGAGGATATCGCCCGCCGCCGGCCAAGGCTGGTCCGGCCGGCCTTGACCAGCCGCGAGCTCGCCGCCGCGGAAGCCTTGCCGGCGCCGGCGCGGAGCCTGTTCGCCCGGATCGCGGAGCTGGTCGAGCGAAGCCTGTTCGGCGGCAGGCCCGTCGAGGCCTCGGACTGGACGGCCGCCCGATCCGCTTATGCCGACCTGGTGACGCCGGGGGCCTGGCGCGGATGAGCGACGTCGCCCTCAAGCCCGCGGCCGACTCAGAAGGGGCCTTCAGGCCGGCGACGATCCTGCTGATCGTCGTCATCGGGGTCCTCGCCTTCGCCGCGATGCTGGTCCTTGGCGCCTATGGGCCGGACATGCGCTCCGGCCGCAACGGCGGCGCCCATGCCCTGTCGAACGCCGCGACCGGGTTCAGCGGGATCGTCCAGCTCGCCGGCGCCACCGGGCGAAACCCGCTGATCGTCCGAAACGAGGAGCTGCTCGGGACCGAGGACCTGGTCGTGCTGACTCCGGAAAGCGGCCTCAGGGACATGACCGCCGTGCTCGGGCGGCGATCGGGCAAGCCTACCCTGATCGTGATGCCGAAGTGGCAGACGGAGGCGGATCCCGCCCGGGCTGGCTGGGTCCGCGCGCAGGGCCTGAAGCCGGCCTGGGATCCGGCCAGGACCCTCGCCCCGGACCGGCCGCTGAGGGTTGAGCGCCATAGCAGCGGCGGCACCGCCCTTCGCACGACGATCGAGCATGCTCCGCCCGACATGCGGTTCACCTCGCCCGGCGCGCTGCAGACCGTCAGCGGCCGGGGCTTCACGCCGATCGTGACCGACCCCGCCGGCCGGGCGGTCCTCATCCAGTTCGAGGGCCAGCCCCTGTACCTGCTCTCGGATCCCGATCTCCTCTCGAACCGGGGCATGGCCGACCGGCGCCAGGCGGGAGCGGCCCTGGCGATGCTCGATTTCCTCAACTCGACCGATCCCGGCTCGATCGTGTTCGACGTGACCCTGAACGGCCTCGGCCAGGCCCGGAGCCCGCTCAAGCTCATGTTCGACCCGCCCTTCCTGGCCGCCACCCTGGCGATCGCGGTCGCCCTGCTCCTCGCCGCCCTTCAGGCGATCGCCCGCTTCGGCGCCCCGATCCGGCCGGAGCGGGCGATCGCGTTCGGCAAGGCGGCCCTGATCGACAATGCCGCCGCCCTGGTCCGCCAGGCGCGGCGGGAGGCGGCCCTGGGCGGGCGCTATGCGGAGATGATCCGCGAGAAAGCGGTGACCGTGTTCGCGGTGCCGGCCAAGCTTCGCGACACGGCGATTAACGATTATCTCGACAGGCTCGAAGGGCGGGGACGATTCTCCGCGCTCGCCTCGGCGGCGGAGCAGGCGCGGAGCCGCGAGGAGCTGCTCGCGGCGGCGCAGGCGCTGCATCAATGGCAATGGGAGAAAAAAGGGTGAGCGTAGCTCAGGTTCAGGAACTGGCGGCGTCGATCCGCGGCGAGGTGGCGAAGGCCGTGGTGGGGCAGGAGGCGACCGTCGACCTGATGCTCGTCGCCTTGTTCGCGGGGGGCCATGTCCTGCTCGAGGGGCCGCCGGGAACGGCCAAGACCCTGATCGCGCACAGCTTCGCCCGGGCGGTCGGGTTGGAATTCGGTCGGATCCAGTTCACTCCGGACCTGATGCCAGGCGACATCATCGGCGCCAATCTGTTCAACTTCCAGACCTCGACCTTCACCCTCACGAGGGGGCCGATCTTCACCGAGCTGCTCCTCGCCGACGAGATCAACCGTACCCCGCCCAAGACCCAGGCCGCCCTGCTCGAGGCGATGCAGGAGCGCACCGTCACCATCGACGGCGAGAGCCTGCCGCTCTCCGATCGGTTCATGGTGGTGGCGACCCAGAACCCGATCGAGCAGCAGGGCGTCTACCCGCTTCCCGAGGCCCAGCTCGACCGCTTCCTGTTCAAGCAGACGGTCGACTACCCGTCCGCCGAGGAGGAGAGGCGGATCATCGCCACCCACGGCGCGAGCCAGACGGCGATGGAGCCCCGGCAATGGGGGGTCGAGCGCCGGGCCGACGCCGCCGCCATCGGAGCGGCTCTCGCCGCGGTCGCCGAGGTCAAGCTGGTCGACGAGGTGATCGACTATATCGCCGCCCTGATCCGGGGCACCCGCGACGTCGCCGACCTCGAGACCGGTGCAAGCCCAAGGGCGGGCGCGATGCTGGCCGGAGCGGCCCGGGCGCGCGCGGCGCTCGACGGCCGCGACTTCGTTATCCCCGACGACGTCAAGACCCTGGCTCCGGCCCTGCTCCGCCACCGGCTGATCCTCTCCCCCGCGGCCGAGATCAACGGCCGGGTGGTCGAGGACGTTGTGACCGACATCATCGAGACGATCGAGGCGCCGCGTTGATCTATCCGACGCGCTCGGCGGTGCTTGCCGCGGCAGCCGGGGTGCCGTTCACCCTGATCGTCGCGGCGGCCATGCCGGAGAGATGGTATGTCGGGCTCGGCTGGCCGGTGGCGGTGATGCTCCTCGCGCTGGCTGATGCGCTCACCGCCTCCCGGCGAGGCGAAGCGGGCCTGCAGGCGCCCGGCACCGCCTATGTCGGAGCGACGGTGGAGGCGGTGGTGACCGTCGCTCTCAAGGGCACTCGGCCGCCGGCCTGGGCGGAGGTGGCGGTGGCGGTCAATCCGCTCATCTCGGCCGAAGATGACGGGCGGCTGTGGATAGCGCTCGAGGAGGGCCGCGGCGCGGCGCTCCTGCCACTGCTGATGGCCCGGCGCGGCACCGGCCGGATCGAGCGTCTGTGGCTGCGCTGGCGGGGGCCGCTCGGCCTGACCTGGCGGCAGAAACGGATCGATGTCGATTCGAGCGTTCTGATCATGCCGGACGTGCGCGCGGTTCAGGAGCGCGGCGCCCAGGTCTTCCAGCGCCATGCGCTCCAGGGGCTGATCGCCCAGATCAATCGGGGCGAGGGCACCGACTTCGACGCCCTCGTCGAATATCGCTCGGGCATGGACCGGAGGGCGATCGACTGGAAGCAGTCGGCGCGGCACCTCAAGCTTCACGCCAAGGAATTCCGCAGCGAGCGCAACAACCAGATCGTCTTCGCGATCGACGGGGGCCGGCAGATGTCGGAGCCGGTCGGCGGCCTGCCGCGGGTCGACCGGGCGGTCTCGGCCATGCTTCTCACCGGCTGGGTCGCGCTGAAGCTCGGCGACCGGGTGGCGCTTCACGCCTTCGATTCGAGGCCGAGGATCGCAAGCGGGCTGATCTCCGGCTCGGCCGCCTTCCCGGAGCTTCAGCGCCTCGCCGCCAGCATCGACTATAGCGGCGAGGAGACCAACTACACCTTCGCTTTGACCACCCTCGCGACCCGGCTGACCCGCCGCTCGATGATCGTCCTGTTCACCGAGTTCACCGATCTCACCTCCGCCGGCTTCATGGTCCGGGCGGCGCGGCGGATGGTCGAGACCCACCTGCTGCTCGTCGTCGTTCTGCGCGACGAGGAGCTGGAGGCGATTGCCGACGCCAGGCCGCAACGGCCGGAGGACGTCACCCGCGCGGTCACCGCAGCGGCTCTCATCCGCGACCGCCGGCTGGCGCTGACCCGCCTTCAGCATCTTGGGGTGCACGTCATCGAAAGCGAATATGACAAGGTCGGCGAGCGGCTGGTCGCGGGCTATATCGATCTGAAGCGGAGGAACCTGCTGTGACCGGAGGCGTCTCCGCAATCGTCGAGAGCGGCACCGCCCTCGTCAACGCCAGCCGCTTCCGGGCCGCGCACGAGGGGGATTGGGAGCGGCTCGAGCGGCTGGTGAGCCGGATGGAGAAGAGGTCGATCCGGGCGCTTTCCGACGACGACATCCTCGCCTTGCCTTTGCTCTACCGGACGACCCTGTCGTCGCTCGCCGTGGCCCGCGACACCTCGCTCGACCGGGGCCTGATCCACTATCTCGAGCAGCTCTCGACCCGCGCCTATTTCCAGATCTACGGGGTCCAGACCTCGGCGTGGCGGCAGCTCGGCCACTTCTTCGCCCGAGGCTGGCCCGAGGCGGTGCAGGCGCTTTGGCGCGAGACCCTGGTCTGCGTCCTTCTCACCCTCGCCAGCGCAACGGTCGCCTTCCTCCTGGTGCGGAGCGATCCGAGCTGGTTCTTCGGGATCATCCCGGAATCGCTCGCCGGCGGGCGGGACCCGTCCGCCAGCGCCGAGAGCCTGCGACGGACGCTCTACGACAGCGGCGACGGAATGCTGGCGACCTTCGCGGCCTATCTGTTCACCCATAACAGCCAGATCGCGATCTTCGCCTTCGCGCTCGGCTTCGCCTTCGCGGTGCCGACCGTCCTCCTCATCCTCTACAACGGACTGATGCTCGGCGCCTTCTTCGCGGTCTTCGCCGCCAAGGGGCTGGCCTTCAATCTCGGCGGCTGGATCGCTATCCACGGAACGACCGAATTGTTCGCGATCAACATCGCCGGCGCCGCGGGAATGCGGATCGGGACTGCGATCGCCTTCCCCGGCCGGGACAGCCGAACCGACGCCGCGGTCCGAGCCGGGCGGCCGGCCGCGCTCGCCATGGCGGGAACCGTGCTGATGCTCGCGGTGGCCGGCCTGCTCGAGGGCATCGGGCGGCAGACGGTCGTCGACGACTTCTCGCGCTATTCGATCGGAGCCGCGATGCTCGCCGGCTGGCTCGCCTATTTCTACATGCCTCGACGGCGGCGCGAAGGGCTCGTCGATGCGCGGTAGCGGGTCCGGCCCGGCCTCGATGCGGCGCCGCTTCGTCACGCCCGAGGGAGTCGATCTCCAGCTCGAGCTCGGAACCGCCGGCGCCCGGGCGGGGGCCTTCGTCCTCGACGCACTGATGATCGTCACGATCCTGCTCGTCATGACCGTCGCACTCGCCTTCCTGGCTCTGGCCTCGAAGGCGGAGCTGACCCTGATCCTGTGGCTGCTCGGCTTCTTCGTCCTTCGCAACGGCTGGTTCTCCCTGTTCGAGATGGGCGGCCGGGGAGCCACTCCGGGCAAGAGGATGATGGGGCTTCGAGTCGTCGCCCGCGACGGCGCCAGGCTCACCGGCGGGGCGGTCATCGCCCGCAACGCGATGCGCGAGATCGAGGTCTTCCTCCCATTGTCCTTCCTCTTCCAGCAGACCGCCGAAGGAACCGCCGACGCCCTGCTCGTGATCTTCGCACTGGTCTGGAGCGGGATCTTCCTGTTCTTTCCGCTTTTCAACCGCGACCGGCTGCGGATCGGAGACCTCGTCGCAGGCACCTGGGTGGTCCGGGCCGTCGGGGCGTCGCTCGGCGCCGATCTCGTCCGGGGGGTCGAGGGGCCGCGACGGACGTTCACCGAGGCGGCGCTCAACCTCTACGGGGTCTACGAGCTCCAGACGCTAGAGGACGTGCTTCGAGCCGGACGCGAGGATTCGATCGCCACCGTCGCCCGGACCATCCGCGACAAGGCCGGAATCGACGAATGGGGGAACGACCGCGAGTTCCTGTCGGATTATTACGCGGCGCTCTGCGTCCGGCTGGAGAGCGGGCTGATGGTCGGCCGGCGCCGGGAGAACAAGTTCGAGAAGGGGCTTAGCCGGCGGTGATCTGACGGTCAGGGGGCGCGTCGCCGTCGCAGCCGATAATGCAGCTGCCTCACCGTCGCCCCGGTGATCGGGTCCCGCCAGGTCGGCGCCACCTCAACGAGAGGCTCGAGCACGAAACCGCGCCGCCGGAATTCCGGATGGGGGACGATGAGGCCGTCCCCGGCCCAGGCGCCATGCGACCACAGCACGATGTCGAGGTCGAGCACCCGGGGTCCCCAGCGGCGCCCGCCGCGCCGGCCGAAGTCCCGCTCGATCCGCTTGAGGCGGGCGAGCAGTGCAGGGGGGTCGAGGTCGCTCTCGACCAGGGCGACG